>DASTOH010000051.1:0-59819 GCA_035720235.1 Anaerolineales bacterium | reverse complement strand
AAAATTGTAGATCGCTTGAGAAAAGGAGCGTAGTTGCAAGGCTGAAGAGGTAGGAGAAGCCACCCAATATAATGAACGCTGAGATGTGCGCTGAATCCATTCCGTGAGCAAGGCTGTTTTGCCAACCCTTCGTCGCCCATACAGGATGAGGAATTCAGCGTTTTTTGAATTCCATAAGTCGTTTAGTAGTTCCAGTTCGTGCTGGCGATCTAGAAATTTGAATCTCATATTGCCTTCTTGGGATTATATAGTGACATTATACTTGAAAGTATAATACTTTCAAGTATAATGTATGCGCTTAAGAATATTCTTTTGTGAACTGAATACTGACGCATGATTAATCCTTATTGCCTTTGCAATGCTGTGTAGAGCGGATATCGAATTCATTCAAGTGAAAAGCTTGTAGTGCACCCCGAAACTTGGACAGGGGGCCTAAACAAGGTAAACTGTCGAAGAAGGAGTGCCAATGCGTACGAGACGGAATTTCAGTGCCGAATTTAAGGCGAAGGTGGTGCTGGAGGCTCTCAGTGGAGCCAAGAGCGCAGCCGAGATCTGTCGAGAACATAAATAATTTGAAGCCAGACCTGTTGTCTCACTGGAAGAACCAATTTCTGGTCAATGCTTCCAAGGTCTTTGAGAATGAGAGCACGGTGGATCCTCAACAAGCTCGGATTGAGGAGTTGGAGAAACTGGCGGGGAGAATTATTTATGACCACACACAAGCTCCAAACAGGCGAACTCCAGCAATTGAACTTACTAACCATTCAGGAAGTTGCTGATTGGGCCAAGGTCAGCACAAAGACCATTTATCGATGGATTTCAGACAACAAGATTCCTGCCATTCGGCTTGGAAATCGAACATATCGCATTCCAGAACAGGCGATCATTGATTACCTAAAAGAAAACGGCTTTGACCACTTGCTGCCCTAGGCCTGAATACAAAATCGAATCGATGGTGACCATGGCAGCGAAGTTGGAGGCTCGCTTTTCGTAGCAAGCTTTGGGTGGGCGTCAATTTTTTGTGAAATGATCAGCAGGCCAGAACTGGGCTCGACCAATGGGTAAGCGCCGCCAAGGATGATTGTGAGCAGGAATAGATGTTCTGGGAGCAGGCGTATGGGGTGGCTGGGGTGCTGGGGAAGTTTTTTTCGGTGAACTGGGCGTGGGGGCCGGCGCCAGGATAGTAGGCAACGCATTTTCTTCGACTTGAGCCAGAAAGCGTTCGGCGCGGATCTGCCTATGTTTCTGGTGAAGTTCTTTGCAATGCGCTCGTTCTTGTTGGCGCAGGGTGATCGAGATTTGTTGCCAGGCTTCGGCCCAGCGGTTGGAACAATGGATGTTGCGTAAAGCCAGCATGGGATTGACGTGCGGGCGCGCCCAATGCATCCCGGCTCCTTTCAAACGCGCCTGCACCACGACTTTATTAGCTTATAAAACCACTGCCTATGGCAGTGAGTCCCATGAAAAGGTTCTACCGTGAATCGTAATTGAACGTGGGTATGGTGAGCCTCCCTGGAAGGTGTGCAACAATCCAAAGGAGACCCATCATGACCTCACGCTTCAGGAAGTTATCACATTCGCTGTACGAATGCAAGTACCATGTTGTCTTTTGTCCAAAATATCGCTATCGGATCTTGAAGGAGGCGCTAGGAGAATATGTCAAACAACAAGTGTATCAACTGTGTAAGCCAAAGGAACAGGTAGTGGTGCTGGAGATGAATGTGCAGCCAGACCATGTGCATCTAGTAGTGGAGATACCGCCAAAGTATGCAGTGTCAGAATTCATGGGCTACCTGAAAGGTAAGTTGGCCATTCGGCTGTTCCAACAATACGAAAGTCTAGCGAAGCGATACTGGGGACGACACCTGTGGGCCAGAGGGTACTGTGTCAGCACGATTGGACTGGATGAGGAGAAGATCCGCAAGTATGTCCAATGGCAGGAGAAACAGGAAAAGCAAGCCGAGGCTGTGCAAGGAAAGTTGTTCGATTAGAAAAGTACAGTAAGAGCACGCCTTCCAGGCGTACTGGCTCTAAAGCCACCGCCATAGGCGGTGGTCGTTTACTTTCAAGGCTGGGTGCGGCCGGCGTGTTCAAACGCATGTGGCAGGCGGGCCTGCTCGAATATGACGAACTCCAGGGGATTGACTGGCAATGGCAGGCGGCGGATGGTGCGCTCACCAAAGCTCCGTTGGGAGGCGAAAAAACAGGCCCAAACCCGACCGATCGAGGAAAAAGCGGCACCAAACGCAGCTTGCTGGTCAATGGGCAGGGCTTGCCTTTGGGGTTGGTGGCGAGTGGCGCCAATACCCCCGACGGAAAGTTGTTGGAAACGACGCTGTTGGCGATCCCCGTTTCCCGCCCCGATCCAGAGATGGTCGAACAGCATTTGTCGTTGGATAAAGGTTATAGCGGCGAACCCTGTGCCACCACAGCCCAGACCCACAGCTATCGCCTGCATGTGCCCGACAAAGCCAATGCAAAAAAACGCAAGCGCCAGCCTGGACGGCGCAAGCCGCGCCGCTGGATTGTAGAAGTGGCTCATTCATGGATCAATCGCTTTCGACGCTTGCTGGTCCGTTGGGAAAAGAAAGCCTCCAACTATTTGTCCTTACTCTACTTCGCTTGCGCCATCATCTGCTGGCGCAAATGTGAGGTTTAGAGATAGGCTCTTAGAATTTGGGACTGAAATATCACAGAGCGCCCGGTATGTAAGTTTGCACAGTATGGAAACCTTACAACTACAAATGAGTTGCTTGGACTGGTAAAAGGACATGAACTAGGCGGTCATAAATTGGACAGAATGACGTATAATTTTGCTATCAACCGTGCGGAGGCGACAATGAGTGAATCTGAGGCCCTGCTGTTCAATCTAACTGTTTCTTCGCTGGAAAGTACCGACGAGGACTTGGATCACATGGCCCGTCAGTTGCTCCTAGAGTTGAAGGATCTGGATGTGGAGTCGGCACATTTGGCGTCAGGCGGAAGCGCGCCAGGGGGAACAAAGGGCGTTGACCCGATCACAGCGGGGACAATTGCTCTGGCCGTCTTACCAACCATGCTGCCCAAAGTCCTTGAATTTCTGCAGGCCTGGAGTTTGCGAGACAGGGACCGCACCATAAAATTCAAGGGAAAGCTGGCTGATCAGCAGATTGAATTCGAGGGTTCGTTCGGCGAAATGCAAGAACTGGTCGAGATGTTGGAAAAGAAACAGAAGAAGAAAAGGAAATGACTTCCAAATTCGCCCTCGTCATCGCGAATACGGAATATCAGGATACGAGGCTTGCAAAGCTCACCGCGCCAAGCAAGGATGCGGAGGAGTTCGCCCACATTTTAGGCGGCCCTGAACTTGCCGCTTTCGACGATGTGCAGGTTCTGCTGAATGAAGGTGAGGGTAAGATTCGCCGTGCCATCGCGCGATTCTTTACAGAGCGCAAGCGAGATGATTTACTTTTACTTTATTTTTCCGGTCATGGCGTGCGCAACGAGGAAGGGCGATTATTCCTTGCCGTGCAGGATACCGAGCTAACTGTTCTCGAGGCGACCAGCATCCAGGCCAAGTTGGTCACCCACGCAATGAACAATAGTCGCTCACGCGACTCAGTTTGCATGGGAGGAGACAAGGTCATAGGGTGCTTCTTTGTCGGCTCCCAAATCCAACTTACCGACGCGGTAACGCTCCCTGCAACGCCTGGATCAGGCGGTCAAACTCCCGCTCAGAACGATAGGGATGAATAAGGTCAAGCGTCGTCAGCATACTTAAGCGCCGAGGCAATCGACGTTCGTCAATCGGCGCAATTTTCACTGGCAGCAGGCGGTAAGTTCCCTCCTGCACATCCATTGACTGACCTAGGACCGCCTCGAAATTTGCTAAATTGTTTTCCAAATACATTTCGGACAAGACGACGATCGTACGCTTGGACTGGGTGATGCCACGCTCGATATTCACGACCCGAGCTACTCCCGGCGCTTCCACGTCACAAGAGACCGCCACGCGTAGGCCAGCGTCTTCCAAACGGGGCTTGAGCGTATCCCACACCCACCCGGCATCCGGTTCGCGGTCTACGTAGCTGATATAAGCATCGTATCGAAAGCCTTCTTCATCTTTTGGCACAACACTTTTCTCGCCGCCGAGGTAGAGGCCGACCGGGAAATTCTCCTCCAGCTCTGCTTTGAAGATAGGATGCTGGTTGGGCTGATCCGCAGTCACCCGCGGCTGAAGATACTCAAAGAGATCAAAAATGCGTATCAGACCATCATCACTTGGGATCCCACCCCGCAGCCCAGCCAGCAAGTGCTGCGTGAAGAGGCTATTGTCTGCACCCGGCAGCACCCACGAATACTCGGTATTTCGCGAGGAGGCCAAGATGACCCGCCCTCGACCGGCTGCAAGCGCATCATAGTAACCATCGGGTAGTCCTGCTTTGATCACCGGCGCGCTGGCATTCTTTGGTTGACCAATCCCCCCCGCGTGACAGCAGTCGAATATAACCAGAACTTTGCGAGCTGGGATCGCCCGCAGCGCCAGAGTAAATTCATTGCCGGAAATGGCCGTCTCCGCTACAGATTGACCCGCAGTGAACGCGACATCAACAGGTAATAAATATTCGCCGGCATGCGAGCCGGAATCAATCCGCCCGCCGTGGCTGGAGATGTAGATCAGTACGGTAGCATCCGAATGGCTATGATTGGCCAGATTGGCAAGCGCCTGGCGTAAGGCCGATTGGGTAGCCTGGTCGTCCAGCAAGAGTTGCACATTGTCTGGAATGTAACCACAATGAGCTGGATCAACCAACAAATCGTAAACATCCTGCGCGTCCTTGAGAACGGTTGGCGGCAGTTTGTTGATGTGCTGGTAGTTGGCGATGCCAACTACCAGCGCATGGGTATTGTCAAGGCGTTTCATTATCTGGACTCAAAAGGAACCTGGTTCTCATCTAAGGGCATCGAATCAAACTATGGATGCCCGCAAGAGGTTGATCCAGTGGGAGACAATCCGCGCCAGGTTCCATAAAGATAGTACGTATTGCTGCCCGCATAAAAGCCGTAGACACGCAGTCGGTACCACATCGACACTGAACTGGAGCCTGAGATCAAACTCGTCCAGCCAGGTGCGACCTTTGCAGAACTGATGAGGTATCTGCAATAACTTTCCCACCTGTAAAGGTAAGCACCTGCCTTCCCCGCTGAAACGTACAGGCGCGCGTCTACGTATGTGTTCTTCTTCCAAATATACCAATGGCTCCCCACGCCAGAGATAGTGGGGGGATCCCACACCGAGAAGATCATGAAGTTCTGCTGTTCGAGTGTGTCCAGCCACTCTGGCTCTATAACGATGTTCGCCGAGTTGGCCTTTAGCTCGTCAGCAAAGTTGCCTGAATATGCCAGAATCTCTTCAGCCAAGATCGAAAATGTGCTGTCTGCATATTCTTCTTCGTATTCGATCTGTGATCGGGCACTAAGGTCTGCGACTTGTTCATCCGTCAGAAGCCCGGCACTGCGAGCAGCGTCAATTGCCTGCCCAGCGCGCCCTAGAGCATCATTCAGCACAGCGTCCGGGTCCGCGCCAATGGTTTTAAGAAAGTCTCTCAGGGAAGGCGTCTCGCCTGCCTCCACTTTCGCCTTAATATATTCATCCCTACGCGCTTGCAGCTCCTCAAGCGATAATCCAGTGGCCTCGCTTATTGCATCCCGCAAAAACTGGTCAAATGGAGGGGATGTCGCCTCTATGCCGCTGGGCGGCCCGACTTCGATTGCTTCTAGGCAGAGTGCTAGTGTTGCCAGATATTCCTTTGCAACCGCTGGATCTGAACTATGCACCGTGATTCGGAAATTCTGTCCATTTTCGTTAACGTACTCGACGAATACCGCGGTTGCTCCGTCCAGGATCGTGCTTTCGGTTTCCTGTGTCTCAAGCTGCCCAACCGGCGTGAGGACGGGATTTGCAGGGTCGCACAAGCTTGGTTCGCCACCCTGCCCGTACTCATGGACCATGACCGGAACCGGCTCAACAAAGGTCTTCTCGGTGGCTGTTGGTACCGCTGGCGGTTCAGTCGCCGGGGGTTCAGTCGGTGCCTCGGTCGTGGCCGGCGGCGGTTCAGTCGGAGGTGGTTCAGTGGGCGCCTGAGTCGTAGCTGGCGGCGCAGCGGTCGGCGAAGGTTGGCATGCGCTGATCAACAACACAACCACCAGCAATATTAACATCCATTTCGATTGATGCGAATGAGTGACCATGACAAACTCCTTCTAGGTGAGTATCGAGGTGAAGCTAAGTGCATTAAATGTGTGGCAAGCTATGGTTGTGATCAAGACGCCGTTACCTCCTCTTCCTTCATGGACCTGCACATCTAAACCCAACATCTGGCGAGGATAAAAAGGGATCCGCCGGTATTCCTTCAACCAGGAGTGCCGAATTGCCTGCGGCAAGATCGCCGTCAGTGATGGTGTAAAAAAAGGACAAGCCACGTTGATAAAGACCTATCACCTTGTTGCGACCTTTCCACACGACCTGGCACTCATAAGGATCATTGCACTCTGTAGGCGTGCTCATCCACTCGGCTACGTTGCCCAACAAGTGCATGACGCCTTCCGGGGACGCGCCTGTAATGTAATTTGGATCGTTCGCAGCTACCGGGTGTTCCGGGCTGGCTTCATAAGCGAGGGTCCGAAATCGCAGGTTGGCATACTCGGGTGTGGGCGCCTCGCCACTTTCCCAGGGTACTGTGCGTCCATCGGAGCCGCGCGCTGCCCGTTCCCACTCCACTTCGGTTGGCAAACGCCGCCCTATCCAGCGGCAGAAGTCGGCAGCCTGGTAAGCTGTGACCCACACGACGGGCCGATCTCGATACTCCGGCTTTTCAAAGATCCACTCTTCGACCAGCGGTTCCTGCTCCGCATTTCGATCACTTTGTCCATTTGCGTCTTCGGGCGGTACTCCTTCTAGCGGACGCGAGCAGGCACCCGCCTCCACACACAGGCGGTACTGCTGGTTGGTCACTTCATACTTATCCATCGAGAAGGCCGGCACTTCGATATAGCGCCTCGATACATTGCGTCCTGCTGGGTCTTCATAGGTATCACTACCCAGCCAGGCCCACGTTGTTTCGAAATGAGCCTGAGGGCCTCTAGCCATAAAATTCAGGATGGTTAAACGCGCGACAAAGCCGATGGCGAGGAGACCGACCAGTGCAAAAAACGCTATCACGCCTCGCAGGAACAACTGCACTCGCTTGCGCCGATCATCTCGCTTCTGACTAGCTTCTAGAAACGCACTTTGATCTTGATCCAGCTCGTGCTGGTTTTCGCGCGCCCATTGCAGTGCCTCTTCTAGCCTTGTACCCTGGTACAGGAAGAAGTCATCCTTGTGCTGCCATTGTTCAACATCATCAACTAGACGCCGCCGCGTTTGCTCCCCTTTGCGATATTGGTCAAGCCATCCCTGTAGTGTAGGCCAAGTGCCAATGAGGGCCTCATGAGCAATGTCCACTTTCTTATTGGGATCCTCCTCGCTCCCGGCGAGTGTCAATAGGCGGTGGCTCGCCAGATGGTTTAGCACGTGGTCAAACGAGGCCGGGTCGTCGGCGACAGTGCGCAATCGATCTGCGCTCTGTTGGCGCCGGGTGTCGGGTCGTCCCTCGCCAAACTGCACCAAACGGACGAAGATACGCCGGGCGATAATTTGTAGCTCTGTGTCTAGGCCCTCTAACGTGGCCTCGGCGTTCAACACCATGGCAACCTGCAGACCGGTGAGCGTCCCCTTGCCCCCAAAGCCATAGGCTTGACGTGGCAGGATCAGAGCCTCGTAGGCGCTGAGAGGCAGATAGCGACGTACAACCTTCTCCCATAACAGCACCATTGTTTCCTGAACAAGGGGCAATATGCCTGGCTCCTGACCCGTGTCATTCACCAAGCGCTCAACCAGCGCCGCCTCGATATACACGCCCACTTCCTCGGCCGGTTTGCGAATGACCAGGGCTAACCCATCCTCGTCCAACGGCAGGACCTCGTAACGGTGCTTCTGAATTTCCGGCCAAAACGATGTCGCCATCAAGTCGGCGTAAAAGTCAGCGCGAACGGTGAGAATCACGTAGGCATTGGGAGTATCAGCGAGGCGCAACAAAATTTCACAGAATGGTGTGGTGTCCCTGCGCCCAGGGGTGAACGTTTCTTCAAACTGATCTACGAACAGCAACAGACGTTGGGCGTTTGGCTGAGTGGATAGCAGTGCAGCGACTGCCTGTGCCGGGTTGGCTAAGTCACCACCTAGCGCGCCAGCTAAGGCTTGCAGGGGCTCTTCACCGGGACGCAAACTACGCACAATCCACTCCCCGCGGTCGAAGAGGCTACTTTCACGTAGGGCAGGAATCAGGCCCGCATATACCAGCGACGATTTGCCACTGCCTGATGGACCAATGAGCGCCAGAAAGGGATTCGTACGCAGGCGCTTTATCAGGTAGTCTATTTCTCTCTCGCGCCCATAGAACCACTTTTTCTCGTCCTCGCGAAAAGCCCGCATGCCAGGATAGGGAGGGGCTGGCCTGGGTGCAGGACCTGGGGGCGGAAACTGCAATTCTCTGTTCAGACGCTGGACAACTCTTTCCCAGTTAGCTTGATCGGTCGCATCCAGGTAGGTGAGCATCCCCAGTCGGGTTGGTAGTTTGACTGATTGCAGGATAAGCGGAATCACAGGCCATGTCCCCGTCTCATGCCCATAGCTCTGCACAAGCAGCCCAATAAACTCATTCGAGCCGTCTACCAAATAGGAAGGAGAAAGAATCAGCAGGGTACGCTTGCTCTGTTTAATCGCATCTTCGAATGCGGACAGGCGTGGGACCCCCAACTCGAACGTGGCTTCTGTGTGATAGGTAACCCCAGATCGTGAAAGTCCATCAAGCAAGTAGCCTTCCACCCAACCGCGGTCGGCATCGGCGTAAGAGATGAAGAAGTCATACTTGGGTTCAGTCTGCTCGTTCATTTCAGAGCTACTCACTTTCGAAGGTACACTCGACAACCATAGTCAAGTGCTTACCGAAGGCCTATTTAGAATATAGCCGTTCGCTCTGGACATGGCATGATTTTAGGAATTCACCCGGTCGCCAGGGCAAATTGGAAAATTTCCGCTCCTGGACATACGGTTATCGTTAGCCAACCTGTATTAAGGCAAACCCTGATTTCCTCAATCCGTTGCGACCTTATGGAGCGCGGCAAGATCGTCAAGGTTGCCCTCGCGCCTGGAGTGCATGGGCGATGGCCTCACCTATTTGCGCGGAGGTGATCGGGATCCCTTGCTCGAGGGCCTGGATGAGTAACCGCGCTGCCGCTGCATCGGCTTCGATGTTCATGCCCGGCGCGCTGGGTTGAATGACCAGCCTGTTGTTCGCCTTGAGTCCCTCCATATATTCAACCGCCTCTTTTGCCAGTTTCGCCAGCCGGTCGCCAGAGGGTGGCTCACTCACTCCAGGCTGGAGACGCTCCACCAGTTCAGCCCGTGTCCAGCTGAGAACTTCTTCCCGAGAGATGTTCGTAAAGTTTTTGGTCGAAAGTTGGGTAAGTACCCAATCAGCGGCCAGACCAGCCAGATAGGAAACCCGGTCGATTTCGGGAGGCAGATCTACCAGCTTGTTCTGCTGTATTTTCAAAACGAGATTCACAGCCGCGCGGGTGGCTTCAGCGATATCCTTCACCGGACGTACCTCACCCATTCGCTTTTGGAACTCAGAAGCGATCCATTTCTCAGCATCCGTATCGGTCATGTTAATCCCCATCCGCTTCAATTCGTCTTCCAGCCATCCTGTGGCCAATTTGAGTTTGAACCCGCTCTTCTTGACATTCGGGGGTAGATTCAGTTCGCCTCCCTTGTCGAGGTTCTCGACGAAATCAATGGCCGAATTGGATAGGTGGACGATTGCCGCTAAATTTTTCTCCGCTGTTGTACCTCGGACATAGGTTCGGATGAACCAGGTGATCACGACCGGGATGATTACAATTATCAACTGAACAACGGCACTCAACAGATCTTGAAGTTGCGCCGATCCTGGCATTTTTCACCTCCAATATCTTCATTCCATTATAGTGGCGAGCATCTCACCCGATCTCGCAAACCTCGACCATGCAGGGTCCAAGCGCGGGTTTCTTATTCGGCAGTTCAACCATATGCAGCGTGAAGCCGCCCGCGCCAAATTGGACAAACTGCACGACAATAATTCGGCGCTGCTCATCGCCATCACCATGCTCATCGTCATCTCCGCGTCTTGGCGAGCCCTGTGGCGTCTGACGATTCTCAGAGACCTGAGCCTCGCGACTCTTCTGGCCTGCTCCTGCGTTGACTGGCAAGGCATTGATAACATACGTATCCTGTCGGTTGGCATCGAAGTTCGCGAAGCTCAAGGTCGCCAGTCCTCGTGATGGATCGTTGGCAATCACCCCTACCCGACCAGGTGTTGTTGGCGGCGATACCCGGCTTAGATCCAGGTAACCTGCCGCGACGGTGCGGATCTGTGGGATGTCGGCGACGGTCACCAGTGGATTCGTCGCGCTGGGGTTACGCGCGCCATCGAGGGCGGCCTTTTGGTTCGGAGTCAACTCAGGCGAGGGCAGATCGTTTCGGGTGGCAAACGGGTTGGAACGGCCTGGGCTGTTCGCCACGTCGAGCGCGGCCTTTTGCGCAAGTGTCAGTTCAGCGGCGGGCAGATCACTGCGCGTGGCGAAGGGGTTGGAACGGCCAGGATTACTGGCGGCGTCGAGTGCTGCCTTCTGTTCAAGCGTCAATTCAGCGGCTGGAAGGTCACCGCGGGTCGCAAAAGGATTGGATCGACCAGGGTTACTCGCGCCATCGAGCGCGGCCTTTTGATCGAGCGTTAGTTCAGCAACCGGCAAATCATTGCGTGTCGCAAAGGGATTATTTCGATTTGGACCGTTTGCCGCGTCAAGGGCCGCTTTCTCGTCAGATGTTAATTCTGCGATGGGCAACTCGCTGCGTGTGGCAAATGGATTACCCTGACTAGGATCCTTTGCCGCGTCGAGTGCAGCTTTCTGGTTGAGGGTCAGCTCAGCCACCGGTAAGTCACTACGGGTTGCAAACGGATTGGCGCGACTTGGATTATTCGCCGCATCCAGGGCACCTTTCTGGTCAGGCGTGGGTAGCTCGTTACGAGTAGCGAAAGGATTGTTCTGGCTCGGCTCTCGGGCTCCCTCAAGTGCGGCCTTCTGGTTCGAAGTCAGCTCGGGAGTGGGCAGGTCATTGTAGGTAGCAAACGGATTATTCCGATTCGGGCTATTGGCGGCATCCAGCGCAGCCTTCTGATCCAGCGTCAGTTCGGCAGCGGGCAATTCGCTGCGCGTGGCAAAGGGATTCGTCCGGCCCGGATTGAGCGCTGCATCGAGTGCTGCTTTTTGATCGGGTGAGGGCGCCTCCGTGCGGGTCGAGAACGGATTCGTGCGGCTCGGATTGTTCGCCGCATCGAGTGCGGCTTTCTGATCTGAGGACGGTACTTCGTTCTGAGTGGCAAAGGGGTTGTTGCGATTCGGATTGCTCGCACCATCCAGCGCAGCTTTCTGCTCGGGCGAAGGCGCCTCATTGCGCGTGCCGAAGGGGTTCACCTGACTCGGGCTGTTGGCCGCATCCAACGCGGCCTTTTGATCAGGAGTCAGTTCTTCAGTCGGCAAGTCGTTGTGCGTGGCGAAAGGATTCGTCGGGCCCGGGTTATTCGCGGCATTCAATGCAGCCTTTTCATTTGCTGTCAACTCAGCCACTGGCAGTTCACTGCGCGTGGCAAACGGATTGGACTGGCTCGGATTGCTGGCTGCATCGAGCGCAGCTTTCTGATTGGCATTGATGGCGGTTGCCGACCATTGACTCTGCGTTATAAAGGGATTGTTGCCACTGGGATTTTGTGCGGCATCGAGTGCGGCTTCCTGATCCGGTGTCAGTTCCGAGGTGGGCAGATCGCTGCGCGTGGCGAAGGGGTTGGCCTGACCCGGACTGTTCGCGGCGTTAAGTGCCGCTTTCTGATCGGAAGTCGGCGCGGTCGCGGACCACTGGCTTAGTGTCACAAAGGGATTCGTCCCACTTGGGGCCTGTGCGGCATCGAGTGCTGCCTCTTGATCGGGGGTCAACTCCGGAGTGGGCAGATCACTGCGCGTGGCAAAAGGATTACTCTGACCGGGATTGCTGGCAGCATCAAGAGCCGCTTTTTGATTGGGGCTGACTGCCGTCGCCGACCATTGGCCTTGTGTTACGAAGGGATTGTTCCCACCAGGGTTTTGCGCTGCATCCAACGCGGCTTTCTGAACCGCGGTAGGCAAACTGCCATCTACGTCTTTGATCGTCTGGAGCAGATCGCCAGCCCATTCTTCATCACCTGTGAAGCGGAGCGGTTCACCGGTCGCAGGCAGGCGATACTTGCGCTGTGGCGTTGTCGTCCAGAGAAGATTACGGGCAACTCCCTGGCATTCGCCCTTGCTCACCGATAACTGGACAATATAAACCCCTACATCTTGAGGTGTGAAAGTCGCCTGCGGCTGATTCCCGCCTAACAACTGATGAGCACAGCCCGGCGGATCGCTAAAAACCTCCCATTGGTATGTCGTCGCTTGGGTATCAACCGCCTGGAGTGCGACGGCTACTCCAGGGGCAACTTTCTGATTGCCGTGCTGGCCATTGAGCGTGAACTCGGCGCTACAGGTGTTAAGTGTATCGGGTGCCATGGCAAAACTTCTCCTTTCAAATGCTGGGTTTATCGCAGCGACTCATTCAATGACCAGCTATTAACCGTGGCCACTGATGAGATCCGATAAGTGCAGGTTCTGAAAATCGTTATTCTTGATGAGCAGGCGCAGGGCGCGCAGCTCGCGTTGAAGCTGCTCGGCGCGTGCGACAGGTTGTCCGACTCGATTCGCCAATTCTGAAGGTGCCAACGCCAGCAGTGCCTCCACTGGTTCACCCATCAGAGCGACGAATGGCTCTATGTCAATGTCAATAGCCAGGATCATCTCGGCTGCGGTCTTCAATTCCAATCGCCGCTCGCGGGGGATGCCCTTGATCTCAACTTGTGGATCGAAAACTGCCAAATCAGCAATGGTCGTGACGGGCGGTTTCCGCCTAGCGAGAATCTTGGAGAACTGCTTGCCTACCCCGGCGACCATGGTGGCCGGCATGTTCGCCAACGGCGATTCGCGCGGCTCTGCCGCGATCTCCGCGGTCACTGCATAAACAGCCTCGGCTGGCTGAACCATCATTGCTGCCCGGTGCATGCCTGCCGTTCGTACCGCTCCGCCCGGTGCCTGGCCCGAGGAAGGTGCTTCAGCCGGTCCTATTTCCGGTAGCTGTGGTAGATCATAAGTCACACGCAAATTGGATAGTGTCAACTCGCCCGGTGTTTCGGCGAGAAATATGAGTGGCACATCAATGAGGTCAATTCGCGTGAACGAGACCGATTCGACAAGCAGGTTGCCCTGTTCCGTTGGCTGGATTAGGCGAATCTCGGCTTGTTTTGCTCCTTCGGGCGCGACGCCGGTGGAGGCATGCAGAGGAAAATCGTGCCCATCAAGCGGCAAGATTACCGGTGCGCCGATCGGACCACTCTCGCCGAACCAGCGCAACTGCGCACGGGAGCGCCTTTGTGTGGTCACTCCATCAGCCGACGGGGATTCGAGGTAGGCGCTGACTTGCACCTTATACATTTCGCCTGCTATAACATCAATTGTTTGGGAAAGAGTAGCTTCCTCTGGACCCCCACCGCGCAGCTTTGCGCCTCCAGTGGAAGGGTCAAGTGGTTCAATCAATCCACTTGAAATCCATCCTAACGGTGGTGCAATCAAATTGTAATTCGAGTCTATCTTCCAGAGGGCGAAGCTGCCGTTAGCCAAACCCTCAAGAGTAGGCGCAAAAGACACGTTATATAAACGAAAGCTGCCAGGCGATTGCTGAACAAGGCGCACCTCGGCTTGAATTGCCGTCAAAGGTGCCGTAACATTTGTTTCAAACCGCCAGGGTGGTGTTTTTTCGTTTACGTATTGGTCCTTAAATTCAATTTCTCCTTCATCAATTCCCAAGGAATCCAGATTCGCGTTCAGCCACTCGATTTGCCAGGTGGGTAGTGGTTGATCAAAATCGTTTGCCTCGTAATCCAGATGCAAGAGATACGAGCACCCGCTTCGGACTTCAATGCGCTGTGAAAGTTGAGCGGGTTCATCAGTCAGCGGCAAAAGCATTTTGAGGGAAGCAGCGAAACAGTGTCTGACTTCGATTGGTAGATCATCGAGCGTTGAGGCACTGTAGGCCAGTAATTGAGCGTACAACAGTCCTAATTCAGGATTTTTTCCACGAAGCACTTTTCCACTTATGCCTTGCCAGGCTGTTGGTAACTCAGGCTTGCACCACGGTAGTATTTCGATTTCCGCTCCGGACGCAATACCTAAGTATCTATTGTTGACTGGTTCAAATATCGCTTGCCCTACTGCCCGTGTTGTGTTTGCGATGATCTCGTCCAGGCTAGTGTGGGCAGGGTCGTCGCCGGCGCAGTCGATGCGGAGTAGTTTGGTATCGTATCCCCCACCGACATACTCACTTACTAGCACGGTGATGAACCGCTCCACGCTCAGGTCTACGCCCCCGCTTAAATCTACTATGCCCTGCGATAACCCAGCTATATTTTCGAGGCCGAAGAGCCTCCGTGTTGCATCATCGTGCGGTGGATCATCGAAGCCGCCATTGGTAAGTAGTTCACCCATGCCACAGGGCGAGGCCAGTTCCGGCTTACTCAAGTGCTCAGCCAGTTTCTCTGCAAAGTCGAAATTAAACTCGATGCGGCCGAGCGGCGCATATTCGTCCAGCTTGCGACGCACAGCGGATGGTCCTTTGCCGATCTGAAGCTGCACCGGGATGCTGAAACGATCGGGCTTATCGCGCAGCCGGAGCAGCGCGGCGAGTATTGTGGGTGCGTTGGGCGCGGTTGCGGCCCGCCATGACAGGCCACTGTCGCGGCTGCATTGCAGCGTTGGATTCTCAGAAGTTCCAGCTGTCGCATTCCAGTATGCCTCGCCGATCAGGCTCTGCAGCACCAGCCAGTAGCGCACATTCGGCAGGATACGGAACGGCGAGGGCAGCGTAGCACTCCCCCAGCTGGTTTGACCAGGCAGTGGCTTCTCGACGCGCACGTCAGCCCGAATTAGAACTTCACCCGACGGCTTACCATCGCCGTCCGCCTGAATCGCGACGTTCATTCCTGCCAAGCTTGGCTCAGTGTTTGCTAGAGGCAGGTCAACGCCAGTCAAGGCAACCTCGACATCAGATTGGAACGCCTGGGCAAGTGAGAAATCCGGAGCAACGCGGACGGGGAAGATCTTCGGCTCCTCGCCAATGTCCCCTTTTCGCACACGCGTTGGCTGGAACTCGCCGCGTACTTGCGCCGTGGATTTGCCGGTCACCGGAACTGCCTGGCGTGGTAGTGCGACTGTTGTCAGTTTCTCGTCTACGCCGGGCAGTGTGCTGAAGTTGTAGGGCAACATGATCTCAGGCAGGTGCGGCGGCAATACGGCTTTCTCGATCACGTAGTCGATGTCGAGTTCAACGTCGAGCCGTGCCAGCGTGTCGGAGTGAATCACGAAGGGGATTTGATAAAAACCATTCTCGCTCGGTGCGGTGAGCAGGAACGCATTTAATGTTTCGGCAATATTTGGCGAGGTATCGGCTGTAGCCAACTCGCCAACGCGCACCCAGAATGGTGGCGATTGCCCTAACCTGACCATGAGATTACTTGGGACCGAGCGAATGGTTAATGTGCTCACATTAGGACTTGCACCGGTCCTGGTCAGGCGGAGCTTGTTGACGGCCAGTCCCGGCAAAGAGTTGCACGTGTCATCCGACAACGTGAGATAATCGTTGATTGAACCACCCACCGCCCCACGCTGGTTCACATCAATGAACGTTCCACCTGCGTCAACTTGCACGCTGGCGCCTGCCAAGTCACTGCCAGTCACACCTGCCAGTGTGCGTCGAGTGTGAAAATCCACTTCAACGAAATCTATGTTGGCGATTTTGGTCGCGTTTAAGTCGCCATGCCCGCCGCCGTCAAAATTTCCAATCGTTTCTTGAAACAGCGTGCCGCCGGTGGCGGGGACGGACGTCACTTTTACGGTGACCGCCGTCGCGCGCGCGCCGAGTGGCAGACCGCGCAGCCAGATGGCATGGTCCCCTTCAAAGGGATCATCACTGCCCATGTAAGTCGTAATAATCTTCATATCGACTCTGCTCCATCCAACATGCGCGGCCCGGCCCAAATCCAATTTAGGTGGAGAATCACGATAGGAAATGTGACCATCGCTAAAAACGAGCCTTTAGGCCTTGAGCAGGAGCATCACTTTGAGTTCATTCGATATATCTCGGCCTGTCTGTAACCTACCTATTTCATCTTTTAGGCCGTCCGGATAGATCGGAGCCGTAAGCAACGTGATCCCAAGTGTGTCGAAATCGAAGTGGGCCACTTGAATTTGCGTCGGTGCCGGCATGAAGGCCTTCTGAGCCGGCACACCGAGGTTGCCATCCGAATTGACCTCATAAGGCCAATTGATCGTCTTGCGCGCCCGCATCTGGAACCATATATCATCCCAGTCGCCTTTGCGTTTGAGGTTACTGACTGACGTCTTTTCCCGGCAGCACCGGTCAAACCACGGCGAGTGACAGTATTGATCATCATCGAAGCTGTCATTCGGCTCAGCAAAAAATTTCTCCCAGAAATCGGTCTCCAGGTCGTCCAGGCTGGAACTGTCTGTATAGGAAACCTGGTAACGATGCAGCATATCCGCGAAGGGGATGCGGTAGACATGACTGTCTGCTGGCTCTATTTCGATCGTGTCAGATGTTCTGGTTGAACCAGTAGCTGGCTTTAATCTAAGCTTCTTCTCGCTGGTGTGATAAAGATAGAAGGTCACCCACGATTCGTATTTCTCCTCATCCTCGGAGCAAATTACGTTGAAGTAATCCAACTGATACACATCGACCAGTGGAATCTCATGGAGGCCGTGCTCGACGACATTTTCTTCACCGACCTTCAGCACCTTGAAGAGCCTCTGATAACCACTGCGCGACGGGATTTGGGCCAGCGCTTTCTCGATGATGTCATTCGTCAATTCCTCGGTCGTCTGGCCACTCAACTTGCCGGCGTCCTCGGCGAACGGCACACTTTCGATCTCATCAATTGCCTTTCCAACCTGGGCGGCGATGTCCTCTTTAATCATCACCTGCATCTCGTTCCAGTCCTCGGCGGCGATCAGATCGCCCGGGTTACGGACAATATACGGGGTTGGTTCATTAGCCATGTCAGTTTCTCCTTTCAGTCTAACGAATATGATATTTGGTTGATTGAGTTCGTTCGCGGCTTACATCCGCGTATACACCAGCGGCCTTCGCCTGCAACACTCCGACCGGACCCGGTTTGAGCAGCTCTTCGGCCAGCGCGGCCAGTGGATATTCATCCGGCTTGAGAATTCGACCAGCCAGCGCGACCTGTCGTGCGTTCTCAAAGCGACCGCCCTGGAAACCAATCGTCACATCGAAACGGGCTGGGCCGGCCAGGCGGGCGGACACCCCGATGGCGTTGCCCCACGCGCCCGGCTCCCGCGCGCGCAGCTCGACGAAGCCTGGCACATCGTCTTCGGCCAGATATAGCCGTGCTGGACCAGTATCTGTACCACCGCTCAACGTGCGCAGGCGCGGTCGACGGAATGGCAGCAGCATCGCCTGAAAACCGATCGGTACACGGGGGACGATGTGGGCTTCGACCAGCTTTGATCCGGCCAGTCGTTGGACCCAATGATCGGGATCGTTTGCCGGCTCAGTGACAACACCTTCATAAGTCTCAGCAGCTCCCGCACCTCCACCGAAGCGGGCCCGGTTGAACCTGCCACCGAATGGTTCCGGCAAGTCAGCCGGCAAATTGACGACGAATGTGCCCTGCTGGTAGCGAGACCAGCGAATTCGGATCTCTACAGGTGAGTCGGAAAGCGGAGGAGTAATTGAGAAGACAACCCGATCCGAGTCTGCGTCCCGACTCACGAAGCGGCTGATGTCGAACACACCGCGCTCATAACACACCCCTCCCGCGAAATAAGCTTGGTTAAAATGATCGCGATCGAAACGCGCGCTGTCGCAATCCATGTAAGTCCATTCGGATTGCCCGAGCGGCAGCTTCAATGCTCGATCTGCCAGCCAGGCTGGTGCGCCAAGCGATTCGACCAGAATGTCGCTGCCAGGGACGGCATGAACTGATCCATGGACATCGACGATCGCTGCCTGGATACCCGTATCAGGATCGCGCCACAGGTGCACTTTCTCACCGGGCCGCACGATCACTTTTAAACGGATACGCCAGCCCTCCGTGCGATTCACCAACATGGGTCCCACCGCGCCTTGCGGCGCGATGATCTCGGCTTCGAGATCGACCTCCGCAGCGCCAGTGTTATTGATGTGCCAGCTGTCACTGTGACGGACCTGGCGCGGCGGCTCCTCGATCGTTTTTGGCGAATACTCGATCACTTCCAAGGCGCGCAGGGCCAGCAGTTCGAGCCGGCTAGCCTCACCAGCCATCGGCGAGGTGAGACGCAGGCGATCCTCCTCTGTGGCTGAGGCGAGTCCCGGAATGACCGCATTGATCTTGGCGACAATTTCATCCAGGAATGTCGCTTCAGGCGCGGCGCCGGAGACGTTAATGTCAACGGGCCGTCTGCCATCAACCGAAAGACGAATGATCCGCCGCTCGTTCAAGTTCACGGGTGTAAGCAGATCAACTTCGCCTGTAATAACGGCCGGACTTGACGCCTCACCACTCGTCGCCTCGGGCACATCACCGAATAATTTGGCGCGCGCGTCGCCAGACGTGTAAGGCAACCGCTCGAGCCGGCCCGCTGCACCAGTGGTGGGCGATGTGAGGATCAGGTGCGATCCGTCATGTGAAGCAATCGTAGAACCAATCCCCTGATTGATCGCCGTGACGATCTGGTCAAGTGAGACGTCAGACGGGTCACTCGCGGCGACTGCGCAGTCCACATCACGCGGCGGCTGGCCGTTGACTGCAATCCGCAGGAATCGAGTTGTCGTGAGATCAGTGCCGCCGCTCAGATTGCGCGTACCGATCAGGCGCGCCGGTTCAGAGTCCACGCCATGATAGACGCGCGGCGCGCTAATGCCAAAGATGGTTTTGGTCGCGTCCGGCTGTGACGGCGCAGCGAACTCGACGCGGCTATTGAGGCCGGTTCGAGAGGAGAGCAGGCTGACGCGTTTGCCATCGTGCCGGGCGACGACCGCGCCAAGAGCCACATTGATCGCCATCACGATCTCGTTGAGTGTCGTGTGCGCCGGATCGGTCCCCGCACAGTTGATCTCCACCGGCAACTGCTCATCGATGCCGATCTTCGCATAGCTCGCGGCCCTCAAGTCTACCCCCGCGCTCAAATCCACGGTTCCAACGAAGGCTACGCGCGTCGCGTCACGGCCCCGAACGATACCCGGTTCGAGCCCCAATAGGAGATCGGAGGCATCGGAGGCACGCGGCGATTCGAAAACGATGCGACTTGCCGTGCCGAAGGATGGCGACGTTAACGAGATATGGCTGCCATCGTGCGAAGCGACCCCGGTGCCAAGTACTTCGTTGATCGCGGCAACGATCTCATCTGGCATTGCGGCGCGAGGGCGTGGACTTTTGGCTGCACAATCAATTTCCCGGGCTGTCTGCCCATCCAATGCGATTCGCAGGAAATGAGCGTCGCGCAAATCCACACCCCGACTGAGGTCAACCTTGCCCTCGATGCGAGCCTGCGTCCCAGCCTGGCCGTGCGCCTGCTTCTTTACGAAACCGAAGATGGCTTGCGCCGCTTCGTCAGTAACGAAAGCGCGCGTAACGAAACGCCGGCGGAACATTCTCTCTACAGGTTGAACCGATATGTGGCTGCCAGCGCCGCTCGTCGGTGAGGTCAGGATCAAGTGTTGTCCATCGTGCGCAGCGAGAGATTTGCCAAAGGCTGCATTGATGGAGGCGACCATTTCATCGAGCGTAACCCGGCGCAGGTTCGTTGCATGACTGCGGACATTCACTTCCTTCGAGGTATCTCCGTCCAGCGCAACCAGAATGATATGCCGCGCACCCAGGTCGACGCCAGCGCTCAGGTCGGAATGGCCCACTAATCGAGCATGTGTTGCCTCCTGGCCCTGGAACGCGCGTGGGCCAATCCCGAAGATGTCTTCTGTCGCGTCCTCATCGGGTGGGAGTGATTCGAAGGCCAGTATGCTACCTGCACCGGTTGCTGGTGAGGCCAATCGAATGAAGCGCCCATCGTGCGAAGCCACGGTACCGCCCAATACCGAATTGAATGCCGCGACGATCTCGGGCAGCAGTGTTCGAGCCGGGTCTGCCCCCGCACAATTGACCATAACGGCGGGTTCATCGTCAATACGGACGCTTACGTTCGTGCGGCTGCTTAAGTCCACGCCGCGACTCAAGTCGCGCGTGCCAATGACTTCCACCGGTCTGGCATCACGCCCGACATGAAAGGGTGGAACCGGTCCAAACAGGCGCTGGGTTGCGTCCTGTGCGGCGGGCGGCTGGAAGGCAATGCTGCTGTTGAATCCAATCGTCGGTGAGGTCAGCGTCAGGAAATGACCGTCGTGCGAGGCGATGTCGATTGCGATGGCGGTGTTGATGGCAGTCACGATTTCATCGAGCGTCGTGGCTCCCGCGGTGCTGCCCGCGCAGTCAATCTCAGCCAGATGGGTTCCATCCACGAGCAAGCGCAGGTAGCGTGTCTCACTTAAATTGATCCCGCTGCCCAGATCGATCGTGCCGGTGACTCGAGCGGCAGCCGCATCGGAACCCCGATAGATATGGAGGGACAAGCCTAATAAGCGAGGCGCGGCATCAAGCTCTACATCCTGTACCTCCAATCGGCTTGACGGCCCATCCGTTGGCGAAGCCAGTGTCAGGAATTGTCCATTGCGACGGGAGACCGGCTTGCCAAGCGCGGCGTTGATCGCAGCGATGATTTGGTCGAGTGTCGCGGCAGAAGGGTTCGGGACGCGCGCGGCGAGGTCTACATTCACTGGCGCAGCCGCGTCGATCTTGAGACGCAGGACCGACGCGCCGCTCAGATCGACCGGGTTGCTCAGATCGATCGTGCCAATGATCTGTGCCTGGCGAGCTCGCTCTCCCGAGGCGGTGCTGGTCTCAAAGCCGAACAACAGGCTTGCCGCGTCTTCACCGCGTGGTTGGATGGTGACCAGCTCATTGCCGGGGCGCGTCCACCAGGTATCCATCTCGGCATAATCATCCGCGATTCTTAGATCAAGCACTTCGGCGACGATGCGCAACACGCCCTGTACGGTGACGGTGCCTTCCAGAAAGGTGCGAATATAGCGCTTGAGATGTTCGCGGAACTCCTCGACGCTCTCGTCGGCAGGCAGCGGCGGACAGGTCTTCGATCCACTCGCCGGTTGAGCGTCGGAGGCAACGCCTCTCGGGCCCAAACCATATAGTGCGGCGATGCAAGCCAGGTCGCGAATCAGTTCCGCGCCCTTATCGGCCTGATCGATCCAGTGCGCGCGCATGACATCGACCAGGCTGTTCTCAGCCGACAGCAATTCATTGCCGAAGGCATCAGCAACGGCATACAGTGCTGTCGGCTTGGGCAATGCACGGAAGGTGCGTGGCAGGTAACTCAAAATGCGATCCGTTTTGTTTGGCACGTCAACTCTCCAGCAGAATGATGTCCGCTCGCTCGATATCGAGCACCACCCACCATGGGTCGCCGTTCACAGTCGCCGAAACCTGGAACGTCCCAGCGTCGATCTCCTCGTCAGTTGCTCGCTGGCCAGACGGCCCCTGCACCAGGCTCCGGTCGGGGATGCGGCGACCGGTCGGTGCCGTAGGTGACGATTCTATGAGTGTCGCCACCAGTGCGGCGCGCAATGCAGTAGCATCACCAGCCGGCGCAGCATTAATCGCATCGAGCAGCGTATCAACCAATTCTTCTGCATCGGGCTGGCCAAGGTCGGATCGCCAGGCCATCACATCAACGATCTTGGGGGTACCCACTTCCTTGACTTTCTTGATCGCGGCGACCAGATCCTGACCCTTCGCAGGATCGCCAGCGCTCAATGTGTCCACATACCCTTGCAGGTTAGCGATTATCTCATCGAGAACCTTGATTTTGCCGTCGGCTGTCAGGCCCGGCGCGATCTTAGCAGTAATGCGCGGTTTGAAGAAAACATAGCGCGCGACAAGTGTTGCCAGCATACCAGCCGAGCGCGTCTCTTCGACTGCCGCGCGTAAATCGGGGAAGCGCTCCGGCTCACTCTCCACGAGCAACACCACTGAGCCGCGCTCGGATCGCTTCGCCGGTGGCCCATTGGGATCCCACGTCTCGGCGACCGTCGCACGCTGTTCGAAAATGGCCTGGTGTAGCGCGAACAGCGTACCCTTACTCAAACCTCGTAGCGCTACCCTGGCGCGGGTACGCAAATCGTCGTCACTCTCATTCTCAGTTCCAAGAATCGTCGGCTCGAAGTTCGTGACACGCGCAATGCCCGTAACTGCCTGGGCAAGCGTGGTGATCTCACCAGCCTTGCGTACACCAACAGCTCCCTTCGAAGCCTCGTCGGCACGGATCGGCACATCAATGCGTACCTGGCCCCGCTGTAGTACGCGTAGTTGTGTCGTTGTGAACGCAGCCTCACCTTTCGCAGTACGCATCAGCGTACCCTCCGAGATCGCGATGTTCCCATCGCCGGCTGCCGGGTCGCGGAAGAAGGTGACGGACCCGATCGCATAATCCTTCGTCTTACGTTTCAGTCCGAAAATGGCAACAACGAAATCGAGCGATTTGCCTTCGGCCGTATCCAGGAAGGCTGATAGATAAGCCTGATTGATTTGCTGATAGACAGTGGCGATCTCACGGCCGATAGCTTCACTCAACGTGCGGGTCACACTGCCCACGTTGATATCGGTCAGCGGCGAGCGGCCATTGGGACGGAAGTAGTCAACGTAGAAGATCGTCTCATCGTCAGGACGCTTGCCGCCGTCCTGCCATACCACGGCGTTGTCACCTTCGCTGAAGACGAAGTCCACCGTTTTTTGGAAGGTGTGATGCTGGTTCTCGTGTGTGCCGGTAATGCCGCGCACATCCTGGGCAGGCTGGGACAAGCGATAGAGATCCTCCTTCACGTCGAAGAAGATCGGCTCATTGACCACGCCGCCGACGATAGCGGTAAGGATATCGTCGACGATTTCCTGATACGGGCGCTCGATCAATGTATGAGATTCTGAGTTCATGGCGTCACGCCTCCCTCAAGAAAGAAAGGAAAGACCAGGTTGAGCGGCGTATCGCTATCCACGGCGATGAGCGATACCTCGATATCGATTTGCTCACGGTGAGCACGATTTGGAGTGACACGCACGGAACGCACCTGTTTCACGCGCGGCTCGGCCCCCAGCGCCTGCAGGACGAACATCTTGGCGCGGTTGCGATTGGTTTCATTGTTGAGTTCACCGATCAACTCAAACAAACGCGAGCCGTAGGTGGAATGGCCCAGCTGAGTCAGTTCGCCGGCGGGCGTCAAGAAGCGCAGGAATAGCGCTTGCGTCAGGTTTTCCACGGCGGTCAAAGTCTCCAGATCGACCTGTCGGGTTTCAGGGCGCGTGGTAACCGACAGGTCATTGCCCGGATCGCGGTTGCTTTTCTGCTGATCCAGGTTATGAAGCAGGCGCAGGTCAGTGCCGAAGCGGGCGTGGTTGTCGGGCATGGTTCACTCGTCTTTTCTTCTGTATCTCTCAGCCGCCAATCAGAACTTGCGGAAAGCCGACGACAATCGTGCCGCCGTGCGCCGTCTGATCACCCATGCGGGCGGCGGGCAGATTGTTAATGAGCACCGTCGTCGAACCGAGGGCGATCATGTCTGGAGGGCCAACACAAGTCGCCATGTCGGTTGCGCGGGCGGCTGGTAATCCACCGATCAAAACATTCGTCGATCCCAACAGGATTGGTCCACCCATGTGTGGAACAACGCCATTCACAAGTGGGCAAACATGCATATCTGTTGATCGGGCGGCTGGTTTGGACATTGGGTTGAACTCCTAGTTGATCTTGACCAGCATTCCTTTGACTTCGGTGATACCGCTGCTTTGCACCGAAACTGAACCCTGGGCTTGAAGTTTGGCTTCGGCATTGCCTTTTACTTCCACAGAAGTACCAGCATCAATCGAGGTTTTCGACGTGCTCTTGAGAGTGATGTTCAGCCCTTCCAAGGTAATATCTTTTGTTGCCTTGAGAGTCATCGCACCAGCCGCCTCGACGGTCAAATCACCATCCTGATCCATTGTGATCTTCGTCCGCCCGGCGACGACGGTGACTTTGCCGCCACTATCACCCGGCTGGTCAAGCTTCATCTCGGTCTTACCGGCAGTAGCCAGCACCGTGCCATCGGTGACGCGCACTGTGATCTTGGGAGGCATCTCAAAGATGATCTCGCGCGGCGGACTGTCGGATTGATGATTGCGTATGGCCGCCTTGATCGTTTTTTCATCGTCCTCAGCCAGCGGCAGACGAAAGATGACCTCATCCGGCTTGTTGAGCACCGACCGATCTCCATCGTTATACAACCTGCCGATCACGAACGGCTGGTTGACATCGCCTCGGTCGTAGGTCAGCAGCACCAAATCACCCTTATTTGGGATGGCGACAGTTCCAATGTGGCCCGTGGCGATGGGCACGCGTTTTAGCAAGAGTCCGCTATTCTTCAGGCGTACATCGCAGCCGTAATTGTCCGTGTCATCCGCACTGCTGTGCGGGTAAACCTCCTCGACTACACCCAGGTCAGCGACCCGCAAGCCCTGTAGCTCGTGGCGGATAATTTGTTGAATGGTGTCAATGACTGTGGTCATTTTGAATTCGCTCTGGCGGTCTCAAATATCAATTGCTCGAAATCCAATGGTCGTCGTGAACCCGTCTTGTTTGGTAATGCGGTGAGTTACGCTCCGTACCTGGTAGCTGTCATTCAGCGCCTCATCGGGCATCTCACGCAACCGGATGGCATCGCCCAACTTAACCGCCGGACGGCCAGTGGTTTTGAGGCGGCCTCGCAAGGTTCGGCGCTGCAGCGTTGTCAGGAGGGCATCAGCAGCAGACCGAGTCGCGTCCGCGGTGCGCAATGCTGATCGCTCAAGCAGGACAAGGCGACTACCCGATCCGGCGGCCCCTTTCGAGCCGCTGAAATCCTTGATCAGCCACGGCCAGGCCTCATCTCCCTGGCTGCCAGTCGGGCTTTCGCCCCAGGCCTCCACCTGACCGGGAAGTGGTGAGTGCTGTATCTCCAATTCGACGATGTGTTTGGCGAAATCAAACACATGTACCGTCTTGCCGCCAACGAACTTCTCGAAGACCAGCTTGCCTTCTGGATCGATGTAGAGGTCAAAGCCGCATAAGTCAGCCAGATCGCGCATGTGATGGTAGAGGCTGCGACGCCCGTCGATCACGTACGCTGGGAAGTTGATGCCATCTTCGGATGTCTCCACATCCACCCCAGCCTGATCCGCCAGGTCGCTCACGATCGCGCCTGCCGTCTTGCTCTCGTAGGTTTGATTGACAAACGCTCGTAGCAGCGTCTCAGCGGCGGAATGACCGACGATGCGTGCCGTGGTCAAACCCGGCTCGGCAGAAATGACGGTTCCCTTCATCACTTGTGTCAACTCGCTATCATCAGCATAGCCCAGTTCGATCGTCACTTCGGCATCGCGCTGAATTCTGAAACTTCCCACCTGCCCCATCATCAACGTGAAGCTGTCGGCAGGTGTGTCCATATCCAGCGCGACAGCGAGATCTACGATAGTACTGGCTTTCGGCTCATCGGTCGTGTCGATGACCTTTCCGCTGCCACCGCCGGGCAATGCCGAAGTCAATTCACTCGACGGTCCGAGTGAACCGGAGGTGTCATCGGCGCCGGGCCGGATGGTGAGTTTGTAGGCGGGAGTGAGCATAATTTGTTTTGACTCTAATGGTCCTCTCCCAAGCAGAACCTATCGTGAAATATGGTTCCTAACTCGTTGCGTTCTGGCTGGGATCAATTGAAAAGATTGTCACCTCATGGGGGCCAGCTGATGTTGACCGATAGATTAACCTTCCTTCCTGACGGAAGATTTCACCAGATTGGGAGAAGAGTTTATGCCATCGCCTTGACTCTAGGGAGCTAAACTGCTCTACTGCTAGCGATGCACTGACACCATCTTGTAAGACAACAAAATCAGGAGGTAGGATCTCAGAGATCACTCGCAGTCCCTTAGTTTCTGGTCGACCAATAAGCTTTTCATCGAATTGGCGGGCAATCTCGGTGACAGGCACCAAGTCAGAACCTGCATTTCCTATTGAGATCACAAGATCTGCTCGCGCAAAGAGGATTTGGGTATCTTCAGGACCGGCGAAAGCCACATCACCAATATCGATTTCTTTTCGGCGTTGCACTAACGGCGACATGAACTGACCAAGGAGTTGCAGAAGAAACTCATGCGCCGCTATTCTAGACTCGCATTCATAGATATCCACGCTGAGAAGTTCCTCTGTCGCCTCTTCAGGACGTTGCCAGATTGATTTGATATGAGGTGGCCATCCAGGTGACTGCATTGGCTGAATGCGGTGGGCAAGCCAGCCTGGGAATTCCTTGCCGCTCAGGAAAAACCTCCAGATGAACAGGTTCTCATCTAAAGTATTACTGCCACGCCACATCTCATATTCGTAACGCTGCTTCAAGTAGTCTAATTGTTGGTCATCCATTCTCATCTTTCCTGTCTTGCTAGGTCTCAGACTATCCGCCTGCGCATTCGCGTGCTTGGCTGTGGCCGGCAGTTTGAGCGTCCCGTAGGTGTATCTGCTGCCAAGCGATCACGATATTGTCCATCACCTATATTGCCGAAGCGGAGATTCGTAGGTTGGAGTGGAGTGTGGGGCGGGGCCGTGGGGTCAGCGTCACCGTCTACTTGAAGGCAAGCGTCAAAGACCTCTTCACTGGAGGTGCAAGCACCCTTCCATGCTACCTCATGATACGAAAAACCACCCCAACCGCACGCGGTTTGCCAAGTGCTGGAACCAATTGCAAGGATTGGATTAAGATCAAAAGAATTGCCCATTCGCGATTGCCAAAGGTCACAACCTAAGATATTGGCAAAAGTAGAAACAATGGTTGCGCAATCGGAGCAATTGACGTACCTGCCTGCGCCTGCACCGCCGCCCAGGCGTTCCAGGAACGCCGTACAGTTGAAGTCGGGAAAAGCATAGTGTGTGCCACCACCACCAGGGCAATCGTACTCCAGAATACTTGTTCCCAGGTTATAGACCTCAGTCGTCACCTTAGTGGCTGCATCGTCAAGATTGATCGCTCCCGACGCCCATCCACAAGCGTATTCCAGAACATCTGTCCAAGGCAACTGGGTGTTGCTCGAGTCAAACGGCATTTGTTGCCAAGGTAATTTGGGAACTTCCAATACGGCGTAGATTCTGTGCTGGCTCGTAACAAAATCAGTCCAAGGATTGGCTGGCTGCAGGCGGAACTGCCACATCCAGGTTATGTCGTGGTTACCTACTCCTACACTATTATCCCAAATCTGTACATTTTGGAGTTCAAAGGTTTCAAAGTTCGTCTCCCCAGTTGGTAGAAATGTGACCTGTTTTCCTTGTACTTCCCCCAGGACATGAGGGGTTTGAGGCACTGCTCGGATCTCAGTTGTCAGTGTTACTGGAAAAGCTAGTTGAAACTTTGCTTGGATTGTAATAATATTCCCTCGGGTCTCATTTATAGCATAAGCTACCGGGGAATCTATAGGATTTACACTTATGTTCCTTTGCCATTCCGGAACGGCCACAGTCTGTGTAGAGTTTTTGCGAATGTTTAAAGCGTCTGTCGTTGCCGCAGTTGGGTCGTGATTGAATTTTACAGCCTCCAGCTGTACTGTAATGACCATGATGGTTACAGATTTGCTCATTCCAGTTGAAGGCATCATGGCTGTCACGGTTGTCTGTGCAACCGTTGCACGCGGCACTCTTCGCTGTAGCGGATTCCCAGGCACTTCCTCACCTCCTGTCCAGGTAATGCTGCGAGGCGCCGTACACATTCCGGATGGAAAGACTGCGGTTACAATCACATCTCCAGACAGCGCTCGCGTCGCCAAGAAAGTTCTGCTGGCTGAGCCTCCAATTTGCACGGCATCCGTCACCTGTAGATCGAACGTTACGGCCGGTGTGCACACGATCACGTTGAAATCCGACGACCCATCCAGCCGCTTGCAGACTACATTCCCTCTCGCTGCTTCAGATGGCTCGCCTTCCAGTCGGGCGACAAACGGTCCCTGGATGTCCAAGGTGTAAGTGCCGATATCTTTGGGCTTATCCGGATATTCGAACGCCCCATCGACTCCTGTCCGACCAGGAATTCCCTCGCCGCGATGCGAGCCGGCCGGTGTCTCGCCGTCCATAAACTCACCATCTGGCGCGATCAGAACGTACCTAGCATTGGCCACTGGAGTTCCATCATCGAAAGTGATTCGCCCGCGCACGGTGATCGTCCCTGGCTCAGCCGGCTGAACCAACCATTTGCCCGGCTGTTCTGTATCACGAGTAACAAAACAGCAGCGTTGATTTGGATCACCGGGTCCCAAGCACCAGGTATTATTCACTGCTCGTGGTGATGGAAGATCAAACGTATCCGGTTGGGGCACTTCACACGGCAGGGCATCTGCGCTGACAAACAGCAACTCAGTGCGCCGGTTAGGTCTCCAGGCATCTTGTGTATTCCTCACCGGGTCTTGTTCGCCGCACCCCAGCCACTTGAGAATCCCGCCATCACAACCATCTTTGGCATTTGGCAGAAACTGGCTTTCAGGCACAGCTAATGCGTCCTGGCTAAGATATGTATCAATCAATGCCGCCCAAGTCTGATCGCCAACGATTCCATCGACCGTCAATCCTTTGTCCCCTTGGAAAGTGCGCACGGCGCTGTCCGTTAGGGGACCATCGTCGCCATCCACGTTGCCAGAGTAGTAGACCAGGTCTTGCAAAATGTGCTGATATTCGCGCACACCCCAGCTATCATTGATACTTAGTTGCGTGCCGCTAGGGCGAGGTCGGTGCAGTTGATCCCATTCAGCCAGAGCAGTGACGCGGTCGCGGGCAATGGTCAGATAAGCATAAACGCTGCGCGCGCGTCGCTCAGAAAGCGATTGATTATATGCATCCGACCCGACCTTATCAGTGTGACCGACGATTACCAGCTTTTCATCGGAGTGGGCACTGGCGTAGTCGGCGACCTGTTTGAGCACGTGCCGCATACAAGGCTCAACAAAAGCCTTATCGAATCGAAAATGCACGATAAAAGCTTTGGCAATATTTGTGACTTGCCCGCGCCGCAGAGTGATCGTCACGCGCGTCGTCTGCCCGGCACGAACGACTGCGTCTGCTGTTCCTGCCATCGACGGTTCAGATACAACTGCGCGAGCGGTGTATTGGCCAGGCGGGAAGTCCGTTTCGGTCCAAATGTTATCCTCTCGATTTGTCAAGGTGCGCGACAGGTCTGTGCCGTCCTCTTGCGTGCCTTCGACTGTCACTGTCGTCGTATTGAAATCGAAGTTGGGATCGCCTTCGACGATGACTTCGACTTCAAGCGTGGCAACCTCCGGGTCGGGTGGCTCCTCGGGCGGAATGGGCGGTTCTTCGGTCTCTTCAGCGGGCGGCGCGATGAATTCGCGCAGGGTGAACGCATACTCGAAGCGCTCCGGCTTGCCTGCCAGCTCACGCACGCCCATCTCCTCGATCAAAACCTGATCCACTTTTGTAGCAGTCGTAATATCTGCCACAAAAGGCACAGGCTGGGCGGCGCGGAACTTCTGACGCAGTGTCTTCAACCCGTCAGCGATCTCAGGCCCTGTCAGCACGCCGATCAATGTCACCTGAGTGGCGCGGCGATCCAGCCTCTGAAGGAAGTCGCCTTCCAGTGCAGGCACGCTATGCTGAACGAGGACTTGATCCTGCTCAGTTTCCATTTCCTGTACTTGCTGGAGCTCGATGTTGTCGAGTAACGGTCTGGTCATAGACTATAGATTCTGCAAATTGTTGATGATCTGCTGCATGAGATGCAAGAAGTTTCGCATCTCGTCGGCGCCTGGCCGGACGGCAGGTTTGTAAGCGGGTTTCAGAAGTGATGTCATCCTTCTTACATCTTCCTAAACATAGGTATAGCCATTGACCCTTGTATCAGATCCAGCAGGTGTGGTAACAATCACATTGGCTGAACCGACAACGCCGGAGGGAGTCACAGCGGTCAACGTGCTACTATTGGTAACTACAACATTAGTTGCCAGTCCACCGCCAGGTGGGGGCTGAGCAAAGCTGACCTGTATGCCTGGCACGAAATTCGTTCCAGTAATCGCAACTGCCTGACCTCCAGCAGCCGACCCACTATTGGGATTAACCGAGGTAATAGTCGGTACGTCCATGGCCATATTAAATGCCTGTAGCTCAGCTTGCAGCTGGTGCCATACAGATGCATTCCGAGCCCTCATCCGTGCGAACATCTGTGTGGTAGTCTTGTCACGTGTGCGTAAATCACGGAAAGAATTCCAAATCATGGACAAAAACCGGGTGCGTACACCGGGATTATTGATCCACGGTGCAGTCGTCAAGATGTTTCCGTCGCTACTTTCCGGTATATGAGCATCCACAGCGCCCGCGGCTGAAAAAACTGCTGACGTAACAACATGATTCTCGAAAACGCCCCACAAGCCATTGGCAAAGGCACCTTCCACACTCTCTCCACGATTATTCGGAGGCGGGCCTAATGGACGGGCGTTGCTGCCATCACTGTTAACCACAGGGTTTACGAAATATGGCGGAGTTTGAGTGCCGGAAAATATGGCTTGTAAAAATTCCGCCCAACCTTCGATCAAGGCATGCTCCGGATTACCAAGCAAATCTTCCCGATGGGTAAGGGCCAGGTCGCCAAACAATGCTTCAAAGGCGATGTCGGCACTAGATCGATCATGTTCTTTCCACATCGTCTGGTGTGTAATCTCGTGAATGATCGTGCCGCGATCCCAATGATCGGCTGGTGGCAAATTTACAGTTCCAACCGGCCATGAAAATGCAACACCAGAGATCGAAGAGCGGTTAAATTCCAAGTCATCAAAGCCGGTCCAGGCACCACCGGTCAGATGGAATAGGAAGGTAGACAGTTCGCGAAGGTTTTTCAGAATATAGAGCGCTACGTTTCGATCATCACTATTGGCAAGTAGCGCCAACGGAGCCGCGTCCGTTGCAATAGATGTCTGGTCATTGTCGTCAAACTCAGTTTCCCATGGATCAATGTCTACTCTGGCCAGATTCATCTTGATATCTGGATCGCGAATATCAAAGTCGACTCTTATAGAAACCGAGTCGCCACCTTCTACGGTAAAAATCACGCCATGCACTTCGCCATTCACGTCCGTCAGGAATGTGCGCCTACGTTCACCGCCAACCAAGAACGAAATCCCAGAACCGATGGGGGCCGGATCGGTAAGTCCAGCACGCCCTCCATGATCCACGTGGTAGGTCAGTCTGGCATGAAAATCCAAGCCAACACGATAGGTCAGCGGCGCGGCTTCGCTACCTAACTGTCTGCCGGTAAAATTATCAAAGATTCCCGGGCTACCATCCGTTGCTCTCCACCCTTTGGTAGACCACTCCGCGGGCAAAAGATGGCCGGCATGAAAGAGTCCATTTGGACGCACCAGGAAAAACAGGTCCGGCTCATCTTCTCCACTCGTTCCAAAGTCAGAGAGACTGAAAAGAACGCGTCCCTGGGCATCCGTTTGCTGTGTTGCAAGCTGGTCATTCGATCCAATCGGGTCGAAATCCATCAGGTCAACGGGCACGCCGGCCGGCAGTAGCTCAAAGGTACGCGTGTCCAGGTTCCACACCTCAAATTTCAGGAAGATATTGATTCTGTTCAGGACGGTAAAGTCTTCCTGGGCAAGTGTTTGAGTTTGGCCTGTAATCCTGGCCGTCAACCGGATATTGTCAGCTATGTTACTGGCTGTGATACCTTGCACGGTAACTGTCGTTGATTGATTAGTGGTCATTGTTGTCGGATTGCCACCTACAAACCTGGCCTCGCCCGTTCCCGATGTGGTCCTCAACTCCAGGGTCAGAGTTCCGCCGGGCGGCAATGGTGATGGAGTGACAGTAATAGGAATATCGATCGTTTGACCTGGCCGGACCCCTATGACACTCCCAATCGCGACGCCGACAACGGTAAAGTCTTCTTCGGCGATAACTTCCGGCTGACCCGTCATCGTGGCATTCAGGCGAATATTATCAGCTACACTGCTTGCCGTAATGCCTCGAATGGTCACTGTCGTGGTCTGCGTAATCGTCATCAACGTCGAATTTGTACTGACGAACCTGGCCTCCCCAGTTCCTGACGTCCTTCTCAACTGAAGCGTGATCGAGACACCCGCTGGTAATGGCGAGGGATCGATGGTAATCGGAATGTCAGTTGTTAGATTCAACCCTACCAGGGTCACCGCAGGGATCCTGACCTCAATGACTAGAATAGTTATAGAGCGTGTTTCCCCGGCAATCGTAGCTGTCACCGGTATTGGCCCAGTACGGGCCCGATTGACCGTTTGCCGAAGTGGATCTGGCGCTTCATTCCCGCCGGTCCATGTCACCAGGGAATTGGGAATGCAGAAAGGAGCAGGGTCAAGATCCGCTCTTACCGTAACAACATCGGTGGGATGGCGAGAGGTCACGACTGTATTACTGCTCGATCCATCAGCAAGTAGCCTGAACGTGGCAACACGGATCAAAACATGTGATGTAACAGGCTGCCCACCGCTTGCCGGAGTGTAGGCCGCCACAATATCAAATTCCCTGGTCACAGTTTTGCTGACGGTGCGTTGTAGGCTGTTAGCACCGGGGTTGCCGCCGGTCATCGTAAGTGCTCCCCGTGTTAGCAACTGAGCAGGAATCTGCGCGTCAATGGTTATGTCGAAAGGATCAATGAGCTCTGGATGCTGCACAAAAATGTATTGATGGCTCAAGGTACCGCCGACTTGCATGGCACCGGTGACCTTGAGAGAAAGTGGTACACAGTCATCCGCTGCACCTTGTGAACTTCGCGCATGGTTAACCTCGTCCGATATCAATGTTCGGTTATCACCAGCAGATGTGCCCGGTAACATCAGCCGGTCCGCATTGGCCGAACTGGCATTCACATGATCCAAATTGAGGTAATGTCCCAACTCGTGGGCCAGCACTTGCTCCCTCTGCCGGTCAGTCAAAGAGACGCTGAGAGGCGGTCCCAAAACAGTGGTCTGGAATCGATCGCCGACGGCGCAACCACCGGGCAAACCTGCCGCCGCGCCGTTCTCAACGGACAGTCCGAAGCCAGCCTCGCCAGCGCCGGCCAGATCGCCAACAAAGAACACATTGGCGGCATCCGGGTACGCACATCTTTCAAGAAGTATGGTGAATTCATTCTGGTCGACTTCACATTCAGTCCGGAACGCGTAGGCTTCGCGAACAATATCGGTTAGCTCAAAGTGGATTCGAGCCTGGCGCAAGATATGATTTGCCTCATCGAAAGCAGCTCGGATCTGCGCATCATTCAGTGTCGTCTTCTGCTGGCCTGGTGGTCCGCTAGGAGAGGGGCAAACCCGAATGTCGCGTGTCCCCGGATGCAGGGCCGTCATCAGGTGCGCGACGGTGGGCAGCCGAATTTCTCGTAGTACCGGCGCATCCACAATGACTACGTCAAGCCGGGGATTTGGTCCACCCGACGCTGGGACGTGCAACTCACGACAGATCACATTTCCGGTGACACGAGCGTTTGGCCCGTCGAGTGGGCGGACAAGTACAGGCCGATTGGCCGGGGTGACGACTTCCAGACTGTAAAAGCCAGCAGGAAGTCCAGTGAACGAGATTTGACCATTGGCATCGGTGCGGGCCGGCGTTGGCTCTCCATTCGACTGTTCGCCGCGCTTGAACTCACCAATTGGTGTAATGAGTACGAACGGCTGATCAGGAACCGGTTGGAGAGTACCATCGGGGAGTTCACGCTGGATGGAGCCTTCCAATGTGAAGGTACCTGGTTCGGCGGGCGTACGGGTAAATGCATTCGAGTCGCGCGCAGGTGGCGGTCTACGCTGCTGATCCGCTAGGGTCACGAAGCAGCAATGGTCGCTACCGGTGGCCGGGCCAACACACCAATTGGAATTTACCGCCCCGGGTGCAGGCAAGTTGAAGGTATCTGGTTGCGGGACCTGGCAAGGTAAACTGTTTGTGCGTACGAACAGTAGCTCGGTCCGTCGGTTGGGTCGCCATGCGCGACTTGTGTTGCGAACGGGATCTTCCTCGCCGCATCCCAGCCACTTGATGATTTCGTTATCGCAGTTGGGCAGAAACTGGTCTGGCGAAATCGCAATGCTATCTTGTGAGAGGTAATCTTCGATGAGCGCCTGCCATGTATCGTCGTCGACGGTGGTGCCAGGCGGCAACCCTTTGTGACAGCGGTAGGCGTGCACAGCCTCTCGCGTCAGCGGCCCTTCGTCTCCATCCACGACGCCGGGATAAAAGCCTAGATCCTGGAGAATGTGCTGATACTCGTGCACTCCCCAGCTATCGTTGATGCTGAGTCGCGTGCCGCGCGGGCGAGTTTGACGCAGTTGATTCCATTCGGCCAAAGCAGCGGCCCGCTCGCGACCGAAGGTCAGATACGAAAACACGGCGCGCGCTCGACGTTCCGAGAGTGACTGATTATAGAGAGGGAGAACTGGAGGATCGTCGCCGACTCTGTCGGTGTGGCCGAGAATGATCAGCTTCTCGTTGCGATGGTCGCTAGCATACTGCGCCACTTGCCACAACACCGGGCGCATACATGGTTCGATGAAAGCGCGGTCGAATCGATAATGAACAACGAAGGCGATTGCCACATTGGCTGGCCGGTTTCGGCTTAAGACGATCTGCGCCCTCGTGGTCTGGCCTGCACGGAGAACGGCCTCAACTGTTCCCATTAGTGCTGGCTCTGTCCCCGTTACGGCGCGGGCGGTGTACCTGCCAGTCTGCACAGCCTCGTCGCGCCAAACATTATTCGTGCGATCTGTCAACGTACGTGAAACCGGCGCATCGGCATCCTCTGGTGTTCGCTCAAGCGTGACTGTCGTTGTACTGAAATCGAAATTGGGATCGCCTTCTACAATGACTTCGACTTCGAGTGTTCCAACATTCTCTGCAGTCTCATCAACCGCGTCGTTGACTTGCTGCTGACCATCTTGGGTGATTTCCTCGTCCACTTGCTGTGATGGTGGAGGTTCTTCGATCTCTTCAGTGGGTGGGGCGATGAACTCGCGCAACGTAAAGGCGTACTCAAAGCGTTCGGGCTTGCCCGCTAGCTCGCGCACGCCCATCTCTTCGATCAGCACCTGATCCACTTTCGTCGCAGTGGTGATATCGGCAACGAAGGGCACCGGCGCGGCGGCGCGGTATTTCTCGCGCAGCGTCTTCAACCCGTCGGCGACCTCCGGCCCGGTCAGCACGCCGGTCAGTGTCATCTGCGTCGCGCGGCGATCCAGGCGCTGGAGGAAGTCACCCTCCAGCGCGGGCACGCCATGCTGAACCAGGACCTGATCCTGCTCGGTCTCTATTTGCTGGACTTGTTGGAGCTCGACGTTGTCGAGTAATGGTCGCGCCATAGACTAGAGATTCTGCAGTTTGTTGACGATCTGTTGGATGAGGTTCAAAATCTCCTCGATCTCGGCGGCGCTGGGCAGGTCTTGCAACGTCTTCACGATCGTTTTGACCGAATCCAATGTGTCCTTTTGTCCGGGCGCCAGCCCTTCGGCGGCCGTCAACAGGTCGTTGATCACTTTGAGCAGATCCTGGACAGTCGTGACAGCGCTTAAGTTGTTCTTAAGTTCATTCAGCGCCGTTTGGATCACGCCCAGTACAGTGCGCAAGCCATCCATGACCGGGTCTTTGATGCTGGCCGGGATCTGGCCAAGGGCGGTGCGCACCTCGGGCTTATCCAGAAAAGCTGAGACCTCCTGAAGTGCCGTTTTAAGTTGTTGAAGGGTGTTGTCGGTGTCTGCCATTTGGAACCTCCTGAACTAAACAGATTAAGGTTGGCTCCTTAACTGGTTCGACTGCTGCTGTAAGGTTTGGGTCAGGGCCGCCAGGCGGCCGACGATGTCTGAAAGTTGTTGAACAACCTCGAAACCAGACATCAGGTTATCCAGTTGACCAAGTGTGTCATCGAGGATGCTAGTATCCAACTCCGAGGTGTCTTCCGGTTCGACCGGCTCGATATATTCACGCAACGTCAAAACGTAAGCGTAGCGCTCTGGTTTGCCGGCCAGCTCTTGTACATGTAAGTCGTCGATAACCATCTTTTCAATCTCGGCCTCAGTGACGATATCAGCGGTGAATGACACTGAGACGTTAGCACGGAACTTGTCATCCAGTTGCTCGACGAAGTTCAGCGCCTCAGGGCCGGTTGCCACGCCCCACAGCGTCAGCCGTGTCGGCCGCCGCCCCAGGTTTTGTAGCAAACTACCGGACATGCTGGGTGGCTTGTGTTCAGCCAATGCGCGTCGTTCGAGTGTCGTGATCTCTTGCACTTGCGGAAGCTCCAAATCATCTAACATGGGTCTCATGATCCAGATCCTCACACATCAATTCCGTGACGGCGTGCTTCCTCATCCAGGATGCGCTTGATGTTGGTGGCCAGCTGGGCTAGATCGACTTCCACCTGTGTCGCTTCCTGCCGCGACGCTTGCCGGGCAATCATCGTTGCGAGTGCCGGGGCCGGCTCATTGACAATTTGCGGCGGAAGCAAGTGTGGCAGCGATGGCGCGACCGCCGGCGGGACAATGTGCTCTGAAGAAACCCACTCGCTTTCGACCTCGCCTGTCCAACCAGAGACCGGCAACGGAGCCTGCGTCGGTTCTTTGCCAGTTGAGGTTGTCTGAACCGGCACCCGAGGTTGATCGAGTTCAGCCTCCGATAATTGACGCGGTGTAGGCCCGTCTCTCACTTGGCGATTTGAAGGCCTGTCGTTATTGGTGGGACGCGCAAGTGGTCGAAGCAATAATTCCGGTAGCGCCGGCTCGCCATTGAGTCGGGTGGTCCACTGCTTGTTCAGCACCGGAATTTCATCCATTCCAGTGACACCGAAGGCATGCCAGGCGCGGCGCGCAACGTTTCGGATCCAGTCGCGCGGTGACATTGTTTTCGCAGTAACTGCTACTGAAGACGTATCTTGTGGCTTCGTCACCTTTCTACCCGGCTCCTGTGCTGACGTGATCCTTCTTACATCTACTTCGCGCAGTGCTTCACCTGCCAGCCGATCAAGCATATCCAGGGTTACCTGTCGCTTCAGCTCGGTGGGTGGAGAAAAACCAGCCAGGGAGGAGCTTTGCCGAGGTGGCTGGGCGGATGGTCTCATCCTCGAGGCTTGAACTCCATGCCCAATTGCACTCTCATCCATACGATCCGGCGCCCACCTGCCTTGTTCTTCGCGATGGAACGAAGTGGCCCAGTTATGGCGAGGTGGCGACATCCCAGAGCCTGACTGTTCTGGCTGGACCACTTCCCCGGTCAGTTCCGCAAGACAGTTACCCCACAGCGGCCCGTCGCGCAATCTGGGTTGCGTCTCGGCGAACGGCTTCAGCCACGCACATAGCCTCTGTAAGCGTTCCGATCGCGCCGTGCGCCTGGTGAGCTCACGCTGCCAGCAAGCTGGTGCTTTACCGGGCGAAAGAACCGATGCCCTATGCTGTTTCATGCACCGTTGTTCCCGGTACGAGTCATTTCCAAATAGAGCAGGATTTGACCGATGGTCATTCCGCTGACTTCTTCTGGTGTCCATCCAAACTCTTTCGCCAACACGAAGCAGGCTTTAGCGAGCGGAGCCTGAACGAGTTCTTCCAGCGCATCACTTGGTGTGCTGATGCCGCTAATCGCATTGATGCGTTCGACCAGGAAGCGCGCCACACCTGCTGGCAGTTGTGAGACCTGTTCAAGTTTGAGAGCCGGATCAACGAGCGCCTGTTGAATCATCAGGGCTGCTGACAGGCCGTCGTCCTCGCGGGCGGCTTTGCCAATCCGTTGCAGGTCGCGCACAGTCAGGGGGCGCAGAACCACGAGGTGCTCGGCCTGACCCGCGCCATTTGCGCTCAACAGGTCAGCCGGAATTCTCACCTCGTGGGTCAGCATACCCCCGGCAAGCAATTCTTCAGAGGTCAAGGCCATAAGTTATATACACGTCCCGGCTACGCCGTGGCGGTCTCCGGGAACTCAGGAACCCGGGCTACGGCATCACCGCCACCGGCAGGCGCTTCTTGATCGACAACGCGAATAACGAGCGCCTTGAAAGCGACGTTCTCCATTACAAAATCGTCTTCGGGTAATGCCAGCCCCCAGTTCTGGAATTTCACCCCCTCCAGCGCCAGAGACACGGTGTTGCCTGGAACGGCCGGATCACTCAGGGTAATGTTCATGTTGAACGTCGGTTGCGCGTAGGGTTCTGGCTGAGCAGTGGGCCGTGAACCCCGGCCCTGTAGCAGGAACAAGAGAGCACCGTTGATATACGCGCGTCCCACCTTACCACTGATGTGGATGTTCCCGGGATGTAGTGAGACCGCGTGCCGCCGACCTGTTTCATGGAACTCCTCCAGGTCGGTCTGCACACAGACCTCCACGTTGGTCACGCGCCCCACTGTGCGTAACTCATAAGTATCCATCACAGCTTTCGCATCGCGGCCCTCCGGGGTATCCAGGTCAGCCAGGGTAAGGGTACCGTTCGCTCCGGTGTAAACGTTTGTCAGTGCCATAAGATAGTCTCCTTATTCCAGGAACATGGTGACTTTGATAAAGTCAATGCTGAAGGTGGGCCGTACCACCATGGTGACGCGGGCGATACCTTTGCGCTCTTCGTCGCGCGTAGCAGTGACATCCAGTTCGTAACTGACGAGCATCTCATCATCCACCATCTCAGCTAGAAAACTGTTAATTGTGGTCTTGAGGGCGGCCCGAACGCGCTGGTTGTTGAGTAAACCAATGTAGGGAGTGGCCGCCGAACGTACGCCGAACTTGGCATAATCCACAATGCGGCGAGTGGTGATCTGATGCCAGGCCGTGTTGGTGGCCGTGGTAATGCCTTTGACCACGCGGAAACCCTGGCGCTCTTCCAGCGCGAGCACGCGGCTCTGCACAAGCTGGCTCAGCTCGGCTGATGTAAAGCGCTGTTCCAGACCACCCACGCTGAGCGTCTTATTGGTCAAACTGATGTGGGCGGAAAAGCTCGCCAGCCGGCCAGCCACGGCCGCCGCGGCGTAAGCACCAGGCAATGTCACTTCGACCGGTGGGGTGGCCGCGCGGTCTGTCGCTTTTATTCCCGGCGCGACAAAGACCACCCTGTCGCTATCCAGCGTATGGCCGCGGATATCATCTACCTTCGCGTTCAACCTGCTGCCCACTACAGCAATCCGGTCACGCTTAATCGCGTCCGTTGACGCCACCTGGCAGTGAGCATCCAATTCGTTGCCGAATGTATCATCCTGACCAGCCAGGACGACAAGGTGTACATCTTCATTGAGCAGGGCATCCAAGCCGGTTTGATAGTCTGCCCCGGCCGCGCCGTTGTCGCCTCCTATGAACGCTGCAAAGGCATCGATAGGACTGCTTTTCGCGGGCAATTCAGCCGCATTGGCCCCGGCAGTGGCGTCCACCCAGTCTGAGCTGGCATTGACGTCGGCAATCAGATCATTGCCGTCGACGACCGTGTAGACTTCATCCACACGCCCCAGGCGCAATGTGACTTTCACCGATTCGGCTTTATCAACGACATAGGAGACCTTCAGTGTATCGGCCGCAACGGGGGTCTCACTTGCCGGAAATGTCAGCTTGCCATTGCCAGGATCGATCTGAACTTGCCCGGCAACAGCAGCAGTTGGAGCGTAGACGATCTGAACCGAACGCGTGATGCCAGTCGCATTGATGGTGTGCCGCACGCGATTGCGCGCGTTCGGCATCGGTTTGTGCTCGAGCGTCAATGCATTGGCGCCGCTGGTTGGCACGCTCTCATTTTCGATATAGGCGTTGTCGGTCGCATCCGCCACATTGACGGACAGATCGTTGCCCCAGGCACCTTCGCTCTTGGCCGTTAATACGACGCATGGGCCAGTTGCCGAGTTGAGGGTATAAGCGGCCGCCTTTTTTGATGCGCCGGCAACCCGCACCGCACGGATAGTCGTCGCCCCATGTGAAAACGCCAATTCCAGCGCGCGCACCAGAGTCAATTCGTCGGACGCACCATCGACCCATGGATCGTAATCACCAAACACGGTACGCGCCTGGGAGTAGCTGCTGAGGGTGGCAGCTGCGCCGATCGGGCCCTTGCTCGATGTTCCTACCATGCCCACGTTGCCCACCGTTACCCGGCCAGGCACGATCAGGCCTTCGGGGCGCACTTCGATATATACGCCCGGTAAAATCATTTCAGCCATATTTGACGTTCTCCTTTCTGTTCAAGGAGATGCCCAGCGCGGGGATCCTCTTGAAACCATCAAACACTCTTGATTTGCCTTCATGCGCGCAGAGCGCGTAGGTACAAGACAGCGGTTTGGTTAAGAGCCGAATCCTGATAACTCACCTCCAATCGATCGGCCGCGCCGGGCAGCCGGATGGAAGACTCAAAGTGCAATACCTGCGGTTCGTAACTGTCTGGCACACTGTCTGTATCCCAATCTCCCAAGATCGCGGGACCGCCGGCAGCGCTGAAAGCGGCTAGAAAATCATTCAAAGAAGGGAATATCTTTTGCGCATGGCGAGACATTGGGATGGGACCGGCAACCGCGGCCAGAAAATCGGAGAGTGTGGCGTGAGAGGTCGGCGGGCCAGCCGCGCCGTCGAACGTCCGAATGAGCGTGACCGTTCCGCTCGGCGCTGTGCCAGGGATAAAAACCAGCGCTGAAATGCTGGCGACGCTAAAAGGACCCCGCAAATTTAGCGCGGGCGCAGTCTCATTGTCCCATCGCACCATCTCGTCGGTTACCACCGTTGTCTCGCGTTGAAGAGAATTGCGTTCCTCCGGATCGCTATGGATTGGAATGCGGGCAATCAGACTATCGGCAGCATCATCGGCCTGATACCGATATTCGTATAGCAGGCTGTAATCTGCGGTGCGACCCCAGACATTCAAGGTCGAATCAAAAGCCGGGTTGGAGGAAGCAACGGCGTTGAAGCGCAAAAAACCACGGTTGAATAACGGTTGAGTAGACGCAAGGAGTGCAGCCTGCAAAGTCAACACGACTTCGTTGACCGCAGCCACATCGGCTCCCCAGAGCACAAAGCGCACTACACCGTCAAGTCGCCCACCTTTCAGTTCGACCCCGCTGAACATACTGCGCGGCTCCTCACCAAGAAATCTTCCGAGACCTACCGGAGCGTCGTTCAGGCTAATCAGGATCACCGCCGGATCCGGTAAGCCGCTGACCGGCGCCAGGAAACTCCGCAGCTCATCCAACATACGGTTGAGCACGCGAGCCATGTCCAGGCCTATGTCGGGAAGAACGGTCGATATCGGGTTGGAAGCTGCAGAAGCTCCAGCACCCGTCTCACTTCCCGCGGGCGGACCAGCTTCGGGCGGTTGAAAGAACGAAAAAACAGAACTCAATCTAGCTCCCAATTTCAACGCCATACATGTGCTATAACTCTGGCATGACTACTGACACTCATGCTCATCTTTGCCGATCGCTTTCCCACTTCCTATTTTTTCAAGATATTCGGCAAAATAACTTTTTATCATATCCAGATTATTAAAGTAGACTCGTTCTTCACCTTCAACATGCTCAATGACACCACGCCATATCGGTTCTGCATCCTTCATTTCTCGAGGTTCAATCCAAATGCGTACGATAAACGCATGTGTGATTGCTTTAATGGAATTCACAGCGAACCAATCTAATTCTCATTTCTACCTCCTTTGTTGTTAGAGGTTGGGAAGAGAATATCCCGGAAAAACGAAAAAGTGCTGTTACAGAATAACAGCACTATACATTACTGGTCTCAATTTTCCATCAAAAGATCATCAACAAACTCTCAAACTGCTCGCCACCTGCCGAGAAATTATTTCTGCTTCTGGTTCGCCAATTTATTTATTTCCTTCGCTTTCGATGGGGACATTTGATCCGGGTGTTCCGAGAATCTGGCGATCATCCGAAACGCTTGTTGGATTTGTTCTTTCGCAAGATCAATGGTCTGACTAGCCTCCCTCAGTTGTCGAAGTGCCTGGTCAAAGCCTGCTGGCCCTTTGGAGATTATAGCCGATTCATGCCTGCCACCCCGACTCAGCATTTGTGTATATAGTTCCTGCGTATCCTCCATCGGTGCAATCCCCATTTCTTTCGCCAGCGTCAAGCGGCAAATCTCATACTGCCGCACCGCCAGGGCGCGTTGTCCACTTTCCAGGTAGAGTCTCATCAGCTCACGATGGATCTCTTCCCGCAATGGATTCAAATCCAGGATTTTCTGACCATATGTGATTGCTTTCTCGTATGCTTTATGAGACCCGTGATATTGCAGGAGATAGATCAGGCTTTTCAAATATAAAGCACGCAGCCGTTCACGCTCCCGGAGTGCCCAATCCTTATAGCACCCCTCCAGTAATTCGCCTTTGTACAGCCCTAATACTTTTTCAAGATCTACAAGGAGTGTTCCTTCTGCTGTTTGAAAAGGTTTAGTCAGAATTTCGTTTATCTTCTCTTCGAAAACTTCTATATCTAACCAATGCGGGCTTTCCTTATTAAACCCTACTTCACCGGGCTGCATGGTTTTCAGATAGGTTCCAGAGGGAACCCCATCAGGTTCCAAGGCTCTCTTCAATTTCCATAAGGCTGTGTTAAGAGAACCGCGCGCCTTTTCCTGAGGTTGTTCTGCCCAGAATATACCTGCTAGGACCTCTCGCGAATGGACGCGGTGGCGTTGTAGGAGCAGGTACGCCAGCAACGACTGTATCTCTCGAGTTATGGATACTTCAGTTAGCCAATTATTGTGGGTAACCCGAACACCCCCAAAAAGCTCCACTTGTAAGATGCCCATTGCATTCCTCCTTGGAACGAAAGAACCCCGTAGACTCGAGAAAAGAGGCATCAAGTAAGAGCAATGACAAATGCCACCACGACGACCCCTGGTAGCCGAAGAGATGTCAACCCTGAAAAATGCTCTTCCGGTAGTCGATCAGGTTTTTCAGCTAATGGGACAAAATCTGCCTGCATTATAGACAAATTTCTACAGTTGTCAATCATTGCCGGGCAGGGGGTGCACTAAAAGTTTGTAAGTCGGATTGGCAATCCGACCTACCGAACGCCGAAATAAGCGAATTACCTACTCGATAGTTGTATTTTGAGAAAAAATGTTGAAGCGTCAGGCAGAAGCAAGGGCCTGTTGTTTGGCGAATAAAAATGCGAATAGTTCATCAGCTTTCTGGCCGTGCGCAAGTTGCTTGGAGGCGTACAGGATGAGCGCTTCGATAAGTGCTTGTGCTTGTTGCCGACAGGCTTCTCCAATGGTTTTGATGGGCAAGCGACTTTGTCTCAGTGAGGTTGGCAAACCATCGAGGTGCAAACGCGAATAGGCTACGAACACCAGACACCAATGTTTTTGAATGGCTTTAGCGTCGCGCATGCGATATTCGTCGAAGCCGAGATGTTCTTTACCATCCTGATAAAAGGTTTCAATCGGCCAGCGTTGTAGATAAGTGACCAGGATCCGTTGGGCTGTCCAGTCCACCCGATTGGTGACCAGGACGGCGTAGGTGCCTGTCAGTGCTGCGTTTTCAAAACTGATGACCAGACGGACTTTGTCCAGGTCCGGAATCCGCACCGTCAGGCTGAAGGTCCAGTAGGTCTGGGCACCCACTTTCACGGCACGATAGGCATTGGCTGGGATCAGCGGAACCAGATCTCCCACTTTGATATGCGGCCCTTCCAAAGGAATGCGTTTTCCCTGTGCGTCTTTGAGCACGAAACTGTTGGTTTCCAGTTTGCGGTTCTTTTTGAGCAGGCTGATCCAGTCTTTGCGGCGACGGCGCAAGCAGGCCACAAAGTCTTCCGCCAGATACCAGCTGTCGAACAGGACCACGCTGAAGGGCAATTTGTGCCCGATGGCGCTTCCCACCAGTTCCTTGGCCAAGTCGATTTTGGTTTGAAACTGTTGCTGCAACGCTTGAAACGCTGGATCGGCAAGCAAAACAGGATCCACCGCTTTGTGGAACTGCGCCCGTTCCTTTTTGTTCACGGGGATCTCTCGCTCGGGAAAATGCTTGTGCACGAACTCTTCCCAACGGGTTACTTCCTCGTAGCGACGATACAGCCGCAAATCCAGCGGAAACCGCACTGGCCCGCTGACATAATGACTGGTGATCGGATTGTGGGCCAGCGGATAGGTATTGTCGCCATGATTGTAGTGATGGTCGATATACTCGAACAAACTACCGACGTGTTCACACAACGTGTCATCCAGAATCAGCGCCGATCGCTCTTTCGCCAGCCGCACAGGTTTCGTCTGCTGCAACACATATTTCACCCGACGCACATTGATTTCTTCCTGCTCCCAGCGATCGGTCGAGAAATAGCGCGAGAGGTTCGTCTTATCCGAACTCTCCACCGTACACCGCGCAATATTAGCCATACTCTTGTTCGGCAACACTAGCAAGCCCGTCAGGTAATTCTCAAAATGCCGAAATTGGCGGCGGTTCTCGAACAAATCCCGAAAGGCTGCCGCGTGCGTTGCCACGAGCGGCGCAGGCGCTATGATTGGAAGTTGCATCAGGTTTTTCCGTTGAACAAGATGCCCATTAACATATCACAGTCAGGCTGAAAACGCTAAAATACAACTATCGAGGAATTTACACAATTTTCGGTATACCACCTTCCAACACCTGACTGTTGTTACAGTGATTACCCCTTTGTTGCCGGAGAGATGTCAGCCCTTGAAAATGCCCTTCCGGTGGTCGATTGGGTTGTTTACCAAATGGGAGAACGGATGCCTGAATTATAGGCAAATCCTTACAATTGTCAATTAGCTTTTTTCTCGCAGGCGACCTGAAAAAATTTGTAAGTCAAGTATCCAACCCTTTTATAATTGTTGACCGTTGATCAAGCGGTTGCTTGACAATCAACGGCGTTAGTACGAAGAAACTATTCGCATTGCTAACTTTCGTCGCTCTTATTTTGTTTCAGCCAGATGCGCAGAAAATTAGCCAAAATACAAACCCGTTTTGTAACCTGATTGAGCACCAGACTGGACTTACGCAAGAACCATCTGAACGGAAGGCGATCTGAGTTGCTGACGAAGATAATCGGATAGCAAAGCATGTTTGACTTGATAGATTGTTTGCCTGGTTTCTTGTGCGACCTGCTTGAGTCGCACCCAGACCAACATGGCACAGCCGATATGATTGCGCACAATCCGCGCCCGCCGACATTGACAGGCTTCGATACCGGTCAATTGCTTATTTTCACGGTGAAATTCCTCGATCTTGGGTCGCCAGCCCCACACCTCTTGTGTGGCCGGAGTCCAATCCTGAGCCAAATCGTTGGTCACGATATAGTCCGTGCGCCCGGTAGAGAGCGTCAGGCGGAACAATTTCACCGGATGACCCGCAGGAAAGTCGCGCAGATGCAGCAACCGTCCCGTTCGCAATTCGTCTTGCGACCATAGCAGGCTATCGACCGGCTGGTACCGTTGATCTTCGCGGCGCAGACTGACCAGTCGATTCTCGCGCACCGGACAGTAATACACCTTGCCCAGTTGTTCAATAAACAACAACTCATTTTTCGCCGCATACCAGGTATCCATCAAGACCACCCGAAACGGCAAGCGCTTCTGGTGCACCGCATTTGCCAACATTTCGCGCATATGGTCAAGCTTGCTCTTCTGGTCCGTTTCCGGCGCAAAAATCCGGTAGTCAATAATCCAGAACTGGTCGGTTTCCGGGTTGACATAGACGCAGCTGACGACCCCAATGCCTCGAATGACTTGTTTGGCATTGCCGCTCCATTGCTGGCGCACCAATTCGATTTTCTGCGACTCTGCCTTGTCCAGCACCATATCATCAAAGATGACAAAGCCATTTGGACTTGTGACAATTTGCCCGCGCACGTTCTCCCACACCAGGCGTGGCGGAAGATGATCTCCAGCCATATAACGATTGATGGCATCGTGGCTGAACTGCTCAGAGTGGTCGGCAAAGTGCGTCAGGGTGTAATTGATTTGACTGCTCAACAAGAATTGGCAGTAGTCGAGCCGCGTTACTTTGCGTTTCGGGTTTTGTGTCATACCTGAATTATGTCACACTCGATGGCTTTCTGCGTAAGTCCAGCCAGATTCTATTGTCACGAGCGATCATGAAATGATCACATGGCAACTTTGGATGTTCTTGAATTGAAGAAATAACACTTTGGAAGCTGTAATTCATGGAATGCTGATTTTTAACAGCAAAAGGCACTCAAAGAGTGCCTTTCTAGTGCCGAGGGGGAGATTTGAACTCCCGGCCTAGGGCTTATGAGTCCCCTAGCCATAGATTTGAGAGAATAGAAGTAGTGAGTGTCGTGATGGGGATAAGATTTAGGGTGGATAAAATTACCCAGGAAATACTTTGTATTGCGATAGTTACCAATAAAGTAACTGCCGCAGTATAAAAGATTTTTTACATTTCCCGCAAACTTTCTATACCTTTTCGAATTATCAACGGAAGGAAAGATCGGCTCCAAGAACTTATAGGATAGTGTGTGATGAGCATTTTTGTCAGTACTTTGCGGATAAACAATGCTCAACATTCCGAATAAGAACCAACACCAAAGCTGTGTACAAAACAGCAACATGGTTGCAGATTTGTACAACACATGCTATAATAGGGATACAGGTCAAACCATTTTCTGGTAAACGGAGTGCCTCATGATCGAAAGAACGCTGGCTACTAAATTGATCGCTTTAGCAAAGAAATTTCAGGTTATCACTCTCACCGGGCCTCGTCAGTCTGGAAAAACCACTCTCGTCAAAGCCGCCTTTCCAACCCTGTCATATGCTTCGCTGGAAGAACCTGATATTCGTCAGATCGCGTTGACTGATCCGCGCGGTTTTCTCTCCAACTATCCCAGTGGCGCGATATTGGATGAAATTCAAAACACCCCTGATTTGTTTTCCTACATTCAAAGCCTCGTGGATGAGAACCGGAAGATCCAATTTGTGCTGACAGGTTCATCAAACTTTTTGTTGATGGAGAGAATCAGCCAGACTCTGGCTGGACGAACTGCCGTTCTGCACTTGCTGCCATTTTCATTTGACGAATTGAATCAAACTGCGGATCAATATGAAACCCAGATCTTTAAAGGTCAGTATCCTCGCATTTATGATCGTGACATTGATCCTACTGATTTTTACCCCGCCTACATCCAGACTTATATAGAAAGAGACGTGCGCCTGATCAAGAATATCGGAGATATAAATACATTTATCCGATTCACCCAATTATGTGCCGGACGTATCGGACAACTGCTCAACTACTCAAGCCTGGCAAGCGATGCGGGCATCAGCCCAAATACTTCCAAAGCCTGGCTCTCCATTTTAGAGAGTTCATACATCCTGTATCGCCTGCAACCCTACCACCGTAATTTCAATAAGCGGCTGGTCAAATCACCCAAACTTTATTTTTACGATACGGGTGTTGCCTGTTCCCTGCTTGGTATCCGCGATGAAAATCAAGTCAATTTACATTACCTGAAAGGTGCTCTGTTTGAGAATTTGATCATCACTGAGTTTATCAAGCGTAATTTCCACCGTGGCGTAAATCGCCACCCGTATTTTTGGCAGGATAATCATGGGAAGGAGATTGACTGCATCCTTGTAAATGGTGAAAAAGTAACCCCAATCGAAATCAAATCCGGTAAAACGATGTCTACCAGTTACTTTGACAATCTTAAGTTCTGGCGAGCGTTGGCGTCCATGCCAGAGGATCAAGGCTTTGTAGTCTATGGCGGGGAACAATCCACGCAAACCAGCGCTGGCGAGCTCGTCAGTTGGCGGCATCTGGCGCGTATTCCAGATTAACAGATGGTTGTTTCAGATGATGGGGTGATAATGATCCGCAATTAAGAATCTTCTTATAACTCAACTAACCCTGCATCCCTGGCGCGGACGTGCCGCCCTTGCGCTGGAACAGTATGATGCGGCGCGCGAGTCACTTACGAAAGCCAGGGAAGCGGCCGAAGCGCAAGAGGAACGTGCCATCCTATGGAAGATCCTCGCAACAATGAGCGAATTGGAACAAGAATGTGGTGATACGGATGAATCCGAACAGCTGCGCGACCACGCTCGGGTAGTAGTGAACGATGTCGCTGAGCATGCTGGTGAAGTGCGGGATGTATTTCTGAGCCAGCCAGAAATGGCCCAATTACTTGAGAAATAAAAATTCCCCTTCCCATCCATCCCAAGCGGGGCGATCACTTTTGGGGAGCGAAGACGAAGGAGGGAAGAGTGGGGGGATAGGTCTCTCGCCACATCCATTACTTGATTCACTTGTCCGCATATTAGCCGCCGATCAGACAACTTTAGCAGGTAAAATCTACTTAACTTAACAAAGTTTTACATGGTAGTATTGAAACGGAGAAATTTTAGTGGATAAGAGGTTTTTTTCAGATAACCTGTGGTATCACTTTTTGACGGGTGAGTTCAAAGTTCCCCCACCTGTGTTTATACGAGTGCTTTCGGGTACTGTGGGGAAAGTATATAAGATTCTCCCAAGTAACCCTCATTGTTCTGAATGTGGTATTCCCATGGCTGGAGCTGGGGGAAGCGCTTTGCGGTTTATGGGTTCGGCACCTTCCAGCTTCAGCTCCCGTTTATGCAGTGCCTGTGAAAAGGGTGTCCGGAAAAATGAAGGCGGAGCCGAGGTGGAATTGACCATGGTATTTGCAGATGTGCGCGATTCCACGCCATTGGCAGAAGAAAAAGGTATTACAGGTTTCAAAGATCTCATAAACAGGTTTTTCAAGGAAACCAGCAGGGTCTTGATCGAGCATAATGCTCTTGTAAATCGCCTGGTCGGGGACCAGGTGATCGGCTTGTTCGTCCCGCGATTCGCGGGAAAGAACCATGCAAGGACCGCTCTTGAAGCGACAAAAGATCTCTTGCGAGTAACAGGTCATGGAAGCGGGAACAGCCCGTGGGTGTCTGTGGGAGCGGGGATCCATACAGGGCAGGCGTATGTCGGCGCAGTGGGATCAGCCAGGGGTGTGAATGAAGTTGCGGTCTTGGGAAGCGCGGCAAACCTGTGCGCCCGCTTGTCATCCAAAGCCGCTGCGGGGGAGATTTTGATCAGTGAAGGCAGTGTGAAATTTGGAAATTTGGATGTGGATGGATTGGAATCCCGTTCGCTAGAGTTGAAGGGTGTGAGCCAGCCAGTTTCCGTTCGAGTAATGAAAGTAAGGTAGTATCACACCGGCTTTAATCGGCTGATGTGATCCCTCTCACGCAATACCAACTTTGCTCCGCTGCCTGCGGTTCGCAACGCTTCCTCAGCCTGCAGAGTCAACGTCTCTACTTGCGATACTTCTTCATCTACAGGCTCCCCTTCCCTGACGTATTTAAGAATGGATTGTTTGAGCGCTGTGCCCATCTCTGTTGCAGAGTCATAATAGGTCAACGTTTCAAACATCCCTTTTTGTTCGACCATAAAAATTCCGCGTTTTATGATCTCTTCCAATGCTTTATCTGCCTCTTGAAAGTCAACACACCATTGACTAACTTCCATTTGACCCACCATGTCGATCTTTCCATTTTGGTGTATCTCAACGGACGAATGCTCAGCTACAGGGTGGATGTCGATCAGAAAGCCATTTGGTTTCAACAAGCGATGGATCTCCTCAAGAGCATGGACCATGCTCCCGTATTCCATTCAACACAATGAATAGGACAGAATCACGAGGTCGAATATCGAAGGTTTACTATCCGCGGCGAAGTCTTCAAGTCCAACTGCATGGAACTCGACCCTGCCCTGTAATGTATTCGGCATATTTGCCCTTGCTGCGGCGACCTGTTCAGCACTTGGCTCTATGGCCGTGACATGGGCGGCATTGTCTGCGTAGCGCCAGGTCAAGCGCCCATCGCCGCAACCGATCTCCAGAACGTTTTTACCGCTAAAATCCGCCATATCGAACAAGGCACGAGGTTCGTTGTTTTCGGGGTCTATTCTGCTCATTGATCCTCATAAATCAATTTAATCAACCTTTACCACCAGCAATCCGAGCGGCTTCCGGCAGGGATTTCAATAGTAACATCACATAACGGCGTGCGTTGGCCGCAAGTGGACGGGACGCGGACAACGCTAGGGAATTGCATAAACCCGAAGCCAGGAAAATGCCTGCTTGTTGGCTGCACACTGCGTTAGCCCGCATTCCTGTCAACAGGCATATTCAGCCTAGTGGCTATAGAGCGAAGACTTACCGAAGTCAGTGATAGCCATGTCAATACAATGGCAATGAAAATTCGTTGACCAAGTCCTGCGAATTCTAACCCTCTGGCAGTGGCAATGCCAACCCCTATAAATAACACCAGCATTATGAGCGACAAACTCAGCGAGATGCTATGAAGTGAACGCCAGTTATCGTCTTGTTTGAAGCGTCGTGAAATCAGGATGGCACCAATAGCAAGGCTAAGAACATGTAAAGGAGCATTTACCTGAGCGATCAATCCTGCAATTGTCTGCTGAGTCACATTTGGATTGAGTGGGAAGACTCCTGCAATTATAAGACCCACTATCCACACGCCCAAGAAAATGAGACCAAATAGAGACCGTGCCTGCTGAGATATACCTTGATAGAGCCCAATAACCAAGGCTAGAGAACCCAAACTCATGCTGAAATAGGCGGTAACCATCAGAATCCTGAACGGTCCAAAAGAGTAGTCGCTTGTGAATTGACTTATTGGATTGACATCTGGGCGAAGAAAATGGAGGGCGATGAAGACAATAACATAATACGCGATACCTGCCAGGGCAATATTCGCAGTCCTGCGCAGGTTGGACGAAAGAGTAATAGTCGACATTGTAAATCTCCTTATGTGTTCACCTATAAATAACATGTTGGATGGATGAAACATGATTACAACGGGCGGGCTAACGGCCCGCCTTGTAACCCGAGTATTTCCACTTATTAGCCTTTGCCACCAGCAATCCGAGTGGCTTCCGGTAAGGACTTCAATCGTAACATCGCCAGTATGCCAAGAATTGGTCCCGGCGCCAAAAACGCAAAAGCCCATCTCCATCCTAGCACAGTTTCAAGAATCGGAATCAACCAGATCGTCGCCACCGTAATCGTAAAACCAGCAGTGAGTTGCAGAGTCAAGGCTGTGCCAACATAAGCCTGGTCAGCGAGTTCGGTGACCATGGTGGAGAATTGAGCCGAATCCGCGACAGAGGAGAATCCCCACACGAGACCAATCGCAAAAATAAGCCACGGCGATGAACCGAAGAATAATCCAATGAGGATGGCACAGGCTCCGGAGACGTCCATCATCAGGATTGTTGTACGAGTCCGCCCCCAACGGTCTGCCATGACGCCCCCAGCCAGGAGCCAAGTCCGCCTGCGAGGAAAACGCCATATGTGACAAAGGCAGCGACGGAACCTACAGCAAGTCCGCATGCACGGAGCGCATCCGCAAAAAAGACCAGGAACCAGGCGGACATGGCAAATAATTTCCACATATGACCGACATAGCCAAGGGTGGCAAGTCGCACGCCTCGATTGGCAAAGACGAGACGAATTTGCTTTGGGTCAAAAATAGCTACAGGAAATGGGTAGGGTCCCTGTTTTATGGTGAACTCTGCAATCAAACCACCCAAGAGCGTCAGGCCAGAGGTGGCATAAATCACCACCCGCCAACCCAGTCCGCCCAACCCGTTAACGAGGTGAGGCAATCCATTTCCCACCACGAGTGCCCCAGCCAGGATTCCCAGCGCCAACCCACGACCCTCTCGAAACCAGGTGGACATCAGTTTGAACGCGGGCGGATAAATACCTGCTACGAAGAACCCTGTTGCAAAACGAAGTGGAATTCCAAGCGCCGGACCTACCGTCACATCCAAAAGAAGATTGGCGATCGCGGCACCGACCGCGCCTCCAAAAATAACATGCCGCGGCGCAAGGATGTCTGCAAGGTTGAACAAGCTGGAAATGATCGCACCGCATACAAACCCAACCTAGACAGCAATAGTTAGCCAGGCGGAGGTGGTTGGATTAAGTTCCCACAATTCACGCAATTGAGGAAGCACTGCCGCCGCAGAGAACCAGGTTGATATCGATAAAACCAGTACCACCGATAAAAGCGCCAACGCTCGCCATCGTCCACTGTTTTCTTTTTCCAATATTTGATTGTTCATTCGATTTTTCTTTCTTCAAACCGGTATCGGTCCCAGTAAAAGGGCTGGGCTATGAAACAGCAGGAGAACATGCGGATTCAATGCCGCATCAGGCTGTGATGTTATTCAACTTTGATCCTCCCCGGTCATAGGCGGAATTACAGATGAAACACTCGTTCGAAATCAATCCTGGAACGATGCATCAGATTGCCCCCAAGCAAAATTATTATGAGAATTCGGTACTTGTCAGTTTAACTGATGTTTACATAGCATATTTTGATGGTTTGGTCAAATTTGGCATTTTTCCTCATATCTGGGTCGAATCCTTTAAATTTTCATTGTTCATAGTTCTTGCTTGCAGCTTTGTAATCCTTATCCATGATTTCAGGAGGACATTATCTTGGTTCGGTCATCAACCTTCCACGATCACTTCCCTAACCCTGCATCCCGTGCGCGGATCGCAGCCTGGGCGCGGTTCGTGACCTGGAGTTTATTGAAAATACTCGAGACATGATTCCTGACCGTTTTCAAACTGATGGTCAACTGTTCAGCAATTTCGGAATTTGTGTCGCCGCGGGCGATGCAGGCAAGTATCTCCCGTTCACGCTCGGTCAGATTGGGGAATGCAGTTGGTGAAGTTTCGCTCTTCGGTCCTGGCGGGTTATTGTGGAAAAAGTTCAACAGCCTTGCCGCGATTGCCGATCCAAAAAGCGCTTCGCCCTCAGCCACTGCTCGAATACTCTTGAGCATTTCCGCTTTGTCCGCTCCTTTCAGCACATAGCCGCGCGCGCCGGCGCGCATGGCGGAGAAGAGCGAGTCATCATCTTCCAGCATTGTCACAATGATGATACCCACATGCGGTTGAGTTTTGAGGATGCGTTGTGTTACATCCACACCGTTGAGGTCAGGCATCTGGATGTCCATCAGGATTACGTCGGGGGTCAGATCCGAGGCGAGCGCCAGCGCCTCCTGTCCGGTTCCGGCTTCACCCACGATCTCGATATCCGGGACGGACTTGAGGATTGCATTGACTCCCTCACGGAACAGAGCATGGTCATCGGCAATCAGAACACGAATGCGTCTCATGATTCGTTCCTTGTTGGAGCAATAGGGATTTCTGCACACACACGAGTACCTCGGGGGGAGGAAGATAGTTCAAACTGCCCGCCGAGTTCCTCCGCCCGTTCGCGCATCGAATCCAATCCGATCCCGTGATTGAACCCTTTAGGCAGACCAATCCCGTCATCCTTGATTTCCATTTCTAGATTGCCATTTTCCAGAGTCAAGGATACCTCGCACATGCCTGCATTGGCATGCTGGATAACATTGGTCACGGCTTCGAGAACGATGCGATAGGCTGCGACTTCAACTGCCGCTGAAAGGCGCGGAAAATTCTGTGGATGCGGAGATGTCCTCATTTGAATTGTCAATCGGTTCGGAATTGCAACTTGCCCAACATGCGCCTGCAACGCCGGTATCAAACCGAGAACGTCCAAAGAGGGCGGGCGAAGCGTGTGGACAATATCGCGGATATTCCGAACGGTTTCCTGGGTTTGGGATTTGAGTTCCCTGAGCAGTTGTACAGCTTCTTCCAGTTCTTCTCTTTTACCAGAGTCCAAGCCTGATGAAACCAAATCCTTCGCGGCATCCAATTTTAGAGTCAGACCCGCCATCGTTGGTCCGATTCCGTCGTGCAGATCACGGCGCAGACGATGCCTTTCCTCCTCGCGTGCCGTGACGAGAGTCTGTCGCGAGCGTTGGAGGTCGACAGTCAGTTGGGCATTCCGTACCGCCGCTCCCGCCTGACGCGCCAGGTTTTGGAGCAATCGCATTTCCCCCGGTGTAAAATTATCCCCCGGATTGCGGGGCGAGGCGAATAATACTCCAGTCGTTTCCCCTTGAAAAACGAATGGAAATGCCACCGGGTTTTCCGTTTCCTGACCAAACGATATATCTCGTTGTCCCTTCAATGTAATCCCAACATATGGGAGTTTCAGCGTTTGGGCTATGGTCTTTACCAGAGAGGGTAACACTTGATCCGAGGGGAGCGCAACTTCCATTTGTTTGCCCAAACGGGACAAGGCTTCGATCGGGTCATCACGCTCGCCGTAGATCAGCCGGTTGACGCGGCGTTGAAGCCACTCACGTAGAGGTTGGAAGAGAACCGCGATTAATCCCGTAGCAAGCAGGGTGATCAACAGGTTGCCTTGTGCGTGCATGAATGTTCCCACGACACCCACGACCAAGACGTAGATCGCGACGACGATGGCTGTCAATGCGCCATAGACGAGTGTGCGGTTGATGATGATATCAATATCGTAAAGACGGTAGCGCATCACGGCAATAGTTAATGTTACCGGAAGGATATCCATCCAGAGGGCATAAATCGTTGAGACGATGGCTTGCCATGGAGGCAATGGAGATCCAGGTGGAAGTGTATAAAGATATATCCAGGGAATGGTCAAAGTCATCTGAAGAATAAAGTTTGCACCCATCCCGTAGACGGCCCATTTGGTCTGCTGTCTTTGTTGTAGAGTCGAGACATGGCGGTAACGATATATCTGGGCATACAGGATGCTGATCCACCCCGCCACCATTAGAAGAACGATCAACGCGGTAGAGATCAAAACGACAGGCTGAGAAAAATCGACAGGAGGCTGGGAATAAAGAGAGGACCAGAACAGGGCAATTGGAATGGTCAGGAAGGCAGCCAGCGCCACCCAACGAGTCCAACGCGGCACGAATCGCCCGTCCGGAAAGATGGCAAACAAACATAGTGTCAATACTGCCACAAAGCCTGGCAGGATAATTTCGGTGAGCTTGGAAATATCCGGGAAGAAAGTTTTCAATGCCTCGAGCGGCCCGGAATAGATAATACCGTACACCATCAGAAAAAATGAGGTGAATAGCCCCATCCGGTCGCCAGAACGGTGCCAAAAGAGCAGCAGGGCGAGAAAGACCGAGATCAGACCGGCAAGCATCGCCAGCACTCTGGCGATCCACGCAAGAGAGATAATCCATGGTGAAGAATTGTCGCTGTAGTACGGACCGGCGATCCCGCCGGGTCCATTGATGAAAGAGCCTATGATGAAGAATATGAAAATCCCCAACACAGTGACAAAAGTCGGATACCATGCCATGCGGGCAAGTCTCATCCAGCGCGCGGGAGGTTGGACAAACACCGCTTCCGCTGGCGCAGTGGAAATATCTTGATCCTGACGCTCATTCACTTCGACCCTGCCAGCCGCAATCTCCGAAGAATGATTTATTGACTCATCGGGCGGCGCTCCTGTGCTGCCGTAGATGAGACGGTCTACGCCATTCTGCAAGAGGGCGCGCATGGGACGGTAAATTGCGCCAACCAGAATCGCGGTAATCAGGAGTCCTGCCAGAGTTATGTTGTTCTGTATCACCAAGCCAGCGCCTCCGACGATCAGCACATACAAACCGACCACACATGCAGTGAGGGTGCCATATACCAGTGTGCGGTTGATGATGAGGTCAACATCATAGAGCCGGTATTTGAAAATGGCAAATGCAATGGAAATGACTATGCCGGCGACGGCCAACTGGCCTATGGCGATGCTTGTTCCAACGATCGCTTCATCGGCTTTAGCTATACCAATAAAGAACAACAGCAAAAAGATCCCATATAAACCGACTGGGAAGAGCAGCCACTTAATCTGCTGCCGAACATCCCCATGTGAATTGCGCAGTCGGACGATCAAGGATACAAACGCGGCTCCGTAACACAACGCCAGGATGGAAAACATAGTCCACATCAACGGTTTGAGGAAAGCCCACAAGGATGCGCTTACTCCAAGGGGGTTGATGCGAGTCGGTAGGAAAAGGGGATCAGCGGGACCAGGCTCTACTGCCTGGAGAGGGAGAAAGACGAGCAGCGACCCAACAGCGATCCAAGCCACCTTCCGCCAGCCGGGCGAAAGAAATCTACCATTTGGAAACAGGAGAACAATCAGGGTAAAGGCGACGAGACCGTAGGGGGCCAAGTTTTCCAGCTTGAGCCAGATGAGTGCAAAATCCACGCCTGGCAACGAATTTGAATACGCGTAGGTATCATATGCAATGTAACCGGCTGAGAACATATCGACGGCAGAAAAAAACAACCCGGCGCAAAGCAGCCAGCCAACCGGGTGCTGCGGATGGCGTGAGATGATCAACGCTCCAGTGACCATCCACACAACGACTAAACCTACAAGGAAAATTAATACAGTAAGCTCTGTCTGAGCATAAAACGTATCCGCAAGGCCCTGGAGGGTCAGACCGGCTCCCGCCAGGATGATGTATATCACTACGATAGACCAGGCTATCCAACGTGCGGTTCGTGCAGTCATTCTTTCACCGTTCGTATCATCGCATTACGACATGAATTTGATTTGTGGCGATGTTCTTCAGGAATAATCCTATTATACAGATAATCTTGCTCCACAAATGTTCCACGGCCATTATCAACTCTTCGCATTAGCTGCCATGTCTACCTGAGCGTACTCCATCCTATCAGGACCAAGACCAGCTTGATCGGCTCGATCAGCCACGGAAATGGGGCAAGCGAGCCGATTGACACGAGAATGACAATCGGGAAGAGGATGAGGGTGACGATGCCGCCAAGGATCATGGAGTTCCATAACAGGTAAGCCACGAAGAGGAACAACACACCAGACACGATAAACGCAAGGCTGGCTCCGATGACCCAACTGATCCCTCGACGGTCAAAGAAACCGCCGGCATAAAAGTGAATGCCCCAGAATACCGGAAGGCTCCGATTGCTGATCAGGTATCGCGTGACTGGAACGGTGCCAATGGAATAACCCAAGCCCGTAACGAGGTACAGGATGGCGGCAATCGTGATGACGAGAGCGCGTTCGTTCATTTTTCACCTCCGATTTTCCAAATGATAGGCGCTTGATTGCCATTGGAATGACAACAGTCATGACTCCCCTGCATGCCAACTTTCCTGTCAGTCGGCTGTTGCCGGTTCCATCGAATACTCACTCTTCTCAGCACTCCGCCAGATAACGATACCGAGCCAGGCAGCCCAAACGGGAATGAGGAGGAGGAATGGCGTTTCAATGAAGACAAGTGGTTCGACGCGGAAAGTCTGCTCCAACCATACGCCGAGCGACATGATCCCTAAAACCATCGTCGCGATCCCCAGGATGCGCCGCTCCTGCCTCAACACCGTTCCTGTCCCGAGCCACCACACACCGCCAAAGAAAAAAGCGGTCGGTCCCACACCGTAAAAAACCATGTCGAACACACTCTGAAAGACGACCAGGAGCACCTCTTTCTGTGGCTCTGAGGCGGTTTCGTATGCACGCATCATCGGCGGAGCCAGCCCGCTCAGGAGGTTGACAGAGATCACACCGATCAAAATATGGGCGAACCCGGAGGTGGTATATAGGGTGACGAGGGCATGGTTGCGCGGCTTGAGCCAGTACCAGAGATAGAGAGCGGCTGGGGCAAGAAGAAGAAGGTAGCCGAACGAGTCGCTGATCGTCCAAGCCAGGTGTAAGTACCCAGCCGCCGGCTCGCCCAGGGTGAGCAATTGCGACATGCTGAATGTCGAACCGGCGTCAGATCCCACCGCCAAAGCGGCAAGGACCCACGACCCGATTGCCACTGGCGCGGAGAGGACGGCGGTGATGGCGGCGATACGTTTGAATGTGTCTTGGTTGTTCATTTGGTTTCTCCTTTTCTTTGCAGGTAGTAATTCAGAACGGGTAATTGCAGGGTGAAAATCGTCTGCGGTTGCTTCCCCACGATATCTCTCAACGCCTCCAACTTAACCCAGAAGGCCTCGCGCGCCTCTCCTGCTTTCGGCTTTACCTCCGCCTCTTCGACCCGGCAGATGAAAACCACACCGATGCGCGGGATGCCTCCTTTCAATTGTTGCTGACAGCAAAATGGTAAAAAGGCAAAACAGTCATCGTCTCGTGGTGCATAGGGCGGGGTGCGAATATCTGGATCGAAGCGTGTCACCCGCAAACCAATTTCTTCCCAGACCTCGCGTTTGGCGGCGGCGTAGATATTTTCATAAGCCATAATGCCTCCAGCCGGGATCTCCAATGTGCCGGAATAGACCGGATCGCGCTCTGGTTTCCATCGAGTTTGAAGCAGCACCTCAACATCTCCATCGCGTTCACGTTCAACGATCACCGAGACAATTGCACCGTTGATGTTCATGTCCAGCAGCTTTTGCTTTGCATCTTCCATACATGGTTCTCCTTTTGCAGAGGGTGAATGACGCTCTGACTTTAATTGTCGTTCATTATTGCATCAGCATCACAATCCCCGTCACAAGGGTGAACAAATAAAGCGCCTGTACGGGGAAGGATTTGAAGAACGGCTCGGGAAAGAACAACGCCGCCCCGCCAGTCAACAGCATTCCTGCAATAAGGCTCAATCCCAACCAGCGCGGATATCCCACCTGGAGGAATAACATACCATAGAGTAGCAGCCCGATCACCAATGAACCGAGCAGGATCGCAGTCAGGGGAGAGAACCTGTAATCCATGAATATCGAGGCAGGATCAATCGTCCTACGGCACAGGAAGATTGCATAAACAATTGCTCCCAGAATGTATGCCGCAGACCCTGCACCCGCCAGCCACATGTTTTCGCTCCCCCGAAATTGCAGCGAGAACAAGGTGAGTCCGCCCGCCGTGACCAGCGCAGCAAGAGCATAAAACAGGTTCGAGAAAATCCATCGGGCAGAGTGATTGGAAATCAGTTCGAGTTGTCTGTTACTTTCCTTTTCCTTATACAGCCCGGGTGGTTGGATAATTGTGGCAACCAGGATCAACACGAATCCCAGAATGAGCAAAATAGCAGGTATTTGTTGTGTATTCATTCGATTTCTCCTTTCTTTCGATGAGATCATGGTACTTTTGCAGCACTAAACGCCCAGAAACTTTCAAACGGCACAAGACGCTTTGTTTTTACTTCTGCAAATCCAGCGGCTTTGAGTTGTTGACATAATTGATCTGGGTTCGGCAAAGGACTGTATCCTTCCGTAGTCGACACCCAAACGTTTAATCCTTGTATGCTGGGACCACCGCCCTGACAGGCTGACGTTATCAACACTTGACCACCAGGCTTTAAATAGTCAATCAAATATCGGAATAGAGTTTCCCTCTCCTGAACAGGGAAATAATAGATATTTTGGTGGAGTGTTATTAAATCGAATTTCTGACTGCTCGAATAATTTCTCACATCGGAATGTTCAATAGTTGCACGATTCTCCAATCCCCATACCTCAATATTCTTTCGAGCCGTGTCTGCCACTTTTTCCTGAAGTTCGAGACCAACCGCGCGGAGTTCCGGATTTCGA
>DASTOH010000050.1:0-3131 GCA_035720235.1 Anaerolineales bacterium | reverse complement strand
AATACGAGAAAGGGCCATAACAAAAGCGACCCTTGGAGATCGTTTTTGTTTAGCCGTAGATTTCGTCGGTCTTCGCAGCCATGATGAAATCGTTCTTGTGTAAGCCTTTTATGATGTGAGTCCACCAAGCGACCGTGACCTTTCCCCATTCCGTGATCAACAGGGGATGATGATTTTCCTGCTCGGCAATGGCACCAACTTTGTTCGTAAACTCCAGCGCTTGCACGAAATTCTTAAATTTGAAAACGCGTTCCAGCCGCTGTATCCCGTCCACTTCAATGACCATCCAGTCGGGGATCTGTGGATGCATCATATACATTTCTCCCTGTGAAACTGTTGGTTCACCAGCCTGACAGGCCACACATTTCATTTGATGTAAATCTGCCATCATAGTCCTTTTCTTCGAATAAAAAGATTATACCCCTGAGCAGGGTCCTTCAGAATGTCTTGCAGATTATGAGACCATCAAATTCAGAACATTTCGGACGTGCTTGGTAACCCCATAGAATCAATTCACTCCCATTTCAACTCATCGGCCAATTCCGTCAGCGAGCGCGGGCCTTTTTTCTTCTTTTCCGTCATCTGTTCCGCGCCTTTTTTGGCAACGATCCGTTTTGCGATCATGTTGGCCAACACTTCATCAGGGAGGGTCCTGGGCTGTTTGGCCTGCCACTCCATTGCGCGTTGACCCGGCTCGCAGATGTCGATATAGGGGCAATAACGGTGACCCCAATGATCTTCAGGAAGATAGTCATCGGGCAAGTTACCAGCATCCAGCGCGGTAAGCATCGTCTGCACACGGCCCATTAAGTCCGCCACAGCTTCCGGGTCAGGAGGGATCTGGTAGGAGGCGTGATCGAGCGTATCGCGGTTCTCATAGTAGATGATCGCCCCGTTCAATTTAATTTGCCCGCCGAAATATTTTTCCAATCCCCAAAGATAAACCTGTGCCTGGCGAATATGCTCCTCTTTCGGCATTTTTGCGGCCTTGATCTTGTCAAATTCTGAGCCAGCGCTGGTCTTGAATTCAAGCACCCAAAAACCAGCAGAGGAAGGATCCGGAGCCTTTTCAGGTGGGATATACAGAACGCCATCCACAAATCCATGGATGCGATATTCTGGTACAACAAAATACAATTCCTGTGCCAGGCAGGCGCGGGCCAAAGCGCGTTGGAGTCTTCGGTGACTATCAGTGCCGACGGAAAGAATACGGCCCACGCGAGCATCAAATGGCGGCTTGGGACGACCCTGTAGTTCAAACGCGACATAGAGGAGGCAGCCCTTCGCCAGTGAAGAGGGCTTAATATATGGCTGGTCAGGTTTCTGCCAGTCCTCGCGCTGCAGCAAGTCAACAACGTAATCGGGCGCAGTCTTGATTTTTTTCATGAGGTCCTCTCGCTGTTTTCCTTTACACAGGAATCAGCAGAATGGGGCGAGATGTTCTCGCGCCCCATGAGTTACTTGCCGCGGAAGAAGAAGCGCGTCTCGCCGGCGGTGTTTATACCTATCAGCGGATCGACCTCAAACATGAGCGGATATTGCGCTGTGACATTGCCGATCACTAGCGCATGGCGTTGACGAAGGCGGCGCACCAGCGCATCCATCGTTGCGTAGTCGGTGGCGGCGCCGCGCGAGACATGGCGTACATCGTCCTCGTACGGGATCCTCAAGAGAAACAGGTTATCGGCCTGGCGCAGGATCGCCTCTTCCAATCCCTGGATCATGTTCGTCACAAAAAAACTAGTGATCCCCAAATGCCGGGCGCGCGTCACGATGTAGTCAATGCTTTGTGGAGATACATACAAATGCGCCTCCTCAAAGAAGATGAACGGAAAGCGGTGAGTTTCATTTTCGATTTCCCACTGGCACAGATCCTTGACCAGCTCGATGATGGCCTGCACAAAACCACCTCTCGCCAGATTGGATAGTCCCGAGATATCTATCACCAGCGCGCCACCATCGCGGATCTGCCGGTAGGCGCGTGTCAAGCTGGCGGCTTCATTGGGGCTCCGTGCAAAAATGCGCGTGTTGGAGAGAGATTCGAGCCGCGAGCGAATGGCGTTGTTGACAATAAGCGAATTCGATCCACCGCCAAACTCCTGATTTTCAGCCATATCCATGAGTTGCTCCAGGCCTACATATGGGACTTTGCTCCCGGATTTTTCCATTCCGTCAGCTTCAGACCACAGACGCGAGATCCGGTTCTCGAAGTGCAGGGCGGATACCTCGGGCAGACCGAACCGTTGAAGAAGGGTCATGAGCGGCGGCAGACCGAATTGCCTGACGCCCAGCCGAAAATTGCCTCCCGCTTCCAGATGGACGATGCCGCGCTTGAGCACCTGCCCCGTCGGCTGGTCCACCTCCGCCTTGGGGAGATGGATGTATTCCCGGTTGATGTCGAACACGATGCAGGGCGCGCCCTGTTCGATCAATTGCAACAATACGACTTTGGATAGATGGCTATTGTGAGAAACAATCCCATTCGCAACAAATGTGTTTGACTCCGGAACGTGAAGATCGAATACGGGCGCATGGCCTTTTTCAATATTGACTACCCGATCCCAGAAGAAATTTGGCCCTTTCAACTCCTCGGCCGCTTCAGGGAGTATAAGAGCCATCCGCCGTAGCGTTTCGTAACTGGGGGTGGCATGCCCACGAGCATAGTTTCGGTAACTTCCTAGAGCACGCGCTGTCTCTGGAGTAATGGGCACCTGGAAATAGGGAACAACATCCACATTTGTATTGCTGGCAGCCGGGAGGAGTGCCACCCCTTTTTGCTTGCGCGGCAGCCGAAAGCCCACTTCACTAAAAAATCTCCTGGCATTATCGCCTGAGAGAATAATCCGGCATGCCCCACTCTGTTTTCTCAAGAGTTTTCCAACAATTCCAAACTGCAGAAGCAGTAGGTGAATTTGATGCGCCATGAGAGGACTGCTTGTGCTATATTCGGCACCTCGCTCATAAGCGCTTCCATCCGTATCGAACAACCCTTGAAGAAAGGCGCGTACGATAGGTTGCGGTGCTGTCAATATATATTGAGGGACGGTCTTCTTGGTGCTCTTAACGCGTTTCATGCCGAGAAATTCCAGCCATGCACGATGAATAACATTAGATATAAACAAGGTGGGAAC
>DASTOH010000049.1:0-33358 GCA_035720235.1 Anaerolineales bacterium | reverse complement strand
TTATTCGTCTGGATAGCGCCAACCATCACCAAACCGCCTACGATCAGCTCGTGAGGATTTCCCTTCGCTTCATTGACGAATTGTGCCAAGCCAACGGTGCCGCCTGCGCCAGCCACATTATAGACCTGCACAGTTTGTCCCGTAACACTTGCAAGGATGGGTTGCATGGCTCTGGCTGTACCGTCCCAGCCGCCGCCCGGGGCAGCTGGCGCCATAATGTTCATTGCCTCTGAAGGATACGAATCCACTGAACCCGCGGCAGGGGCACAGGCAGCCAGCACAAGGGCAAGCGTGAACAATAATGAAAGGAACAGATACGGTTTGCGTTTCATTTTTCTTCTCCTTTTGGAATTGGGTTATCTTGAATCCGCTGTTGCGTAGCGGCTCAATTCGTTGTCCAGCGTCTCCCATTCGGGCAGACGCACCAAACGTTGACGTTCGTTCCATTCGAGCATGGACGGGATGAGCAGTTCACTGCTTCGGGTTTTTTGCAGAACGGCCAGCGCGCTTTGCACGGCGCGGGCGGCCACGCGCATGGCGAGGTTGGGATGGATCACAATGCGGTAGCCCATCTTATGAAGCTCGTCGTGCGAGATGGGCGGGGTCTTCGCGCCTTCGGTCATGTTGAAAAGCAGGGGGGCGTTGATCTGTTTGGGCAGTCCGGCGATCTGCTCTTTTTGGGTGGGCGCTTCGACGAAGATGATGTCTGCCCCTGCCCCTGCATACAAATTTGCGCGGCGGACCACCTCGTCGATGCCATGTGTAGCGAGGCTGTCGGTGCGGGCGATGATGAGCATTTCCTGGCGCGCTCGAACCGCAGCATGGACCTTCTGCGCCATCTCATCGGCGGAGATGACTTCCTTGCCGTTGAAGTGGCCGCTTTTTTGGGGTGTGACCTGGTCTTCGAGCTGCATGGCCGCCACGCCTGCATCTTCAAAGACCCGCGTGGTGCGCGTGACGTTGACCGCGTTGCCGTAGCCCGTGTCTGCATCTGCGATGACGGGAATGTCCACCGCGTCCACGATGCGGCGGATGGGTTCGATCATCTCGGTCAGGGTCAGCAGGCCGATATCGGGCAGGGCAAATTGGACATTTGCGATCCCTGCGCCGCTGGCATAGACCGCGCTGAATCCTGAATCTTCGATCAGGCGGGCCGTCAATGCATCCGCTGCGCCGGGGACAATCAGAAGACCAGGCTGGGAAAGCAGCTTTCGTAGAATCTTTGCACTCACCCTTTAAAAGATACGTTTTTGGGTCTACGTGCAAAACTCCCAAACGGCTGGATTTCCTCCCTCCGTTTGGGAGATGCGTACTTTCTGGCGTTGGACAGCAAGCTGTCCGATTATTATTCTTTGTTCATCAGCAAGCTGATGGACTGCAAAATAACTACTTTACCAACCCCAACCGTATCGCCTTGACCGCGGCTTGCGTGCGGTCAGTCGTTCCCAATTTATGCATCACAGTCTGCGCGTACCCCTTGACCGTTCCCGCACTCAATCCGAGCACATCGCCAATGGCCTGGTTGGTGAGTCCCTCGACCATCAAGCGCAAAATATCCATCTCACGTGCGGTGAGCGGCTCGACCAGATCTTCAGGAGATTCGTTTGTCTTTTCCGCGCTTTCCAGGTTCCGCAGAACGTCCTGCAAAAACTGGCTGTCCACCAGCGAAGTGCCCTGGGCGACCGAATATACCGCCGCAAGCAACTCTTCGCGCGAAATGTCCTTCAACACGAATCCCGCCGCGCCCGCAGACAGCGACCGCAGTAGATATGCGGTGCTGCGATAGGTCGTGACCATCACCACGCGCGTTTCCAGCTTTTCGGCTTTGATGGCTTCGAGCGCTTGAATGCCGTCCACGTCAGGCATGCGGATGTCCATCAGGATCACCATTGGCTTGAGTTTTGAAACCATCTCAAGCGCCTCACGTCCGTTGCTGGCCTCCCCCACAATTCGAATCCGCGAGTCGCTCAACATACTTCGCAAGCCTGCGCGCACCATTGGATGATCATCTGCGATGACCAGGCTGATCTCATTTGCCATCCTGACTCCTTTGTGAAAGAGATGCCAGCGGAATGCTCACATCCACGCGCGTGCCCCTGCCAGGTTGACTCTCGATCTTGCAGACGCCGCCGATCATCTGCGTCCGCTCCTGCATACTGACCAATCCCAAATGTTCGGCTTCATCCTGCTGGATCAAACTCGCATCAAAGCCCTGACCCCAGTCCTGCACCCGTAAAATCAGGCAGTCATCTTCCCTGGAGAGTTCCACCCTCACCCGCTCCGTCCGCGAGTGTTTACGGACATTCGACAATGCTTCCTGCGCGATGCGGAAGATGGCGGCTTCAACGGAATGTGCGATCACCAATCCATCTGTGCTGGTGATGATCTCTGCGTCCCATTTTTGTTCTTCACAGATTTCGGTCACATATTGGCGGAGTCCCTGTGACAATCCCATGTCTTCCACCAGGGTTGGGCGCAGTTCCGAGATGACTCGGCGGGCTTCCTCAATGGACTGTTTGATCAGGGTCCGGCTCACATCCAGGGCTTGAAGCGATTGGGCGCTGAATTGGGAACCGATCTGCGAGTTGAGCGTGTTCAAGTGCATGTTGGCAGAGATGATCAGCTGGGTCAGTCCATCATGCAGATCCAAACCTATCAAACGCCGTTCCTCATCCTGAATTTGAGCCAGCCTGCCGATCAACGCCCGCAAACGATCTTCACGGCTGGCAAGCTCGCGCATCATCTCGTTGAAGGAAGCTGCCAGCCGCCCAAATTCGTCCATGCCTGCGATCGCAACAGGCTGCTCCAGGTTGCCGGCGGTGACCCGGGCCGCGCCATCGAGCAAAGCCGTGGCGCGGGTGTTGATCTGACGGGATAATTGAACCATGAACAAGATGGCAAAGCCTGAAATCACCGCCGCCGCGAGAATACTTGCCGCGCTGGCTGTCCCAACCGCATTCAGGATGGTGCGTTGTTCCTGCGTGAACTTTTCCGCCTCATACGGCTCGATCTGCCCGACAAGAGTCTGCTGGCTGGCATTGAAAATGATGGAGATGAAATTCGCATACAAAGATTGTTGCAGGTCACGCCCGCCAATCAGGTTTGTGCCAAGTGACTTGAGTTGATTGAACTGGGCAAGCGATTCTCCCACCCAGCGCTTTTCATCGTCCGAACGCGCAACTTCGTCAAATTCGTTGATTCCCTGTTGAAAGGAAACGACCGCGTCAGTGAACTGCACTCGCTTGGTTTCTTCAGGCGAGGCCACGTAACCCGTCACAGCGGATAACATGGCGCGCGATGATTCCTGCATCTCTGCAACGATTCCCTGATATTCGGGATCGTCGGGCCGGTTGGGCATGACCTCATTCGATAAAAACGCGGACAAGTGAGCCTGCGTCTCCAGAAAATCCTGCATTTGCACAGCCTGCTGGTCGCGCAGTTGAATCAGGTCGCTGCCTGTGGTCGACGCCTGTTGATAGGCCATGTCAAGCGCCGAGGCCCACTGCTGTTCGTTCGCCTCGATTGCCAGCGCGCGGTATTGTCCGAGGTCGCTCGAAAAATTGCTCAACTGTTCCATGAATTGTGATTTGAAGCCCGCCTCCCCATTAATCTGGTAGCGGTACAACGCGGCCTCAGCATCGCGCAAATGTGCATTCATTTGCACAGTAATCAGTTGACGCTGGCGGATGTTCTCAATGGAATCCAATGACCTGGAAATCGAACGCGCCAGATACACCAGCGCAAAGATATTGGTCAACACTGCAGAACCGAAGAGCAACACAAAGACAATCAGTCGCGTGCGCAGGGACATGGGCCAACTATAATCGAAAAAATCCTGGAATCAAACAGGCTGAGGATTAACCCTCATATATTAGGGGCAACCACTCAAGGGAGTAAAGCATCCATTCTTGACGCAAAATAGGTCAACAATTATGATTGCGCCATCAACGAAAAATTACCCTTGAGATTACTAAGCGCCCTGGTAGTTACGCGTCGCGAACCCTAATCCCATCGGGACCGCCAGAGTTATTACAAGAAAACGACTCCAAAAAAGATCTTTTTTTGTTAATTCACGCCAAAATCCCCCATCATAGTTAGCCCTATATTAGTTACGCGTCGCGATCTCGATGAATAAGTGTGTTTTATCGAAACCGCGATCTTTGTGCTTCTTGTGTGAAGGAGTAACTCTGCTGCCGTGCTGTATCTAATTCTGTTCAACTCAGTTCTCAGCATCAGATTTGGTCTAGATTGTGCTTTTGCAAGTTATTTCCTCAAGAACCGCGCCACTATTCCTATATGGTGAACTCCATTATGTTTGTACACGACTGCACATCTGAGAGCCGGCGCATATTCTTCTGAAGTGGCAATACTTTGATGTATCGAAAAGCAGTTGTCCATCCTGGTAATAAGTGGTGGGCATTCTTGATTTACATCCTTTGGCGATCTCACATTAATTGATGTCACATAAGTACACTCGTACGAATATATTCCTTAGTTTCTGTTAATAAAAAACGGAAAATTGTTCCATTAGCCGTAATAAAAGCAGTGGCATAATGTGGCACTGACGCGAACAAACTTGCGCGCTCCGCCTTATTATTAATTCTGTAGGAAATTCAGAAACGTAGGCTTAACTACACTCGGTTGTAGACCAAATAGAAAATCTCAATTAGGGCAATCCTTATCAACTGATCATCCACACATATGGTAAGCATGACCCCTAAAACAACTCAATTAAGAGGTACTTCGCAAAGCACGAAAAGAGCTAGCGGAAGGTCAGCACTGGCTGAGAAATCGACAAAAAGCAGGCTCCAAAATCTCTCAGGGCATAGCCAGATATTACACAAAATAAGACACTCAAACAGGATCCAAAATTGAAAAAGTAAGGCATCTGGATGTAATGAATCCGATGAAGCTCCGAACAGACAAACCAGATGCCTTACAGCTATATGATACATAGGAGCTTAAAGGTTGGATGTAAGGAAAATTCTACAACTGCTAACACTACAACGACATTTTGCCTTACTACGACGTTTTGAATCTTACTACGACGTTTCGGAAAAGACAGAAACCGTTTCAAGTTAGACTTCATGGCGATCCATTCAGGAAGGAGATTGCCATGAAAAAGATCACACAACGCAAACCTCGAACGCGTCCAGTCGGTCAACCACCTGCCAGCGGGCAACGACCGAAACTGGTCACGCGCCAAGATGGCAGGCATGCAGTCAACGAGTTGATCGGCTATCATCGGCAGTTTGAACAGTTCTTTCGTCGTCAGGAGCAATCGGATTGGTCATGGTTCTACCTGTGTGCCCAGTTGTCGAATCTGGAACGCAAAACGATCGAGCCAATGGTCCTGCTCTTGTTGGGTGCACACCCGCATGCCGTCCGCAATTTGCAGCGATTTATGAGCGAAAGTAGTTGGGATTGCAGGCCGCCGATGATCCATTTGCAGGCCTTAGTGGCGAAGTGGCTGGGCGAACGTGATGCGGTCGTGATCGTGGACGGGAGTGGCTTTCCCAAACAAGGGAAGCACTCGATCGGCGTAGCCCATCAATATTGCGGGCATCTGGGGAAGATCGCGAATTGCCAGCAGGGCGTGTTTTTGGCGTATGCCAGTCGACAAGGCTATAGCTTTTTGGATGAACGTCTGTACCTGCCACAGGAATGGTTTGCGGCAGATCACCGCCAGAAGCGTCAAGCCTGCGGCCTGCCAGCCGCTGTGAAATTTCAAACGGAAGCGGAATTGGCGCTGGAGATGTTGCAGGAATTGAATGAGCGTGGGGTGGTGCCCTTCCAATGGGTCGCCTACGATGAAAGTTACGGGAAGAATCCGGCTTTTTTGGCCGCGACGGCCGCTTTGCACAAATGGTACCTGGCGGAGGTGCCCAGCGACACGCGGGTTTGGTTGTGCACGCCGCGGATTGAAGAACCAGGCCAAGGTGCGATGGGTCGTCCCCGCTTGCATCGGCGCGTCCGCCGCACGGCCCCGGCTCCGGAAGAGGTGCGTGCGTTGATCTTGCGATTGCCCAGAACCGCCTGGCATCGCCACTGGATCCAGGCAGGGAGTAAGGGTCCCCTGCTCGCAGAATTTGCCGTCTTGCGGGTGACCCCGATCCAAGACCGCTTGCCAGGATTTCGGCAGTGGCTGATCTGTCGCCGCAGTTTGGGAGCGCACGCCGAAGTGAAGTTCTATTTGAGCAACGCGCCGTCCCATTGCACCACCCAGGAATTGGTACGGGTCAGCGGCTTGAGATGGCCAATCGAGACTACGCTGCAGGAAGCCAAAGGGGAAGTGGGCATGGACCACTACGAAGTTCGCACCTGGCTGGGATGGCTCATCATATGTTCCAGACTTTCATGGCACATCTCTTCCTCATCCGTTTACGGCTCCTGTTCAAAAAAAACTGCCAGCGCTCACCAGCTCACAGGCTCGGCAGATGGTGGCCGCGACCCTTATGGATGAAATTTCGATCTGCCAGAAAGGACTGGCCTCGATCACCTATCACCAGCAGCGCAACTACGCAGCCTATCGTTCGCATTGCAAACGCCATCACGCCAAACCATGCTCTGCAAAACGCGCCCGTCGCAAAACGTCGTAGTAATATCTAAAGTGTCGTTGTAATGTGAAACGTCGTTGTAGTGCTAACTCTGGCAAAACAATATGCAGTGATGTATCTACCGTTCTCAGCCTACCTGCCTACTTGCTTCGCAGGTATTCCGGATCGGACGAAAGCTAACCCTCTAAAATTTGGAAGCCTCTGTTGCCCAACAGAGGCTTCCTATACCCAAAAGGAGAATGCTTTCATTGAACTCCTGACAGACTCACGATGGTCTGTCTGGATAGCGCTTCGTCATAGTCATAAATTCAAGAATTTCGCGAGGACATCATTTGAATCCAGCAACAAGTAATCTGTGCCATTCATCTTGAATTCGGTACCGCTGTATTTAGCGAATAGCACCTTGTCATTGACCTTGAGCTTGATATCTTCATCGTCACCAATGGCCACAACCAGCCCGGTCTGAGGCTTTTCCTTGGCTGTCTCAGGAAGCAATAGTCCCGATGCGGTTTTGGTTTCCTGTTCGAGCGGTTGGATGAGCACACGAGTGCCCATCGGTTGTAGGTTGAGTTTCTTTGCCATGTTTACCTCCAGAGTTTAGATTCCAAGATATTTATTGATCTTTGCGCGGTCAAATCCGACCACGATCTTTCCACCGATATCAATGACTGGTACACCCTGCTGCCCCGAACGGCGAACCATGTCACGCGCGGCAGCCGGATCGCGGCTGACATCGACGTCATTGAACTTGATGCCTTTCTCGCGGAAATATTTCTTTGCCATATTGCAAAAGGAACAGGTGGGTGTGCTGAACACGATCACGCGGGGTTGGGGTTTGGTTTCTGCCATGTAACACCTCTAAGACATTGGTTTAGTTTTCCGCCAATAGCGGCGTGACATATTTCTCGAGCATGGCCTTGCTGATCTCGCCGGTCCATGCATAGCGGACAGTGCCTGTGCGGTCGATCACGTACGAATTTGGCAGGGTGCCATTGCCGAATGCCCGTAAGGAGGCGCCATCGGGATCGAGCCAGACAGGGAATTTCAAACTATAGCTTTCGACAAACGGTGCAACGCCTTCCGCGGGGTCACCCGCTTCGATAGCGATGATTGTGAATCCCTCTGACCTATGCTCGTTGTAGTATGCAGACAGGGTTGGCATCTCTGCCTTACAGGGCGGACACCACGTGGCCCAGTTGTTGACAAGCACAACATCACTCCGGTAATCTGACAGCGACTCGTTTTTCCCTTCAAGATTTTGGAGGGAGAGCTCCGGGGCGGCAAAGTGGACCTCTACGGGAACGACCGACGACAGGTCAGCTGCCTCGCTTTTCGACCCCGGGGTTGCCAGTGCCACGATCGCAATTCCGATCAACGCCAATCCCAGCACGACCGGCATCCACGGGAAAGATCTGGTTCTCTTGTGGCGGTATTTCTTATTGGATTTACCCATTGCAATGTATCCAGGCAGAATGGAGTTAGTTCTGCAAAGCTTGTTGGATCTGGGCAAGCAGGTTCTGCTCAGGAACGGCACCGACTACCATGCCCGCACCAGCATTGATCACCGTCTGCGGTACGCCGCGGACATTGAAACGATTCGCCAGGTCGGGGAACTCTGTTGCTTCGACACCTTCAGCCAGGATCATTTTGGGATTTTCCATTGCCATCTGGTGAGCTAACAGCACGGCGCGCGGACAATACGGGCAGGTCGGTGTGACAAACACCTGCAGGTGCAGTGGCTTGTCGAGATTCTTCAAATACTCACGTGTCTTCGCATCCAGTCCAGAGTCGCGCCGTGAAACCATCAGAATGTCATTGATCAGCGTGCTGAATTCATGTCCGGATGGAATACCGGAGAACTGAATTCCTAGATTCTTTACCTCCTGCTCGTCCTTCGCTGCGATCACAATGCCCGGCGCGTTGGTAACACTATATCGACTTGCCATTTCCGGTTCCTGGTCGATGTCATGGACACTGAGTTCAATCTTGTGATTGAGTGCTACCACTTCTTCAAGAAGTTGTTTTGTCTCATTGCAGTAGTCACAGGTTTCGTTTGATGTGAAGAGCAGTACTTGTACTGGCTGCTCAATTTCATCAAACACCTGTTGTATTTGCTTTGTGATCTGTGGGTCGAGTACTTTTTCCATGATGCACCTTTGATATTTCTATGCCAGCTCTACCTTTGTCGTCGTGATCTCAAACGTCGGCGGATTCTCCAGATGCTTTTTGACCGCGCACAACTCAGCAGAACGGATCAAGGAATCGCGATACTTGTCTGGGAAGTTGCTGGGCACCTGAATATCAAGATCGATCTTATCTACCATGTGGGTAAGTGGATTGCTGTAGACACGCTGGACGATTCGCACGCCGTCCGTGGGGATACCGCGCTGCTGGCAGAAGCCCAAAACATAGATACCGGCACACGTCCCGATCGATGAAAGAAAAACAGCAAAAGGTGTTGGGGCGCTGGCAACGGGAGGCTGATCGGTTGCAACGGTAAATTTTCCAAAGTGGGCGTCCACACGCGAGCCGGCGGGGAAGTCGATGATCATTTCCATGGTTCACTACTCCTTGTTACATAGTGTAATTTTTGTGTTACCCTCTTTGGATGCAGAGATACTGGAAAAGTTGCACATTTCACAAAATGGTTTTCCACTTTACAGGAAAACCATCTCATGGATTAATTACATCCTTCCAGGTGGATCGCAAACTGGCTGCAACTTTTTGACCTCAATTTCATCCAATGGATAGAACAATGCCGAACGAAATTTCGTTGGAAAAGCTTATAGCCGGAGACCGGGCCGAATTTGCCCGGCTCATCGACACATACTCCAGTTCCATCTATCGCCTGGGATTGAAAATGCTCGGGAATCCCCAGGATGCCGAGGATGTACTGCAAAACACGTTTATGAACGCCCTGCTGCATTTGTCGAGCTTCGAAGGGCGATCGAGCATTGCCACCTGGCTGTACCGGATTGCTGCCAACGAAGCATTGATGCTGATCCGCAAGCGCAGACCGGAAGTCAGCCTGGAACAGGAATCGCAGCAGGATGACGCAGAAAATCTGGAAGATGTAAAGCCTCGTGTCTTTGCAGACTGGAGTGGTCTTCCTGAAGATGAGTTGCTCTCCAGTGAAGGCAAGAAGCTTTTGGATACTGCCATCCAGAATATGCCGGAAACGCTGAGGATCGTTTTTGTGCTGCGTGATATAGAAGGGCTGTCTATTAAAGAAACTGCCGACGCCCTGAATCTGACCGAGACCAATGTCAAGACCCGTTTATTACGTGCCCGCATGTCCATGCGCGAACGGTTGTCCACCTATTATGGTGAGCGCGCGATCCATGAGGAGTGAGAGATGAGCGAACATACCCATAAGAATTGTGCACAGCTGTTAGGATCGCTGTCATCCTACATCGACGGTGATCTAAGCCCTGAACTCTGCCAGGAACTCGAAAAGCATCTGGATGGATGTGAAGATTGTCGCATCGTATTGGACACTACAAAGAGGACGATCGAACTTGTCCATGCACCAATCGAGAAGACCGACCTGCCTGAAGACGTGCGCGAACGCCTGTTCAAGCGGCTCAACCTGGACGATTACCTGGATCCAAAGTCTCAATAATCCATTTCCAACAATCCCACACATGATCGAATCTCGACAATTGAATCGAATCAGCCAGGCACTGCCCATCCTTAGGGAAGCAAGCTATGAGCTTGTCCGCGAGTTTCAAAAGGCGGCTACGCTAGCCAGGATTCCTGCGGGCCACGATGTTTTTGTTGAAGGCAGTAGCGCAGATGCGATTGCACTATTGATCTCAGGTGTTGTGCGTGTCTACAAGATCGGCGAAACCGGACGAGAGATCACTCTATACCGTTTTGGACACGGCGAGTCCTGCATCCTGACTGCCAATGCCATCCTGAGCCAGAAATCATTCCCCGCAATTGCCACTGTGGAGCAGGAAGCTGAAGCTGTCATGATCCCGGCCAGTACGTTTCGGGATTGGGTGAAGAGGTACGATCCGTGGCGCGAATTCGTTTTCGATCTATTATCCGATCGTCTTTCCGCAGTCATGGCTGTCGTGGACGAGGTGGTCTTCCAGCGCATGGACCGGCGAGTTGCAGCCTTATTGATCGCCAAATCCAATATCGTCCATCCGATCCGGACGACCCACCAGGAACTTGCATCCGAACTGGGAAGTTCACGCGAAGTCATCAGCCGCATTCTGGAGGATTTCTCACAGAAGGGATTGTTGGAGGTAGGGCGCGGAATGATTGAAATTCTGGACTTTGAAGAGCTGGGTGCTCGTGCTGTTGTGTGACTTTATCACAGACAAACTAAGTCAATACTCCTACAATGCGGACATCAATTCAATTCACAAAAGGAGATTTTCAGATGAAACCCAATCTTTCCACCCTTGACCGTGTTGTCCGTGTCGTTGTCGCTGCGTTGTTCGCTTATCTATACTTTACGGGGATCGTAACCGGCGTGTTCGGCGTAGTCCTGCTCGTTCTTGGTGCAGTGTTCGTATTGACCGCAATCGTCGGCTTCTGTCCCCTTTACGCAATGTTCAGGTTTAGTACCCTGAAGAGCTAGGCAAGCGAATCGAAAAGGAAGCGGCTGGATGACCAACCGCTTCCTTTTGGTTTAAGCCCTGTGGTTTGACAGCTTACACCGTAAGAACAACTTTCAGCATTACGATCCTACTAAGGATTGATCGTCTCAAGGGCGTTCGTAACAAAAGTAGTGACCTCGGCGGCGGAGGGGATTCTCCCAGAGCTTACTACTTTCTCATTGATTACCAGACCTGGGGTCGACATGATATTGTATGCCATGATGTCAGGATCGTCTGTCACCTTGATGATTTCTGCCTGCACCCCCATTTGCTCTACAACCTGATGAGCAAGAGCTTCCAGTTTCTTACAGTTGGCACAGCCTGAACCAAGTACTTTGATGACGAGCATGTTTTCTCCTTGAATATTCTTTATGCAGGGACCGTATTCAGCCAGTCTTAGCAGGGTTTCGATGGTAGGGACTTCGCGCTGACTCACCAACCGTCCGTCAATGAGCAGGCCAGGAATAGCGTCGAGCGGGATGTGATGGCGAATGACGGGTTCATCATCCACGCGCTCGATCTGGATGTCCGTGCGTCCCGTTTTGGTGATCACTTCTGACAAACGCCTTTCGAGTTCCAAACAGTTATGGCAGCCTGTGCCCAGAACCTTGATCGTATGCATCTGAACCTCCTTTTCTGAACTCTTACAAAATGAGATTGAAAAGATAACCAGTGAAGATAATTGCTACAGCAATCACTGCAAAGAAGGTCACAAGCAATGGCATCTTCAATACGCGCTTAAGGATCACTGCCTCAGGAAGACTCAAGCCGATCACCGACATCATGAACGCCAGTGCCGTACCAACCGATGCGCCTTTCTCTATCAAGGTTCCGACAATGGGAACAATCCCAGCCGCGTTGGAATATAGGGGGATGCCAATGAGAACGGCTGCAGGCACGGACCACCAAGCGGATTCCCCAAGGATGGAGGCGAGCGCGTCTTCAGGAACATACCCGTGGATGCCTGCCCCAATAGCAATTCCTATAACCACATATAACCACACCTTGCCCACGATTTCTTTTACAGACTCCCAAGCGCGCTCCACGCGATCTGTCCAGGTTAGCTTTTCTTCCTCAATATTTACCGTGCGGTGGATTTTCCAGACAAAGTCAGCAACATGCTTTTCCATTTGGAGTCGCCCGATGATAAATCCGGCGGTGATGGCGACGACAAGACCAGAAGCAACGTACAAACCCGCCACCTTCCAACCGAACATTCCCAGCAGCAGAATGATTGCCACTTCATTAATGGTTGGTGCAGCGATGAGGAAGGAAAACGTGACGCCTAGCGGAATCCTTGATTCTACAAAGCCAATAAAGAGCGGTACTGCAGAACAGGAACAGAAAGGAGTGACAATACCCAACATGGCAGCAAATACATTCCCTACACCTTCCCGCTTGCCGCCGAGCAAAGCACGGGTTCTTTCAGGGCTGAAAAAGGTACGAACAATTGCGATCAGAAACACCATTCCTGAAAGGAGGAGCAGGATCTTCGGCACATCATACAGGAAGAAAGCAACCGATTCGCCCAGACGAGAGTCTCTGGCAAGTCCGAGCGCAGAATAGGAAATCCAATTTGCTAATGGTTGAATCAAGTTGTATGCGATCAACCAGATCACGAGTGCGACTATGAGCAGGGTAAAAATACGCTTGTTATTGTGCGACGATGTTGGAATGGATAGTGTGGTCATGATCTTTCTCAGAATAAATTATGGGGTTGTAACAGGGACCAAAGAGGGGGCACAGTGCGGACATTCACATGACGGATATGTCTGTGTATTGATCAGCTGAAACACAGTTTCCCTGGAGAGTCCACATACTTCGGCAGAGGCGGTGATCAGGTCCAGGTAGGATGCGTTTTTCAGACGGTAATATACATACCGTCCTTCACGGCGGTCCTCCAATATGTCTGCTTTCCGTAAAGCCATCAAATGCTGCGAAATATAGGCTTGTCGCCAACCGAGTACAGATTCAAGATGGCAGACACAGGCTTCGCCTTGTCCAATGGCAAGCAGGATCGCGATGCGTTGAGAAGTAGCAATCGCTTCAATAGGTTTGGCAACTTGTTGCGAGAGTTGGGGAATGGTGAGTTTTGTCATATTCAAAAACCTGAATATATAATAGCAACATATTCAGGTTTTTGAATGTATCACTTGTCATGATTCAATATGGAAGATCGTCCCGATCTAGTGGACTTTTAGAGATCATGAATAACACTGGCTCCCCCGGATGTAAGCTACTACGCGACTGGTTCCAATTCCTCTTGCAAGATTTCGAATTCGGTCGTGATCTCCGCAGTCGCGCGAACCGTCGCTGCCACGGAACAATATTTTTCTTCGGATAACTGGATCGCCTGCTCCACTGCCTTCTCTGTCAGGTCTTTGCCTCCGATGGTATAGTGCAGATGGATCTTCCGAAATGTCCAGGGCGGATCCTGGTCCTGCTCGCCGGTACAGCGAATCTCAAGATGATTGAGCGGCATTCGCTTCTTGGCAAGGATTTCAACTACATCCACCGCCGTGCAGGAAGCGACAGCGATGAGCAGCAGGTCAGATGGTTTGATCCCCACTCCTTCATCGGGTGTGGAGAGAACGACCGAATGTTGGGTCGAGTCGATCCCGACAAATTGTTTTCCAGAAATCCATCTTACTGTAGCAGTTCCCATAGGTTCCCTTTCTTCAATGCAGTTTTAGTTGTGGGTGAACTTCTTTATTTGCGTTGTAATTGCTTTCCAGATGGGACATCGATCATACACGGCGCTGAACAGTAGAATTCCGCCAGCCATCAGAATGGACCAGTGTAAATGATTGGTCCAGGCGAGGATAAGCATGAAGGTACCGGCTGCCAGCCTCAATAGACGATCCCAATCGGATAATCCGGCAGGTTTGGGCACCTGTCCGGTCGAGAGTGACTCAAACAGGACTTGCATTTCGTTTTTGGGTTTCACACCCACATAGCGAATAACTTCCTGCCCATCCTGATAACCAAGGATGGTAGGAATGCCATAAACTTTCAATGTGCGAAGCAAAGCCTGGCTCTCATCTGCGTTGATCTGCCAGACATCCACGCGTTCTTCGTATTCACTGGCCAATTTTTCCACGGTGGGTTTGACCACCTTGCATGGTCCACACCAGGGTGCCCAGAGATCCACGACCACGGGTCTTGGGTTTTGTTTGAGTTTTTCAAAAAAGGTCTGAACGTCCATGAAACATTTACTTCTTTCTTCGAAACAAAGTATAGACAGGGCAGAAACCGATCACTCCGGTGAGCAGCAGAAATAACCCAAATAGGTCGGCAAGTATAGCGGAAGCACCTGTCAGTTCACCCGCCAAACCAACATACAAGAGGAAAAAGCCGCTGAAAATACGCAGTACGCTATCCCAGCTCGACTCATTGATTTTCATATGAGAGTCCTTGTCATAGAAGCTGTGTATCCATCTTTTGGATGCATAAAATACAAAAAAGTTGCAATCTGATTTACAGGCTAACAGCAAATTCTGCAGAACGGTAGCCAACCATAACAACAGACTTCCAGAAACGCCTGCACTCAATCAGTGTTTTGTATCCACTTGACTTCGCCACCACAACCACAAGGTGGGTATACTTCATCTGTAGACTCGTAATGAAGAAAAGGTGATTCCTGAGAAAAATGAAAAAACACCTCCTTTTGGTCGATGATGATACGCTCATGCGCAAGAGCCTGACCTTCGGGCTCGAGCGTGCTGGTTATAAGATAACGAGCGCAACCAGTGCAGAAGCCGCGCTTGAGATTGCTGCCCGTCAGCGTCCTGATCTGGTGATTTTGGATATTAATATGCCGGGGATGGATGGATTACAGGCACTGGAACATTTCAAGAGACAAGCGAATATTCCGGTGATCTTTCTCACAGCGCGACGGAGGGACCTGGATGAGATCCTGGGGCTGGAATTGGGAGCGGATGACTATATTACCAAGCCGGTAAATCTCGACATTCTATTGGCTCGTATCAAGACTGTCTTTCGCCGCATGGAACGCTCAGTGCCTTCACCGGTTTCGAATACGCCGATCATGCTTGGAGACCTATATTTGGATAGTGTTGCCCATAAGGTCACGCTGGCAGGCCAACCAGTCGAGCTGAGCCCTCGTGAATTTGATCTATTGCACGTGCTGATGATGAACCCGGGTCGCGTGATGTCCAATGAAGAATTACTGGCTGCTATTTGGGGGGTTGAGTTCACAGGACAACCCCAGGCCGTTTATGTACATATTCGCTGGCTGAGGAAAAAGATTGAGAAAGATCCCAACGAACCCAGACGGATTTTGACCGTACACGGAATCGGCTATAAACTGGAACCTGGAGGAGAATAATGCGTAAACTGGGTCAGCGACTCATTCTGAGTCATATTTTGCCGCTTCTTATCACGATTCCCCTTATGGGAGCAAGCCTGGTCTATCTTCTGGAAACCAGGGTGATCCTTCCAAGCATCTCGCGCGAGCTTGAAGGCGATGCGATCATCTTAACTGAAATCCTGCAGGAGAGACCGGAATGGTGGTCGAATTCAACTGTGGCTCAGGAACTGCTACTCAGCACATATCCTCGGCTAACGAAACGTGTCATGCTTATTTCCCCGGAAGGACGTCTGCTCGCCTCTACGGATCCGGCAGATAATAACCGTCTGAACCAAACCCTGACATTGAGTCTGCTCCAGGATCCACCGGTAAATGACCTTCGTGTCACTACGAATTACAGCCAGGGTTTACAGGCGGAAATTGTAGATGTTCTGGCTCCAGCTTCTTCTGAAAGCGGAAAGCTTTTGGGATTTGTTCGGGTTAGCTCAAAATACACCACAATTACCCAGGAGCTCCTACAATTACGCTATGTGATCGGCTTTGTGACAATTCTCGGCTTGGCCCTGGGTGGATTATTAGGTTCCACACTCGCAATTAACATTGGGAAACCGCTCCAACAAGTGACTCAGGCCGTTATCCATCTCACCAAGCGTGAGAAAAAGGAGCGGATCGCAGAAGAGGGCCCTGAAGAGATAAGATCCCTCATTCTTGCTGTAAATGAATTGGTGGAACGTCTACGAAGCCTGGAGCAATCACGTCAGCAGCTGCTATCCAACTTAATTCATGAATTGGGACGCCCGTTGGGTTCGCTGCGAATGGCCGTTCAAGTGTTATTGCACGGTTCGAAGGATGACCCCGCACAGCTTGATGAACTCCTTCAGGGTATGGACTTGGAGATGGGAAACTTGCAAAGACTGGTGGAAGATTTGGCTCATCTACACGATCAAGTGTTGGGGCCTCTGGAACTCAACATGGAAATAATCTCTCTGGATGAATGGCTGCCGGCTGTTTTACGCCCCTGGGAGGAACTGGCTCATCAACAGCAGATTGATTGGCGCATGTCTTTCCCGCCTGTCATGCCAGCTATTAAAGCGGATCCCATGCGATTATCCCAAATCATTGGAAACTTGGTTAGCAATGCACTCAAATACACTCCCTCTGGTGGGACCGTTCAACTCTCCGCGGGAATGGATGGGCAGATGTTCTGGTTGGAAGTAAGTGACACTGGTCCTGGTATTGATATGAATGAACAGGAACAAATTTTTAAACCCTTTTATCGTGCCCGACATGAGAGCCTGTCCTATGAAGGAATGGGTCTCGGCTTAGCCATCGTTGCTGATCTGGTTCACGCTCATCGCGGGCGGGTGGAATTGAAAAGTGAGCCAGGCAAAGGAAGCCAATTCAGGATTTTCCTGCCGACTTCGTCCACGAAGGACGAATGAATAGATAGAGGTCTAGCACTCTTTGGAATAAACTCCTAAAAATGCACTGTCGCGCTTTAAGAAGTTCTTAAGAAGTTGTATCAACTTCTTTAAAGACAGGAAATGGGGGAAGAAGCTAACATAGGAGCAATGATGATTCGCGGGTTAGCAACAATGTCCAAGTAATTTGACTTGCTCCTGATGCAAAACTGGATCTTGCCCCTTTTCCTAATTAAGCTGGTTACGCTCCTGGGCATTTTGCTGGCCCTTTTCTATCTTCAGCCCACTCGTTCGCGGAAGGGTACATCGCAACCTTTAATTGATAAAAACAACAGGATGTTGGCCGTGTTTTCGCTCGTGGCATTCCTGAGTCTCAGCCTGTTCATTTTGATCATAACCTTTCATGGTGTACCGTGATGATAGGCTGTTGGACCTATTCATTCGAAGCTCAGTGCATTGTTAACCATTGCTGACGGTCAGGTAATGAAATGTTGGATAATGCTGCCTTGCTGAAAGCTGCCCGGAACATGGATCAGGGTGTACTAATTACGATCTTTGATTGTTATGCGCCTGAAATCTACAAGTACGTGTACAGACTGTGTAACGACCCCATTGTTTCAGACGAGCTCGTTGGCGATGTTTTTTCTGAACTGTTGGAACAATGTGCCACAGGGCTCGAGTCAATCATCAGTCTCCGAATCTTTTTATACCAGGTTGCGTACAGACGCGTTAGAGATCTTATCAGCTTTGACCAGGACACAAAACGCTCGAAGACGAGCGCTCAAATTCACACTCCCATTATCCCGTCACAAGCACTTTCGGACCAGGAAAACAAACAAATTGGAGCACTAGTGGTGGCCATAAATTCTCATCTAGATGATATTCAACGTCACGTCATGATTCTTCGCTTCCTAGAGGGCTTCAGTCTGAAAGAAACGGCGGTTGTTGTTGGGAAAAGTGTAAGCTCTATAAAGGTGATCCAAAGTCGTGCGCTTGTTCGATTACAAAAAATCCTTTGGCCCGATTTGGAGAATGAAAGTCCAACTGCGTTCATACCATTAGACGCGCCTGACGGGTAGGCGTGTTGGTTGTGATATGTGGCAACAGATAACCTTATTACGATTAGTATGCGGACGGAAGTCAAACGTCCTGCAGACAGGATGTAGTGCACCGGCTGAATATCGATGTGCAGTTTTTGTTGGGACGCCATGCATATGGAACGGGTTCTATACGTACTGCGGATCAGAGTTTGATAGGCAAGGAATCATTTCACGTGAGGAGAATGAATGATTGACCCTGTGATTTTTTCATTTCATCTGGGAAGTTTTGAGTTGGCATTGCGATGGTATGGTGTTCTCGTGATGCTGGGAGTAATCATGGGCGCCTGGGTAGCGGAGAAAGAAATCACCCGCCGTGGGGAGAATGGACAAACTCTCTGGGATGCCATGATCTGGATTCTCCCTGCGCCATCCTTGGAGCACGGTTATGGTATGTCATCAATGCCACGCTGGGCGGAAATTCATATTATCTTGAAAATCCCATTCAGATCATCAATATCCCCCAGGGAGGCTTGCATATCTACGGCGGTTTGCTTCTGGGCGGGATCGCCATGTGGTTCTTCCTTCGACGCCGTCATATGGATGTGTGGTTGTTCCTGGATTCCATTGCCCCGACTGTCCTACTGGGGCAGGCGCTGGCGCGGCCTGCCAATTTTATCAACCAGGAACTGTATGGACAGCCAACCACCCTCCCCTGGGGTATTCCCATCGACGCACAACATCGGATTGGGATTTATCAGGATCTAGTCAAATTTCCTCTTGAAACAACCCGGTTTCACCCAACCTTTGCCTATGAAATGATTTGGAACCTTCTGGCATTTTCCTTGATCATGTTCATTACACGACGTTTTTCGGATCGATTGAAACCTGGCACTGGGTTTTTTCTCTGGCTCGTCCTGGCAGGTCTTGGCCGTTTTCTGATTGAGTTTTTCCGTCCTGACAGCCTCACCTAGGGGTGACGTGGTTAAGCTTTACACAGATCGCTACGATTATTATGATGTTGGTGGGCTTGTACATGTTGGCTATTCGTCTTCAACTCTTGAAATTTTCCTGGCTATTGCTGCCAGACGAGTACAGGTTGACTGGTGCAAGGCTCTGAGCAGTACAACCTAAAATGCCGTTTTGATGAAGGACTTCACAAAAATGAGCCGTTTTCAGCTATCAATGGAGGTTGGAATGCAAAAATGGGAATATCTACAAATGCATGTGGAGTTTTCCAAGGGAAAACTAGTAGCCACTGCCAACAGTAAACAAGTATTTAGCAGCGAGGACGATGCTCATGAGGTGGACTTGATCAAATATCTAAATGCCCTGGGTACGGATGGGTGGGAAATGATCAGTGCACAAAAGAACGAATATGGTTTTCAGAATTATTTTTTCAAACGCCTTCTTGAGTGAATGAACTTGCAGAGAAACTTGATGGACAAGGCATGAATCCAGCTACACTCACTTTTATTTTTCTTGGCATTGCGATGTTATTACTGGTGAGGAATATTCTTCGACCAGCAATGAGAATACGAAATAAGTCACTTATTCATACTTGGGTTGTTCTTTGGTGTCAAAGGTTCGATAACCGTCGCACCAAATTGCCCAAATCTCACCTCCGCCCCCGGTCACGTAGTAGCAGATCTGATCCAGATGAGAACGAACCCGAAACCTGCATTGAACTGGCATGCTTATGAACGAGGATAGTGTTCCGGTCATCAATCAACGTTCACGTCCTCAAACTTTTCTGTGATAGGAAGATAATGGATACTGGTATTCACTCCACCTTGCAGAATGAAATTGAATGGACGCAGCAAAAATTCCATCGATTACTCGTCACTGTTCCAGACACGGCCCTGAAACTTTCCAGCAAAGATCCAGGCTGGACAAATGGCGAATTGTTATATCGAATGAGTGTTGCAGGCCTGATTATTCCACATGTTCTGAAAAATAATGCGGCTGAGAATCCGAGGCTTTCCTTTATTTCCCAAATCGTGAGATCGAATGTCATTTACAGAACCGAGGAGTCGTTTATCCGAACACGGGCAGCAAACGCAAACCACTGGTCTATTGCGTGGCAATACGACAATACCACGGCGCTTGTTTTGGAGGTGCTGGACGGCATACCTGACAACTGTTTTGATCAAATGCTGCAAATTTCTGATAGCGACCCGTTGTTACCTGGTCCAGCCACCGTTGAACAACTCTTTCGTTACTCCAAGAATCATCTTGCTACATACAGTCAGCAACTTAATCTCGTCCAGTAATGTTGCGGTCAAAGGAATCATAGAGACCACTTCAGAGAACTTACATTGTGATTGGTCCCCGTTATCCAATCGGAAATTCCTTCCCTGTTGGAGCAGACTTCGAGAATACGATTTGAGTCCGCACGGGTAGCTATGGAGGACAGTTCTGTGGCAAGACGACATACGAAATTTACACCCATCCATACCATTGTTGTTCCGTTAGTCTACGAAGGACCCGGATTACACGCTCTGGACGTTGCACGTCTTTTCGATGCAGAGGTTACGCTCGTGGGCGTGGTGGTGGTACCTCCGGACCAATCGTTGAGCATGGGAAATGTCGCGGCGCGTGCCGTGCGGAAACTGCTTCAGAACTTTGCAAAGGCGAAAAACATTGTAAGCAAATCGCAGGTGATCGTTTCCTATGAGCCCTGGCAGGAACTTTCGAAGCTGGTGCAGGATGCAAAGCCTGACTTACTTTGTCTTGAGTTTGAGGCGCATCTCAAAGCATTGCATGTCACGTTGAGCAATATATTGACGCGTCCACCGTGTAATGTGGCTCTGGTGCGAGGCAAAATCACCCGTAGACCCAATCAAGTGCTCGTGCCTGTGCGAGGGGGTCCACACTCGGAACTGGCTCTACGCGTGGGTTTGGGTCTGCGTCCCGCTGGAATATCGACTCTGCATATCCGTAATCCACTGGGTGAGGATGCCAGCAAGGACGCCGCCTTCAAAGGCTTAGATCGGGTATTGAGGCAATTGCCTGAGGTGCAGAAACAATCTGAAGCCACACCAGATCCACTGCAAACCATTTTGCACTATGCCAAACAAAAGGATGTGATTGTGCTGGGCACCACAGCCCAGCCCCTCCGCAGTTCCGTTTCATTAGGACCAATTGCAGACCACCTCTTGCGGGAGGCGTCTTGCACCGTGATCGCAGTCAAAAGCGGCCGCCCCTTGCCGCATGCAACCTATGATGAGACTGCTGGCGTACAGGCGATCTCGATCCTGGTGGATAAATGGTTTGCGGAGAACACCTTCCATGCGGATGAGTTTAATCATCTAAGGGTTCTGGTGCAGTCGAAGCACGAACAAGGGTTAAGCATCAGCCTGGCTTTGCCGGCCCTGAATGAAGAAGAAACTGTGGGCAAGGTGATTCGGACCATGAAAAGGGATCTGATGCAAAAAGTGCCGTTATTGGATGAGATCGTATTGATCGATTCCAATTCAGCGGATCGCACGCGTGAGATTGCCTGCAAGGAGGGTATTCCGGTCTATATTCACCAGCGGTTGCTGGAGCGCATGGGTGTGCGGCAGGGCAAAGGTGAAGCCCTGTGGAAAAGCCTGTTCGTAACACGCGGCGACCTGATCGTGTGGATCGATACGGATATCGTGAATATTCACCCGCGGTTTGTCTACGGCATCATCGGGCCGCTTTTGCAGGATCCAAAAATCCAGTTCGTCAAGGGATTTTATCGCCGACCATTGAAAGTGGGCTCAAAAATGCAGGCGGCTGGTGGTGGCCGGGTGACCGAACTGACCGCTCGCCCGCTCTTCAATTTGTTTTACCCGGAGCTTTCAGGCGTGGTCCAGCCGCTTTCCGGGGAATACGGGGGTAGGCGTAACGCACTGGAACAGGCGCCGTTCTTTTCGGGCTACGGCGTGGAAACCGGGTTATTGATCGATGTATATGAACGATATGGGTTGGGTGCCATTGCCCAGGTGGATCTGCTGGAGCGTATCCATCACAACCAGCATTTGGAGGCATTGAGCAAAATGTCTTTTGCGATCATTCAGACGGTGATGCGCAAACTGGAAAAGCGTTTTGGCCGCGCCGTGCTGGAGGATGTGAATCGCTCGATGAAGTTGATCCGACACGATTCCAAGGGGTATTTTCTGGATGTTGAGGAGATCGCTGAGCTGGAACGGTCGCCGATGATCCAGGTGCCAGAATATGTGGAGCGAAATCGATGACAGTATTTTGGTTTGTTCCGTACAGGCACATCAATTGGAATTTCAAGAGTAGGAGGCATAGCAAATTTCTGCCGTGATAATGTTGAATGATATAGGACATGTGACAATAACGATGCTCTTTATTACTACCGCATACTTCGAGATGATTATGCATCCCGGCTAGTTGGAACTGATTTCGGAAACTGATCGGCTTTTCTGGAGGAACAATGAAGATATGCATTCTAACCATTGGAACACGCGGCGATGTGCAGCCATACATTGCCCTGGGACTGGGCCTTAAGGCAGTCGGCCATGAAGTTACGATTGCCACCTTAGGTGAGTTTGAGAGTTTAGTGAAAGAGTATGGAATGCAATATGCTTCCCTGCGTGGCGATTTCCTAAAAGCTGCCCAAGAAGCACAAAGTAATTCATCCAATAAGCAACGCACGAACCCGCTCCAACTTATCCGTCAATACACTGAGATGGCCAAGGATACGCTACGGGATGAATGGGAAAGCGCCAAAAATACAGAAATTTTTATTTATAACCCGGCAGCGATCGGTGCTTATGATATTGCTGAAAAATTGGCTGTTCCTGCTTTTTCGGCTTTTCCAACGCCCCTCTACTCGCCCACGAAAGAATTCCCGAGTCCATTTTTTCCTTTTAGGAACCTGGGACCTTTCAATAAACTTAGCCATACATTTTTTGCCAAAATGGGTCCAGCCATCTATCGGCGTCCCGTCAATGAATGGCGGAGAAATGTGCTTGGTTTGCCACCTGCGAAAGGCGGCGAAGCATTGCGCGACAAACCGGTAACCAAACTGTATGCTTATAGCGAAGCCGTAGTACCACGACCCGTTGACTGGGATGACTCGTCAGTCGTCACGGGTTACTGGTTCCTGGATGCACCCAGAACCTGGCAGCCGGAACCTGCACTGGTCAAATTTCTAAGCGCTGGTCCGCCGCCTGTGTATATAGGCTTTGGCAGTATGTCCATGTTCGGTGGCGCAAATAAAAGCGCACTTGTTCTGGAAGCCCTCGAGCTTGCTGGTCAGCGCGGTGTGTTGGCAGGTATAGAAGTAGGGACAAATTCGAGCAGCGCTTCAAAACGTGTCCTTCACATCAATGCTGTTCCACATGATTGGTTATTTCCTCAAATGGCCGCAGTCGTTCATCATGGTGGGGCAGGCACGACTGGAGCCTCACTACGTGCAGGAAAGCCCACCGTGATCTGCCCATTTGTGGGCGATCAAACCTTCTGGGGAAACCGCGTCGCTGTGTTAGGTGTTGGGCCAGCACCTATTCCCAAGGGAAAGTTGACCGCTGAAGCGCTAGCCAGAGCAATTAGAGAGGCAGTCGCGGATGAAGGTATGCATCAACGCGCAGCATCGTTGGGCAGTATTATCCGTGCTGAAGATGGTGTTGGAAATGCTGTTGCGTTGATTAGCAGTCGGCTCTAATTGCTGTCAACTTGATTTTCCAAGTGCTCCGCTCAGCAGCGGACCAATACTCCATTTGGTACTAGATAGATTCCGATGAGAGAAACAAAAAGATCTTTAAGTAAAGAAACCCTGAAGCCTGTCCTCGCAGTCTTCCTAGGTCTCAAACACATAGTAACGGAGTTATGCGATAAAGCCGTGGTTGATGCCAGGGCTCATTTGCATCCATTGCTACACAACGAGGCATTGGTCAAGCTGGACAGCCGGCCTGAATTTGTTCAGGCTTTTAAGCAAGCGCTTGAGGAGCGTATCGCCTTACAACTTGTATGCTGGCAACCTTGCATACAGGCTGTTTATGGCTTTAATGCGCCATTACCCTAAGATGGTCATTGGGACAACACGATCCATTTGCTTGTACTGCTTGCACGGCCGCTGCAAACTGTACGGGCCTTGAGCCTAATGCTTGATCTAGGTCTCGTACAATGCCTGAAGCAATTGAATTGGTCACGTTTCCAAATGCATGAATCCCTATTGGAAATTCAGCAGGTTACGCCCGATGAGGTTCAGAGGAGAATCCTTTATGGTGCAATGTTTTCTTCTGTATACAATGCTCCTTACCAAATTTGGCCACAACGTTGCGAGCGGCCAAGACAATCCAAAGGAACCTGATCGTTATCAGATTCGTTTGGGTTGTACGACAGTTCGGGCCGTGGTGCTCGGCAGGCATGGAGTGTTGCCATATTGTCATTGTATGATGCGCAGGCAATAGGCGACCACAAACGTTATTTTCAGACCAGGATTATTCAACATGGCACAAAGAATTACAAAAACTGCAAAAGGGCCAATAGAATACCGTTTTGAAGGCACAGGTCCCACCGTTGTTGTCTTGAATGGTGGGCATTGCAGCCGAGAGACTCGTCTTTCTCATGAGATGTTGACCGAGTATGGTTTCTCAGTCTTAACTCCCTCTCGTCCTGGCTACGACAGTACACCCTCCGAGGTCGGTAAAAGTGCTCAAGGAGCAGCCGACGCCCTAACTGCTCTGCTTGACACCTTGCAACCTACAAATAGGTTGCTTTCAGAGACGTTGCAAAGAACAACTACATAGGAAGCATTTCACAAGAAAAAGGCCCTTCATCCTGGACGTGCGTCAGCCAGAGGAGTGGAATGAAGCCCATATTCCTGAATCGACTCTGATCCCACTCGATCAACTGCCAAACCGAATTAATGAACTGCCCAAGGATCAGGGGATCGTTATAGTTTGTCGCTCCGGTAACCGCAGTGCACAGGGACGTGACATATTGTTGGAATCAGGCTTCACCAATGTCACCAGTATGGCGGGTGGGCTGAACCAATGGAAGACGGCAGGATACCCCACCGTCAGCGGATCCTAACCACCAAGCTCAGCAGTCTATCTTGCAGAAATTATGCTCGTCAAAAACAAACACCCGCTCCTCTAAGCGGGTGTTTTCTATGTATGCGTACAATCACATGGATGCAGTTATACAGTGTCGTGCGGATACCACGCCGCACGCGGACACTTTACAGCACCACACTGTATAACTCAGAGTTGGGCGCTTCGCCAAGTTCGAAAAAGGTGTTTTTCTCGTCTTGACGGAATAGAAAGCATGTTCTATTATCCCATAAAGGAGAATTACCATGAGTACCGAAATTGAAGCACTAGAGCAGTTCTTCGCTGCAATCAATCGCAATGACATGCAGGCCATAACTAAGGATTTTGATCCGCAGATTGTGCGTATTGAGCCCGAGGGCTTCCCAACAGCTGGCACTTATCGTGGTATCGCGGAAGTGCAAGAGCACGTCACAAAAGGTCGAGGGACTTGGGCCGAAGGAACCTGCCAGCCCGAGAAGTTCTTGGTGAATAGAGACAAAGTTGTCGTATACGTCCATGTTTGGGTTCGCTTGAAGGACTCGACTGACTGGGTTGGCGGACGATTTGCTGACGGCTTCGTTTTTCGCAATGGCAAGATCACCCAATATCTCTCCTTTGGGGAGCGTGTAGACGCCCTCAGGTGGGCCGGTATTGAAGATGATTCCGCAACAGGCGCGGCCTAACCCTTCGCTGCGCAGCTTAATACAAATCAGGTCAAGGTCGGTAAAATAAATTTATGAAAAATTGGATGGACTGGACAGAAGTTGTTCCGGGACTAACTAGAGGTCAATGGCTGCACGTAGTTCGGTCGCCGTTAGATCCCATCGAAGACCGCCGCCCAACAAAGCGTCCCGAAAGAGCATCGGGATAATGCACGGGACGGCTGGGACTTTGCGCGTTTTTTGGACCTTTTCTGGACCTATGGCAGTTTCCCGTTTTCGGTCCTTTTTCTCCCCAGCCGTACCCCGAAGGGGCATAACGTGAGCCGTTAAGCAGTTTCTTGCACAAAAAACACATGCGGGTGAAAATAGGAATTGGAAAAACATCTACCCCATGGCATTGATCATTTTCGACTTTGACGGTGTTCTTGCAGACACGTTACATGACTTGATTCAGTTTGGCCAGGAAGTCTGTAATGAATTAGGGATAAGACACGTTGTAAAAAAAGATGATCTAAGCAATCTTGAGATTATGTCTTTTGCATCATTCGGGCGTGCATGCGAAGTCCCTGAACATCTTGTAGATGAATTTGTACAAAGGTGTTTGAAACTCTTCGCCGAAAAGAAATCCCCGCCTGCAATTTTCAATGGATTGAGTAATATTGTCAGAAATCTTGCTATTAATAACATGCTTGCCATTATCACAACGAATTCATCGCAAAACGTAAATGCTTTTCTTATCGAACATGGTCTGAATGAATGTGTTCATGCAGTGTACGGAATAGATATTCCTGGTTCCAAGGCACAGAAAATATCAATCGCACAGAATCAGTTTTCAGCAGATACAAAGCGAGAATTGGTCTTCATGGTAGGTGATTCGTTAAGTGATATTCGTGCAGCAAAAGAAGCATCTGTCACGAGTATAGCGGTTACCTGGGGGCATCAGAGCCTGGACCACTTGCTTCGCGGCGATCCCGATTATGTGGTTCATTTTCCGCGCGACCTTATTGATGTAATTGAAAAATAGCTGCCGGATAGGCGCCTTCTCCTGCACCTGAATCTGCAGCCGGCAATGCAAAGCGATCTGTTTAAATGAAAACAGCGCGAAGGACTTGAGCCTTCGCGCTGTTTTTGATCATTACGGGTTGGTCTGTTGGTTCTGCCAGCCGCCTCGCATCATTCCGCCGCCATTTCCATTCATCATGCCGGGACCATAGCCGCCACCTCGATTGAACTGCCCACCCTGTCCATTCTGCATCGGGCAGTTACCCGTGCCATAGCTACCGCGGTTCTGCATGCGCTGCAGCATCCAATCTGCCTGTTCCTGGGTCATCACGCCATCTTTCACGGCAGCTGCAAATGCATCCTGATGGACACCTTTCAGGAAATCAGCAAGATCTTCCTCTTTGATGCCATTGTCGAGTGCGATCTGGTACATGGACTTTCCGGCCGCAAATTGCTCTTCCACCTGTCCTTCGGTCAGTCCCAGTTTCGCGGCGAGTGCCTTCTCGACGTATTCATGCATCCAGCCACCGCCGTTTTGCATCATGGGCCCATTCCCGACGTACGGGTTCGGACCCTGCGCAAACACAACACCAACTCCAAAAACCACCAGTACTGCCAGAACGACTCCAGCGATCAACATTGTTTTCTTCATTTTTACTCCTATTGAGTGAATATTCAGGTTTTGCCTGACTTACACTCTAAGGATACAGGATCAATGTAAAGGTTCAATAAAGAAGAGTTCAAGATTGGAGAAAGAAAAGAGGATCTGTGCCATCATTTTGCGGTCTGCAAACTGAACGTAAACGTGCTTCCCTGCCCATCACCCTTCGAATCCACCCAGATTTGCCCGCCATGTGCTTCGACGAGATGCTTCGCAATTGTAAGACCAATGCCCGAGCCGCCGCCTGCATGGCGCGATCTGGACTTATCTACGCGATAGAAGCGCGTAAACAGGTTCGCAAGATGCTCCGCCGGAATCCCTATCCCTGTATCCTGAACTGAAATATGGATTTCGTCAGTCTTGCGCGCGGCCGAGATGGTTACCTCTCCTCTTTCGGGCGTGTACTGGATCGCGTTCGCCACCAGGTTAAGGAGCACCTGCGTGACGCGGTCCTCGTCAGCTTGGACAGGCGGCAGATGGGCCGGAAGGTTTGAGCGTAGAGTGATGCGTTTGGCCGTCGCTTGAGGCGAAAGTCTTTTAACGATGGTCTGTACCAGGTTGGAAACGGCCACGGAGCGGATATTCAGCGAATAAGCCTTTGCTTCCACGCGGCTCAATTCCTGCAGATCATCCACCAAACGCGAGAGGCGGTCGGCTTCGTGATGGATCTGATTGAACGTTTCAGGTGTGGCAGGCAGCACGCCATCTACGAGTCCTTCCATATAGCCTTTGATGGATGTCAGCGGTGTGCGCAGCTCATGGGTCACATCGCCGATCAGCTGGCGGCGCATGGATTCAACCTGTTCGAGCTGCGCTGCCATTTGATTGAAGCTTGTCGATAATTGTGCGATCTCATCCGAACCGTTCACGTGAACTCGTTCGGCGTAATGCCCATCTGCGATATGTTGTGATGCGTTTGTAAGCGTGCGCACAGGGGCAACGATCCGGCGGCTTAAAAGCAGGCTGACCAGTAAGGCCGCCAGGACAGAGGCTGTCACCGCGTAGCCTAGCGACTCAAACATGCTGGCGCGAAAATTTTCAAACAGGGTCCTTCCATATCCCTGACCCTGGCCTTGGCCCTGCCCTTGTCCCTGTCCCTGCCCCATACCCATGCCATTCATCATGGACGAGTTCATCGTCATCCCCATGTGGCGGTTGAATGCCGCCGGAATGGTGATCTGGATCGTAATTCCAAGAATGATGATCCCGATCAGAATGACCGTAAGATGCGCCAGAAACAATTTTGCACTGAGTCGTTCACGTATATAGTTCATGGTGGTACCTGTTAGAGTGGTTCACCCTCAAAGCGATAGCCGACCCCGCGCACAGTGGTAATCAGCGAATCGTCTCCCAGTTTCTGACGCACGTGCCCAAGGTGGACATCCACAACCCGCATCTCACCGAAGTATTCACCACCCCAGACTTTTTCCAGCAATTGTTCGCGTGACAACACCCGTCCGCGGTTCTCTGCTAGGGCGCGCAAGAGATCAAACTCGATGGCTGTCAAATCGATGGGGACATTATCCACGCTGACAGTATGCGCGCCCACATCGATGCGGATATGCTTGAAAGAGAGCACGCTTCGTTCCACGCCCGTATCTGTTCCCGTTTTGATGCGCCTCAACGCCGCCTTAACCCTCGCCACCAGTTCGCGCGGGCTGAACGGCTTGGTGACATAGTCATCCGCGCCTACGGACAGTCCAACGATCTTGTCCGTCTCATCAGTGCGCGCGGTCAGCATAATGACATACACGTCTGATTCGCGCCGCAGCCGTGAGAGCAACTCGATCCCATCGATACCGGGGAGCATCAGGTCGAGGATGATCAGGTCGGGCTTGAAGGTGCGTGCCGCTTTGAGCCCAGCATTGCCATCTGCCGCCGTATACACCTCGTAGCCTTCGGGCTTGAGGTAGGCAGTGACAAGATTGGTAATAGACGGTTCGTCATCAACAACGAGAATTTTGGTCATAGGATGATTTTACTTTTATTCCAGGTTATGGTCTTACTTTGTCCACTTCAGTCTGCAGAGCTGGCTTGAGCGTTTCAAAGTTGAGTCCGTTCGCAGATGCATAGTCTTTGACCGACATGGCGGAGTCAGGCATGGGGCCACCGATCAACTGTTCAATGACATTCTGCGGCACACCCCAGGCGATCAACTCGCCAAAGATAGTTTTTCCTTTGACCGTATATTCCTCACTGGTCGGCACATGGGTCGCGACAGGCACTGGAGTTGATTCTGCCAAGGGTTGTTCCACTGGCAGAGAAATGCCGGTTGTCACAGTGAATTGTTGCAGATAAGCGATCTGTTCCGGCGTGAGATTTCCATTTGCCAGAAGTATATCCGTCGCTGCTTGCGGAAGATAGATCTCCTGCTCTGTGGTATTGAATGGGAGTCCCGCATAAAAAGCCACAAACAGGCGGACCGAGGCGGTGCCAATCTCAAAACCCGAATCCAGGTACATGGCTTCAAGTTCCTTCACTGCAAACGCCGATGGATCATCTGCGGCAACCCCAAAGGCTTGTGCCAACACTTCGGGAGTCACATCGAACGATTTTGCGATGTCGCCAAAGGTGTAGGAACCACGAATATCCGCCGGATTTGCCTGCCCTGCAAACTCCCCTTCGGTAAAGGCGACAGGAACCTTGCTCGACTCGGTCGCCCACCAGCCCATGACAGACGAAAACGCGATCCCACCGAACACGAACACCAACAGAATGACAGCAAGAGGCTTGGACGTCAGTGTCATTTCACACCTCCACTGGCGAACAGGACGGTTTTGGCAACGGGACAAATGGCTTCGGACGTGCACTCCAGGCACGAGATACATTGATGATCGCACACCACTTTCTTGCTATCCACCTCGATGTTCATCGGGCACATGATCGAGCAGGCTCCGTCGGCTTTGCAGGTAGACTCGGAACGCTTGATGGCAAATACACGGAACAGGTTCGTGATCCCCAACACGGCGCCGTATGGACAGGCATACTTACACCAGGGGCGTTCCACGAAAACGGAGAGGATCAGTGTCACACCGAGGATGGCGAGGGCGCTCCAGGCCACTTCCGTGCTCCAGAAATTGAACAGGGCAAAGTACGGATCATAGGCTTCGAAGATCAGCGTTCCACTGGTGGCAGTCACGTACAGTACCCAGACCAGGACCCCGTATCGCAGATATCGAAGGATGCTGTCGAGCCGTGCCGGAACAAAATGGTTGTAACGTCGCCTGAAAAATTTCTTACCCAGTTTTCCAACCCATTCCTGAACGGTACCCAACGGGCAAACCCATCCGCAAAAGACCGGTCCAAACAAAATGGATAGAAGCAGTACGATCCCAGCAAGAACGAGTGATGCATCATGGATCTTCTTGACGAGCAGTCCACTTGCGGCAAATGTATAAAGCGTTTCCACTCCCCCGAACGGGCAGACCGCGTGTAAAGACGCGCTGGCCAGGATCGGGATCCCGGCGCCGCTTTCTGCGAGAGTGTGATTGACCGCGATCAAGGCGATCAACAGGAAGAAAAACCACTGGACTACTGTTCGTATCCAGATACTACGTGGACGAAAGATGCGAATACGCCTGCCAAACAGAGCGACCATACAATGACCTCCAAGAAATTCATTGGTCAAAGTGTAGTTTCGAAATTTGGCGAAGATGCAAAAGGTTTGTAAAGATTTAGTAAAGAAATTGACATCATAATCGTAGTGTCCCATTGCCAGAAATTAGAAAAGCAAGCTTGATAGCAAAATCGAGCAGAGTTACAGCCCGATTTTCTTGGTGACAGACTCTGCTGTTGCGCAAGTAGAGTCGCTTAGGTGTTGCAAAAGTGTTGCAATCAGAAAAAACTAGTGGAAATATTGGAAGCGTTGGAAGATGAGCCTTTAGAATCACAAGCTAGTGTTCGAGTAAAGCGGCAAAGGCAAGCAACCCGGCTTTTGTTCGTGCGAAAGTTCAGGAGCGGAGTTGGCCAGTTTCCCAAGTTTGGCAGGGTCGAAGCGATGAGGGTACACGTTACGAAATACGTGTCGAAACCGCCCACATTCGTCCCGTCTTGTCCCTGTTTCGGTCGAAATCACGGCTGGACGAATTCCTGGGACTTCTTTCGTCATTTGTTCCCATAAAAGCAGACGCCAGAAGAACACTGAATCACGGCAATTGAAAATACTGCTGGTAACTCCGCTCTGCTCTTCTTATCCAACCAACGGCTTTTTGATTCCAAAAAGCCGTTGGTTGGACTGTTGCACAATCCTGCTGAGCATTGACGTTGAGAGTTTGAGTCTCTCTGCGCACGCTGTATTCTTACCGCAATGAAATCTATGTCATCAAACTGAGTCATTGCATGATGCTCTTATTATAGAACCAACGGCTTTTAGACTGCTGCTCCATCCGATTAATTCTGGGTTTTTCGTTCACTCTCTCCAAAAAGAGCACATTTTGTCCATCCAAATCATCCAGTCTGGACGAAGCGGGCTATCGGGATTGGCATACTTTTGGCATACCGCTAATAACTTAATTGTCATACCTGAGATCTGGTTAGTTGATCTTTCCACAAAAACCCCTGTTTTTCAGGGGTTTTTTGTGAGCGCGGAGGGGATCGAACCCTCAACAAACGGCTTAAAAGGCCGCTGCTCTGCCATTGAGCTACGCGCCCGTCCTGCTGTGTGACGCAAAGGGGTAAAGCGGATTGCATTCTATCATGGGAAAAAGTCAACGTCAACGTAGCGCGATTAATCTCGCATGGCTGTAGCAAAGTCAGGAAAAGGGGGTAATGAGCAGTGAAAACGCACAGGAAAGATGGGCAGCAAAAAACCGTCGAGCCTGGGCGGCGTTGAGAAAACCAGTTTGGCGGATCAAAGCAAGGATGAGATTATGGATGTTCGCCAGTACTCTGGCGCCATGACCAATGGTGAAGCGGGTCGCATCTTCTTTGAGGGTCACATCCCGGCGAAAATGTGAGCCCGTCTCGATGCCCCAATGAGCGCGGCGGATCTCCAGGAGTTGTCTAGGGCTCGTTTTTTTGCGTGTCAGGCTGGTAATCCCAAATTCGACGGCGTGTGAGGTTTTGTAACAGACGCCCCGTCGCCGCCATTGAAATTCGCGTTCTAACCGATAGACCTGCGCCAAGCCTGGCCAGGCGGCATAGGCATTGAGCATTTCACTAGTGGTGATCGTGCGAATTTCAATGCGCCCATGTCCCTTGTTCACTTTTTGTGCCGTGAGAAAATCGGTTGGGATTTTGCCGAAGCCGGGTTTGGGATATTCGGGAGCGAACAAAGCTTGGATGTTTTTATACAGAGCAGGTTGGTTTTCCTTCACCGGAAAAACATAGTCTCCCTGTTCGTCCAGGATCGTTTGGGCAAGGCGTTTTTGCGTGTGCAAAGCGTCGCCGGTGACCACTTTTCCCGCAATTTTTGCCAATCTAATCACTTCTGGCGCTTTGGTAATCTCATTTTCTTTGTTCCCCACTTCGATCTGGGCCATGGTTTTCCCGGCGGTCACATCATACACACTCAGGGCATATTCCGGTGTGCCATCCTCCCGTTTCGACATCCCCAGCAAGGCTTTGCCATCCAGGGCACAGATTGGGCCGCGTTCACCGTCTTGATTGTATTCTCCCACCAAACGTTCCACTTCCGTCTCGTAGACCTTGTATGCCAAGATCCGCCGATAGGTGCTCCTCTCAGGCATGCGTTTCAGCTTGATCCGCAATAGAGCCTCTATTGCGGACTGATGGTAAACACCCCACTCCGCAATCTCTGTTGGCGAATTGGCCCCACTCAACTTGGCTAGCAACACAATCATCAGCACAGTGGTCAGACTGTACCGCTTTCCTCTTGCCTTCCTGAGATCCGTTAGGCTTTGCAGCCTGTCATAGATGCTCCCTGGGTCATACCCCACCCCTTCCGCACTGATTTCTTGTCCCTGGCTAAGCGTGCTATACTCCATTGGGATCCTCCTCGGTTTTGCTGGTTTGATCACTCGCAATTGTACCGAGAAGGATCCACTTTTTACTTCTTGTCAAGCGACTTTGCTACAGCCATA
>DASTOH010000048.1:0-30941 GCA_035720235.1 Anaerolineales bacterium | reverse complement strand
ATATCCAGGTCTTCCAAAATAATGGCGGCGTCACCATTTCAGATAACTTGGTGAATGGCAACCTGCAACGTAAGGAAAATATGCCTGCCCCCTCCGGCGGAAACAACGTGGTGCAAGGCAACAAAGAGGATCAATGTGCAGGCCTGTGATGAAAAACATCTGCGGCCTATCGCGCGATAAGTAAAGTGAAGGATTTAATGATCTCTGTTGGCGAGGAGCATCAACACGGGAAAGGAGGTGAACCTGGCGTTTGACTGTATTCCAGTATGAAAATTCCGGCAGACGTGTTGGAAGTGACCGCTCGTGATTGCGCAACTGCCCTGGTCTGCAGACCATGTAAAACTTGAAAACATGATAACTATAAACTCAAAAGAGGAGAATTAACAATGAAGCGCTTAATCAAGACAGGTTTGTCGCTGATGCTCGCTTTGGCTTTTGTGTTTCCCACCGGTTTTGCGGTGTTGGCGGAGGAGATCACGTGCCGCGGCTCGATGGGCGCGGTGACGGTGGATAACCTGCGCGTGCCACAAAATGCAAGCTGCAAGTTGAACGGAACGAGGGTGCAGGGCACAATCAAGGTTGAGAACGGCGCTTCGTTGACAGCCAATAAGGTGACTGTGATTGGCAATATTCAGGCGGAAGTATCCAAATTGTGCAGGGCAGCGCGGCAAAGATTGACAAGGTGCAGGTCAAGGGCGATATCCTTTTCGACACCAACAAGCGCGCTTTGAGCGCCACTTCCAACAAGGTCGGAGGCAATGTGCAGGCCTTCCAGAACACCGGCGGCGTTACGATTTCCTATAATACGATTGATGGTAACCTGCAATGCAAGGAGAACCGACCGGCACCCACTGGCAGGAAAAATATCGTACACGGAAATAAGGAGGATCAGTGCGCCAGGTTGTAGCTGACATGTCTCTATCCCAGCGTTTTCGATTCTCTGCTCATTGAAATATCAGAAGGAATGATTGAAAAATGAACATTCCTTCTGATTGTCAATACCTGCTGCTCCATCGTTTCTCAGTCTCTCTCCTCTGTGGGGCCGTCATATGAGCCTTCATAACCTCCTTTTTGTTCCTCATGAAGTGGGGACTTCGTGACACATTTTGCCCACACAGTCGTTTTAATGAACGGAGATGGAAAGTTTGGCTCTCGTTCGCGAAACCAGAGTGATGTCCGACCTCTCCAGCCCTGAACTCAACGAAATGGCACAACAAGGTAGCGCAGAGGCAATCGGAGCGCTCTATGACTCCTACTGCCAGGCGGTCTACCGATACTTGCACATGTCAGGCTGGGTCACCGGCTAACTGCCGAAGACCTGACCGGCGAAGTGTTCAGGCGCATGATCACTGGCTTCGCCAAATACCGTGCCGACCTGCCCTTCCGGCCTGGTTGTTTCGCATCGCACACAATCTTCTGATCGATCATTATCGGCAGGAAGATGTCCGCAAGCTGGCTCTCTCGATGAAGCAGATACTGCCGGTGAGGGGGAAATTGACCTGTTTTGGTGGTTGAGCGAAAACTGACCCTTGAGTATGCATATCAGGCTCTTTCCACGCTGGAGGCAGCCCAGCGCGATGTGTTGGCGCTGCGTTTTTTGAACAGTTTGATCCATTCCTCTCTGGAAAGCGGACGGTGTGCATCCAGCCAGCCTTTGAAGGAGCCATGTTCTTTTCGCAATTCAAGGATTTTTTGCGCGTTCACAATCGCGGCATTAACTTTCAGCCGGTTGCGAATGATGCCGGGATCCTCCATCAGGCGGGCGCGGTCCTCTTCCGTGTAGTTCGCAACCTTCTCGATTTTGAAACCGTGATAGGCTTTACGAAAGTTCTCCGCCTTTTTCAAAATCGTGATCCACGACAGGCCAGCCTGGTTGATCTCCAGGATAAGGCGCTCGAAGAGCAGATTATCGTCATGGAGCGGAAATCCATATTGTGTGTCGTGATAGTGTCGGTTGTAGATATCTTCAGGGTGAGAGAGGCAGTAGTCGCAGTAGGTGGTCATACTGATATTTTACTATCCCCCTGGAAAGGGCGTAGTGCTGTGATCATTCGCTATGAAAGCCACAGGCTGACTGTGTAGGCATCCCGATCACCTAATATTGGCAGCGGTTGAATCAGACACGAATCTGTAACCAAAGTACTGTTTGACTTTTTGCAAATAAGAGTAAAATGGTGGTAATTCGCAGACCAACGAGACCCAGACAAATTCAACTAAATGTAACATCCATATAAACCTCACCAACCTCTAGGAGGGAGTATGGCTAAACCTTTTGCTCGTGCATTTTATATCGTTGCCATGCTTGCAACCATGCTTTCGCAGGCGGGTGCAGAGTCGGTTAATGCCTCCATAAATTTCCAAGTAGCGCTAGACTACGCGCTAGAGTTCGATGGAGCAGATGATTTTGTTAGCATTGCAGATACCGGGGCTTTCGACTTCAGCGATGCTTTTAGCGTAGAAGCGTGGGTAAAACCTGCATCCCTTGCAGGTTCTGGTAGCTTCAAGGGAATTGTGGAAGGGGCCTCTACTGAACCGCCATTTACATCTCATGGCTGGGTGATGTATCTCGACAATTCAAATTATTCCGACTGGGGCTTAAGTGTATGTGTGCCACTCTGCAACGCCGCTCAATCTGGGCCTGGTGGCCTGCAAGTTGGCCAGTGGCAACACCTCGCGGCTACTTATAATGGCGCAACCATTTTGGCTTACCGAAATGGGCTACTGATCGCAAGTACTCCCTGGTCTGGTAATGTGTCGGATATCAACTTTGTTCTCCTGGGCATCTGGGAAACATCTTTCGATGGTCTGATAGATGAAGTTCGGATTTGGAATGTTGCTCGGACTCAGGCAGAAATCCAAGCAAACATGAACCGTCCACTGGGCGGCAGCGAACCCGGCCTAGTCGGTTACTGGCGCTTCAATGAGGGTGCCGGTCAGGCAATCCTTGATAGCACCAGTGGTCAGAACGACGGGCGGCTAGGTTCCTCGTTGGAGACTGACGCCCAGGACCCTGCCTGGGTTATATCGGACGTGATCCAATCCGGCTCGATCTTCACTGTCAACACAGCAAATGATAGTAACGATACATGCACCAGGGCTGACTGCTCTCTGCGAGAAGCAATGACCCAGGCCAATTCCAACCCTGGCCTGGATACCATCACATTCAACGTCCCAGGCCAGCGTGGTGTTGTGACAATCACTCCCGTAGCTGCATTACCTGCCATCACCGATCCCGTGGTCATCGATGGCACGACCCAGCCAGGAGCCAGTTGCGATGCCTGGCCACCCACTTTGTTGGTCGAACTGAATGGCGCCAATGCTGCAAGTGGCGCGAGCGGCCTCACGTTGGAACCGGGTGGTAGCGGCAGTACGATACGCGGCCTCGTGATCAATCGGTTTGGCGCGAATGGCCTGCCTTACGAGAACGGTATTTCGTTGAACGGCAGCAATAACAATGTCATTCAATGTAATTTCATTGGTACCAGTGCCGATGGAATGAACGATCTTGGTAATGGTGACGACGGTGTTGCCGTTTTCAACGGCTCAAACAATAATTTGGTTGGTGGTCTCGAAGCCAACCAGGCCAATTTGATTTCCGGCAATAATGGGCACGGCGTCGACATAGCGTTCGCGTCCCCGTCAGGAAACACTGTCCAGGGGAATTACATCGGACCCGATCTTGAGGGAGGTGCCAGTCTGGGCAATTCGGGAAATGGTGTTGTGATGAACTACGGGACAACCGGCACGGTCGTCACGGGAAACGTCATCGCAGGGAATAGTGGCATCGGCGCTGCCGTTGCCAACGGAGCACTGAACAACACGATTCGCGAAAACTCGATCTTTGACAATCAGGGTGGGCTAGGCATTGATATTCATGAGGGTGACACTCCTGGCGTCACCGCCAATGACTTTGGTGACGGCGACACTGGAGCCAACAATCAGCAGAACTTCCCGGTGCTCTACGACGCGCCGTCCGACGGCAATCAGACCTTTGTGCGCGGCTTATTCAGCGGTGTTGCCAACACCGCCTATTCCATTGATGCCTATTCCAACGCAGCCTGCGACCCCTCGGGTTTCGGCGAGGGGCAAACCTATCTCCTTACTGGCAGTGCCACCGCCAACGAAGAGGGCAAAGCTGTTTTCAGCCTTCCGGTCGGCTCGGTGCTGCCAGATGGCCTGTTCATTACCGCGACCCTAACCGACCCCGCCGGGAACACTTCCGAATTTTCCAACTGTGTCATCTCACAACCAGGCAACTATACCTGGCCAGAAGCCCTGCGACTCAACCTGACCGGGGAAGGCGACACAAAAACAGCCTCTGCATCCCATTACATCGACCGGCTTGGACAGGCCCGCTGGTACAAGTTCGAAATTCAGCCGGGCAGCTTGCTTACCGTAACGCTCACGGGGCTGCCCGAAAACTATGAGTTGATCCTGTTCAAGGACATTCGCGCCGTCTATGAAGCGGATCTCGCCGACCTGGAGAATGGCACGTTCGACACCACCGACCTGGCCCGCCAGGGAACAGAGAGCGCATCGGACTCAATGAGCAACCCTGGCGCCTTCACCAATCCCGGTGCTTTTACCAACCCTGGGGCATTTACAAATCCAGGTGCGTTCACCAATCCGGGTGCGTTTACGAACCCTGGAGCCTTCACCAATCCCGGTGCCTTCACAAACCCGGGCGCTTTCACCAACCCGGGCGCTTTCACCAACCCGGGTGCCTTTACCAATCCTGGGGCATTCACCAATCCCGGTGCCTTTACCAATCCTGGAGCTTTCACCAACCCGGGTGCATTCACGAATAATGATGCCTTCGTCAATGCCCAGATTCGCAGCGTCATCGGCGCATCGACGCTGGCTGGTACAGCCGATGAAAGCATCGTGATTAACACCTGGACGAATACCGGCGATTACTACGTGGCTGTGGTCGGCTATAACGGCGTATTCAGCACTGAGGCGCCTTTCCAGTTGCAAGTGACACTCCAGGACGCCACCTGTAATGCCACGCCCGTACTGCCGCCCGTACCGGGCACAACGCTGACCGCACCAAGTGGAAATTATGAAAGCCTGATCCTGTACGATCCCAATAAACTTCAGGACTGGGCCACCTATGGAAACGACGTGATATCGAAGTTGGACCTGTTGAAAGTCCGCCCGGAGGTTAATGGCGTAGTAGTCGATATCAGTGCAGACTCGCAGGTCAATGCGGCGCGTGCCCGTTCGGATGCAAATCCCGCGTGCGTCTATGCCAAGAACGTCCTGGCACAGGAGATCAAGGACATCGTCACCACCTATCGCGCCGCGATGCCATCCCTGGAATACATTGTGCTGCTTGGCAACGACGATGCCATCCCGTTCTTCCGCTATCCAGATCCATCGCAGCTGGATCAGGAGTCGAACTATATTCCACCCGTGCAGATTACTTCCTTCTCGGAGGCCAACCTGCGACTGGACTATGTGCTTGGCCAGGATGCCTACGGCGCCACCACAGAACTTTCCCTGCAAAGCAGTACCCTGCCCATTCCTGACCTGGCAGTCGGGCGCGTGGTTGAAACCGCGGCCGATATCAACACCTACCTCGGCTTATACCTGAATGGCAGCACCGATGGTGTTATCCAACCAGAAACTGCCTTGCTGACCACCTATGGCCCTCTGTATGATGGCTCGGTGGCTGTGCAGGATGCGTTGAACGAAAACCTATCAGGGCCCGACGCGCTCTCGATTGACACGTTGTTCAATGACGAGACCATCGCCTCCACCTCCCCCCTGGCCTGGACAGCCGACGATTTGCGTAATTCTCTTCTGCAGAGCGGCCGCCATGACCTGATCTACCTGGCCGGGCATTTCGACGCCATTCGTGCCGCGCCAGCAAACTACGCTCTCGATCCGAATAGTTATGTGTCGGCGTCTGAGATTGTCGCCTCGCAGGTCAATCTGGTCAATTCGATCGTGTTCAGTAGTGGCTGTCACGCTGGCTACAATGTTGTCAATCAACACGAACTGTCAACCTTCCCGCGCGAGCCCGATTGGGCGCAGGCCTTTGCCCGTAAGGGCGCGGTGCTGGTAGCCGGGACAGGTTACCAATATGGCGATACCGACGGTCTGGAATATGGCGAACGTCTCTACCTGGATTTCGCCAGGCAATTGCGGCAGAGCTCCATCAACGACCCCGTCAGTGCTGGCCAGGCGCTCGTGCGTGCCAAAGGACAATACCTGGCGACCATTGGTGTGGAGACGGATGGCGTCTATGAGAAGCAGTTTCTCATTTCCACGCTCTTCGGCCTGCCGATGTTAAGCGTAGAGTTCCCTGGCACGCCACCCGCGCCCCACACGTATCCAGATGTGGTCAATGAAACGACGCCTGTTGAAGGTGGAGCCGAATACGCCGATGTATCTCTCTCACCGGCCCTTACGTTACATACCAAGGACTTAACCAGCGTCGAAGATTCAGAAACGCGCTACACCGTAACCTATCTCACCGGCCCCGATGACAAAACGTCCCGGCCCGGCGAAGCCTATCTGCCCCTGGCGATTTATGATGTCACACCTCCCGATTCAGGCACGGTCTTGCGTGGAGTTGGTTTCCGTGGTGGCGACTACAATGATCTTCCAGACATCCAACCCTTCACGAGCGTTCCATTTACGGAATTCGCCGGGGCGCACCCGATCTTCATCTCTGACACCTTCTATCCAGCCAGACCCTGGACAGTCAATTATTATGACTTCCTCGCGAATTCCGCCACGGGCGAGACGCGGTTCATGCTGACCCCGGCCCAGTACCAGTCCGATGGGCCTGATTCCTTTACTGGCACATTGCGCCAGTTTAACTCGCTGGACTTCCGCTTCTACTATAGCGGCAATCTCACCAGCGCGGCACTGGCACAGCCTCCGGCAATTGGACATATCGCATCCACGTCAGGCAATGACAGAATCACATTCCAAGTCTATGTAACCGGGCATCCAGATGTTGCCATCCAGGAGGTGTGGATAACGTTTACTTCCACGGATACGAGCAGCCCGTTGTACGGGCAATGGCAATCCCTCGACCTCGACCAGGATGATACCGACCCAACGTTGTGGACAGGCATGCAGGCCTTGAATGGCACCGCGCCGGAATCCTTGCGTTATATCGTGCAGGCGGTAAATGAGGTAGGGTTGGTAACCATGCTTACCAACAGTGGCGCCTACTTTATTCCTGGCATTGATCCTGGCCGGCCAACGCCTCGAAATCAAGAGTCTCAGCCTACTGCACTGGTCTTTGTGCCGGCCGCGCCTGCTTCCGGTGAGTATCTCAACAGCATCACAGTTGGCGCAAGATTGACCAGCGGCACCACAGCCCTGGAAGGTGAGCTCTTGAGATTCAGCCTGGGCACACAAATGAGAGTTGCTTCGACGAACAACAACGGTGAAGCCCAGGTCATTCTGCCATTAACCGACGTGCCCGGTATGTACAAGCTGCAGGTCGCCTTTGCTGGAAGCCTAGGCTTTGACGCCTCGAATGCGGTCAGTCCCTTCGCTCTAAACAAGCAGCAGACTGAGCTTACCATTGCCTCGCCCGCCACCACCACGGAGGCCGGCACCGTTACGGGCTTCGCAGTGCTTATTCATGACAAAGCGAATGATCCTGGCATTGTGCCCTTCAAGACAGTCTTCTTCATCGTCAGTGGACCAGGCGGAACCTACACCACTACATCCACGACCAACTACCAGGGCGAGGCCTCGTTAGGCGCGGTATCGCTGCCGCCTGGCGATTACACGATCGACACGTACTTCAGCGGGACGATCCCGACCGATCCACCCTTACCGCTGGAGGACAAGTACTACGAAAGCTCCAGTCTCCTGGGCGTGCCCCTGAGGATCATCGATACGACTCCTCCCACGATCACTGCCAGCGCAACGAAGGCCGATGGCACCGCTTATGTGGCAGACACATGGACCAACCAGACCGTGACTGTGCATTTCACCTGCACGGATCCGGGCGGTGTGGCGACCTGCCCGCCCGACCAAGTCTTCAGCGTGGATGGGATCTTTACAGCCACTGGCACCGCCACCGATAACGCAGGAAATTCCACCTCCACCAGCTTTGGCCCAATCAAGATCGACAAGACTGCACCAACGTTGTCGCCAACGGTAACTCCCAATCCTGTTTACTTGAACGGTCAAGCCACTGTGTCGGCGGGAGCTTCTGATAGCGGCTCAGGCATCGCATCACAGAGTTGCGGCGCGATCGACACCAGTACGGTCGGTCCCAAGTCCGTCACTTGCACGGCTACTGATAATGCCGGCAATAGCTCCACTGCAACCGTCACGTATCGCGTGATCTATCGTTTCGATGGTTTCCTGCCACCCCTTAATCATACCGGGCATACCCTGGTGTGCGAATCAGATTGTCCCATCAGCACCTTTAAGGGCGGCGTCACCATCCCGGTGAAATTCCAGCTCAAGGACGCGAATGGCCAAGTGGTCAAATCAGTCGACCTGCCCATCTGGATCACACCTCAGCAAGGCAATCCCGCAAGCAGCGGTACGCCTGGCACTTTCCCGACAGCGGTAAGCAGTGGCAGTACGTATCAACTAACTGGGCAACATTACAGTTACAGCTGGAAGACGAAGGGCCTCGCCACCGGCTACTACTGGCGCATCGGCGTCATGCTTGATGATGGCCAGACGTACTACGTGATCGTCATCCTGCGATAGAACTGGACCCCACCCGGCAAGTTGGCTGTTGACGTGAGCTTGCCGGGTGGTAAACTATCTCAGCGCTTCGGAATTTCTCACCATCGCCATCCTGAAATCTCCCAATTTGATAAGCTTTGTTTTAACAGGATTATATGGAATCCTTATCAGCCTACATTCCTGAAGACCGGCGTATTGCCCTCGCCCGGGCCATGGAATTGCCTGAGCACGCGGTGGGGGCAGCCCTGTTTGCGGACGTTTCAGGCTTTACCCCACTAACCGAAGCGCTCGTTGAATCGTTGGGTCCGCAACGCGGTGCCGAGGAGTTGTCTCGCTGGCTGAATCTGATCTATGATGTGCTGATTGCCGAGATCGAGCGGTACCGCGGCAGCGTCATTACCTTCAGCGGTGATGCCATTACCTGCTGGTTTGACGATCAGCGGCCACTGACTGATGATCTGCAATCGAGCATCTCGCTAGCCGAGTCCAATTCAGACCGTGCAGCCTTACGGGCAACTGCTTGTGCGCTTGCCATGCAGCAGGCCATGCAGCAGTTCAACGAAGTAGACGTGCCGAATTCTGAAACTGTCTCACTGGCCATCAAGATCGCGGTGGGTGCAGGTCCAGTGCGCCGATTTATTGTCGGAGATCCAAAGATCCAGCTCATCGATGTCATGGCTGGAAAGACGCTGGATCGATTGGTAATGGGCGAGCATCATACTCTGAAGGGTGAAATAGTATTGGATGAGCCAGCCGCGGCCGCACTGGGAGATGAGGTTTCCATCCTGACGTGGCGGGAAGATCTGGAAACAGGCGCGCGTTTTGCTGTGGTGGATAAACTCAATGTTGTGGTGAGTCCCAATCCCCGGCTGCCAATGCCAGGCGACGTGATAAGTATTGACCAGATCCGGCCCTGGCTTTTGCCGCCGGTCTATCATCGACTGGAAAGCGGGATGGGGGATTACCTGACTGAGCTGCGGCCTACCATTGCATTGTTTCTACAGTTCGGCGGTCTTGATTATGATGGCGATCCTCAGGCACAGGTCAAGCTCAATTCCTATGTCCAGACAGTACAGCGCGTTCTGGCGCGTTACGACAGTTATTTGCTCAACCTGACAATCGGTGACAAGGGCTCCTATTTCTATGCCTCCTTCGGTGCTCCCGTGGCTCATGAGGATGATGCGTTTCGCGCAATCCTGGCGGCATTGGATTTGCGCGGTCTAAGGATAGAGTACATTACTGACGTGAAGATCGGCGTCAGCCAGGGACGCACGCGAACGGGCTCGTATGGCGGCACAAACCGTCGTACGTATAGTGCCCTGGGAGATGATGTGAATCTGGCTGCCCGGCTCATGCAGAATGCGCCGGTTGGCGAGGCGTTGATCACTTCGAGGGTTCGAAAAGCCAGCGCGGATGCTTTCGTTTGGGAGGAACTGGCGCCCCTGCGTGTGAAAGGAAAATCGCAACCGATAACCGTGCTCCGCTTGATCGCCGAACAGAAACGTCGCATCACCCATTTGTACGAATCCAAGTATGCACTGCCCATGGTCGGCCGTGAGGCTGAACTGGCGTTGATCGAGGAAAAATTCAACGCGGCCTCGGCAGGTCATGGCCATATCGTAGGTATCACCGCTGAAATAGGAATGGGAAAGACGCGCCTGATGGTCGAAGTGATCCGAATCGCGCGGCGGCGGAACATACTTGGCTACAGCGGCGAGTGCCAATCGTATGGAACGACGACCGGCTACCTGGTCTGGCAGAATATTTGGCGAGGGTTCTTCGGTTTGGATCCGGCCTGGAGCTTAGCCGAGCAGATTCAGAAGCTGGAGCACGAACTCAGCCAGATCAACCCCGCATTGTTGCCACGCCTGCCTCTGCTTGGCGCCGTGCTCAATCTTCAGATTCCCGATAACGAACTGACTGCAACTTTCAGCGCCAAACTACGCAAGGAATCTCTTGAGGCCTTGCTCGTGGACTGCCTGCGGACCCGGGCCCGCCAGATGCCGCTCCTGCTGGTTCTGGAGGACTGCCAGTGGATCGACCCGCTTTCTCATGACTTATTGGATGTGATTGGCCGGGCAGTCGCGGACCTGCCGGTACTGCTCGCCTTTGCTTACCGGCCACCAGAACTTAGGCGATGGGTCACCCTGGGCGTCCGTCAGCTTACTCATTTCACCGAGATCGTGTTGACCAATCTCCAGACTGAGGAGGTTGGACAGCTGGTAGCTCTGAAGCTGGCACAGATATATGGTGAAAAGATCGAAGTGCTGCCTGCACTCATTGAGCGCATCAGCGCGCGCGCCGAGGGTAACCCTTTCTATATTGAGGAACTCATCAACTACCTGCATGACCGCGGCATTAATCCACAACAACCCGATGCGCTGCAACAGGTTAATTTGCCTACCAGCCTGTACAGCCTGGTCCTCGGTCGCATCGACCAGTTGAGCGAGAATCAGCGGACCCTTTTGAAGGTTGCCAGTGTCATTGGTCGTTTTTTCCATGTAGCCATGCTGTGGGGCATCTCCAATCAAGTCGGCGATGAGGGGCAAGTACGGCATGATCTGGATATCTTGAGCAAACTTGAACTGACCATCCTGGACACACCTGAGCCAGAACTGGCTTATCTGTTTAAGCACGTCCTGACCCAGGAGATCGCCTACGAGACACTCCCGTTCGCTACCCGGGCGATGCTCCACGAACAAATTGGGCAGTACATTGAAAAGACATACCAGACTGTGCTCACTCAATATGTCTATCTGCTGGCTCATCATTTTGACCACAGCGAAAATACAGAAAAGAAGTGCGAGTATTTGTTAAGGGCTGGCGAACAGGCTCAAGCCAATTATGCCAACCGCGATGCAGTCAGCTATTACGAGCGCCTGCTGCCGCTCATCACAGAGGAAGAGCGGCTGGATGTTTTCTTGAAGCTGGGACAAGTGCTGGAATTGGAAGGGAATTGGCCGGCTGCCGATGAACAATATCGGCACGCCCTGAAATTGGCAGAGCAATATCAGGATAACCAAAAACAGGGCCTGGCCCTCTTTGCAGTTGCAGAAATCCTGCGAAAACAGAGCAGATATCCAGAAGCAGCCATGTGGTATGAAAAAGCCCTCGTCGCTTTTGAGCAGATCCAGGATCGGGGAGGCATTGCAAAACTACTCACCAGTTTCGGAACATTGGGTGCTCAACAGGGAAAATATGATGAGGCCCAAAGATTTTATGGCAGTGCCCTGGAAATTCGGCGAACGCTCAAGCAGCGAGCCGACATTGGTAATATCTTGAACAATCTCAGCCTGGTGGCGCAGCTAAAGGGCGATCTCGCCGGCGCACGGACCTTGCAGGAGGAAAGCCTGAACATCCGTCGGGAACTTGGAAACAAATGGTACATTGCCAACTCACTGAACAACATAGGGTTTATCGCGCTGGATCAAGGCGAATTATCTGAAGCCCGCAGCCGGCTGGAAGAAGCCCTGGCGCTACAACGCGAGATCGGTGATAAGTGGGCGACTGCGAATTCACTAAACAATCTGGGTAATGCTGTTCGCGATCAGGGTGACTATCAGACAAGCTACAAGTTTTATGAAGAGAGCCTGCTGCTCAACAAGGAGCTGGGTGATCAACGGGCTCTGGCTTATGTGTTGGAGGATATTGGCGGATTGATTTCGATGAGAGGTGACCAGCCTGAGCGTGCACTTCGGATCGTGGCAGGTGCGGCAGCCATTCGCAAGTCCATTGGCGCCCCACTTTCCTCGGCTGAACAAACAAAATTGGATCGCCTGCTGGCCCCGGCCCGCCAGGCACTGGCCGAAGACATTGCAGCCGAAGCGTGGAATGCGGGGCTGTCATCAACCCTGGAGCAGGCTGTCACATTGGCCCTGAGCTCAAAGTAACGAACACTCACCGCCGCAGGGAACAGTCATTCTCCGGCTTCCTTGCGCAATTGGGCCTTGATATCTGCTGGCAATTCATTCCAGGGAATATCCAACAGCGCGGCTTGCAGTCCGTAGAGCATGTTGAGAGTGACTTTCTCTGGGTAGGCAGCCTTGACGCGTTTATATGTTTCGACAACACCCAGGCGGGCCACATCATCCAATGAATGAACTCCAATGCTTGCCAGCCATTCACTGCTTTTGGGACCCAGGTTTTTCATAACGCCATCTCCATCAGCGGCAGGATGCGCGGCTGACCATCGAGCTCATAACGACGCTCACCGATCTTCCGCATGCCCATTTTCTCATAAAACCCGACGGCATTCGGATCGCTTTCCAGCTGAAGGATCCTGTACCCATGCTGACGCGCTAATCCCACCGCGTGCTGGAATAGTTGGTTGCCTATGCCTTTGCCCATGTAGGTTGGCAGCACCCACAGGTTTTCGATCCAGGCCTTCCCCGCTCGATCCTGTAAGGTATAAAAACCGATCGGCTCTTGATCCAATTCTGACACCCAGCTTTCATGCTCTTCAAAATACGTCGGCCCGAATGTCAGCTGCGGAATCCAGAGTTCCATCCAGTGTTCGGGATAGTTCCAATGACTTTTTGCAGCAATTGCGATCTTGGAAAGAAGAGCCGCCTCTTCAGGTTTTGCGCGTCGAATCGAAATCATGATTTGAACTGTTTCACTTGCCTGAATATATCATCATAATGCAGTTGATCGTGATAGATTCCAATCCGCAAGCTGACGATGAGATTGCACCATCCGAAGACTGGATCATAAAGATAAAGGTTCCCCAACAGGTCTTCAGGCTTGTGTTCATACAACCGGCGGACCTTCGCGTGCACTGCTTCGGTCTCGGATCTCAACGCTTCCAAAGAAACAGGTTTGCGTGTGCCGTAACGCGGCGTCCACAAAAAGCCAACCCAGTGAGGAAATTTTGGGCTGCGGTAAAGATCCTCAATTTCGGTTTGATAGGGACGGTTCCGTCGCAGACGGGCATACCAGCCACTCAAGTTCCACAGCATTTGTACGGCGGGGTATATGGATGCAAACAGGAGATAATTGTGGTTGAGGATTTCCCCAATACTCCATTCTTTTAGCGCAGGTCTCTGCCAGAGTTGGATGTCAGTGATGCCATCCAAAGTGGTAAAGGCAGCTTCTCGCTGTGCATCCAGCAGGTTCAGATAATGGGAAATCACTTCCTTCATCTATGCAGCCGGAACTGGGAACCTCTTTGGACGAAGAAACCGAAATTGTTCCTTCACCCACTCGGGCGCGGAAGCGGAGAGCAGGTAGCTAAGACCCAAAACCAGCGCCCAATTGAAGATTTCATCCAGAACAAACAAGATTTCCCTGATGTTCACCAGAGACGGAGAATACCATGCCAGGAAATGCCAGCACGAAAGGAAAATCAGGCCTATCACCGTGATGGTCACAACCCGATATCGTTGATGATTTGTCCCTCTTGCCCACTGCGAGAGTTGAGGCATTACAAAGATGAGGAACGCCAACCGGTAGTCCCAGTTGTTGCCAAGCAAAAATGTTCCCACATAGATGGAGGCGCCCATTCGAAAGGCTGATAGATTCCTCGAAGACGAGGCTGTCAGAGATTCTTGATTTTTTAGGCCAATCACCCCTCCGAGTATGATGAGGATTGCAGCCAGAATGATGGGACCGAACTTCAATAGCGGATCTACTTGGGAAACTCCCAGGAGATTGGAAAAATACTGGCTGTATCGTAGGAACATCACGCTGGCCCCATACGATAACTCATCGCCCCGCATCGTTAGATTCCAGGAAGCTCTCACGCTGCCTGAGGTGGAAAACAGGTAAAAAAGCAACACGGCCAAACACGCCAACGAGAGCCACACAAATTTCGGTTTTGACTCTTTCAGAAGGACCGTAAGACCAAAGAACGGAAATATCTTTACGACGATGGCAAATATCAACAAAGCGGTAGCCACAACTGCCGAAAATTCCATCAACCAGACAATCAGCGCGCACAGAAAAAATACGACCAGATCGACATTGCCTCGCTCATAGAGGAGCATGGACGCCGGGGAAAAGACGATCAGCAGCAGGATCACTGAATCCAAAATAGTGATGTTCTCTGGGAAGAGAAACACGCCCCCAAAAAATAACACCAGCATCAGGCTGACGACCCAAACCGTGTCCGCTTCTGTGATGCCGGTGTAGAAGAACAATCGCCAAAACGCCGGATAGTTGAAGATCCGTTTGTGAGGGTCGCCCGGATTCCTTACAGTAGGCTCAAATCCCATTCTGAACGATTCGGCGCTTCCGGGAATGAGCCGGAAATCGGAAAACTGTGGCTGTTCCACGGGGACGCGCCACAGTTTCCAGGTTTCCTCATATCCGTACGTCTTGAAAAGAATTATCAGCATCCCCCATATCACCAGGCTGGATGCAATCAAGAAATGCTTTCCGTATCTCTCGTTTGCATCTTGAAGTTTTACTGGTCGAATCGAACGTAAGATTTGAATCACTTCACCAAAACCTTCAGCCGCAAATTGCGCGGATCAGCGCGAACAATTTTTAAAGGTTTCGCGAAAATTTGTGAAATTCGCGGCAGCTAACTTACCCCACCACCCTGATCTCTCTCGGCATATCCGAGAGCACATCCACTCCAGCTTCGGTGATCACAACATTATCTTCAACGCGGACGCCATTCCTGCCCGGCAGGTAAATCCCCGGTTCCACGGTAAATGCCATGCCTGATTCGAGCAGCTGCATATTGTCACCGCGCATATACGGTTCTTCGTGTCCCTCCATGCCGATGCCGTGACCGGTGCGATGCGTAAAATATGTACCGTATCCAGCACTCTCAATCACATCGCGCGCGGCTTTGTCCACATTCGCGCAGGGAACTCCCGGCTTGGCCGCCGCACGACCGGCCGCATTTGCCTCCTGCACGATCCTGTGAATCTTCTGGTATTCCGCATCCACCTCACCCACGGCAAAGGTGCGCGTCAGGTCAGAGATATACCCATCGTATGCCGCGCCCCAGTCAACCACCAGCAGATCACCAGCCTGCAATTTTCGTTCGGTTGGCGATGCGTGTGGATTCGCAGAGTTCGGGCCGCCAGACACAATCGGAGAAAACGGCATTTCGGGTTGTGAGCCATGCTTGAGCAATTGCATTACGAGTTCAGAGGACAATTCGCGTTCAGTCATTCCAACTTTTATGGAGGGAATGGTCGCTTCGAGCGCATCCTGCGCAATCTTCACCGCACAACGCATCGCCTCTACCTCAGCCTGATCCTTCCTCAACCGCAGACCGGACAGCACCTCACTGGCATCGGGATAATCCGCTTCCGGCGCGCCGGCCTTGACGTGACGGAATTCCAGCAGCCGGAGTTGACGCGGCTCGACCCCGATCCGCTTCCCATCTAGACCGAGAGCCTGCACCGCTTTGCGAAAGGCGGCCTCCCACTCTGCCGGATTCTCCGGATAGGAAAACACCTGAAGCTTATACGGCAAGGACGCTACCTTCTGCAACTCCAATTCCGGCAGCACGATGGCAGGGTCCTGGTCCGTCGCATAAAGCAGAACGACCGGGCGTTCCATCAGGTGGAAATGCAAGCCGGTCAGATATGTCAGTGTAGGACCAGGATTCAGGATCACCGCGTCCAGGTCTGAGTTGCGGAGTGAAGCGTTGAGTCGATCCAGGCGGGAATAAATCATGTGAGTCTCCTGTTTATTTTTGCTCCGAACGCCGGGGACGGCGGCTTGAGCCAGCTAGATAGGATCAATCCAATCTGTGATTCTTCTTCGAATAAAAATAAAGGATCCAATCCACCACCACCGGGAAGAGCGTGTCAAAGCCAGTGATGATGCGGAACCACCACGGAATAACCATCATGCGCACCGGACGCTTTGCCACCTGCACCACGCGCCGGGCCACATACTCGGACGCGAGATGCGGATATTTCAGTTTCCTGACGTGTTCGCGCGAGCGCGTACGTGCAAGCTTCTGGCCAAATTCGGTTGTAGCCGGTCCCGGATAAATTCCAGAGACCTGGATTCCAAACGGTGAAACCTCACGCCGCAGCGCATCGGTGAAGGCGCGCACGCCATACTTGCCCGCGGAATAGGTCGTGATCAGCGGCGCGGCAATAAGACCAGCTACCGACGACATATTGATGATATGACCTTCGCGCCGCTCCAACATGTGTGGCAGGACCGCGCGTGTGACCAACATCGTGCCGATCAGGTTCACGCGGATGATGGTATCAATATTACGTTCCGGGTCTAGATTTTCGAACCAGTCAACGCTGCCGTATCCTGCGTTGTTAAAGAGGATGTCAATTCGGCCGTAGAGATCGAGGGCCGTCTGCACCATCAGTGCGATTTCGGCAGGCTGGCTAACATCCACTGGAACCGCAAATGCCTCGCCGCCTTCATTTTGAATCTCTGAGGCCAACAGCTGCAGACGATCCAGGCGGCGGGCAGCCAGGACAACCTTGCATCCCTCTTTGGCAAAGAGCCGCGCCGCGTCTGCGCCGAAGCCCGAGGACGCGCCAGTGATGAGGATGACTTTGTCTTTCAGTGAAATAGGCATAGCGGAAGGAGTTGTAAGACCAGATGGCTATGCTGATTATCAGTAATTGGTAGTGGTACTTGCTGTTTACCAATTACTCATTTTCTTCTTGTGCGTCTTCCTTGCCCTGCTTTCGCGGGCGCGGCGGTTCCATCGCAACTTCAGTGGATAACGCCAACTTCAGCACATCATCCATATGTTTCACGGGCAGTATCCGCAGTTCAGACCTGGCTGTCTTGGGCAGGTCGATCAAGTCCTTCAAGTTCTTTTCCGGTAAGATCACGGTCTTCAGCCCGGCTCGGTGCGCCGCAAGCACTTTCTCCCGTACGCCGCCAATTGGCAGCACGCGCCCGCGCAACGTAATTTCACCTGTCATGCCGACATGTTTGTAGATCGGTCGGCCGGTAAGGGCAGAGACAATCGCGGTTGCCATCGTGATACCCGCCGAAGGTCCATCCTTTGGAATGCCGCCTTCAGGCATATGCACGTGAATATCCATACGCTCGAAGACCTCCATGTCGATATTCAATTCCTGCGCGCGCGATTTGATATACGTCAGCGCGGCTTGTCCAGATTCCTGCATCACATCGCCCATCTGCCCGGTCATCTGCAAGGCGCCTTTCCCCTCCAGCACGGCCACTTCCACCGGCATGATTTCGCCACCGTTCTCCGTCCATGCCAGGCTGGTGACCACTCCCACCTCATCGAAAAGCTCGGCTTCGGTCTGGAAGAATTGCTGCGGTCCCAGAAGTTTTTCCACCGCTTCGGCGGTGATGATGATCGGAAACTTCTTCCCCTCCGCTTTCAACCGGGCGAGTTTCCGAGAGACTTTGCCGATCTCGCGTTCCAAATTGCGGACGCCGGCCTCATAGGTATATTCACGGATCATACGGCGCAGCGCCGCAGACTCAAAACTGAGGCTGACTCCCTCCAACCCATTTTCCTCGATCTGACGGGGAATCAAATAACGATTCGCGATCTCGAGCTTTTCCTCTTCGATGTAACCGGGGAACTCGATCACTTCCATGCGATCGAGCAGAGGCGACGGTATGCTGCCCAGGGTATTAGCGGTAGTCACAAACATGACCTTCGAGAGGTCAAACGGCAATTCAAGGTAATGATCACTGAACGAGTTGTTCTGCTCGGGGTCGAGCACTTCGAGCATCGCGGAGGCCGGGTCGCCGCGGAAGTCAGAATACAGCTTGTCGATCTCATCTAGCATGAACAGCGGATTCGATGTGCCGGCGCGCTTCATGGTCTGGAGGATTCGTCCCGGCAACGCGCCAATGTATGTGCGGCGATGTCCACGGATCTCGGCTTCGTCGCGCACGCCGCCCAGGGACACACGCACGAACTTGCGTCCCAGCGCATCTGCAATGGAACGTCCCAGTGAGGTCTTGCCAACACCGGGCGGCCCCACAAAACACAGGATCGGCTGGCGTTCCTTCTTGGGCTTCAACGAACGGACCGCGATATATTCCAGGATGCGTTCCTTGGCCTTCTTGAGACCATAATGATCGCGTTCCAGAATCTTCGCGGCATTCTTCACATCCAGATTATCCGGCGTGGAATTCGACCATGGCAAATCAACGATCCAATCGATGTAGGTGCGGATGATGCCCACTTCGGGCGCCATCGGCGGCATTTGGTTGAGGCGGTCCAATTCCTTCAGCGCGACGGCTTTGGCTTCGACCGGCAGATTCGCGGTTTCTAATCGCTTCTTCAGATCATTGGCATCGCGCGTGAAAACGTCGCCTTCTCCTAATTCATTTTGGATCTGCCGCATCTGTTCACGCAGATAAAATTCGCGCTGGCTTTTATCCACTTCACTTTGCACGCGTGAATGGATTTCGTCCTCCAGCTCGAGCACGTCCACTTCCTGCGCCAGGATTTTGTTCAGAGCCTGTAACCGTCCACGCACGTCGAGCAGCATCAACAGGCTTTGCTTGGCTTCATAGTTCAGCGCCAGCGACGTCGCCAGCATATCCGCCAGCCAGCCAGGCTCAGAGATGTTCATCGCGAACAGGTGGGCCTCTTCGGGAATCGTGCGATCCAACTGCACGCAGCGATCGAAGAGATCCAGGGCCGAGCGCATCAGCGCCTGCGTCTGGCGGTCAGCCGTTTGAGGTTCGTGAATGACGCGGGCTCGCACCATCAAATAGGGATTACTGCGGGTGAACTCGACGATCTCCACGCGGCGGCGTCCCTGCACGAGCGCCGAGTGCGAGCCATCCGGCATTTGCAGCAAACGTCCCACTGCCATCTCCACGCCCACCGGCAAAAAGTCGCCAGCGCCCGGGAAATCCAGATCAGGGTCCTTTTGCGTCAGCCCGATCACGGTCCGCTCTTTGCGCTGCGCCTCCTGCACGGCCAGCAGCGAAGCCTCGCGGCCCACAAAGATGGGAGAGACCATGCGCGGAAACACAACCAGGTCACGCAGCGGCAACACTGCGGCTTCGATCATGCCGTCTGCATCCGGCTCGCGGTTGGGAATGCGATACAACTCCTCAGTGCGCTGCGAGAGGGTCAGGTCGAAATTATCTTCTTCTTCGTTCCATTCTTTAGGGTGACTCATAGTGCCTCTGTCATTGCGAGTCTTCGAGAAGCAATCTCAACCTACGACGGAGATTTCTTCGCCATCTCGCCGTTTAAGGCTCGAGGCTCGCAATGACGTACTTTTAAATCTATTTCATGCCATTATTACTTCCGCCGTTACAAACATCGAACCGGTGGATAGGGCAATGCTACCATCTTTTGCGGATAACTCCAACGCCCGCCGAAAAGCGGATTCCACCTTCTCAGACTGGATTTGAGCCCGATTCGCCAACTTGTTGATTTTCTTTATCCGTTCTCTTTCGCCAGGCTGCACTGACCTCACCCGCGAATGCGACACTGCCAGCCGACAAAACGATTTTTTGATCGCCAGCCAACTCCAGTGCGCGCTCCAACGCGGATGCTACAGGCATCACGGGCTCGACCGGTATTCCAACACTCTTTACCTGTTCTGCAATCCACTCAGCAGATGGCGCTCGTGGATGATCGGCCCGGGTCGCGATTACTTTCTCAAGCCGTGGCTTGAGTTCTTCCAGCATACCTGAAATATCTTTATCTTCCAATGCACAAAAGATCAATATGACCGGTCGGTCAGGAAAATATTCATCCAGTGTTTCACGAAGCCTCCATGCAGAATCACGGTTGTGGGCCGAATCAATGATAACAGGCGGTTCACGGCGGAGAATTTCAAAGCGGGCACGCCATTTTACCTGAGAAAACCCTTTTTGGATGGCTTCGTCGGAAACTGGAGTTCCACTCGTTTTGAGGGCTGTATAAGCGGTCGCGGCGTTTTCGGCTTGGTGGGAGCCGAGCAAAGGTATTCGAAGGTCCAAGGTCGAATGCCGAATATCATCGATGATTTGAAGTGCTTGCCCATCCAGAGATGACTCGAAACACTCAAACTTTACATCTTTTCCAACAAGAATAAACGTGCATTCTCTTAGTTTGGCTACACGCTCCAAAACCTCAAGCGCCTCTTCTTTTTGCGGGGAAGAGACTATAGGCACACCCTGTTTGATGATCCCTGCCTTCTCGCCCGCAATCTTCGCCAGCGTATCTCCCAATACAGCCATATGGTCATAGGATAATGACGTGATCACCGAAATCTTCGGCATGACCACATTCGTCGCATCCAACCGGCCTCCCAGACCGACTTCGATGGCCGCCGCGTTGATACCCTGTTTCGCGAAGGCTAAGAATCCGAGCGCAGTGGTGATTTCAAATGTTGTCAGTTTGGGAATCTTCGCCACCGCCGGTTTGATCTCCTCCACCAGCGCGACCATGAACTCATGAGAGATCGGCTCGCCGTTGACCTGAATCCGCTCGCAGTAATCAACCAAGTGTGGAGATGTGTACAACCCCACCGTATACCCCGCCACCTGTAAGGCAGAAGCGCACAACGCGCTGACCGACCCCTTCCCCTTCGTCCCTGCCACGTGGATGATGGGATACTTTGACTGTGGATTCCCAAGTACTTCCATCAACGCGTACATACGGTCAAGGTTGAATTCCGCCTTGGCCAGTTCGGAGATATGTTTCAGGCTATAATCCACGAAAGAGTAGAGGTAATCGAGGGCTTTGTTGTAGGCGATTTCAATGTCAGTCATGCGAGGGATTGTAAAACGTAATTGGTAATTCGTAAATTCAAAAATCGGGAGCCGTACATTGGACATGGATACCTGTTTCATCTGCCGCAAACACAATGGACGAGAAGCCACCCCGCCCGGCGGATATATCTACGAAGATGAATATTGGATGGTCTGCCATGCGCCGGCGAAGTTGGGTCCGTTGGGCACGTTGTTCATCGAGTCCAAGCGACATTTTCTCGATTATGCGGAAATGACAGATGAAGAATCTGCTTCGCTTGGAAACGTACTGAAAAAGACCTATCACGCGCTGAGGGCCAACACCGATGCCGAGCGGATTTACCAACTTTCTACCATGGAGGGACAACCTCACTATCATTGCTGGATCCTTCCACGTGCAAAGGATATTCCTGAACGTGGATTGAAATTCCTTGCCAGAGATGATTCGTGCAGTGAAGAAAAGGCCATTGCACTGGCAGGCAAATTGCGCGCAACAATGAAATAAGGCTGGATCAACCAATATGAGATCATCCATTCCAGTGGCTGTCACGACCGGTTCGCTCTACCCTTTGCCCACACTCCCAAGCATTCGGCACCTCAACGAGCTTGGCATTCAGGATATTGAACTCACGCTTCAATCTAATGAATTTTTGCTGACGTTTGAGCGCAAGTTGTCCATGCCCATTTTGCCTGAATTGCTGGCGCTGGTTCAGAATAGTGAGTTGCGCGTGCGTTCCGTCCATGCACCATTAATGGATGCAGAGCGTTGCTATAATCTGTGGGCCCGCTTAGAGTTCTTGGTGCACTCCATAGAAGTTTGTCGCCTTCTAGGCGGCCGGCTGGTTGTGATCCATCCGTTTCATGTCTTTCGGACTCACGAAGACGCGCTGGCATACCTTGACGGTGTTTGCACGTCCCTTACATCGGCACTACTGCCCGGACTTAACGATGTACTCGATTTAGCTCATTCTGTCGGCATAAAACTTGCGCTTGAAAACATTCAGGATTGGCAGGACGAGATTTTTTTCAATGCGCCCCAAAATGTCATCCGTTTCCTTCAGGATATGGATCACCCAACTCTTGGGGTTACTCTCGACCTGATGCATGCCCAGTATCCAAATTTTCTGGACGAATTTGTGCAGGCGTTGTCAGCTGAAATCGTGAACATCCATGCCGCTGATTTGCTTCCGCCAGTGAAACGCGTGGCAGTTGGCAAGGGAGTCATTGAGTGGAATCGTTTGGTTCCTATGCTCCAAACACTGTCCAACTTGTGTCAGATCACTGTGGAATTGAGCAATCCGCAGCCTGATGAATTGATTGAGTCCATCAAGTTGCTATCGTAAATCGGTTTTCTGTCTGTTCGCTACCTTCACCATCTATTTGCATCCGTATTGTCGCCGGGTGGGATGCCCCCTTCGGGGATGCTTCGCGACCATCCCGCCCCACGGAAACTATGATAGCTACGCTCACCATCCACCTACACCTGCCTGCCTGTTCCTCCCTCAAGGAAAAGCGCGGCCTTATCAAGCCGCTTATCTCACGTCTGCATCGCGAGTTCAACGTCTCGGTCGCGGAGATGGATTTGCAGGACAAGTGGCAGGAGGCGGTCATCGTCTGCGCGATGGTGGGAAATGATCAGGCGTTCTTGCAGTCCGCGTTGCAGAACGTGGCAAAATGGGTGGAAGGCAATTGGCCAGACGGCGATGTGTGGGAGACGAGGATTGAGGTATACACGTAAACACGTATACAGGTAAACACGTGTCTACTTGTCTACTTGTATCCGTGTATACTTATCCACACAGGAGGCTAACATGAAAATCCTCATCATGGGAACGGGCGGCGTAGGTGGCTATTATGGCGGCCTGTTGGCACAAGCAGGCAATGATGTGACCTTCATCGCCCGCGGCGCGCACCTCTATGCCATACGACACGAAGGCCTGAAAATACATAGTGTGCACGGCGATTTTATGATCTCGCCTGCCAACGCGACCGATGAGCCGATCAACGTCGGCCCGGTGGATCTGATCCTGTTTTGCGTTAAGGCCTACAGCACAGACGAGGCGGCTCAGGCGATCAGGCCATCGGTGGGTCTCCATACCACGGTGTTGAGCCTGCAAAACGGAGTGGACGCCGCGGAACGGATCGGGAACGTCGTCGGGGTGGAGCATGTGATCGGAGGCGCGACCTGGCTCTCGTCCGCGGTGGAGGCGCCGGGTGTTATCCGGCAGGTCTCCCAGTTCCGGCGAGTCGTCCTGGGCGAATTGGATGGAAGCCGCTCGGAGCGCATCGAATCCGTCTTTGAGGTGTTGAAAAATACAGGAATTACTGTCGAAATCTCAGAGGATATCCTCAAGATCCTGTGGACCAAATTCGTGTTCATTTCTTCAGCCAGCAGTCTGGGGTCGCTTACACGTTTGCCTATGGCCGAGTACCGTTCCATCCCCGAGACGCGAGCCATGATCACCAGGCTGATGTGGGAAGTGGAGGCGCTGGCACGTGCGCAAGGCATAACGCTTGACGAAGATGTCGTCCAGAAATCTCTGGAATTCATGGACAACGCCGCTTCACACATCAAGGCCTCCATGCAGCTGGACGTGGAGAGCGGCCACCGGACGGAACTTGAATCGATGGTTGGCGTGATCGGGCGAAAGGGACGTGATTTGAACGTCCCCACGCCCGTTGCAGATCTCATCTACGCCTCTCTGCTACCGATTGAACTGAAAGCGCGAAAGGAATTTTCGCCCGCCGCCAGCGGAAACTAATAAAACAGTTCAAAAATCGATTGACTTTCGATATTGAGGCTCGTAAAATAGGTTTAGTTGATATTGATGTAGACGAATTGCCGACAAACCGCGCGACAACACATTTTGTTCCGTTCGAGGTTTGAAAATGTCATTCTCGTCAGAAATCTCACAAAATTGGACTTTTGTTGAATTGGGGCAGGGTGCCATGCTTGCCTCGATTCAAAGGTATCTGCGATAACGCCATTGAGCAGCAGGAGGCTCTCTGGCGTTTTTGTTTTGCAGGAGCAAGCCTATGAGCAAGCCGTTGATGGTAGAAATCATCGCTTATGCGCCTACGGCCTTTTATCACTGCACACACTGCGAGGTGGCCTGGCGGGAGATGGGCAAGTCGAATCGTGTGCATGAGGAGCAGTTGGAAAGCAGCCTGCCTGATGATTTGAGGCGCGAGTATCAGGTCGTCTCTGATTGGGTCAGGGAAATGTTCCGGATCCATTGCGACAATATCGTCCTGAAAGTGATCGACGCGGCCTCCATCGAAGGCTTCTACAAATCACTGAAATACAAAGCCCGGCGCTATCCGGCCGTCATTGTCGATGGCAAATCCAGATTTATTGGCAGCCAAATGTTATCAGCGGCGAGTGATGAGATCGCTCGCCAATTGGCGAGTCAACCAATCGAGGCCTGAATGCTCTCTCATGAATCACAGAGAGGAGGTAGATGGAAGGTAGATTATTTCCATTCCATGCCAGAGATGAGAGGAGAAGTCATCGTGCTGGCCAACATTCATTAATGCATCGAATGCAACATACGAAACGGAGGATTATGTTATGAATACTCTTTGGGTCGTTGTGATTGCCATTGTTGTCATCTACGCAGCGTATAACTTCTACGCCAAGCGAATTGACAGGAATGTCATCCAAGCTGATGCGAAAAAGGCCACACCCGCCAGGATGTATATGGATGGTGTGGATTTCATGCCCACGAGCCGCAATGTGCTATATGGATATCACTTCAAATCCATTGCCGCGGCGGGACCGATCGTCGGCGTGATTACTGCCGCGAATATTTGGGGCTGGCTGCCCGCGATTCTCTGGCTGATGATTGGCGTTTCGTTCATCGGGTGGGCCAGCGACTACAGCGCGATCATGCTCGCCGTGCGAAATGACGGCAACAGCATGAGCGCAGTCTCGCACAGACTGATTGCCCCGCGCACACGCACAATTCTGTTTGTGTTCATCTTCTTCTATCTGCTACTCGTAGCGGGAGCCTTTGTTGGCATCCTGGCCGCGATCCTGGCAGCCCGGCCCGACGTGCCCTTTGGCATTCTCATGCTAGCTCTCATGGGCTTGCTTGCCAGCCAGTTGCTCTACAAGCAGAAGATGGATCTGATAGTGGTTACAGCGATTGTGGTGGTTGTCACAGTGGGAGCAATGATACTCGGACCCGTAGGACAGACAAAAGATGCCGATGGCAAGCTGGTGCAGGGTCCGGTGGGTAAGGCTGTGGTCGGTATCAATAACGCTGTGAATAGCCTCACTGGTAACAAGGAACTCTACACGGTAACCGATCCAACCTTTGCCGATCCGCGCATCCCTGTCCCTGGTCCAGATGGCACACGGCCCGCGTCAGCAGTCTATGATCCAACGGTTGGAGCGACCGGGGCGGTCAAGACAATGCCATCCTACCTCTTCTGGGCGCTGTTCCTGTTCGTCTTCTCCTATCTGGGTGCTAACCTGCCAATCTGGCGTTTTGCCCAGCCAGTAAACTATATTGGCTTCTGGGTGACGCTGATCACCATTGTGCTGAGTGCCGTAGGAGCGATCGTCGCGCCATTGACAGGAATAATGGACTCGACCGGGGCGCCCATCGGTCAGTTTGCGCTGGAACCTGTCAAGACGTTGGGGTTCACTTTCGCAGCTGGTAAAACGTTTCTACCGCTCTGGCCGATGTTATTCGTGACGATTGCCTGCGGAGCCATCTCCGGCTGGCACGCGCTGTTCGGCTCAGTAGGCACAGCGCGCCAACTGGAATATGAGACCGATGCGCTTCCAGTCGGCGGCGGGGCCATGTTCTCTGAGAACACGCTCGGCCTGCTGTCGCTTGTGGCGGTCTCCATTGCAGGTACGGGCGGTGGAGGTGGCCGGTTCGCAGCTGGCGTAGGAAAACTGCTCCATGCCGCCACTTTTGGCGCGCTGCCGGAGGCTTTAGGGACGGCACTTGGCTTTGGCGCTTTCGTGGTCATTGTGCTCACTGTCGTGCAACTAGTTTTCCGCGTGATGCGTGTCACGCTTACCGAATGGGTCGGAGAATCCATGCCCGCGGTAAAGAACATGCATGTCTCCAGTCTTATCTCCATGGCCTTGACACTCTTGCTGGTGCTGACAGGCACATGGGTGTACCTATGGTTCCTGTTCGGCGCGGCAAATCAGTTGATGGCCGCACTCAGCCTGATGCTGGTTGCCGTCTGGCTGAAGAGTGAGAAGAAGAATCCAGCTTATGCGCTCTGGCCGATGCTGTTCATGTATGTCACCACCATCGCAGCGACATTGGTGACTGCCTACAATCTATGGGCGACCGTGCTCACAAAAGATGTTGGCGCGGTGCCGGTCATTGGCGCGTGGCTGATGATCCTTGTCGCAGTCTTGCTGGTGGTGGCCGCCCTCTTCATCGGTTATGACGGCTGGCAGGCTTACCAGCGTTATTCTAGAGGTGGTGAAGCCCGGAAGGCGCCTGCCGCGGCTGACGACTAATTCTTCAAACGCGAGAAGGGAGACGCCACAGGTTGCGCGTCTCCCTTCCTTCGGGTCGATTCTGTTTGTTCGATCATTCGCGTTCACTGATAGCGCGTGCCAGCGCGCGCAACGACTCGAAATATTGGTTGGCGCTTTCAGTGCGAGATCGAGGGAACGGCACATGTAGTTCCAAATTCGGCCGCGAAGCGTCTCTGCGCAAGCTGAAGCGCACGTAACGCGGAGAAAAGTTCTGCATCGGGACGATCAGTTTATCAACCAGCGAAGCCGCAAGGTCGAGCAAGCCCTTGGGAGCAAGCAGTTGCATATCCTGATAGGCTTTGCTTTCCCATTTGCGTTCAGCAAGCTGCTTCAAGGTGGCGCGTCCGCTCCAGGTTTTCGGGTCAACAAGCTCGAGGTCCATAGCCGGAGCCGTACTCAGTTGGGCACGAAAGATGACGATGTCCTCACGTCCCTGAAAATAAGCCAGGATCGTCATCCAGAAAATGTCGCGCGGCTTGAGAACGACAAGCGTCTCTAAACGTCGGAATGGTTTTTTGGCCTGAGCGATCACCAGCTCTGCTACTGAAGTGCCCAGCCAGCGAAATGTTGTGCGCTGACCAATCTTCGGAAGTCCGTACTGCATCCATTTCAAGAGCGCATCCCCACGGCGAAGGTTGTAGATCATGCCGAAAGCAAACCAACCCATCAGGATGATTACGGCTGTGATCAGGATATACTGGTAGTTCACGCCTCACCTCACGCTCACAGGAATATATTCGTGAGTATAATCCAATTATTGCTATAAACAGCCCGGAGTCAGCATGAGCCGTATGAAAGCGATCCGTGAATTTTTGTTTGGGATGGTCGGCATGGAAATGGCGCAACACGCCCTGGAAATGCGCGCCAGTCTCGAGACTCTGTTCATGCTCGGAACAGTGGGGGATATGCTCGGTGTGCCTGTCCTGCCGCCGTATTACAGTCTTCGTTTACTGCCCTATGTTGTCCCTCATATTGCGACCTGGAAACGCCGGGTCTTGCGCGAGCGCGAATTCACCGATGAGCACGAGTATCACTTGCATGGATTGTAACCATATCCAAAACCGTAGACCCTAAAGGTTTTTCCAGTAAACCGGAAGTAAACCGAGCACGAGAACTCCGTTTGAAACACAGACATGCTTGCGAAGAAAACCTTTAGGGTTTTGACCACCGAAGACAACCAAAGAAAGGAAACCAAACATGAGCGAAGAAGAGAAGAAAAGTTTTTGGCAGAACATGAAAGAAGTATTGTACGGCATGGCCTCCCATGATATGAGCCGCTATGCCTTGCGGACGCGCGCCAGCATGGAGCATCTGTTTATCCTGATCACGATGGGAGATATGATCGGGATTCCGATTCTACCGCCCTACTACAGTCTGCGCCTGCTACCGTACGTCGTCCCGCAGATAGCCACCTGGAAGCGACGCTTACTACGCGAGAAAGACCTTTCGGACGCGATGTTCTAGGATGAAGTAGACACGTAGACAAGGATACACGTACACACGTCTCTACTTGCGTCGCGTGCCGCCGTGGCGACTTTACTTGTATACCTGTCTACTTAAACATGGAGACATCATGACACTGAAGAAAATCTTCGAAGAACATCCCGAACGGCGTTATATCATGTTCGGTGGCAAAGGTGGCCTGGGGAAGACCACTTTTTCCGCCGCTACTGCCTACTGGCTGGCGCAACAGGGAAAGAAGGTGCTGGTATTTTCCGTGGATCCGCAAGCCAGCCTGTCTGATATCTTTCAGAAGGATATTTTCGGCAAAGGCCCCGTGAAGATCATGGAAAATCTATGGGCACAGGAGATCGACGCCGACCAGCACATCAAAACCTATCAAAATGAAATACGCCAGAAAATCCTGGATATGTACGGCTTCGAGAAAGTACCGGATGAAATCGAGCAATACATTCAGGCCGCTTCGGCGGAACCCGCGATGGAGGAAAGCGCCATCTTCGATGCGGTAGTGGATATTGTTATAGGAGGCGAATATGATTACTACATCTACGATCTTGTTCCACTGGGTCATGCACTGTACTACCTGAGCATGGCAAAAGTGTACGACGAGTGGATCAACAAGATCACGAAACTGCGCGAGGAGATGCGGGAGTATGAGGAAATGGTCTCCCGCCTCAAACGCGAGAAGGAAACTGAGGAAGATCAGATCCTTACGGAACTCCAGTACATACGCACCCGCATCAATGCATCCTCCAGCATTTTGACCGACAAGGAAAAGACCGGCTTTTTCTTTGTCATCATCCCCGAAGAAATGATCCTGATTGACACAGCCAAGGCGGCCGAATTGTTCGCCAAGTTCGACGTGCCGATCATGGGCTACGTGGTCAACCGCGTGGTGCCGCGTGAACTGCTTCAACAGAATATACCAGCATACCTGAAAAACCGGATCGAGATGCAGGACAAATACCTTGCCCAGATCAAGACTATTTTTGGCCAACAGGTGGCGGCGCATGTTCCAGAATTGGAGCGTGACGTGACCGGCCTGGATATGATTCGGCAGCTGGCTGAAATCATGTACGGGAAATAAGGAGAATCAGCCATGAAAGATATCGAAACCACGATGCAGGCTTACGTCAAAGAACGCGATTCCCTGCGGTACCTCTTCTTCGGCGGCAAGGGCGGCGTGGGCAAGACCGCCCTGGCGGGCGCGACTGCCATCTGGCTGGCAAAGCAGGGCAAGCGCGTCATGCTGGCCTCCACCAATCCCGTTCACAGCCTAAGCGGACTGCTTGGACAGAATGTTTTCGGTCAGCCGACAGCGGTCAACGGCGTGCCAAACCTGTGGGCTTATGAAATTGACACCAAGGACACAATTGAACGCTCCAAGCAGGAGATTCGCGAAAAGATCCAGTGGTTCCTGAAGTTTGCGGATATTTCAACCAAGGCAGAGGACTTTGTCGAGTCAGCAACCATGAATCCCGCCTTTGAGGAATCGGCGATGTTTGAAAATATGGTGGACCTAATGCTGGGCGCGGAATACGATGTGTACGTCTTCGATACCGCCCCGACCGCCAACGCCCGCCGTTTGCTCGGTATGTCCCAGGTCTATTCGCTGTGGGTCAACAAGATGCTCAAGAGTCGAGATGAAGCCCGTTCCCTGCGCGAGCTGCTTTCCTTCACCAAGAAAAAGGAAAAAGATCCACTGATGGAGTATCTGGTCGCATTCCGCGACCGCATGGGCAAAGCCCGCGTAATGCTGACCGACCCAGCCCAGACCTCCTTCTTCTTCGTCACTCTGCCAGAAGCTCTGCCGATTGCGGTCATCACACGCTTCATTGGCTGGTTCCATGACTTTGGCATCCCGGTCGGAGGCGGGATCGTCAACATGCTGATTGACCAAAAGCAGGTTACGAACGAATCGCCGGATTTTGTCAAAAACCGTGTGGCGATGCAGGATCGCTACATGGTTGAGATCTGGGAAAAGTTCGACGGCATGGTGCGCTCCATCCTGCCACTTTATGAGAACGAAGTACGCGGAACCGACTCCCTCGTCCGCATGGGTGATGCGCTGTTTGCATAAAGGATTAAATACTCATCAGGAGGCGCAAAAGCTGCGCCTCCCGATCCATTTCAAGGTATGACATTGGCTTTCAAACGCGTTTCCCATTCGCTGGCTGAGATCCTTTACGGTCTGGCAATCCACGACCAGGTGCGCACCCTGGCCAAGCAGCGCGGCTCCCTGGAGCATCTCTTCGTCCTGATCAGCTTCGGAGACTTGCTTGGCCTGCCTATCCTGCCGCCATACTACAGCATGCGGCTGCTGCCTTTTGTGGTGCCGCTCATCAACAACTGGAAACGCCGCATGTTACGGGAGCGGGATTTGATGGATTCGATTTTCTAGCCAACGAATCGACAACAAAATTGTGTAGGATGCGCTGCCGAAGGCGTCTAACGCATCCGTCGGCGTAAGGCGCTTTGCGTGCCGGCTACACATAGAGCTAATTTCATGAAAGAGTAACCATATGAAAGCTGTTCGTGTCGAACAATTTGGGGGACTCGAAGCATTGAAGGTCCAGGATGTCCCTGTGCCTGAGCCTCAGCAGGGTGAAGCCCGGGTAAAGGTTGAAGCGATCGGGGTCAATTTCCTCGATATCTA
>DASTOH010000047.1:0-86488 GCA_035720235.1 Anaerolineales bacterium | reverse complement strand
GATCGAGACCGAAGCACTGCCGCACCGCGACGTGAGCATTTGCGCCGCGGGATACCGCCTGCGGGTTCCGGTCACCGTGCACGTTGGCATCGGCTACGACATTATTCACGAGCACCCAAACTGTGACGGCGCGGCCCTGGGAGCTGCCAGCTACCGGGACTTCCTGATTATTACTCAGGCAATCACTCAGATGCAGGCCGGAGTGGTGTTGAGTGTCGGCACACAGGTGATGGGGCCGGAGGTCTTCCTAAAGGGGCTGGCCATGGCCCGCAACGTTGCCCGGCAGCGTGGAGAAGCCATCAACCTCTTTACCACGGCCGTGTTTGACCTGACCGACCTCGGCCCCGATATCCATCACGAAGCTCCCAAAGATCAGGCCGCCTATTACTATCGGCCCTACAAAACTCTCCTGGTCCGGACTGTGGCCGAAGGCGGTGAGAGCTTCTATGTGCGCGGCATGTACCGCCAGACCTTTGCCACCCTCTATCAGCAGATTCTTAACCGAGTGGGCTGATGGACTCTGGCCGCCTGCAAGACCTCCTCAACCATTTCCCCAGCGTAACCGTGCTCATCGTCGGGGATTTCTTCCTCGACAAATATCTTGACATTGACCCACGCCTGAGCGAGCCCTCGCTTGAAACGGGTCTCGAAACCTACCAGGTCACCAGCGTACGGCGGTACCCGGGCGCCGCCGGGACGGTTGCCAACAATCTGCGCGCGCTCGACGTCAACGTGATCGCGCTGGGTGTCGTTGGAGAGGACGGGGAAGGCGACGATCTCCGGCGTGGGCTGGAGCTCATTGGCGTTGATGGCGATGGGTTGATCCGTGCCCCGGGACGCTTTACACCCACGTATCTGAAGCCGATGCTCCGGCAAGCAAACACACCAGCGCGCGAACTCAACCGCTTCGATACCAAGAACCGTACCCCACTCCCGGTGGAAATCGAAACCGAAGTGATCACGCGCCTGCATGGCCTATTTACGCGACTACGCGGCATCGTCATTGCTGACCAGGTGCCGGAGCCAAACTGCGGGGTGATCACCGACCGAGTGCGCCTGGCGATCAGTGAGTTGGCCCGTGCCAATTCGGCCACCATCGTGTTGGCCGACTCACGGGAGCGAATTGGCGAGTTCCGCGACGTAATGCTCAAGCCCAACACCCGTGAAGCGACGCGCGCAACCGGTCTCACTGACCCGGCCGCCGCCGGCCGGGAGCTGCGCCGCCGCACCCACCGGCCCGTCATCGTTACTCACGGCGATCGCGGCATGTACCTATTCGAGCTGGAAGGCGAGCAACATATCCCGGCCATTCCTGTCGCTGGGCCCATTGATGTCGTGGGTGCGGGAGACAGTGCCATGGCGGGATTGGTCGCGGCACTTTGCGCGGGCGGCACACTGGCCGAGTCAGCGCTGGTGGGCAATCTGGCCGCGTCCCTTACCATTCAGCAACTGGGAGAGACGGGCACGGCCACGCGGGCGCAGATACTCGCCCGCTTCGAGGAAGCGTGCTTGCCCTGATAAATTGGTCGGTTTCGGTCAAGTGTCTACTTGTGCTGTTCGTGTCTGCAAGGAAACTCGCCGGAAGCGGGTCCGCGCTCAGGGTGCTGGTGCCAACGCCATCAAAGGTTTTGCGGAACCTGGTTGGTGGTGGAAGCCCCCTTCCATGTCGAGGTGGACTAGATCGTGGTGGGGCTTATGGAGAGGCCGTCTGGTTCGATACAAGCGCTGCGCAAGTGGGCCAGGCCCCTCAGCACGTCGTAATGCCACGTGGTCGGAAACGAGAACCGCTTTTGTACAAAGTTGAGCTAAGAAATACGTTTACAGCACATCGTCCAGTTTCTTGCCAAACCCTATAAGTTAATTCGGTAATATAGATACTATGGGTCGATGTATCGCAAGCCTTGAGATCAAAAACTCCCAATACTTGAAACAGTTACATATTTGAGGCTAAGCCCTGGTCGCAAAGTGGACAGGTTGTTGAAAAAGGATGATCCCATTTTTGATGGGGCCAGAACCATCACCTCCCGATCAAGCACAGAGTCCGCCGGGACACTGGGTCGTGGATATTTTTCTAAGCGATGTCTTCGCGTGTGACGCCCTCGCATTCGAGAACGAAATCAGCCCCATATGCTAAAGCCGGTGTTTGAAATCCTGGAGGAGCATTGTTGGCCAATACTTTTCTTACCGCCGCCAGAGCCGCTCGCGCAGTCCAAACGATCCCAGCTTCCGGACCATGTAACCTCGATACAGCCCTGCGACCCTGGTCGTCTTCCACCTCGCCCCACACGTGCATAAAGGTACGGTTGCGCTCGTCGGCCGTTGGCCCTGGCTTCACCCCACGTTTCAACAAGTTGCGTATCACCGCTAGTTTGAACAAGGGCAGCAGATAAGTGGGGATGGCTGCCAGCTGCTGCATGGCTTTTGGCAAGACAGCATAGTCTTCAATGTTGGGGATGCCTGTGCTGTAATATGCCGTAAAAACATCGCCCCACGTTATGCGGTCAACCTGTACAGGACCCTTGCCAAAATCAATGAGGCGTGTTTTGGTGGCTTGCTCGGGACGTTCTAATCGCCCATTGCGGCGCACGCGGTTGCCATAGGAAATTAGCTCTATTCCAGTCCGCTGGGTCCCGGGTGGGAGACCCGCAGGACCTTCAGGCTGCAAGGCAAGGGTCAGATGTGTGGCTGACGGCAAACGCTGCTTGAGATGCAGGGCGAGGCAATCGGTCGGCACCACATCAAAGCCTACCCCCGGCATAACCATAATCCCCCGCGCCCTGGCTTCTGCCTCACGAGCGGCAAGGGCCTCATAGACCGGTAGTTCACCTGCTGTGGCGGTGGGGATGTCGGTGGTCTGGAATTGAATATATTCTGGGGGCGGTCCTTCGACAACCAGACTGCTCAAGCATCTATCGCTTATGAGATTTACCTGAACGGCGTTCTAGGCCACACCACTACCGGTGATCGAGCCGTCTTATACACCACCCAGTTTGGAGAAAACACGATCACGCTCATCGCGGTGGACAGGGCCGGCAACCGGTCGGCGCCTTCCATTGTCACGTTCTTCGTCCAATAGATTTGATAGCACACAGTGAGGCGATGTGGACACAAGGCTACCCAGCTTGTTTCCTGAAAATAGACGACCTCCCTTTCCGGTACCGGGAAGGGAGGCTTCTTCTTTGTTATGCAGCCTGTCTTTATGCGTGACAGCCTTCATTTTTTATCTTTACGATTTCTTTTAGCCTTTTTGAATCCATACGTTAAGGTGACCATCCCGGATTTTTCATAGGTTTTGCTCTCGAGAAGGATTAAGTTCTTCTGTTCGACGACATTGCCAAAGAATGGCACATCTCCACCAATCAGGACCGGGACAATGGCAATCGCCAGCTCATCAACCAAATTAAGATTAATACTCTGAGTGGTGAGATCGCCGCCTCCGAAGAGCCAGATATCCTTTTCCGTCTCGGTTTTGATTTTTTTGACAAGCTCTGTCAAATCTCCGGAATAAAGATAAGTGTTTTTGCCTGTTTTCAGATTCTTTTGATGGCTGACCACATAGGTGGGAACTTTATCGTCTCCTCCCAGAGCTCCCGATTTCGTTATTTCACGGTAGGTATTGGCGCCAATGATATAGGCGCCAATTTTGCTCATGAAATCCGCAAAGCCATAATCTTCATCCGGGGACATAGCATTATTGAGCCAGGATGCATCGCCGTTTTTCTTGGCAATATATCCATCGAGGCTCATCGCCATGGAAGCAATCAGCTTGCCCATAAGACCACATTGTATCAAAATTCGTGAGCATCTGCTTCAGCGTGATGGTATCATCATCTATGACCACAGCCACCGCCCAAGCCGCGCCCAATATTGCATTTATCAAGTAGCTATACTGTATACATGGTGAAACGAACCGCAAGATTTGTTTGGGCAGCAAATCGAATCCTGGGCTGCTCTAGCCAAGCCAAAAACAAATCTCCTATTTTGAAATAGATCATACCGATGACGAATTTTTAAACGATGACCGACAAGCTCTCTATCCAGATGGTTCGCAATGTGATGCTGGCGGCTCAGGACACGGATGGCTACTATTGGACGCTTTGCGTGGAATTGGCGAAGGAAGCGTTATGGTCGACCCTTCTGCCTCAACCGCCTCCTAATACATCCAGCGCGCATCGCTTTCCCTGACCTGCTTCGCACGAAACGCGGCGATTTTCCGGATCAGTCCCTTCGGGAGTGGCTTGTCATAGGGAAATTGTATCGTGTCCTTGCCGGTTTTGAACTTTGCCAACTGTTCCTTGAAAGGCGCCATCGCCGGACCGGTTGGCGAGAAATTGAGATGTGATTTATGTGCAGCATAGGAGAACAGGATCCGTCCTTCTTCAAATACGGGCGATCCCCACTTGAGTGTCTCTTTTGCACTTGGCACGACTTTTTTCAGGATTGCACGGATCTCGCGCAACTTCCCTTGCGCTTCCTTCGGAGCCGCTTCGATGTATTCGTCAACAGTTTTTGGTTTCGTTTTTGGCATGGATAGGCCTCCAGATTCATCATTATTAATGATACCCGTATTTTTTGTGCCCCGCACGTATCGTTTTTATTGTGCCTGCTGCCTAACGTGCCCGCGAGCGTGCGAGCGGAGCTCGAACTGTCCAAACAAAGCCTTGGCCTCAGGGCCGCGCAGTGTCGGTCCAATCGTTTCAGCAAAACTCAGAAGTGATTTCGCGGTTTGTGCATCCATAAGCCCAACTCCATTGACATCGGCAGTGTACACTCGATCGGGAACGTGCGGGTGAACATCTACATTAACGTCAGTAATGGATATGCTCAAACTATAACCAGTCACCCTGAGGGAGCGCTTTCCCGCGACCGACACTTGCACCTGGCGCAAGTGCAGGTAAGCACCCCGAGGGTGTTCTTGCCGAGTGGCATTGCGAAGTACCCTGCCGGAGGTCCCCGTTAAGGGATGAAGGTATGGGCGGGATTGCGCAGCATCCCGGCGCTCTTCCGGGACGAGAGAACGCCGCTTTGACGGTACCAGCTTTGAGCCAGGGAAACTGCCTGACTGCCCGTAGGGCTGACGCCTTTTATAGAAGTTGCTCTCGTATGAGTCGTGACCGCACGCCCTCGACGCCCTCGACTTGAAAAGCATGAATGCCGAGTGCTGATGCTGCTTCCACGTTTGCTGGCACATCGTCGAAAAACATGACAGCGTCTGGCGAAACGCCAAGTCGAGCAAGGGCGGTCACATACATCCTTGGGTCAGGCTTGCATATGCCGATCTGATGTGACGAGATCGCTACTTCGAATAAACCGGTCACACCAAGGTCGTTAGAATTGCGCTCCCAATGCAGTTCGTTTGAATTGCTGAGTGCAGCCAGACGGAATCTGGGACGCAGGGATGTAAGCAATTCCACCGCACCTGGGAAGAGACGCTTGGACCAGGACTGAAATTCTCGTAGGAAGTCTTCGGGAGGCAGTTCCAGATTCCAATCTTTCACGAAGCGATTGCCAAAGTCCTCTCGACTGAGTTTGCCAAGGCCGAACTGCTCGGAAGGGGGATAGCGGCTCCACTGCTCCAGGATTTCAGATTCCGATAATCTTCCTCGCAACAGCACTGCAAGGTCACGGACACCGGAAAACTCGACCAGCACACCTCCAAGATCGAAAAGAAGCACATCAATTTGGTTCAAGGTGTTTCACCTTTTCAGCCCAACAGTGTGCGTCTGCGTAGCGCCCCGAAGGGTGGTCTTCCCGTAGAGGGTATCCCATATCGGGTACTGGTGGGCGGGATTGCACAGCATCCCGGCGCTCTCCCGGGATTGCACAGCATCCCGGCGCTCTCCCGGGACGAGAGGATGCCGCTTTGACGGAGCCAGCCTGAGCCCAGAGAAACTGCTTGACTGCCCGTAGGGCGTCGCGACGTGCAAAGCGGGGCTGTGTTAGGCGCCAATTCCCAGCCCATTACTTGTGCCCATTAAAACACATCAATGACCTTCACTCCTTTAATATCCAGCGTCCCCTGATAGAGAATATGGGGGACATACAAATAGGTCAAGGGATTCTTTCCTTGCTCAAACATCTCCCTATAATAGGCTAAAGTTGCTTCTGGAAATTCTCCAAGTGAGCTCAACCCTGCGAGATTAAACACCCTAAAATCCGCCGCCTCAAGCCGAAAATTCTCCAGCTTGACCCATTGGTGTAAAAAGATAACGGCATTTGTGGCATCAAACCCTTTTTCAAGCGGGTCTATCTCGTAGTAGCGACGCTGTTTGCGGGCAAATCCAGCATCCGCTAAAGCCTGTTGAACCTTGCTTGGATGAACGGGGGAGAAGTGTAGCACATCATTCCACAGACAGTCCAAAATGGGCAGACGAGCCTGCATAACCGCTTCACGACCCTGGTAACTGGCAGCCTTGGTCACATACAGGGATGGATAAATGCTTTTGAGCTGATTGAGGGGGTATAAAATATGGCCTTTCAAATCAGCGGGAACCCGATGATAAAGATAGCCAGTTTGGCCAGGTTGCATCTGGTAACCTTCCTAATTTTCTGCAGCCCAAAACTGCCTGACTGCCCATAGGGCGTGCGCACGCCGTCCCCTGCGAAGCGGGGCGACACGCTTCGCAGCCACTGGGGATCGGGCCCTACGGCGTCGCGACGTGCAAAGCGCGGCTGTGTTCGCCGGCTCTCTAATTATTGCATAGATTCCTTCTCAAGAAGGGTTGTGGTCTTGAAGAATATCCTGCATTCGCTTTTCTATCAACAGTTTTGATTCGGGATGAGTAAGGATATAAAACCTTTCATCCCTGATCGCCTCAAAAACACACTCAGCGACTTGCTGCGGAGATATTCCCGCCTGTATGGCCTGGTTTATCGCTTCGAATCCTGCTTCATCTTCCGGTATCATAGATCCAGCTGGGGCATTTTGTAATTCGGCCGGCCGGTTTCGCTCTGAGTCCAAAATCCGTGTCCTTACCCAAATGGGACAGAGGACGGAAACCTTGATTTTTGCATTTCTTTCTGCTAATTCGCAGGATAACGTCTCTGATAAAGAGACAACACCGTGTTTGGTAACCTTGTAAACGCCAAACCCTGAACCTGAAATTAACCCTGCAATCGAAGCCGTATTGACAATGTGGCACTCTGTATTCTGGTTAAGCATGATCGGGACAAATGTCCGAATCCCATGAATTGTGCCCCACAAATTTACACCCATGACCCATTCCCAGTCCACCAGGGTACTTTTCCAAATCGTGGTACCCGCTCCTACACCTGCATTATTGAACAACAGATGTACCGCTCCAAAAGACTTCCGTGCTACTTGGGCGAGTGCTTCAACGTCTCCCGCTTTGGAAACATCCGTCTGCACAGCGATCGTTGTTGCACCTGCTGTTCGCAGTTCTCGTTCGGTTTGGACCAAAGCAGCTTCCTCTATATCCGCTAACACAAGCTTCATTCCTTCTTGTGCACACCGCTCTGCTATACCACGCCCAATACCACTAGCTGCACCCGTAATCACTGCCACCTTGTCCTTAAACTCTTGCATGGATACCTCCTTTTGGTAGCGTTTTGGATTGTATCGCTGAACTGGTTCAATAGAAAGTTTCTTGCATGAGCCGCCGAACTAGTGTTTATTCAGTCCGTATAGTCTCTTATGCGTGGTCCGTACTACAGTCCCCGTAAAGGGTAAAAGCCTGATAGTGGTTCCCCGAAAGGGTTATACGGCGAAAGATTAATTTCACTGAAATTATCATAGCACTCCTGCCAGCGCGCTCTTTACCCCGTAATCGAGACCCTACATAGACTTTGAAATACACATAAACGATATCGTTATTTCTTGTCAGTCAATAGAAAATCACTCTTTTCTATAACTCCCACCACAAATTGGTCTGGTGGTTGGGGTTCATCAAGACGATGGATCGTCATGCCTAATTTTTCCATTACTTTTTGGGACGGCAGATTTTCATAGCCTGTGGTGGCGATGATACGCCCAAGTTTTTCATGGGTAAACAAGTATTCCATCACGGCACGGGCGGCTTCTGGCGCAAATCCCTTTCGTTGATACGCAGGGTCAATGGCCCAGAATAGACCTACTTCAGCAGTCGCAGGAAAATTGGGAGCGCGGTTGAAAGCGGTTACTTTGTTGAATGTGTCCAAATACGGCACAATTCCCACTGCACCAATAAGTTCTCCTGTTTCTTTTAAGACAATGGCTCGTTCTCCATAATGCGGCTGGTCCAGCATGGAGAACATTTCATATCCAAGTACAGTCCATTGCAGCCAGCGTTGACGTTCGCTGATCGGCGTTTCCCAACCGAATGATTTGTTGAGAACATTGTTGATCGATTCGAGATCATCCATCGTTAATTCACGGATGATCAAGCGTTCAGTTTCGAGTGTAGGGATTTGTCTGTTCATTGGTAATAAGAGAAATAATTATTTTGATGTTTGTGCGAAGTTGCCAAACAAGTTGCCAGCAGGCGCAGTATCTCGCGTTCGCCGCGTTCGCGCGGGCTACGTGACTCGGCAATGGTCGTGTCATGCAGGACAGTTGTTCCGGCCACGTGATCATAATGGAATCATAGCAGTCCAATCATAAACAGGATGTTGATCTCGAATAGTTTATAAGCATCTTGCTTTTTTACTTTGCCTCACTTAAAATTACAGTGTGCGGGGAATTGGACAGTTCATCGATTTCACCTGAGTATATTTGAGGAGGTGCCTCGCATTCGTCAAATTGAACTTTGCATCAGCTCAGCCTGAATAGCTGGTTTTTCATTTACTCACTCACCTTACGCAAAATAAACAGGCGTGGCTTCCGTAACGCGACACGCTGCGCGGTGTCGCTGTTGCCCAAGCATTACCTAAAAAGCGAGACGCTTCGCAGTCTCGCGTTACCGACAGATCTGCGTAAGGTGACCTATTCATATCATCTTGATAGAGGAGAGTACCATGAAGAAGCATTGGCTCAAGTTGTGTTTGATATGGCTTTTGATCGCAAGTTTCACTTTCCAATCCGTTCAGGCAGAGGCGGGCGCAGTGCATACCTATGTTCCCATCGGCAGCGGATATTCCTCTTACACCTTGCAGCTTTTCGCGCGTCAGGCAGTTCAACATGATACAGATGGCACGGTTGAGATCCTCGTCATCCCCATTACCTTTGCAACCAACGCCTTCAGTATTACAAACGGCGAACGCCAGCAGAATCTGACTCTGGCAGATAACCGTCGCGGTCTCGTAGAAAACGCCTGCAACGCGGTCAAACTTCCGAATCAAACTTGCCATGCTGTGCTGGCTCCTGTGCTTGTCCGCGATGATGCCTATCTTCAAAGCAACCTTGAGTTGTTCCCCGTTGAACTGGATGGCATGTACATCCTGGGCGGCGATCAGACCATTGCCATGCAGGTAGTAGCCAACACCCCATTCGAAGCGAGTATGGCTGCTGCATTCAATGAGGGTGCCGCAGTGGGTGGGAACAGCGCAGGTGCAGCCGTTCAATCCCTTAACATGATCGGTGGCTATACGGGCAACAACGGTCCCGAAAATGGCTTCCAGCAGGGCAGTGTCGATCTCTGGCTGCCCGGCGGCTCTGACCCGAACCGGCGCGGCTTGAGCTTTGGAACTACCAGCATCGTGCTCGACCAGCATGAGTTCCAGCGCGGGCGCATCGCACGTTTGATCAACACCAGTTTCACCACCGGCTTGCTTGGCATTGGTATGGATGCAGATACAGGCGCAGTGATCACAAATGAAGATACCTTGCGCGATGTCACCGGCACGACTGCCGCAATCATTATTGATTTGCAAACGTACAATGCCTTAGGTCATTTTGCAGGTCCTACCAATAGCCTTGCAATTCACGGAGTGACGACTCACCTGATTCCCCCTGGCGGATTTGGATATGACCTCACCCATCGCCGCCCCCTTGTAGATGGACACCCGCTTCCCGCGCCGGTGATCACGGATCGCAGCTTCGACGCGCTTCATCTCCCCTCAGCCACGTATGGTCCATTGATTCTGGCAGGCGATCTCAGAAGTGATCTTTCTGGATCAGTGACTCACCGTTTCGTCGCGCTGAGTGGCGGCACGAGCAATGCGCGCCTCCTTGTTCTGACACTGGGTTACGCAAAGAACACCGACGCGCAAGCGGATGCAAAAGCCTACGCAACGGCGTTGCAGTCACAAGTGACGAATCCCGTTCCATGGTTTGTTGTGGACTCCAAGGTCAACCAGACTGCTCTACAAAGTGCGATTAACAACGCGACCGGTATTCTCGTCACCTCGCCGGATCAATCGCGCGTGCTGAACGCAATCGCAGGGATCTCGTCCGCACTGCGAACTGCCTGGGTAGGCGGCACTACCATCCTGGCAGACAATGCCGCAGCCGCCGCGCTCGGTCAAGCCATGAGCACAGATCCTACTCCGACCTCCTCCAGCCTGGAGAGTGCCTCCATGGGCGATTTTCTTTTCAGCGGTGTGAGCATCCAGCCTGGCTTGAACTGGATTCCCGGTGTTGCCGTCGAACCGCGCATGGTGATGGACCGTCATTGGGGACGTGTTTACAACCATCTCTATCGCAATCCTGCCTTGCTTGGCCTCGGCCTGGATGTGAATACGGCCATCGAGTTCACACTGACAGGAGCAACTGTGTGGGGACTCAACACGGTCAGTGTCTTCGACGGTCGTTTTGCAACATACGCATTGGGAAGCAATAATGCGCTGAGCGAACGATATGTCATCCTGGATACGTATGTGGAAGGTGATGCGCTTGTTCCGTAATGGAGGTGATTTTTAGGAGGCTGGTCAATGCCAGCCTCCTGCATTTTCCGTCCATGAATTTCATTGGGAATGAAACAAGACATTAACCCAAAGTTGTGTGTGAATAGGTTACAAACACCTTGTATTTTTGTTGACCCTCACATAGAATCATGTTCATTCAGCATCAGGCGGGAAGTCCCCTTCGTTCGTTATCGTATCAAACTCTCTGGCACAGTTTGAGGAGGTGTTCGGAACGCAGTAAATGAAGAGCAATCCCGGCACGTAAGCAAGTCTTATTATTCCATTTCAGAAAGTCTTTTGTTTGAGGAGAACAAACATGAAGAAACCGTTTCCGAAAGTATTTTCAGTGGTTACCATCTTGGCGCTGATCTTGGGGGCGTTGCCGATGCGGAGCGTACAAGCCGCCCCTCCCTTGTTCGCCAACCCAACCACGGCAGTTTTCATCAACGAAATTCATTATGACAACACCGGTACTGATACCGGAGAAGCGATTGAGATCGCTGGGCCGGCTGGTACAGATCTTACGGGGTGGAGTATTGTTCTATATAACGGCGCCACTAGCCTTCTATATGATACCGATGCTTTGAGTGGCACCATTCCAAATCAGCAGGGTGGATATGGTACGGTTGTGCTAACTTACCCCTCCAATGGAATCCAGAATGGCGGGCCTGATGGAATTGCATTGGTCGATGCCAGTAGCACTGTCGTTCAGTTCCTCAGCTACGAGGGCACTTTCACAGCCTTGGACGGTCCTGCTAACGGGATCGTCAGTACAGACATTGGCGTGTCGGAAACAGGTAGTGAACCATTGGGCCAGTCACTACAGTTGACAGCGACGGGAGATATTTACGGCGAATTCACTTGGGCTGGAGCCGCGGCACATACATTTGGCAGTCCTAACACGGGTCAGACATTTAGCACTCAATCTCCGGTTATCGCCAACTGCGGTGGGCCGCTAAGCACAGATGAAGGCACACCCGCCTCCACCTCGGTCAGCGCAAGCGATGCTGACGGCACAGTAATTGATATCCAAATCACCAATATAAGCCCATCACCTGCTTCTGGAACAATCAGCCTGAGCGGGTTTGTGTCTGCTGGCGGAGTCGGGGGCACGGCAACCGCAACAGTGAACGTTGATGCTTTGATTCCGCCTGGGTCATACTCTGTGCAGATCACTGCCACAAACAATGACAGCACTCCGCAAACGGGTACCTGTGTACTCAGTATCACCGTCAATCCGCCCACCACCTTGATTCATGATATTCAGGGCAGTGGTAGTGCCGTTACAGGCTCTGGTCCGTTCACGGTCGAAGCCATCGTGGTGGGCGATTATCAGACACAAGGTTCGGGTCAATTGCGCGGTTTCTTTATCCAGGAGGAGCAGGCCGATGCTGATCCAACCACCTCGGAGGGCATCTTTGTCTTTTGCAGCAGTTGCCCCGTAGCTGTGAGTGTGGGTGACCAAGTACGAGTCACCGGCGGTGCCAGTGAGTTCTTCAATATGAGCCAACTCACTGCTTCTACGGTAGACAGCGTCAGCGTGCTGAGTTCGGGCAACCCACTTCCCACCGCGTCCAGCGTTGAACTGCCTGTGCCCGGTGTCCCCAGCGGCGATCTGGCCCTGGCTACTGCCGCGATTAATGCTTACTTCGAAGCATTCGAGGGCATGCTGGTAACCTTCCCAGATACGCTGTCGGTTAGCGAATACTTTGAGCTGGCCCGCTACGGCCAGGTGATCCTGACTGAGGGCGGTCGCCCGCGCCAGTTTACCGACGCGAACATGCCCAGTGCGAACGGCTTTGTCGACCATGAGATTAATCTGGCAAGCCGCACGATCATTCTCGATGATACCGATAACCGCCAGAACCGTCCGGTCGATACACCGAACACAGCCTACTACCACCCGGTGCCTGGACTGAGCACTGGCAACTTCTTCCGGGGCGGCGATACGATTACCAATCTCACCGGTGTGCTCCACTGGTCATTTGCTGGCCAGAGCGGTACGGATGCATGGCGTATCCGCCCGGTGACAGAGGCTACTTTTAGCTATGCCTTCACTCCGGTCAACACGCGCCCGTCAGTGCCCAGTGTTGGTGGCAGTCTGAAAGTTGCAAGCTTCAATGTTCTGAACTATTTCCTAACGATCGATACTACTGCATCGAACAATGTGGGCAACTGCGGACCCTCCGGCACTCTTGATTGTCGAGGCGCTGATAGCGCCCAGGAACTGGATCACCAGCGAACCAAGATGCTGGCTGCCCTGGCTGCCCTCGATGCTGATGTACTTGGCTTGATGGAAATGGAGAACACTCCGGGTGTTGAGCCGCTGGCTGACGTTGTGGCTGGCTTGCCTGGATATAGCTATATCGATACCGGTGCGGTCGGCACTGATGCCATCCGGGTCGGAATCATTTACAAGACTTCCACGGTTGTGCCGGTTGGCGATTATGCCATCCTTGACAGCAGTGTTGATCCGCGCTTTATTGATACCCGTAACCGCCCGGCTCTCGCACAAACCTTTGATGAACTGGCAACCGGTGCGCGCTTCACGGTGGTGGTCAATCATCTCAAAAGCAAAGGCTCCGGTTGTGGAGCCGGTGATGATGACACCACCACTGGCCAAGGCAACTGTAATGGTACCCGCACTCTGGCTGCTCAGGCCCTGGCTGACTGGCTGGCGACCGATCCCACCGGCAGTGGCGACTCCGATGTACTGATCATTGGTGACTTGAACTCCTACGCCAAGGAAGACCCGATCGTTGCCCTTCAGGGCGCAGGCTATACCGATCTAGTGGCAGCTTTTGGCGGCCCCAGCGCCTATGGTTATGTATTTGATGGCCAACTTGGGTATCTTGATCACGCTCTCTCCAACGCCAGCTTGAGCCCTCAAGTGACTGGTGTGTCTGAGTGGCATATTAACGCAGACGAAATACCGCTCTTCGATTACAACGATGATGCGCGTACCACCGGTGAGGCCGCATTTGAAGAAGAGTCCGATTCACTCCCTCTCTATGAACCAAATCAGTTCCGAACATCTGATCACGATCCGGTGATCGTAGGCCTGAACCTCAATGCATCGCCGGTTGCGAACCCAGACTCAGCAACTGTAAAGAAGAACACCTCGGTTGCTATCTTCGCACTTTCCAACGATTTTGATCTGGAAGGTGACCCACTTACTGTCATCAGTTTTACGCAAGGCGCGCATGGCACAGTCAAATATAGCACAAAGAACAATAACTTCAGATATACGCCAGTCAAGGGTTTCCATGGCACCGATACCTTTACCTACACCATCAGCGATGGGTATGGTGGAACCGCCACAGCGACTGTGACGGTCACGGTGGAGTGATATACCTGGCACATGATGGGAGCTTCCACCGAGCAGATTACAAATTCACCAGGTAAGTTTTGAATCAAGAAAAAGAAGGCTGGCAATCGCCAGCCTTCTTTTTCTTTCTTATGTCATTGCGAGCCACAGGCGAAGCAATCTCCGCTGCTGTAGAGAAAAGAAAGATTTCCCAATCTGTTATCTTGCATACACCTGCGGGTTCACACAGTTCGGCAGAGGCTCACCCTTTAACCCCGCGATCAAATTCTGCGCCGCCATCCAGGCCATCTTATCCCGTGCCATCCTGCTGGCGCTCGCAATGTGTGGAACGATCAGTGCATTGTCCAATGCCAGGATGGGGTGATCGGGCGGCAGGGGTTCAGGTTCAGTGACATCGAGCCCGGCGGCAAAGATACGGTGCGTTTTCAAGGCTTCGTATAGCGCCTCCATATCCACGACCGGGCCTCGCGCCGTGTTGACTAGCACAGCATTGGGCTTCATCCTGGATAAGGCCTCCGAGTTGATCAGATGGTGCGTATCTGGCGTCAGCGGGGTGTGCAGTGAGATGAAATCCGATTCCTTGAGCAGCGTTTCAAAATCCACGGGCGTGGCTTTCAGATCCGCATCCGGTTCAGTTTCACTGGGATCATAGTAGATGACCCGCATATCGAATCCCATGGCGCGGCGCGCCACGGCTTTTCCAATGCGGCCAAAGCCCACCAGCCCCAGCGTTGCACCTTTCATTTCAACGCCGAGCAGGAGCATTGGACCCCATGTCTTCCATTTGCCATCCCGTACATAGCGGTCGGCTTCCGCAATGCGGCGTCCTGCCGCCATCATCAACGCGAAGGCGAAATCGGCGGTCGCATCGGTAAGTACATCAGGAGTGTTGCCCACCGGTATATTCCGCGCGGTCGCGGCTGGCACGTCGATGTTGTCAAAACCCACGGCATGGTTGCTGATCACTTTCAATTGTGCACCTTGTCCACCCGCGGCGTCCATGACCTCGCCATCGATTTTGTCGGTCAATAAGCATAAGAGACCCTCAATCCCTCTCACTCGCTTCAATAACTCCGGGCGGCTGGGCGGCAATTCTTCTAACCATAAATCCAGCTCGCAAAAATCCTTGATCAGGTCCAGCCCTTTATCTGAAATCCCCCGCGTGACAAAAACCTTTGGTTTCAACATAATCCTCCTGTTGTTTCTGTAGCAGTGCCTGGCATCAGAAACAACATGTCATTCTCCCGAAGGGACGCCGGGACGGTGTGAGCATAGCGAAGAATCCCGCCGCGTAGCGGCGGAAATCCCTGGCCATGAAGTGGCTTGGGGTGACATAAGGTGCTATTTGCCTCTGAAATAAAGTGCTCGGTTTCTGTTATCATAACAGATGTGGACCCAAACCGTTTCGCTACTGACAGCCTGAAGAACCCGCGCATATTACGCATTTTATCTGCCGCGCTGCAAGCGGTGGATCCCGCCGAGGCAGTGCGTAGACATATCCCTGAAACTGATGGCAATGTGTATGGACTGGGGATTGGAAAAGCCTCCATCCCCATGCTGACCGCTCTTGCGGAGGCGCTGCCGCTCTCCGGCGCGCTCGCCATCAGCAAACACGACTCATCCTCTACCCCAAGCCTGTTTCCTGTGATCCTGGGCAGTCACCCCATCCCGGACGTCCAATCGTTGTACGCGGGTCAACGCGCCTTGGAGTTTGTCTCCTCGCTGCACGAAAACGATACGCTGGTTTGCCTGATCTCAGGCGGAGGCTCGGCATTGGTCACCGCACCCTATGGAGGCATTACCCTGGAAGATATGCAGGCACTCACATCCTTATTGCTATCCTGCGGCGCGCGGATCGACGAGATCAACACCCTGCGCCGCCAACTGGATCGCATCAAGGGCGGCGGATTGGCGCGCGCAACCAAAGCAAAAGTCATTAGTCTGATTCTTTCTGATGTGATCGGCAACCCACTGGAAGCGATTGCCTCGGGTCCCACAGTACCCGACCCAACGACTCGTACAGATGCGATCGAGATTCTAAAGAAATATCATCTTGAAGAGAAAGTTCCGGATTCGATTACGAATTTTTTGGAGTCAAATTTTCTGGAGTCAAGTCTTCTGGAGTCTGCCAGCAGCGCTGCTGGCAGACTCCAGAGTCAAAACATCATCATCGGCGATAATCGTTTCGCCGCCCAGGCCGCGCTGGAACAGGCCGGACGTGAGGGCTTCTCTGCAGAGGTCCTGACAAATGAACTGCAAGGCGAAGCGCGTGAAGTTGGCGTGAGGCTGGCCAGGCAATTGCGGGAGGAATTAACAAAGCGACCGCGTCCATTTTGTTTAATTGCGGGCGGGGAGACCACCGTCACCATACAGGGTAATGGCAAAGGGGGACGGAATCAGGAGCTTGCCCTGGCTGTGGTCAAGGAACTGGCGGGGGAGAAGGATGTGATGTTGATCGCCTTGGCCACCGACGGTGAGGATGGTCCCACCGATGCGGCAGGCGCGGTGGTGACGGGCGAATCGGCCTGGCAGGCGGAAAGGCTGGGAGTCGACGCGGCAGACCACTTGTCGCGGAATGACGCCTACCCCTTTTTCGCCGTGCTAGGCGATTTGATCAAGACAGGTCCAACCGGGACGAACGTTAACGATCTGATCTTTCTGGTCGCACTCTGAATAAGTGAGAATACAAACGGGGCGCACCCTGTGCGAAGTGCGCCCCGTTTTTTGATAAAGGGATGAACTAAGAATTAGCCTGTTTTCCAGAAATTGCCGTTGGGAGCCAGGGCAAGTTCAAAACTTTGACCGCTAAATCCAAGCTCGGCGCGGAGCTGCTCACTGAAATCTGCTGATAACCTGAGTATAGAGAATTCAGAGCCAAAATTCGTATGCAACTGCCAGGTCTTCCCTGCATTTGCAGAGACATAAATCTTTCCATCGAATGTGCCGCGATAGTACTTTCCTTGAGATTCCACCTCCACAGGCAGGGAGGCGGCTTTTCCCAAGGGATTAAATTGCATAAAGACAGCGGCCGATAACATCCCACTTATTTTCAAAAAGTCACGTCGGTACATGATAAGCCTCCTTAAGAAGGATTCTTGGAATCTCGGGGTTAGATTTGTTGACGGATCGGCGCTTGCGCCATCTCAGGCGGGAACAGCTCGCGCACCCAGTCGTTGACCATGCAATCGATCACCAGGTGGATGCGGTCGACATCGCTGTGGTTCTCGACGCGGTGCCGCAAATTCAGGTCGAGATACCAGGCCTCGCCCTCCTGCATGATCACCTGCTCGCCCACTAGCAAGAACGCCACGTCCAGATTCGTCACCACCGGGACATGGACACGCAGCTCGCCATCCTCGAACCCGAGCTTGTAATCTTTATGCTCGCGGATGTTCGATCGGGCAGCCAGCTTGAGCAGCCGCACGGATGTCAGCGGACAGTGAAATGCCGCCAGCACTTCCTGGAAGTAGGGGCAGCGGGCCAGGATCGGCGTGTCGGCGAAGTCGTCGGTCGCGGTCGGGTCAGGGTAAAGCTGGCCGGCCCGCCCTCCAACGGCGCGCAGCGCGATGCCGCTCCAATCGCCCTCATAGTAGCTTGTATTGAAATGTGGCACCCATTCGTCGGCGCCGAGACGAGCGAGGTCCTCCTTGAGACGATCCGAGTCGAAGCGCAGCGGTAGTTTATAGCTGTTGAGCATGGATAACTCCTATCGTGTTGTTCAGCGCCTCCAGCTGGTCATACCAGGGTCTTATGAAGCGTTCGGACAGGGCACGGATCTCGCTGGTGGCGAGCTGTTGTTTGACAGCGCTATCCTGCTCGAATGCCAGCCCGGTATTCTTGGCGTCGAACTGTGTGACCGTGCGCATGCTCTCCACCTCTTCTGTTGTGTAGCAGACACCAAAAAATCCGGCGAGCGATGACCAAACAGCATCGGGGAGCTGCCGGTAATGCACCAATTGAGCAGCGTCGGGCTGGTAAGATCGGGTGGCAGCCTCACAGACAGCTCCCAGGACGCGGGCGCAGTATTCCTCAAGCGAGATCTGGCGAGCGGTGACCGGATCCAGACCAAGGGCGCGTGGATCGAGGACACCCGGCACCATCTGGCTGCCACGGTTCCTGATTTGTGAAACCATGACTTCGACTGGATCGCGATACAGAAAGATCCAGGGTGTCTCCGGGAACGCGCGCCGGATCACAGGTAGATCGAATAAGCTCCAGCTGTCAAACTTGATGAATAGGTGTCGCTCGCCCGGGTTGCGAGCCTGGCCGAGTGCACCGATCAGGCCGCGCAGCCAGGTCACACGCTGCTCTTCCGTAACACGGGGGTCGTGCAGGTTGGCACGCAGCACTGTGTCGATCAGGGGTGCTTCAGAAATTACGATATTTTGCGGCAGCGCCGCCAGTATTTGGGCCAGCAGGGTCGAGCCGCAGCGCGACATATGAAAGATGAACCCGCTGGGCGGCAGACCAGGCCTAGCGTCCTGCAGTTCGATCAGCGTCTCGATCGGCGTCTGGTGGCGAAATAGCACGTTGAACGGCTGCCAGAGCAATTGTTGGATGGTGTGCTCGAAGAATGACTCACTGAAGCGCCGCGTCCCCAGGTAGCACCAATCCACCATTGCCTGGAATCCCTGCCAGTAGATGCGGATGGGTATCCATCCTTCCAACATTTGTGGGTTCATCAGATCCACCGCTCTATCCAGGCGCGCCGGTTGGCGCGCAGCGCGGCCTCGACATCCTCAGGCGTGAAGTGGCACTCCCGCTCCTCTCCGACGCGCACGACCAGGTCGACAAAGCTGCGATGATCGGTTGTCGCCCGGAGCCGTTCCTGCAGGACTGGGTCGTGAAGTACGATCTGGCGAAACTGCTCGAAACTTTCCATAGACATTGTAGTGTTATTGATCCTCTTATAAGACCCGACGGCGGGACAATGATGGTCCCGTCGTCAGGTTCATTATGATTCGCCGTTCTTTCGCTTTACGGGATCGTCCCGTCCCGGGTGTCACCTTGACCCGCATTGAAATCGGTAGCCGTATCTGTGCCTGGTCCGCCGCTGAACGAGTCGGCTCCATCGCCGCCGGTCAGGTTGTCATCCCCTTGGTTGCCGCGCAGGATATCGTTGTCGTTGCCGCCGTTGAGAGTATCGTTGCCCTTCTGACCATCGAGGATGTCGTTGCCATCTCCACCGGAGATCGTATCGTTAGCATTTCCGCCGCAGAGCAGGTCATTCCCGGCATTGCCATTGATCGTGTTCATTCCGTTCAGGCCGAAGATCATGTCGATACCAGAGGTGCCGTTCAGCGTCTCACTGGCGTCTGTACCAACTCTTACAGTGATGACAACCGGAACTGTGACTGTCCCATCGCTCAAGTTGAAGGTCAGCACTGCCGTGCCACTCTTCTTGGATGCGGAGGTGACCGTCAGCGTGCGGTTGTTCCCGCTGCCGCCAAGCACGATCTTATTGTTCGGCACCAGGGTCGGGTTGCTGTTCGAGACAAGCACCAGTGTCAGGGTATCTCCATCAGGATCAATGAGTGTGAGGTTGATCGTACCGCTAGCCATGTTGGTGGTTGAGCACTGACCGTTGGTGACCGTGGCAGTCGGCGGCAAGTTTGGTACAGGTGTATTGGTTGGTGTAGGAGTATCGGTCGGTGTGTTCGTCGGTGTAGGAGTATCGGTTGGTGTAGGAGTATCGGTCGGTGTGTTCGTCGGTGTCGGTGTAGGAGTATCGGTTGGTGTATTCGTCGGTGTAGGTGTATCGGTTGGCGTAGGAGTATCGGTTGGTGTGTTCGTCGGTGTCGGTGTAGGAGTATCGGTTGGTGTGTTGGTAGGTGTATTGGTCGGTGTGTTCGTTGGGACTCCAAACGGGGATTCGAAGGAGCCAATGTCGCAGGTCGGGCCAATCGGCCGGCCGACTCCGCGCTGGTCGGTCGATGGACAGGTGGCATTGTTGGCGGTGTTGATCGCCGGGCTGCCCGCCTGCAAGGCGTGCGTCTCGGTCGGGCCGCCGTTGTTGGCCAGCGGATCTAACAGCGGGTTGATCGGGGTAGCGCCCGAGCCAACCTGGTTGTTGTTGACACCATTGGTGATGCCGCTTGAGCCAGTTCCGTCCCCGATCAGGTTGAACGAGCTGGAAGCGATCACTGCGCCGCTGATATCATCGCGCACTGAAGCGCTCGAGTGGAAGTTGCCGGCGACGATCGTGTTGCGCAGCGTTACCGCAGCATTAAGCTGCGCGAAGCCGCCGCCCGCGCCGGTGCCGTTGTTGTCGTTGTCGGAGGTGTTGTTGGTGATCGTGACGTTGTTCAGGTTCACGTTGCCGGTCCCAGCCGCGGGCGTCACAAAGTAGGCTCCGCCGCCGTTATTGTCGGCGCGGTTGCCCGAGATCGTGCTATTGGTGATGTTGATCGTACCCTGGTTGCCAGTGGTCGAGATGCCGCCGCCGTTGCCAAGGGCCCCACCGGTAACGCTGGCCATGTTGCCTGAGATCGTGCTGTTGGTGATCGTGGCGATGACTCCGATGCCCATGTTGATGAATATGCCGCCGCCTTCGCCGCGCACGCTGTTGTTGGAAATCGTCGAGTTGTTGATCGAGAGTGTGCCGGCATTGCGGATGCCGCCGCCGGTGACGGTGCCGCTGGTCGGAATGGTCTGATTGTTGGAGATCGTGCTGTTGGAGATTGTCAGGTTGCCGCGGTTCTCGATCGCGCCATTAGCACCCGAGAAGTTGTTGACGATCTGAACGGCGCTGAGGGTGGAGGTGACATTGTTGTGCAGATACATCGCACCGCCTTCTTTGAAGGAGGTCAGGCGTGTATCGCCGTTCTGGACCGTCAGGTTGGAGAGATCGAAGGTGGTGGCGGCGGAGGGGAAGACGTCGAAGATGCGCTCGATACCGCCGCCGTCGATAATCGTGTTGGTGACGCCGTTGCCGTTGATCGCCAGGCTCTGCTTGATATCCAGATCGCCGCTGTTGCCGTTGTCGTCGTTGGCGGCGCCGGTCAGCGCAAAGATACCGTTGATCGAGAAGGTGATGATGTCGGGGCCAGCGTTGGAGTTGGCAGCGCAGACCGCCTCGCGCAGGCTGGTCTGGCCGTCGGGGCCGGGGAGTATGGCCAGCGTGACGGTCGCGCAGGTGGCGGCCGCGTCAATCACATCCGCGGTCGTGGTGACGTCAATGCTTGCTGCGTAAGCCGGCCGGGCGATCCCCAGCATGGCGGTCACCATTGCCAGCGTCACGAGCAAGCGCGACCAGCGCCGGAACCGATCAGACTGCATCGTCATAAGAGATAGTCTCATTATTTGCTCCTTGTTACTATAAGGTCGATGTTAAAAAAAAATCGTCATAAGGTCGATGTTAAAAACGGATCATCTTATGAGTTACTATGGTGCTGGCCCGTGCCGCCACTGGATCAACCGTGATCACCACACTACGATCTGTAGTGACAAGACCAGAGGCTAGGTCTTCTTCGTGCCCCTGGTCCTGTCGCGGCTGAACAGAATCAGTTCCTGGAGGGGTAGATTCCCTCAATGGCGATGATGTAGTTCATTCCCAGGAAGGGCTGCATGTTGTTGTGCGGCTGGCTGCCACCCGCGATCCCGATCGTTACGGTGTTGGGAGCCATGGGGCCGTCGGGCGCGGCGTTGATATAGAGATTATCGCGCGCGGTCGAGGTGGCCCAGGTGTTGCCGTTGGGGCTGGAGTTATCACCAGGATTGGAATTGCCGGCAGCTTGAGCTGAGTGGTTGTGCGCCGGCATCTCCGTGATGATGAGTGTGTGGGTCGGCTCGCCGCTCACCTCACCCAGGTCGATGCTGGGCAGGCCCGGACCTTGACCGGTACCCACCGGCACGCGCCCGCGCAGGTCCGGCAGGGCGAAGGTGGTTTGCCCATTGCCGCCATAGGTGGTACCCAGGAGCGAAAAGAGAGCGGTGTTCTGGGCAATGCTCAGGATCTGCCCCTGGCAGAAGGCCCAGCCGCGCGGGGCAAAATTTCCCGCAAACATGACGATCTCGGCGAGGAATGGTGTTGCCATAAAATTATCTCCTTATTAGCTAAAGATTGCCTCGTACCGCATGCGTCCTGTCTCAGGACCAAGCGGCACAAGAAAAATATCAAGAACACCCATCTCTGGGTGTTCAAGCGGATACATATGCTGGAGCAGGTACTGAGAGCTGACCGGCCCCAGGAAGTGCAGCGAGAAGGGTCGCCTCGCTCCGGGACGAAAACCCGTGCCACTTTCTTTTACAAGAACCAGCTCCAGCCCGATTGGCTCGATCCCGTCAAGCCGAATGGTGAATATCTGGTTCAGATAGGGGAGAAAGTCATTGCTTTGCAGTTGTTCGAGTGTCTTCATCTTTTTCCAAAATCGGGGACAGCCACTTCATGAACAAATACACACCATCGTCGCTCACCTGGCGAAAACCCAGCCGCGCATATAAATGTAGGGCCGTGTTAAACCGCTTAACATATATGGTCACAGGCAGATTGCTCTCTGTACTCTCCTCCAAAATCCGATTCAGCAAATGGGTACCAATTCCTTGTCCTCGATACTGAGGCAACAGGCTGATATCCATGACTTGGATTTCATTCTGCGTTCGATAAACATACAACCGTCCAACAGCCTGCCCGTCCAGCTGAATCAGTTGAAACTCTGCACCCGGATAGTTCTTTATGTAGGCATGGCTCTGGGCGCGGAACTGCATTCGCAAAAAGGCTTCTTTTTGCGTTGCATTCCAATCTACCAGATCCATTTCCTCCACCCGTGTGCTGGCGTACACAGCGAACAGGACTTCCTCATCTTCCGATGTAATTGCTCGTAGGCTGATTGCCATGACTGGTTACGGTCCAAATTATCCTTTGCAAATTAGATACTAATAAGATGAAAATTGTCAAAGATGAATCCATTATACATGCACTTAACAAGAATGCAATTAAGAAAAGGTTACAACCATTCTTACCTTTGTACTTATGTAAAGAGCGTGAGGCGAATGCGTCAGAGTGTAAAGAGGCCTGGGATTAACGCAGTAAACCATTTGTCCAGGAATGATGCGTATATCTTTTTGGACACGTTGGGTAATTTGATTCGAACCGGTCCAGGTGGGACGAATGTCAACGATTTGATTTTTCTCGTTGTTATCTGAGCGCGTCCTCGATCACCTGCCGCACAGAGGCCGTATCCAAATCCTTCTTATCTAAAAAGGCGATCGCCCCGGCAGATAAGGCCCGCCTGCGGAATTCGCGGTCAGGATAGGCGCTGATCAGCACCATGCGCGTGGATGGGGAAAGGCTTTTGAGGCGGCTGGCACACAAGATGCCGTCTTCATCTTCCAGGACCACATCGATCAGCCCCAATTGAGGCCGCACTTTTTCACCGATCCGCAGTGCTTCGGCCATGTTCTCGGCTTCATAGATCGTAGAAGTCGGAGATATCTTGCCGATCAGGCGGCAGAGTTGTTGGCGATAACGTGGATTGTCATCCACGACCAGAATGCTCAAACTATTTTCGCCGCGTGCCCTGGGTTCCATCTCCACCATTTCCTGGCCGCTGGTGGCGAATAATTCAGGATGACGGAGGGCATAGTTCATGGCTTTTAATCGGCTATCAACACCTAATATTTTGTACAATCCGGTGAGGTGGTTTTCGACGGTCTTTACACTGATATCCAGCGCCAAAGCAATAGAGCGGTTGTCAGCACCCTGAGAAAGCAGCCCCAATAACTCACGTTGTCTGCGCGTAAGCCAGGGACTATTTGCCGCAGGTGCAGGCGGAGATTGGCGGTTGGCAAGCTGGCTGACGAGCGATCCGGTGATCCAGCGTTCGCCGCTCAGAATCCTTTGCACCGCGAGTTGAAGATCTGCCAGTGGCTGGTCTTTCAGGTGATAGCCATCCACTCCGGCTTTGAGTAGCCCAACAACATAGCTCTCATCATCGTACGCGCTCACGATCAATATTTTCAGGTTTGGGTAACTGGCTTTCATTGCCCGAGCGGCCGAGATGGGTTCGAAATCGGGCATATTTGCGTCCATGACCAGCAAGTCAACCGGCTGGCTGGCCAATGCAGCCAGTAATTCCCTGCCATTACCGACCTCATCTACGATTTCGATATCTGGTACATCAGCCAGCGCATTGCGCAGCCCGGCCCGAACAACCGTATGATCATCTGCCAATAGTACCCGTGTGATTGTCATGCAACTATTATGCCGTAAGAGCTATGAACTGACCAGCAGCCCTCTTGGCCCCAGATGGCTTTCTCAAAGTCTGTATTATGTCACCTTGAGGGAGTGGCGCCCAGGCGCCACGACCGAAGGGTCTCGGACACCGCTCGGCAGAGACACTTCGGGGCAACCAGCGCCCTCACACCGTCCCGATTTACTTCGGGAGCATGACATAAGACTTTTTACAGGCACTCTGACAAGACCAGGCTGGCTCCAGGACCGGGATTTGCGCGCTTTCACAGTGAATCGGGTTAAAATCATTTGATGGTCCAGCCTTTTTTATACGCGGAGAATCTTTCCAAGAACTTTGATCGTTTGCCTGTGCTCAAAGAAGTTACTTTTTCCGTTGCGCGTGGCGAAGTTCTAGGTTTGGTGGGTCGCCAGGGAGCGGGGAAATCAACTCTGTTCCATTTGCTGAATGGTGGTATGTCACCTTCCTCAGGCACCATTTATATGGATGGCATTCCCTGCCGCCTGACAAGCCGCGATCAGGCGCAAAAGCTGGGCATCGAGACGGTTTACCAAATTTCGAATCCAATCGATCAGTTCAATGTGGTGGATAGCTTCTTGTTGGACCGCCAGTTTTGGAAAGAAACCACCCGCAGGACGTCTGGTCTGGTAGAACATTTCAGCGTGGTTGAGAACATTATGCTGGGGCACGAGATCACAAAACATTCCGGGCTGGGTCTGATTGATTGGAAGCAAATGATCCATGCCGCGAGAGCTTTATTGGAGGAGTTCAACCTGCCATCGGATTTGATTCGTGAACAGGTGCGGAATCTTTCGGACGAACAGCGACAGATTCTGACAATCGCCCGCACCTTTTACAAGCCGGGCCGGCTCCTGCTGATGGATGACATTATCCCGGTGCTGAGCTTTGAGCGCCAGAAGATATTGCTGGAGAAAATCAGGAAGCTGGCGGCGCAGGGTACTGCCGTAATTATCAGCAGCGATGACCTCAAGCATCTCTTCGCCATGACGGATCGAATTCTGGTTTTATATGAAGGCCGGCTGGTGGCGGATCGCCGTACGGCCGATGTGGTTCCGAAGGAAATCGTTGAACTGATCGTAGGCTCCGCGCGCCAGGAACAGGTAACGCCCCTCATTTGGGCCCTGGAAAGTTATCATACCGCCCAGCAGCAGGCGGAAGAACTGCGTCGTACGCAGGTCACCTTGCAGCAAAGCTTGGAGGCGCGCAACTCTCTCAATCGGGAACTGTTCGCACATCTGGGGACACAAATCGAAGCCTTGAGCCAGTTAACGAATGCATTACAAGCCACCCAGCGCCGTTTGATCACGGAACGGGAGGATGAAAGGAAGGCACTGGCCCGCGAAATCCATGATCAGGTGATTCAGGATTTGTTGGGATTCAATTATCGTCTCGAGGAAATAGAAAATGCCGAGACCTCTCCCGCCTCACAAAAGGAGGTGGCCTCCATCCGTCAGGAAATTCGGAACGTTGTCAGTGAGTTGCGCCAAATCTGCAGTGACCTGCGCCCTCCCACCATCGATCATCATGGTCTTTCTGCGGCTATCGACTCGCTGGCACATGACTGGTCGGAGCGCAGTAACGTTCACATCGAACTGGAAATTGACCCTGGCCTGGGACGTTTGCCGGAGACCATAGAGCTTTCGGTGTTTCGCATCGTGCAGGAGGGGTTAAGCAATATTCGCAAGCATGCCAGTGCCAGGCATGTGCGGCTTTCCGTACAACGTACACCCTCGGCCAGTTTGCTTCTCAGGCTGGAAGATGACGGGCAGGGCTTATCAATCCCTACGGATCTCGCATCGCTGTCTGTCAACAAGCACTTTGGCATCGTGGGGATAAGTGAAAGAGTGGCTTTGTTGGGCGGGACAATGAATATCGAATCTTCAGTGGGGAATGGGATGATCCTGCAAGTTGAAATCCCCAGCCCGCATCCAGTGATCACCGCCTGATCCATAGGCGTGGTTTGTGATCGGTTTTTAGGGGATTTCCCCTAATGAAAAAGGGGATAAGGGTCAATAATTGGGGTAAGTAATTACATCCAAAAATCACCAATGCAAATACAATAGATCAAAAAAGCAGAAAACCTTTTTCAATTTCGCCAAATTGATTTCTCGACCTATTTCAGATTTCCTTACCATAAAGTAAAGGATGTATGCGTAATTGGTCTCGTGTTTATTTTTGCAGTCAATTTTATTGAAAGCGAAGCACTTCCATTCATTTGAATGGCTGGCTTCGTTTTTTACTTTTTGAAGGAGGTGATCTTAAAAGTTAAAGAATGCAGGTTCGGTTGTAAATCATAATCAAACAAGGAGAAGAAAATGTCTAAGAAAACGCTTTATGGGTTAACCACCATACTTGTGATCGTAATGCTGATGCTCTCGGCTTGTGGCGGAGCTGCCACACCGACCGAGGAGTCAGGCACCAAGCTGGCTGTTGGTATCGTTCTGCCAACCAAGGACGAGCCGCGCTGGATCCAGGATGAAGCCCGCTTCAAGGAAGCTCTTACCGCCAAGGGCTACGATGTCGAGATTCTCTTCAGTCAGGGCGATTCTGCCAAAGAAAAAACCAATGTTGAATCCCTCATCACCAAGGGTATAAAAGTCCTCATCCTGACACCGCAGGACGGTGCCGCGGCGGCGGCAGCCGCTGAAGCCGCACGCGCTGCCGGTGTAAAGGTAATCTCTTATGATCGCCTCATTCTCAACACAGATGCGGTGGATTACTACGTCACCTTCGACAGCATCGCGGTGGGTGCGGCGCAGGCTCAATACCTGGTCGACAAAGCCGCTGGCATGCAAGGCGCTCCGCTGTACCTGTATGCCGGTGCTTCCTCAGACAACAATGCTTTCTTGTTCTTCGAAGGTGCCTGGAATGTGCTGCAACCCAAGATCGCCGATGGAACGTTTGTGGTCAAGAACTCAAGCGAAGCGGTTGCGTTACAAGATAAAGCGACCCTCACCCGCGATGAACAGGCCAAGATCATCGGCCAGATCACAACCAACTGGGATTTCAACACCGCGAAAAGTCTGGCTGAATCCAACCTGACTGCTGCTTCCGCGGAAGACAAAGGTGATGTCTTCATTCTGGCGCCGAATGATGGCACGGCGCGTGCGATTGCGGATGCCTTTGCCGCCGATAGCGATGTCACGAGCTACGTGGTGACCGGGCAGGATGCCGAGAAGGCTTCCGTGCAATACATCATCGATGGCAAGCAGTCCATGACCGTGTTGAAGGATGTCCGTACACTGGTGGCGGATGCCATTAATGCGGCTGTTACTTTCCTCGAAGCTGGCACACCTCCTCAAACCACCACCTATAACAACGGCACCATCGATGTTCCCGCCAAACCCTCTGAGGTCATCTCGGTGGATAAGGACAACGTCAAAGCTGCGATCATCGACTCTGGTTACTGGCCTGCCTCCGACTTCACCGGTCTGCCGTAACCTAATCCCATAATCAAGCAAGAATAGTGGTGGACTCGTCCGCCACTATTCTTGTATAATACCTGCGAAGTACCCCTGCTTAATTCTGGAGCTGACATGGATACCCCCATCCTAGAGATGATAAATATCACCAAAGAATTTCCGGGTGTGAAGGCGTTGAGTAATGTCAGTTTTAGAGTAGCGGAAGATGAAATTCATTGCCTGGTGGGGGAGAATGGGGCCGGAAAGTCCACCTTGATGAAGGTGTTGAGCGGGGTCTATCCATATGGCTCGTACACCGGCGAGATTTTATTTAATGGGGTGACCCAGAAATTTTCCAGTATTCGTGATAGTGAAAAGGCGGGCATCGCCATTATTTATCAGGAATTGGCCCTTGTCCCTGAAATGACAGTGTATGAGAATATTTTTTTGGGCAATGAAATTAAAAAGGGTTTGGCGATCGATTGGAATGAGACTATTAAGCGAGCGGGTGATGTTTTAAAGAAGGTCAGGCTGAATGTTAACCCTGAAACCAGGGTAAAGGATCTAGGCGTCGGCAAACAACAGTTGGTGGAAATTGCCAAAGCCCTCAGCAAGGACGTTAAGCTATTAATCCTGGATGAGCCAACCGCCGCGTTGAATGAAGATGACAGTGAAAATTTATTGAATCTACTCCGCGAGCTCAAGGAACATGGCGTCACCTGTATCTTGATTTCGCACAAATTGAAGGAAGTCATCGAAATAGCGGATACGGTCACGGTGCTGCGCGATGGGAAGACCATTTCTACGTTGGATGCCAAAAAAGGTGAAGTCAGCGAAGGGATCTTGATCAAAAATATGGTGGGACGTGAAATTAACAATATCTACCCAAAGAGGGAAAAACGGGAATTCGGTGAGGTCGTGCTGGAAGTTCGCAATTGGAGGGCCCACAATCCAAGCCTGGGCAGAACGGTCTTAAGAGGTGTGAATTTCAATGTCAGAAAAGGTGAGATTGTTGGTATCGCCGGTTTAATGGGATCTGGCCGCACGGAATTGGCTCTTAGTATTTTCGGCAACCCGCTCGGCTATCAGATTCAGGGAGAAATACTCGTTAAGAACGCCAGACGATATTTTACCCATCCACGCGATGCGATTGAGGCGGGTGTGGCGTATGTGACGGAAGATAGAAAAGGGAATGGATTGGTGCTGATCCAGGACGTAAAGCAGAATATTACTCTTGCCAATTTACGGGAAATTTCCCGCGGAGTCGTCGTCAACGATAACCTGGAAGTAAAAGTAGCAAACGAATACAAATCCGCGTTGAACATAAAGACTCCCACGGTGGAGCAAATTGTTCTGAAATTGAGCGGCGGCAATCAGCAAAAGGTATCTGTGGCGAAATGGCTGTTTGTAAAACCAGACGTATTAATACTCGATGAACCCACGCGCGGCATCGATGTGGGTGCGAAGTTCGAGATCTATACAATCATGAATCGGCTGGTCGGCCAGGGGATGAGCATTATCATGATCTCGTCCGAGCTGCCAGAAATCTTGGGCATGAGCGATAGGATTTACATCGTTTCATCCGGAAGAATTGCCGGCGAGCTGTCAATCGAAGAGGCTACTCAGGAAAAAATCATGCAGATGGCAACGAATTGAGGAGACAGGGCATGGCATTCATCAACGATCTACAAAGGGTATTGCGGCAGAACATTCGCGAATATGGCATGTTTATCGCCTTGTTTCTAATTATGGCAATCTTTACGGCCACAACGAGAGGGGTGTTCATTTCGCCTCGAAACATCAGCAATCTCTTAAATCAGACTGGCTATATTGCTGTTTTGGCAGTGGGCATGACCCTGGTGATCGTTATTCGGCATATTGATCTTTCTGTTGGTTTCCTGGCGGGTTTTTTGGGCGCGATTGCGGCGATTGCCCTGGTATCCTGGGGCCTGCCGGTCTATATCGTAATACCACTTGTATTAGCCCTGGGTGCGTTAGCGGGATGCATTACCGCCTTTCCGGTAGCGCAACTGGGAATTCCTTCCTTTGTCGCGTCTCTAGCTGGCTGGCTAATCTATCGTGGCGCCATCCTGCTGGTCACGCTGAAGACGGGTACGATTATCATTCCCGATCCGGCATTTAATGCCATCGGGAATGGCTATATTCCCGATATTCCTGGTCTTGATTTTTTGCCTGAACTGCACAAATTGACGTTGTTGCTTGGGCTGGTGGCGATTTTGTTGAATATTCTCAATGAAATCAACAGCCGCAAAAACAAAATGGCCTATAACTTTGAGGTGTTATCGCCAGGGATGTTTGTATTAAAACTGACTTTTATATCTGCCCTGGCAGCTCTGATCACCTGGGTGTTGGCCGGGTATAACGGCCTTTCGTGGACAGTCGTCATTGTGTTGATCGTTGTCGGTGTTTATCACTTTGTTACCACGCAGACAGTTCTGGGAAGACATATTTATGCAATGGGCGGAAATCCGGAAGCGGCTCAATTGAGCGGCATTAACGTGAAAAGAATCATTTACGTGGTATTTGGCTCGATGGGGATGCTCTCGGCACTTTCGGGTATTCTGTTTGCGTCCCGCCTACAATCGGCAACCACGACGGCCGGCACTTTATTTGAATTGGATGCTATCGCAGCCGCCTATGTAGGCGGTGTCTCCGCGGCCGGAGGGGTGGGCAAAGTGACCGGTTCTATTATTGGCGCGTTGGTCATGCTTTCTTTGACAAGTGGCATGAACCTGATGGGTATTGATATTTCACTGCAATATATCGTGCGTGGCGCAGTGCTTGTAGCGGCTGTAATTTTTGATGTCGCCACGCGTACCAGTGGCAAGTAATCAGCCTCAGGCAAAGCTTTGGGTTCGACGCGCCAGGAGATTTGATCAAAACAGGTCCTACGGGGACAAACGTCAACGACCTGTTTTTCCTGTGCATTCTGTAACGAGCAAATGACGACGATTGCTTTCGCCCGAGGATCACACTCCTGCACTGCAAAAAGTTCTTTCACCGCGAAGCGCGCAAAGATCGCGAAGAATTTTGAAGATCCTCGCGTGCAAGTTCAGAATTTCGAGTAAGGCACCTAAAAATTCCTTTGTGCACTTCGTGTACTTAGTGGTGGAAAGAGTTTAATCAGTAGACTCACTATATCTATGGCGCCGGGACAAATTGGGTCTTCACTTCACTGATCGATTTTCCAAGGACCTCAATATCCTCCAGGTTGTTTGAGCCCAGCCCGGCCTGCGCCGCCAGATTGAGATGGTTGACGCACCGTACGAAGGGCGACTCTGGATATTCGCCGAGTGGATCGTGACCCATCACCGCCGTGGCAACGGCATCGGTGGCAACGGGGTTTTTCCCTGCGATCAAAACGCCCGGCTCGATCGGAGCTAACGAAGCAATCCAGGGTCCCTCGCCGCCTTGGGTGGTCTTGATCCCATCGATCAGGCTGAAATGAATGGGCCGGGCCCGGTTGAGATCGACAATGATGCGCGGCAGCCGTTCTTGCGTCTGCGCTCCCGTACCGTGAAAGCCGGAACGGTATTTGTCCTCACCGTTCAATCGATAGAAGCGGTAAGGCACGAGACCGTACAGATTTTTCATGGTGTGCGTGACACCTGCCAGGTAATGGTTCTTCATCTTGGAGACCGACATGAACACATCCACCTCATTCAAGATCTGATTGAAGGTGAACGTCTTGTAGATAAAACTATTCAGTCCTACCGCCGTGTCCATGAAATCGCTGTAGGGTTTGGAGTCGTTCAAGTCAATGAGCTTTGCCCCGAGGGCACTGGCAATCTCCTCGTAACCCCACTGCTGGTACGATTCCCATTCATACACGGCCTCGACAATGAATACCTCCTTTGCCCCCGCCGCCTGCACCTGTTTGACCAGCGCGCGCACCACCTCCGGGTGGGTAATAAAACTATCCACAGGCGCGTAGCCTTGGAGAACACCGGAATAAACCCCTCCGGTCAGGTTGGGTTTGATGGCAACGGTATCGCCAGGCTTGACCACATCTCCCAGGCCGCCCAGTTGATCGATCAGCGTTTGCAGCTGGTTTTCTATCTCAGCTCGCTCATACGTTTGCACCTGTCCGATCGCCACTGGGAATTTCGATGTGCTGGGTGCCGAGGTGGGAGCTTCCAGCGACGCAGACTGTTCGGGTTGGCAGCCACTTACGAGCAGACCTGCCGCCATCGCCCCGGTCAGGCGCAGAAAGTCGCGGCGCGAAACATTCGGATTTGTAGTTTTTTTCGGTATTGGATACATGGTGTTTTCCTTGAATAATTTGATTCATCGCGATTGCATCAACGACTAGAAGGCGATTGGCTTGCCATCCCGGGCGGAACGTAGTAAGGCCTCGATGGTCGCGACATTATTGCGGCTGTCTGCCAGGCTCATCCGTATGGGTTTGCCCTCCAGGATGGCATCGGCCATATTCTCGACCTCGCCCAGATACAGGTCTTCACCCGGGATGGTGATGACACGTTTCTCATTGCCATCGTTCAGGATGATTTCCTCATTCAGTCTTGGGATGAAAGGTTTTGGGACGGTCAGGCTCCCTTGATCGCCGACCAGTTCCACGTGAGTGCGACCCGGCGTGCGGAAGCCGCTGTCAAATTGGGCATAGACATTATTGGGGAAACGCATTTGTCCGACGAAGGTCTCATCCACGCCGCTGGCCGCACCCATGATTTGCCAGCCAAATACCTCCACGGGTTCGCCCGCAATCAAACGCGCATAACTGATCGGATAGCAGCCGATATCCCAGATACTTCCCCCGCCGAGTGACGCATTGAGCCGCACATCATTCTCATCTGCGATCTTGAATGTGAACGAGCCGCGTATGAGCTGAAGCTTTCCGATCGCGCCACCCTCGACCAGTTCTTTCACTTTGAGAGTTTGCGGATGGTGGCGATACATGAACGCCTCCATCACGACCACGCCCGCTTCCTGTGCCGCCGCGGTGATGGCATCCACCTCTGCGACTGTGTTCGCCAGTGGCTTTTCGCACAGCACATGCTTGCCGGCCTGTGCGGCCTTGATCGTCCACTCTGCGTGCATGCTGTTGGGAAGGGGGTTGTAGATTACATCCACATCGGGATCAGCAAGCAGAGCTTCATAGCTGCCGAAGGCGCGCGGGATATCCTTTTCATCTGCGTAGGCTTTCGCCCGATCCAGGTCGCGGCTGGCAACCGCGGTCAGCTCGTTCCGGCGCGAGCTGCGGAGCGGCGGTAATAAGACCCGGTTGATGCGGGCCGTGCTCAACAATCCCCAGCGAAGTTTTTTCATGATGTCTCTCTCCTATACTGCCATGAGTTCTTTGGCCTTCCGCACGGCGGAGCCGGCGTCTTTGGCAAATCCATCCGCCCCGATTTGATCGGCAAATGACTGGTTGAGCGGCGCGCCGCCGACGATCACCTTGACCTTGTCGCGTACGCCCGCCTCTTTCAGCGCCTCGATGGTGCTCTTCATGTTGAGCATGGTGGTCGTCAGCATGGCGGAAAGCCCGATCAGGTTTGCGCCATCATTCACCGCCTCGACGAATTTTTCCGGTGGAACGTCCACACCCAGATCGGTCACCTGGAAACCGGCGCCTTCGAGCATCATGACCACCAGGTCCTTGCCGATATCATGAAGGTCACCCTTCACAGTTCCAAAGACAGCTTTCGGTGTTATCCCTGTACCTGATAACGAATCCTGACTTGTCAGCAACGGTTTGAGCGGCTTCAAACCCGATTGCATAGCCCTGGCAGAGACCAGCATTTCAGGCACGTAAAACTCTTGTGCTTCGAACAGACAGCCCACTTCCGTCATGGCGGGAACGAGCGCCTCGTTGAGTATAGTTTCGGCTGGCACCTTTGCATCGAGGGCTTCCTGCACCCCTTCCTGCACTTCCTGGACACTTCCGTTGATCACCGCGTCATAAATTTTCTTGAGATCCATCGTATTTTCTCCTTAACTGCTGTACCTGCCGTATTCCTGAAGCGTTTCCCACATCGCCATGATATTTTCAGGCGGAACATTTCCCTGGATATTGTGGACGGTGTTGAAAACAAACCCGCCGCCTGGCATGAGATCCTCCAGGCGCTTTCGTACGTCGGTGCGGACCTCATCGGGCGTATGCGATAGGTCAAAGGCATTCTGGGTATCGACACCGCCGCCCCAGAAACAAATGTCCTTTCCAAATTCCCGTTTGAGTTCTGCGGAATCCATGTTTGCCGCGCTGACCTGCACCGGGTTGAGGATGTCGACGCCCACTTCGATCAAATCGGGGATGAGGGCACGAACCGCGCCGCAGGAATGGAAGAAAATCTTTGCATCCGTCTTGGAGTGGATGTAATCGAACATCTCCTTGTGATAAGGCTTCAATTGGTTGCGATACGACTTTGGCGATATGAGCACGCTGTTCTGCCCGGCCAGATCATCTGCCATTTGCACCACGTCGATAGGAATGCCTTCCATGACTTCGAACATTCTTTCCCAGTAGGCCAATTGCAGGTCTGTGTATTTGCGCAGAATCTTCTTCGCCAATTCGGGATTTCCCGCCCAGTCGGCATAGCCGTCTTTGAAGCCGCGCGTCCATAAATACAGCTCGAAGATCCCTGCCGAAATATTTCCGATCACAAGAGCGCGCTGTTCCTGTTCGAGGACGACTCGAGCGGCTTCGCGCAGGCCTTCGAACCTGGACGGATCGTGAGGATCGGGCAGGGCATATTTCTCCACCTCTTCTGGTGTGATCTCCCCGCTGATCGGATGTTCGAACATGTCGTAATACATGCCGCTATCCACTGGCATCCGCCAGCCGATCTGATATTCATCATGGAAGTAACTGTACCGGCCGTCAGGCGTCATCTTTAGTTCGATCTTGAAACTGGCCGTGGAACGGGGTGAGATGTTGCGAAAATCAACCTCCAGGCGCTCCATGACATCATCGTCCACCTGTGCCAGTTGCTGCAGGATGTCGATGATTTTTACTTCCTTCTCGGGTAAGCCAAGGTAATTCCGGAGACGGGCATATGCCTTGGCCTGGATGCCAGTTACAACGGTTCCACCCATATCATAAGGAACGCGGTCCGGTTCCCTGTGATTCAATGCGGTCAAAACACGTTCACGAGAATTCATCTGAAGCCTCCATTGAAGTTATATTTTCAATGCTACGCCACAAATAAATTTTCGCACGTGCCTTTTGTCACCAATATGAAGCTAAATCGTCCGTTTTGCGTGGACGGCATCCACGCATGCCATTGCCGTTCTTGTAATCTGGTCGAACGCCTCTGCCTTGACAAGTCTGTTGGACACGAGATTCCCTCCGATGCCAACCGCCACCGCGCCGGCATTGAGGTACTCCCGCGCGTTCTCGGGGCTCACACCTCCGGTTGGCACCAGTTTGAGGAATGGCATAGGTGCCAGCACATCCTTGATGAATCTCGGTCCGCCCAATTGGGCGGGAAAGAGCTTGACCAGTTCCGAGCCCGCTTCGTACGCCTCCAGCAATTCGGTGGGGGAGAAGCCGCCACACACGACCAATGTTTGACGTTTGACGCAAGCCGCGATGACCTGCCGTCGCAAGGCCGGTGTGACTATGAATTGCGCCCCCGCGTCGACCGCTGCCTCCGCATCCTCCGCCATTAGGACTGTCCCAACACCCACACATACCGCGTCTCCCAGGGCTTTTCGAGTCGCGGAAACCGCTTCAATAGCGCCATGACCCGTGAGGGTAAATTCCAAAACTGTGACGCCACCCGCCGCAAGCGCCCGCGCCACATCCACTGCGCGGTTGTAATCATCCAGACGGACCACTGCGATAATTTTCTGGGAAAGGATTTGTTGAATGGCAGACATTTCTTCTCCTGGCAAAATGCCAATTTGAACCGCGAAGAGCGCCAAGGACGCGAAGCTTTGAAGGCTTTCTTAGCGATCTCCCCGGCACTTGCGCCCGGGGCAAGTGTCGCGTGCTTCGCGGTAAAAAGATCTCACCGTGTGCTCCGGCCGTTTGCTAGCGCGAGATATCGCGTCGTTCTGAGGCCAGCATGGCATTCAATTCCGCGCGGGAGGATAGGACGCGGTCACCGAATTGCGAGAGCGCGATGGCCGCTAGCGCTACACCGCGCCGCAACCCATCCTGCAATGCGGAAAAGTCTGGGGTTGATTGATCACTCGATAACCAGCCGTCGAGCACCCCGGCCGCGAAGGCATCGCCGCTTCCAATCCGGTCCACGATCTGGACCGGCAATGCGGGTTGTGCGACAAACTCCTTGTCGCTCAGTAATGCTGCGCCCTTTTCGCCGAAAGTGCAATAGACGGCCTGGGCGCGCGTGAGCGATTGCAGTTCAGATATCAATTGGCGCGGCTCTCCCTGGCATCCAAACAGCGAAGTGGCATCCGCGCCTTTGCAGAACAGGATATCGGCTTCGGCGATCAGGGGCCGCAATTTTTTTCCGGCAGTGGCTGCGTCCCACAATTTGGCGCGATGGTTGACATCGAAGCTGACCGTTACCCCCGCGGCGCGGGCACGCCGAATGGCCTCCACGAGCAACGCGTAACAGTTATCGCTCAAGGCCGCCGTAATGCCGGTCAGGTGCAATACGCGCGTGTTCAACAGGTAATCCCAGTCGATATCGGCGGTGGTCATGAGTGACGCCGCGGAATTCGCGCGATCATAAATGACTTGTGTGGTGCGTGGCGGAGTCGCAAATTCGATGAAATAGGTGCCAAGCCGTTCATCGGACACGCGTTTCACGGCGGAAATGTCCACGCCATCAGAACGCAACGCGCGCAGGATCGCGTTTGCCAGCGCATGATCGGGCATGCGGCTGACCCAGCCAACGTGCCATCCGAGTCGGGCCAGTGCCACACTGACGTTGCTCTCTGCGCCTGCAATTTCCATGTCCAGAGTGCGTGTATCGTCGAGCCGCCTGCCGGTGGGCACGCTCAAGCGCAGCATGGATTCGCCCAGGCTGATGAAATCGAATCGAGAGGAGGAGGTTGGTGCGTTCATGAGCTACACAAACTGGATGCAGGAGGCGCCGGTCACGGGCTCGCGCAGGACCGGCGCGCCGAGCGCGTCCTTTCCTTCCAGGGCTGGCAGGATGCAGACTTCGTTGCTGTGTTGGTTTGCCACCAATACAAAATTCCCATGGGGTGCAAGCGCAAAATTACGAGGCCAGTTGCCTCCACACGACGGAATCGAAACCAGCCTCAGACTGCCGTCATCATTGATATCGAATACCGCGATGCTGTTGTGCCCGCGATTGGAAACGTATAACCGCTTGCCTGAATCAGAAATATGGATGTCGGCGACGATGTTTTCGGGTGCTTTGTCCCGTGCATTGGATGGAAGGGTGGAGATGGTTTGTTTTTCAGTCAGTGTTCCATGTGCCGCGTCATACTCATAGACCGACACGGTACTGCCGAGTTCGTTCGCGGCATAGAACCACTTTCCATTGGGGTGGAAGATCGTATGGCGCGGACCCGCTCCCGGCTGTGATTGTGCAGATGAATGTGGTTCTAGTTTACCGGTTGCTATATCAAACTTGTAAATGACGAGTTGATCGATCCCTAGGTCCGCAATAATGACGAAGCGATTGTCTGGGGTAAAGGTCGAAGAGTGGGCATGCGGCCCTTCCTGTCTTTTTTCGTTTGGACCTTTGCCAGAATGCTGGACGAAGTCTGTCATCTCGCCGAGCGAGCCGTCGTCGAGGAGGGGATACACAGCCGCGCTCCCTGTGCCATAGTTGGCGGCAATGATCCATTGGCCGGTTCCATCGATCCGCAAATGACAGGGCCAATCGCCCCTGGTGGTTTGGTGGTTCATCGATTCGATCATGAAAGGCTCGCGCTCGAAACGAAATGCCCACACATCACCAAACTTGCCATCGCTATCTTTGGCTGCTTCACTGACCGCATAAAGCCAGTGTCCGTTTGGATGGACGATCAGGAACGAAGGATTCGTGATCCCCGTGAAGGAACCGTGCGGTGTGAGGGCGCCGCTGGTTTCATTGAACAGAAAAGCCTGGATGCCCGGCTGATCTGCTGGGGCATAGCCGCTGACGAACATAAAGGATGGCGAATTGGAAGGCATGGGTGACTCCGAAATTGGTTTTGATTCAGGATCGTTGTATTTCAACAGCCAATCCTTTCCGAGCGACGTGACTACAATTGCTGCACCTGCTGCTCCGGTAAAGATCAGAAAATCGCGGCGGGTCAGGGACGGCATGTGGATTTGGTTTCTGGTTGCTTATGAATTTTGCAGGACGCGTGGCTAAGTATGCTTTACCAGTTTGTGACCGAGCCATCGCGTCGTTTCCAGTGCGGTGCTTCCCAGAATTTCCATGTTTGCGATTCTGCGACTTTCTCGTCGATCTCAATACCCAGGCCAGGGATGGTCGGTACCGGGAATGACGTTCCTTCCAGGATCGGCTGAACCGGGAAAAGCGCTTCCGCGTCATTCACGCCGGCCTGCCCGTAATAAAGGTTCTCGGTCTGGGTCACGCGCACTTCGAGCCAGGCAAAATTGGCCACCGCCGCGGCCAGGTGGATCGTCGCCGCGGTGCATACAGGTCCCAGCGGATTGTGCGGCATCAAATCAATATAGTGTGCCTCCGCCCAACCTGCCACTTTCATTGCCTCGGTAAACCCGCCCACGTTGCAGATATCCACGCGCGCAAAATCCGTGAGATGTTTTTCAATATAGGGCAGGAACTGCCATTTGCTTGCGAACTCCTCGCCCACGGCAAACGGCACATCGGTTAACTTTCGCAGCGCCTCGTAGGCTTCCGGGCTTTCATCGCGGATCGGCTCTTCGATGAAATCCAGCGTGCCCATCGGCATGCGCTGGCAGAAGGAGGCCGTCTCGGCAATGCTGAGGCGATGATGGTAATCAATGCCCATCACAAAATCGCTGCCGCATTCCTCGCGCGTTTTCGTCAACCACTTGGCGGTCATCGGGATGCTTTCACGCGGCTCGAAGATATCCGATTCTCCTGTGAAGCCACCCTGATGATCGAGCATCATCGGTCCTGTGCGGATGACGTTCCAGCCATGCTCCCTCAACAATTTGATGTCCTCGATCAATCTTGGACCCGCGCCCGTCGCGGTCGCGAAGCAGGGCACCACATCCCGTTGCTTGCCACCCAGGAGCTGGTAGACCGGCACATTGAGCGCCTTGCCGGCAATGTCATAGAGCGCGATATCAATGGCGCTTTGCGCGGCGAGCAGCACGCGTCCGCCTTCGAAATACTGGCTTCGGTATAGTTCCTGCCAGATGCGCCCGATCTGCATGGGATCCTTGCCAATCAGGAACTCACGGAAATGTTTTAGCGCCCCAATGACTGCCTGTTCCCGCCCGCTCAAGCCTGCTTCGCCCAAACCATATATCCCTTCGTCTGTTTCAACTTTTAGGACGAGTTGATTGCGACTGCCCACCCAGACGGGCAGTGGTTTGATATCAGTGATCTTCATGAATTAATTCTCCTTATGTTTCCACCCGAGCAAACGCCCGGCTTTTTCGCAATTGAAGAAACCTGTGTGGTTCAATAGATCCACTCGAATTTCTGTTTGAGGATAATGCTGGCGTGCCAGTTCCAGAGATGGTGTCGAGGAAGTTGTTTGTGGCGCCACGATATAGAAAACTTCGTGACCACTGAAATCTGCTGTGATGGAAAGCAGGCAGGCGCGGCTGGCTTCGCTGAACAAAGTGTACGCCCAAAGATGGCGGACCGAGAGCTCTCCCACTCTTGTCGTGACCTCAAGCGCCCGTTCGCGCGACTCCAACAACCAGTGTGGGCGCAGGCTTGCGATGGTCATCCATTCATAACGGCGCGCGAACGCGTCCGCTTGTTGTTCCAGCACCCATTTTGAAAGGCTATATGGATCCTCAGAATAAGTCGGATGCTTCTCATCCAGGGGAAAATAATCGTAACGGGGCGAACGGCTGAACGCGCCGCCGATGGCATTGATGGAGGAGGCCAGGCATACGCGTTTGATGCCCAACGCCGCCGCGGCGCTCAAGGCGTTGTAACTGCTGATCGTATTGTCGGCATACACGACCGAGTCAGGATGGTTGAACGGCGAACGGATGGCCGCGAGATGAATCAGAGCGTCACAGCCGCGCACGCTGGCGACCAATTCACCAAAGTTGCGCGTGTCAGCCACCATAGAACTCAGGCCCGGCGTGTAGGTCGCAGGAAATGTCGAAGCTACTGTCCGGTCAATGCTGACCACTGTATGATTCTGTTCAAGCAAATAAGGAATTAAGTTGCGGCCCATATCACCATTGCCGCCTGTGACTGCAATTTTCATGTTTTGTCCCTTGTCTGTGTCTGTTTGCGGTTTTCCATCGCGAGTACATCATCCAGCATGGAGTTCATATGTGCCTGCATCAAGAGGCGCGCCTGTGAGGCGTTACGAGTGATCAGCGCATCGACAATCAGGAGATGGTACCGCGCTGACCGCAGCATGGCTTGTGGATCCAGCAAAATCGTCTTACGGCTCTCCAGAAATAGATCACTGACACCCTCCATCATTTTATACAAGATCGGATTGCGCGCCGCATGTGCGATCATGCTATGGAACTGCACGTCTAACTCTGCAAAATCCCTGCCTGCACTCGCGTCCTGGTCCATTTGGCGGGCTAATTTTTCTATCTCCTTGAACTCCACCTCCGTGCCCCGCTCGGCCGCCAGTGCCGCAAGTTCGGGTTCGATGATCCGGCGTGTTTCTGCCAGGGCGACAATCAGGCCTGAACCCACATCCTGAAAATGACTGGAGAGATCCGTATAAGGACGTGAGCCGGTGATATACACTCCACTTCCATGGGTGATTTTCACCAACCCAATGGACTGAAGCGCGCGCAGAGCCTCTCTTAGTGAACTGGCGCTGACGCTCAACTCTTTGGCGAACTGGGTAATGCTGGGCAGGCGTTCACCTGGCAGCCAGTCGCCCTGCCGGATCCGCTTTTGCAGATCCTCAAAGATAGCTTGATACACACGTGGGCCTTGTGTGGGCACATGGTCCGCCTGATCAGGTTTCGCGGCAGAAGCAATATCCGCCACAGGTTTTGAAGCATTCTCCATTTTTTCGGCTCTTCCGTTTTTAACCGGATGATTGACGGGTGAGGAGTTCTTTGCCACGGACGCTTCGCGCAGATTTTCACTGATTCTTTTTTGAGCAATCCGTGGCGAAGGTTTTAGAGATCCGTTAATCACCGAACAACCTAATTTTCATGCTAGCGTGTTTTACAAATTATTGAAAGGTAATCTCCCAAAGGGTTCCATCCGCGCCGAAGTCAAGCACATACAGGCGGTTTTCGACCAGTACCGCGTCGATCGGGTTATCAAATTCACGCGCGATCTGGGTAGTAATCGCTTCGTAGTTGTCATTCTGTTTTGTTAATTGCAAATACAACAAGTCCTGACCTTTATCGGTCAAAGTTCCGCCCGCCGCGCCCCAGCTCAAGAGGAACGCGCCGAACGTATCTTCGTCACTCTGAAAATCGGCTGGCATGCTCGATGAGGTAACGAAAACCAGTCCCAATGGGGAACGATGAGGCGTAAAGGTGTACAGAGGTTTGCCCTCTTCCGCTGCGTTCTGTTGAGTGCCGTCGTCTGCACGGTATTGGGCCGCGTCCGGGCCCAGATTTGCCACCGGCAGGGTTAATCCGCCGGGAGCCTTGGGGAATTGGGGGTCTGTGTGATAGGCACCGATCTGCACGGCTGTAAACTCCGGCGAGAGTCGCTTGTCGCCGACGCTCGTGTAATCGGGGAATTGCTGCGGGTTGTCTTGGTCGCCAAACTTCCACGGAAACCCGTAGTGCAGTCCCTCTCGCAGCCAGTTCAGCTCATCCGGAAAATCAGCGTCGGGTCCGTTGTCTACAGCAAAGAGATCGCCGTTGGGGGCAAAAGCCAGATCGTAGGCATTTCGCGTACCCCAGGCAAAGATCAGCCCGCTGCCCTTTAACGCCTCCTCATCGTTTGGCAGCAGCATATCCTCAGCATCGGTGGGAATTTTGAGGATTTTTGCGGTTAAGGCGACTTCGCGCGTGTCCGGGAAATTCTTCTCGTTATCTTCCACTTCTCCATGATCTGTGCGCGATCCACTGTTTACATACAACCATTTCCCGTCTATGCTGACGAGCGCGCCGTTGAACCGGTGGTCGAACGGTGTGTTGCTTAATGGATAGGGTTCAGTTTGTGCTAGCGTTTTCCATTCGAAATCTCCGTTCGCATTGGGTGTGCCCTTCCGGATGATGGCCTGATTGTAAATATCATCCACGGTGCGATTGGCTACAACATAGAGGGAGCTATCCGGTCCAAACGTCATGCCTGTCAGGTTGGCCTCCTCCAGGATATCGTCAGGGTCGGCCACTTTTTCCAGTTCGTTCGACTGGCTGATCTTCAACCTTTGTAATCCACTGCCCGGATTAAGGATATAAAGATCACCTGAAGTTGGATGGATCTCAAGTTTGATGGAACCACCACCTACATGAGCCGCGCTTCGCAGACTCATACCTTCCCGCAAGAGTACTGGTCCGCCGGGAATGGGTTGTGTTTCTACAATTGCCCTTGGAGTCGGTGCGATTGCGACGATAGATGTTGGTGCTGATGGTTGACAGTTTGAAGTTCCCATCGCAACCAGGATGAATAAGCCCAATACCTGCCAACGGATCAAGCCAAAACTTTTATTCGTTTTACTTGTAAACATGATTCTCCAGGATGTCTTGTTTATGGTGCAGAGCTTGTGGAAATATGGTTATTCGTTTTATCTGACCGTTTTGCCGCTTCTGACGCCAATACCTCACTGAGCATGGCATTCATGTGTCCCTGCATTAATAACCGTGCCTGAGACGCATTCCGTTGTTTGAGCATGTCCGCGATGAGGGCATGGTAACGCAAGGCACGCAGCATTGCGTCCGGGTCCAGGATGATGTGCTTGCGGCTTTCCAGAAACAGATCACTGATGCCTTCCATGGTCTGGCACAGGATGGGATTACGTGCAGCACGAGCGATCTCGCGATGGAATTGAACATCCAATTCGGCAAAATTATTGCCGAGCCGGGAGGCCTCTTCCATTTGCCGCGTCAAATCCTCAATGTCTGCCAGTTCTTCATCGGTTGCGCGTTCAGCTGCCAGTGCCGCCAGTTCCGGTTCCAAAATCCAGCGTGTTTCAGCGAGCGCGATCACCAGACCTGCACTGACGTTTTGAAAGTGACTGGATAATTCGGTGGCTGGACGTTTGCCCGTAACATAGACTCCGCTCCCATGTTCTATGGTGACCAGGCCAATGGATTGTAAAGAGCGTAATGCCTCGCGTATGGACCCTGCACCTGCCTGGAGCTCCCTGGCCAGTTGTGTAATGCTGGGCATCCGTTCGCCGGGCAGCCAATCCCCCTGACGGATGCGTTGTTGTAACTCTTCAAAAACATTATGATATACACGAGTGCCACGCGCCGCAGTTTTTCTTGATTCTTGCGGCCTGGTATCTTTTGGGCTTGCCTCAACCATACAGCCTCCATTTGCCTGGAACATGCCCGTCCAAATATGACCATGAGCCAATGGCGCAAGTTACCAAACCACCGAAGCAAACAAGGGACAGAACTCCACTACCGCATCGTCAGCATTTTATCCATTTGCCATTCGCCTTGCTGGATTCAATCACGCTGTTCACAAACCGCACACCCAACAATCCATCCTTAGAATTGGGAAAGTAAAGTGCCAGGGGATTTGCTTTATTCCCAGACCGGCGGGCGCTGATCGCTTCCGCCGCGTCTGAATAGATGTTCGCAAACCCCTCATGGAATCCTTCCGGATGCCCTGCTACGATCCGGCTGGAGTGGGCTGCCAGAGGGAGGGTTCCTGATCCATTGGGTGTCCTGTTTTGTGAGGGTCCATGCAGAGGTTTATAGGTCAAAACCTGGGGGAACTCCTGCATCCATTCAAGACTGCCCCTGTTCCCACTGAGACGAATTCGCAAACAGTTTTCCACCCCGGCGGCGGCCTGGGTCACCCAGAAACTTCCGCGCGCGCCGTTTTCAAACCGCAGCAACGCTCCGGCAAAGTCGTGGATTTTTCGCCCCGGAACGATGCTTCCCACCTCTGCTGCCACCTCTTCCACTTCCAGGCCCGAGATGAAGCGGACGAGGTTATGAGCGTGAGTTCCGATATCTCCCATTACCAAAGAGGGTCCGCCTCGGACCGGATCATAACGCCAGGGGAGTGCGTCCTCAGGAATTTTTTTATCTTCATCAGCCTTTCCACCCTGAACGTATTCAACCTGAATTAAGCGGATTGTCCCGACCTCTCCCTGTTCAACCATTGCTTTTGCCTGCCGGACCATTGGGTAGCCGGTGTAATTATGGGTCAGGCAGAATACCAAACCAGTCTCCTGAACCTTTTTGTGCAATGCTTCCGCTTCGTCAAGGGCATTAGTCATGGGTTTGTCGCAGATAACATCGAAACCATGGTTCAGGGATGCGACTGCATACTCATAATGACTATCGTTGGGCGTCATAATGGCGATCACATCTGCGCCGTCTTTGCGAGCCGATTCAGCGTTGAGCATTTCCTCGACATTTTCATACAAGCGATCCGGTGCGATGCCAATTTCCAGCCCGGCCTTTTTGGCCCGCATGGGATCGGATGAAAGAATCCCTGTAACAATCTCATATCTGTCGTCCAGTCTTGCGGCCTGGCGATGCATGGCACCAATGAATGATCCGGGTCCTCCTCCGATCACAGCCAATCGCAGCCTGCGCCCCAGCATTGAGATAACAGGATTTAGCAGTTCCATATCATTCGGATTTCTTCATGTAATCTCTGATGGCTTCTGTCACCAGTTTATGGTCGTCTTCCTGTGCCAGCCCTGATACAGTGATGGTGCCGACCAAACCAGTTCCTCTTACGATGATCGGAAAGCAACCCCCATGAGGGGCATATACACCTTCGGGGATTAAGAACACCTCCTCCAGGCTTTTTCCCATGCTTTTGAGGAGCTGGCCTACATAAAATGAGCTGTGCCCAAACCTGTAAACGAGGCGGGTTTTCCGTTTGACCCATTCGTCATTATCTGCAGACGTCCCGGGTCGGCTGGCATGAAAGACCTGATGCTCCCCCCGGGTAATATCAATGGTGATGGAAAGCTTTTCGGCTACGGCGCGATTTACGAGATCGTTGCCAATTTCCCATGCCGTATCCTCATCAAAACCTGAAAACTGAAGGTCAGACTCTTCCCGCAATAGTCGGTTCAATATGTCATCCATGATAAACTCCAATGATGAAGTACAATTACAGCGGGGCCGAAATAAGGTTGATTAAGAACAGATAGAATTGTTAAGGAAAGCTTAACCAGAAAGCTGGCGATGGATGAAATGCCGACTCATCCTATCTCTTTTCAGTAAGAAAATAATGGAATTCATGCAATTGACACAAAACTTCCATTCGCCTATAATTTTAGCTGTTCAACCCAAAAAACGCAACATTCCCAGCAAGGAGGTGGCTAAAACCAAATAACTCATCCTATCTCTTTTGACCTGTCGGCACGAATCGAAACTAATCAAAATTGCGAGGAGAATAAATCACATGAACAAACTAAGATGGTTCAGCATAATCGGTATCGTGGCGATTGTGCTGGCTGCTTGTGGTGGTGGTCCGGCAGCAACCGAAGCCCCCGCCGCAAATGAGAACGAAGCGCCGGCCGCGACTGAACCCGCAGGTGAAGCGCCGGCCCTGGCGGACGTCGCACGTGAAGATACGGTGATCCTGGGCTGGAGTATTTCTTCGCCTATCGGCGTGACCAATCCATGGGCCGTGCCCGGTTATACCCACCAGGAAGGTAATGTCTTCATGTGGGAGGCTTTGGAGTACTACGGGATCTTCGGCAGTTCGGAAATTCCCTGGCTTGCCGACAGCATGGAATACAATGCTGAGTTCACACAATTGACCATCAAATTGAACCCGGACGCAGCCTGGAGTGATGGCACTCCCCTGACATCGAAGGATGTGCTGTTTACGTTCAATGGTCAGTTAACTAACGATAAGCTGCCCTATCACTCATCCTTTGACCAGTTCGTGCAGGATATGTCGGCGCCCGATGATCAGACTGTGATCGTTAACTTCAAGCTCCCGGCTCCGCGCTTCAAGTATGAAGTGTTGACGTTCAAATTCGACACCGGTATCCCGATCGTGCCCGAGCACGTTCTGGGCAAAGAGGGCTTGGCCACGCTCTGCCCCGATTGCACAGATGGCGACTACACTGCTTTCCCGGGCGGCCTGGATATCCCGCATTCTGGACCCTACAATCTCGTTCAATGGGATGCCAACCAGAAGATTTATGATCTGCGCGAGGATTGGTGGGCAGTGAAAGCTGGACGTATTGAAATGCCGCAAGCCAAGCGCATCGTCATGGTCAACATCGGCGGTCAGGTTGGTCAGAACATGGATGTGGTGATCCAGCGCCTCGTCAACAACGAATTCGACGCGATCCTTGATGTGCGGGCCTCGGTGGCCAAGCAAATCCTCGATTCAAACTCGAAGGTCACCACACACAGTGGCAGTGACGCACCCTATGGTTACCTTGATTGGTGGCCTAACTCATTGTGGTCGAACACCCAGATCGAGCCATTCAGCGACCCGAACGTTCGCCGCGCGATGTGTGATACCATCGATCGTAACCAGATCAACGAAGTTGTATATGATGGCGCCGAGATCGCCACGGTCTATCCGTTCCCGCTGTACCCGAACCTGCAGAAGTTTGCCGACAGCGCTGCTGTGCAGGCAGAGTTCAAGGCTAATGCCTCGAATGCCATGCAGACCGGTACCGCGGACCTGGCTGAGTCCGAACAACTGATGACCGCGGCCGGCTTCACCAAGAATGCAGATGGACTCTGGGAGAAAGACGGCGCAACCGTGCCGGCCGTGATCAACGGTTTTGAAGGTATCCATAGCGATATTGTGCCTGTCCTGGTGGAAATGCTCAGGGCCGGTGGTTTCGACGCCAGCATTGACTTCGGCACCGAGGCCTATAACAATATGGCAGATGGTAAGCCTGGTTTGTACATGTTCGGTCACGGCGCCAGCACGGTTGACCCGTATGCCGTGCTTGATTTGTACTCCAGCCGTAACGCCAAGCCGATTGGCACCACAGCTGGTAACAACAGCTTCGCCCGCTACAGCAACCCCGATATGGATGCACTGCTGGACATCATGGCCCCGCTCTCCGCGGATGATCCTGCGTTCCAGGAGGCTGCCGCCAAGGCGATGGGTATCTACTGGAAAGACACCATTGATTGCCCCATTATCCAGTGGCTGCACCGTATCCCCTACAACCAGACCTATTGGACCAACTGGCCCACGGCTGCAAATCCGTCGTTAGGCGAAAATGGCGCCTTCTGGGCTGAGACCGGTATGCTGGTTATCACCAACCTCAAGAAGGCTCAATAAGTTTTTTCAATTACGTGGCGTGCAATCCAGCACGCCACGTAATGATTATGTCTGCAGGCAAAGTCCATTACGTGAATCTCCAAACCGTAGGGGCGTTGGTATCAGCGCCCCTACATCATAAAAAAAGATACACCGAGTCATTATTTGCATGTGTTATTATTTGCTATCACATAAAGAAGGAGAAGCATTATGGTCAAACTAATCATCCGTCGCCTGCTCTTTTTGATCGTGGTGATCTGGGCCGCCTCCACCATTGTGTTCTTCATCCCGCGGCTTTCTGACAGGAATCCGGTGCGAGAGAGGTTTGCCCAATTGGCACGCACAGGCGGTTTTTCACCGGCCGACATGGAGAAAATCATTGCCTCTTACAGTACCAAATTTGGCCTGGATAAACCACTCTGGCAACAATACGTGGACTACATGTCAAGTATTGCCCGCTTTGATCTGGGCCTGTCATACAACCAATATCCGAAGACGGTGATGGGTTTGATCATGGACTCTCTCCCATGGACCATTACGCTCTTGCTGGTGACCACGGTATTGTCTTTTGTGATTGGCAACCTGCTCGGTGCCATTGCCGCATGGCCTCGTGCGCCGCAATGGGTTCGCAACCTGGCCACGCCTTTTATCCTGTTTCAAGGTGTGCCGCCGGTCTTAATGGGAGTGCTTCTTTTGTTTTTTATAGGCTTTAAGCTGAAATTAGCTCCCCTGGGAGGTGCATATTCCACAGGAGTTGTCCCCGACTGGTCATCTCCGGCCTTTGTTTGGGATGTGATCTGGCATCAGATCCTGCCTGGTCTGGCGCTCCTGCTGGGTTCTGTGGGTGGTTGGACGTTGGGTATGCGCGGGATGGGGATTACCATACAGGGTGAAGATTATGTGAACTTTGCCGAACACAAAGGGTTAAGCGCCTCCACTATTTTCAAAGATTACTATCTCCGCAATGCTCTTTTGCCGCAAGTAACCGGGCTGGCACTGGCGCTGGGTACGGTGGTCAGTTCGGCGATTGTCATTGAATCACAATTTGGCCTGCCCGGGCTTGGCCGGGTATTGGATGCCGCCATTCGCTCCAACGATTTCCTGGTCATTTATGGTGTTGTATTGTTCGTCACGATTGCGGTCGCGACCTTGATGGTGCTGATGGAATTTGTTTATCCGCTCTTGGACCCGCGCATTCGAAATGAATAAGGAGACCCACGCATGACGAGTGCAACTCTTACCCAGCCCCAGGCCGAAATCTTTCAGCCGAGTCGATTTACCTTATTGCTGCGTTACCTGCGACGAAATATGGGTCTGGCGATCGGTGTGATTATATTGCTCCTGCTGGTGATCTTCACTATCTATGGTTCTGCCACAGCGGATCTTTCAGATGCCTACCCACTTAGTGTGAAGAGTAAGCAACCCCCCAGTTGGGAATTTCCACTTGGCACGGATTTCTTTGGACGCGACTTATATGTGGCGATGGTGGTCGGCTTGAAGCAAACGGCCACCATTGGTGTCCTGGCAGGAGCCGTGGGTACCCTGCTGGGTGTGGTTTTGGGATTTATCTCTGCCTATTTTGGCGGGTGGCTCGATCTCATAATCAAGGGCGTCTGTCAGATCCTCACACCCATCCCTGCCCTGCTGATCCAGGTGATTATTGCCGGCTCGCTCGATAAGCGTGACGTCACAATTTATACGATGGCGTTTGTAGTTGTATTGCTGGCCTGGATGGGACCGACTTTGGTGATCCGGTCTCAAGTCCTCACCATGAAGGAACGCCAGTTTGTTTCTGTGGCCAAGCTTTCGGGCATGGGTGATTTGGGCATTATTTTTACCGAAATCCTTCCAAACCTGCTGCCGTTTATCGCGGCCTCCTTTGTCAACCAGGTGTTCATTGCCGTATATGCCTCATTCTTCCTGGCAGTCCTGGGTCTCGGACCATTGCGTGAGCCATTGCTCGGCAATACCATCTGGGCAGCTCAGGCCCAAAGCGCTTTCTTCAACAACTGGTGGTGGTGGCCCCTGTTTCCAGCACTGGCGTTGGTGCTGATCCTTGGGTCATTGGCCCTGATCAATATGGGGTTGGATGAGCTTGCCAATCCACGTGTTCGGAAAACGGAATAAACCATGTCCACAGCAGATGCAAAAATGACCAGCGGTGAACCCGTATTGCAAGTCAAAAATCTGCAGGTCAGTTACTATACCGATGCCGGTCGCGCCCGTGCCCTGGATGGCGCCAGCCTTATTTTGAACGCTGGTGAAAAATTGGGATTGGTGGGTGAATCAGGGTCCGGGAAAAGTACCATGGCGTTGGCGATGATGCGCATGATCAAGCCTCCGGGGCGGATTGAAGGCGGGGAGGTGATTGTGGATGGGACTGACCTGGTAACCATCTCCGACGATGCCATGCTCCAGGCGCGGCTCAGCAAGATTGCCTACATCCCTCAAGGCGCAATGAACTCTCTCAATCCTGTAACCAGAATTGGCGCACAGATGATGGATGCGATCAGGGCACATAAAGATCAATCCACCTCAGATTGGATATCCAGGGCTGAGATGGAAAAACGTTGTATACGGGCGCTTGAGTCAGTGGATCTCAATAGCAGCGTCTTCAAAATGTATGCCCACGAACTCAGCGGTGGCATGAAACAACGGGTTTGTATTGCCATCAGCATTTTGTTGCGGCCCAAGGTCATTATTGCCGATGAGCCGACCAGTGCGTTGGATGTGGTCACGCAGCGACAGGTGATGGAAACCATCGACCGGGTGCAAAAGCAGATTGGCGCCGCCGTGATCCTGATCGGTCACGACATGGGATTAATGGCGCAGTTCGTGGATAAAGTGGCTGTCATGTATGCCGGGCGGCTCATGGAGGTCAGCAGTGTTCGTAACATGTTTACCGATCCCAAACATCCCTATGCCCAGGCGCTGATTCGCAGCCTGCCCAACCTTGAGAATAAGGGCGTGTTCAATGGAATTCCGGGAATGGCGCCTGCGCTTCTGCAGATCCCCAGTGGTTGCGCCTTTCATCCGCGTTGTTCGTTCGCGATGGAAATTTGCACGGTCCGTCGCCCGGAACCCACCTGCTTGCCGACCGGGCAAATCCTCGAATGCCACCTTTTCCCGGGGAGCTCCTAACTCATGTCAGAATTATTAGAAATCAAAAATGTCACCAAAACATATTCGCGCGGATTACTGTCACGCGTTTCCACGACCGCTTTGCACGACATGTCGCTGACCATCAAGGCAGAAGAGCCTACCATCATGACCGTGGCGGGTGAAAGTGGCAGCGGGAAAACAACGCTGGCCATGTTGCTGCTTGGATTTATTCCGCCGACCTCAGGCCAGATTTTGTACAAAGGCAAGGATATCCACAATTTACGTGGGGAGGAGCGCATGACCTTCCGCCGGGAGGTGCAGGCTGTCTTCCAGGACCCATTTGCCGTGTTCAACCCCTTCTATACTGTGGATCATCTGCTGACCGTTCCCATCCAACGCTTCAAATTGGCCCGGTCGAAAAGTGAAATACACGACAAAATGGTGGAGGCGCTTACGGCTGTCGGCTTGCGCCCGGGGGATGTGCTTGGACGCTTCCCGCACCAGCTTTCAGGCGGACAACGCCAGCGCATCAATGTCGCGCGTGCCCTGGTGCTGCGACCCAAATTACTCGTCGCGGATGAGCCGGTATCCATGGTGGACGCCTCGCTGCGCGCAAATATTCTCGAAACCCTGCGCGGTTTGCAAAGGAACTATGGCGTTTCGATCATTTACATTACGCATGACCTGACCACCGCCTACCATATCGCCAAGTCGATTGTGGTCCTGTATCGCGGCTCGGTCATGGAAGCGGGCGATGTGGACGATGTCATCAAGAACCCGCAGCATCCCTATACGCGCTTGTTGATCGACTCGATCCCGTGGCCCGATATCAACAGGCGCTGGGGCGAAACCAAGATCAAGGCCAGGGAATCGGACTTGTCTGACCATGGCAGTGAAGGATGCCGGTTTGCTGCTCGCTGTCCATTCGTGATGGACAAATGTAAGGTGCTCCCGCCGCTCTTCCGGCTTACGCAACATCAGGCGGCCTCCTGTTATCTCTTTGATCAAAAACCGCCCATTGATACGAAGGATTTATCCGAATTGCTGCCTGTGTAACAGGATGATGATTCAGCAGGCTGGTTGAAGCACCCACTGTATTTCTGGTTGCCTTCCCTCACGTCCCTGTTTCTGTAGCGCCCTGGCGCGCAGGTTGCCTAGGGCAATCATCAGTGAAATCAATTTCAACTGAGTGTTTCTATTGCACTGGATGCGATCATGCCTATTCTTCGACCCTTGAAGTTTGCTCTGACCGGATGGGTGGTGGCTGTTATTGCCACAGTTCTCGTGGGGTTAAGCTGGCCCGCCATTTTTCCTGCGATCGTGGTCGTTGATCATTATTACGGTGCCGGGCCAAATTTACTCACCATTATTATTTTTTCAGCTATTTTGGCGTCACCGGGCGGGCTGCTAGGTGGCCTGATTGGCAGCCGAATTCCGAGGGAGGGCGGGCAAACCGAGCAATTTTACATGGCGGGCATCATGGGAATTCTTCTTTCCCTGCCATTTGGCTGTATGATTTTATGGTTCTTCACCGGATGGTAACCTCAACCGGCGCCTGAGATTAATGGGTCTATGTCGAAACGGATCTCCGGTATCGTTCCTATCGTTGCGGCAACGTTTACTGATTCAGGGGACCTGGATGAGGATAGTTTCCAATCACTTGTTCGCCATTTGATGACGACCGGCGCCTCAGCCTTGACCCTGTTCGGGCTCGCCACCGAATTTTATAAACTACCCGATGCCGATCGCGCCCAAATGCAGGAAATACTGCTGGAGGAAACCTGCCGTTCCGAGTCGGTTGCGGGAGTCATATCCATCACGGATCACAGCTGGGAGGTGGCGATTCGGCGCGCGCGTGACGCTGAAGCACAAGGCGCAGACGCTTTGATGTTATTGCCGCCTTATTTCCTTGGTCCAGGCGAAGATGCGATCCTTGAACACCTCAGGCGCGTGATCGGAAGCGTAAAGATTCCGGTCATCGTACAATACGCACCCGTACAGACCGGGGTGAGAATCTCCCCGGATGTTTTCCTCAAATTACGTGAGGCCCTTTCCAATGCTGATTTCATCAAAGTGGAGACGCAGCCTCCGGGACGTTATGTCTCGCAGCTTGTTAAGCGTTCGCAGGGGAGACTCAAATCGCTTGTGGGATATGCGGGCGTGCAAATGCCCGATGTGCTGGCGCGCGGCGCGGTTGGCATCCAGCCCGGATGTTCGTTCACCGAGATCTATGTGGAACTGTGGCGCCGCTGGCAGACCGACCGGATTGAATTCCAGAACCTTCACAACAAGCTCCTGCCTTATATCAATTATTGGATGCAGGGCGTTGAGCTCATCATCAGAGTCGAAAAGGTGATTCTCAAACGGCGCGGCATCATCGCCAGCGACTATTGTCGCAGTCCAGCCTATGCGCTGGATGGGGAAGAACATAAACACATTGACCGGTTCTTGAACGATTTTTCAGAATGGTTGAATTGAACATGGTTGATTACATTTGTTATCGCGCGCGCAGCGCGCGCAATCCCCTGGTGATCGACGGCAACCTGACAGAACCCGCCTGGGAGCGGGCACCCAAATCCCCGCGCTTTGTGGATATGGTGACAGGCGAGCCGGCTATCTTCGACACGCGCGCCGCGGCCCTCTGGGATGATGAAAATCTATATATTGGTTTCTGGGTGGAAGAACCATTCGTGGAAGCGCACCTCACCGAACGCGATTCGCTCATCTTCATGGAAAACGACGTCGAAGTCTTTATCGATGGCGGCGACTGCTATTACGAGTTTGAGGTCAATGCGCTCAATACCGTCTATGAAGTTTTCTTTATCTGGCGGGATGCCCATCAACGCGGCGGCCGGTTCGACCTACCGGAGTTTGATCCATTCTCGCACAAGGCATACACGTTTGGCGGCAACTACGACCGCAGTGGCTGGAATTTTTGGCGCGGCACCCATCCGCGCGGCACGCGCTGGGCGTTTACAGATTGGGATTATCCCGGCCTGAAATCTGCTGTTCAGGTTCAAGGCGTGATCAATGACCGTACCGTTGTGGATAAAGGCTGGACCGTGGAAATTGCCTTTCCCTGGAGTGGGATGAAATGGCTGGCAAATGGCCGCTCGCTCCCGCCGAAGGATGGCGACGAGTGGAGTATTTTCTTCGGTCGTTTCGAGAAGCTCGAAGTTGCGAATTATCTCCCCCAGCCTCAACCGGCCTGGTGCTGGAGCAAACATGGCACATTGGATACGCACCTGCCCGAAAAGTTTACGCGCGTGCAGTTTTCGGATCAATATGTGGAGGACTTGTGAGCACACCTTCCGTTGGCCGGATCGATGTAGAAGGGTTTGAAGGTTATAAAGTGCGGACCGGGTTGATCGAGTTAACCCTTGTGCCCGAATTAGGCGGAAAAATCACCAGCCTGTGCGATACGCGCAATGGACGGGAATGGCTGTGGAGACATCCGCGTTTCAAATATAAACGCGTCCCTCACGGCAGTTCCTATGTCAAGGAGGCGGATACAGGCGGTTGGGATGAGTGTTTTCCCAGCGTAGCGGAGTGTCGTTATCCATCCGCGCCGTGGCAGGGAGCGGCGGTTCAGGATCACGGTGAGCTCTGGTCACAAATTGCCGGATTTGAAATCGTTGAAGGGGCAGACTCTGTTGCACTACAAAACCGCTGGCAGGGTGTTGTCCTCCCGTACACGTTTTCGCGCGCACTTACTCTTACATCTGACTCATCAACTATTCGTGTCGACTATCAAGCAAGGAACAGTGCAGATCAGCAGATCAATTTTGTCTGGTGCATCCATCCGCTGCTTGCCATCGAACCGGAGATGGAGTTGATCCTGCCGCCTGCCGCGCGCTTCCATGTGGGTGGATCATACCCGCAGGATTTGGTTTCGCCTGAAGAGATTTTGACTTACCCATTCGCCGCGCCTGGATTAGATCTCCCGGTTCTTCCCCAAACCTCAGCCGGGCGCGCCATAAAGATCTGGAGCGAGCCCTTGTCTTTGGGTGAAGGCTGGGCGTCGCTGCGCGCAGACGATGGGGAGCTGACAATGCGCTGGGATACAGCCCTTCTTCCTCAGCTCGCCGTCTGGATGAACTTTGGCGCCTGGGCGGCTGACGGAGGAACTCCATACTACAACCTGGGACTGGAACCATGTATCGGCGCGCAGGATTCGCTTGCGGATGCCGTAACCCAATATGACTTATTTGCAACCCTGCCGCCGCATGAGTCGAAAACCTGGTGGCTGGAGATCGAGCTGACAACATGAAGATCACTGACGTTACCACGTACATTGTTGGGAATCCCTGGAAGAACTGGGTCTTTACGCGGGTGGATACGGACGAAGGTGTCCATGGCATCGGCGAGGCCACGCTGAACGGCTTTGCCAGGACCGCCGAAGCCGCCATCCATGAGCTCAAACGTTTTGTCATCGGTGAAGACCCATTCGATGTCGAGAATCACACCCTCAAGTTATTTCGTGAGGTTTTCTCAGATGGCGGGCAGATCCATGGCGCGGCGCTCTCAGGACTCGAGTTTGCGTGCTGGGACATCATGGGCAAAGTCACCCAGCAGCCGGTCTATAAACTTCTCGGCGGGCGCTGCCATGACCGCTTGCGCGTCTATGCCAACGGCTGGTATCGTGGACCGCGTGAGCCGCAAAGTTTTCATGACAAGGCGAAAAATGTTATCGCACGCGGATACACTGCATTGAAGTTCGATCCGTTTGGTTCTGGCTGGCGTTACGTGGAACGCGCCGACTTTGCCCTCGCCCTCGATCTCATTGCCGCCGTTCGCGATGCGGTCGGTCCCAACGTGGATATTTTGGTCGAAGCTCACAACCGCTTCAGTCCACATACTGCCCTGCAGTTTGCGGACGCGATGGCAAAGTATCACCCTACCTGGTTCGAAGCGCCCGTGCCTCCGCAGTACATCTCCCAGATGGTCGAAGTGGCAAAACACAGCCCGGTGCCGGTAGCGTGCGGGGAGGATTATTACAGCCCGCAGCAATTCGCCGAACTGCTTGCTCATAATGCTGTCCACATCATACAACTTGAGCCGCAGTTCCTTGGCATGACGGCAGCCAAGCAGGTATGCGGCATGGTCAATGCTCACAACGGCGTGACTGCCCCTCACAGCGCCCAGGGACCGCTCTGTTCGCTGGTCTGTGCCCATCTCAACACGGCCACGCCCAACTTTTTCATTCACGAGATCTTCGACGATTTCAACGAAGATTGGAGTCAGGTCATTCTGACCAACCCGGTCAGGGTGAAGGACGGTTATATCGAATTGGAAGAAGACCGCATCGGCTGGGGCACGGATCTGAATTACGAAGAGATTGCGAAACATCCATACAATCCCAACAACTTTCTGCCACTGTTCCGTTCTGGCTGGGAAAAGCGGCAGCCTGTCGGCGAGTGAAGTAGAAATGGCTTTGAACATTGATCTCAACAATTATCGCGCCCTCGTCACCGGTGTCAGCAGTGGCATCGGCGCGGGCGTGGCCGAGGCGTTGGCTCAGGCTGGTTGTGACGTGGCAGGCTGCGGCCTGGAGAGTGAACGTGATGAAGGTCCGCAAAGGTTTTTGGATCAGGTACAAAAGCAGGGACGGCGTGCATACTATCAATCCGTCGATCTGATCAATGGTGTGGCGGCGCGCGACTTTGTGGAATGGTCTGTTGACCAGTTAGGCGGGCTGGATATCGTCGTATCGAACGCGGGGCGTAACATCAAGGTTGGCGTCGAGCATGGCACGGAAGAGGCATGGGGTGCCAACATCGAGCTCAACCTGGCCGCGCACTGGCGCGTGGTGCAAGCCGCCAAGCCACATCTGGATCACGCTCATGCCCCGGTTGTGATAATTATGGCCTCCAATCATGCCTTTTATACTCTGCCGAAGTCCTTCCCTTACAATGTAGCCAAGGCGGGTTTGTTGGCATTGGTTCAATCTCTGGCAATTGAGTGGGGACCGCATGTTCGTGCTGTTGGAGTTGCCCCTGGTTATATTGACACTCCCATGAATATTGAATGGTTTGGTCAGTTCCCCGACCCGGGGGCGAAACGCGCCCAGGTGATTGGGCTGCATCCCGTTGGGCGCTTGGGTACGCCGGAAGACGTGGGTGCTTTATGTGCCTTCCTGTGCAGTCCGTTGGCGGGCTACATATCGGGCAACACCATTTTGATTGACGGCGGCCGCAATGCCGTGATGCAGGACGTATAAGAATAATAAACCTCTTGCGAAACCCGTTTGTCACAGAAAAAAAGATTTTCTCAAAGGTCTCAGTGGGCTCTGTGGCTAATCACGGGGTGGCTTATGTAAGAGGTCAAATGAAGGAGAATAAAGATTTATGATTCAAATTGCTGAGTTTTTGCCACCAACACCCTCACCCTTGTGGAAACTGTCCAAACAGGCGGGCGTGGATTGGGCTGTGGGCGGCCTGCCTTTCAATGAACCGTTCAACGGCGCCGACGCGCCCTGGGATTATCTGCCGCTGGTGCGCATGAAACAGCGCTACGAGAGCGGCGGGTTCAATCTGGCAGTCATCGAAGCGCGTCCGCCGTTGAACAAGGCCAAACGGGGACTCCCTGGAGGCGATGAAGAGATTGCCACCGTCTGCACCTTGATCGAAAACATGGGGCGTTTGGGTATCCCGGTCTGGTGCTATGAGTGGATGACCGATTTCAACTGGATGCGCACGAATACCAACACAGCTTCACGCGGCGGATCGGTGGTCACGAGTTTCGACAACACCTTGATGAAGGACGCGCCGCCCACCGAGAACGGTCCGATCAGTGAGGAGAAACTGTGGGAGACGCTCGAATACTTCCTCAAGAAGGTCATACCGGTCGCGGAGAAGTGGAACGTCAAACTGGCGATGCACCCCGACGACCCTCCGCTATCGCCCATCCGCGGCGTGGGGCGCATCATGCGCAGCGTTGAGAATTATCAACGCCTGCTGGACCTTGTCCCCAGCCCGATGAACGGGATCACCTTATGCCAGGGCAATTTCACGCTCATGACGGATGACCTTCCGGGCGTAATTCGGAAATTTGGCAACCAGAACAAGATCTTCTTTGTGCATTTCCGTGATGTACAGGGTACACCCGAAAAGTTTCAAGAGACCTGGCACGACGCCGGCAAAACAGACATGCTGGCCTGCATGCGAGCCTATAAAGAGATCAACTTTGAGGGCGTGTTGCGTCCCGACCACGTGCCGACCGTCGAAGGCGACAGTAACGAGAATGCAGGCTATTCATCGTTTGGCCGCTTGTATGCCATCGGGTACATTCGCGGTTTGCGGCAGGCTGTCTATGCGGAGGCGGGTAGTCCATGAAAATCGCAGTGACTGGCAGCAGTGGCCGCGTGGGGAAGGCGATTGTCGAATTGGCTTTGGCGCAGGGCCACGGCCTCGTGTGCATTGATCGAGTAGCACCACAGAAAAATGTCGAAGACCCTGACTCCGCGTCCGCCTACATTCAAGCGGACCTGACGGATTATGCCGCGTTTGAAGCGGCCCTGCGCGGTTGTGATGCGTTGGTCCATATGGCGGCGATTCCCGCGCCAATCGGGCATCCGGATCATATCGTGCACAACAACAATGTTGTGAGCAGCTACAATGCCTTGCGTGCCGCCGTGGCGGTGGGGATTCAGCGCGTCTGCCAGGCTTCCAGCGTGAACGCGACCGGACTCGGCTACAGCCGTTGGCCCCGTTTCGATTACTTCCCGTTGGATGAAAAGCACCCAACGTACAATGAAGACCCCTACAGCCTATCCAAATGGATCTGCGAAGAGCAGGGCAATTCTTTTGCGCGTCGTTATGAGAACCTGGTCATTTCAAGCATGCGCTTCCATGCGGTTTTGCGAGATCGTCCTGCTGCTGTGAATGCCAAAGGATACAGCCAGACCGATGCGGCGGTGAGAAATCTGTGGGGCTATACGCGCTTTGATGCTGCCGCGCGGGCCTGTCTGCTTGCCCTGACGGCCAATTTCACCGGCCATGAAGTGTTCTACATTGTCGCCCCCGATACCATTTCTGATACGCCCTCACTCGAACTGCAACAAAAACATTTTCCCGATGTACCAGTACGCGGAGACCTCAGCGGCCATAAGAGTTTCTTCGATTCCAGCAAGGCGGAACGTTTGCTTGGCTGGAAGCATAATGAATAACAAATGCTCAAGCCGCCGTCCCCGGCGGCGGGGATGCTGCCGCGAACAAACTTTATTAAAGTATTTTCGATGACTATATTAAATGAGGAGATACGAAAGTGCAATATCGAACTTTTGGAAGGACCGGCTGGAAGGTCAGCGAGATTGGATATGGCATGTGGGGACTGGCAGGCTGGACCGGTTCTGACGATGACGAGTCGCTACAGTCCTTGCATCGCGCCGTGGAACTTGGCTGCAATTTCTTCGATACCGCCTGGGCCTATGGAGGCGGGCATAGTGAGAAGCTTTTGGGCCAACTGGTGCACGCCCACCCGGACAAAAAATTATTCGTCGCGACCAAGATTCCCCCCAAAAATCAGAAATGGCCCGCGCGGCCCGAATATTCACTGGATGATTGTTACCCGCCTGAGCATATCCGACAGTACGTGGAGAGCAGCCTGCAAAATCTGGGATTGAGCCAGATGGACCTGATCCAGTTCCATACCTGGAACGATGCCTGGGCAGAGGATGTCCGCTGGCAGCGGGCGCTGGATGATCTAAAAAGGGAGGGCTTGATCCTGGCGTCGGGCATCAGCGTTAACCGCTGGGAACCCGCGAACGCCATCCGTGCCCTGCGTACCGGCCTGATCGATACTGTGCAGGTGATCTACAACATCTTCGATCAAAACCCCGAAGATGAGTTGTTCCCTGTGTGCCGCGAATTGAATATCGGAGTGATCGCCCGCGTGCCGTTTGATGAAGGCAGTCTCACAGGAACTTTGACCCTCGAAAGCAAATGGCCCACGGGCGACTGGCGCAATAGTTATTTTGTGCCTGAAAACCTCAAGGCGAGTGTGGCGCGGGCGGAGGCCCTGCGTCTTGTCATCCCACCGGGCATGACGATGCCCGAGATGGCGCTGCGTTTCATCCTATCCAACCCGGATGTCAGCACGATCATTCCGGGCATGCGGAAACTCAAAAATACCGAAATGAACATTGCTGCCAGTGACGCAGGCGGTTTATCACCTGATCTGATTCAGACGCTGCGCGCTCATCGTTGGGAGCGTCATCCAACGTCGTGGTCGCAATAATCATGAGACTCTTGCTCAAGCCGCCATCCTCGGCGGCGGTACTGCTTCGCGCGAGACGCCGAGAGCAATCTTCAGATAACCACTTAACAAAATGAGATTGGAGAACCTCATATGCACATTCAACCTTCCAAAGATGACCTGATCGAGCTTACAAAACTCAATCCCTTTGACCGTTTTCCTGATGGACGCCCGTGCGTACCGGATGATTTACTCGAACGCATGAAACTCGTCAACATCGAGGAGGCCTGGGCAGTTCTGCGCAGCCATGGTTACCATCGCCAGTTCGAGGGCGGTTTTATGCAAACGCATCCCGGTAAGGTTCTCGTGGGACGCGCGGTGACCGCCTCCTTTTTGCCGCATCGCCCTGATTATCACGATGCCATCCAGCAGGCAGGCACAGCCGAGGGACGCGGCAAGATCGGTGGACAGAATTCATGGATCATCGAGACCCTGCAGCTGAACGATGTGATGGTGGTGGATTTACGCGGCAAGATCGAAAACGGTACCATCGTAGGCGACAACCTCGGTACCGCAGTCCGCACGCGCACCCGCGCCGGGCTGGTAGTGGATGGCGCGATCCGTGACCTGCCCGGGCTTGTAACGCTGACGGACGTCAACTTTTTCATGCGAGCCCCGCATCCAACTGCCATAGCAGATGAAACGCTGGAGGGAATCAACATCCCGGTCAAAATCGGGGGAGTGACGGTCCTTCCCGGCGACGTGGTGCTGGGTACCAATACCGGAGTCATTTTCATCCCCCCGCACCTGGTCCAGGAAGTCGTCGAAACCAGCGAAGCGATCCGCGTGCGCGATGAATTTGGCAAGCTGCGCATTGCGGAAGGCAAATACACCAGTGGCGAGATTGATGTGGGGACCTGGCGCGAGGATATCGAGGCCGATTTCCTCGAGTGGCGAAAGGTGAACAATAAATGAACCCGCGGCCTGAAGATCATGTCAATCAATATTCACATCCCAGCGAGTTACAAATCACGGATATTCGCGCGGCAACCGTCGGCTGGAGAGGCTGGCGCTTTCCTCTCCTCCGCATCGATACGAATCAGGGCCTGAGCGGTTATGGCGAAGTGCGTGACGGCGCGAGCAAGACGTACGCGTTGATGCTCAAGAGCCGCCTGGTGGGCGAGAATCCCTGTAATGTGGATAAAGTCTTTCGCAGGATCAAACAGTTTGGTCATCACGCGCGGCAGGGCGGCGGAGTATGTGGCATCGAAATGGCGTTGATGGATCTTGCAGGTAAGGCGTACGGCGTTCCCGCTTATGTATTGGCAGGCGGCAAATTCCGCGATGCCATCCGCATCTATTGCGACACGCCCAACGAACCGACCGGTGAGGCGATGGGACACAAGCTCAAAGACCGGATGGCGCGCGGCTTCACCATGCTCAAAATGGATATTGGCATTCAGCCTTTGATCGGTGTGAAGGATGCGCTCACATATCCCGCCGGATTCCTGCAAACAGAAGATGGCACCGAGTTCGAGCGCATGATTGACATCAATACCATTCAACATCCCTTCACACATGTACGTCTCACGCCCAAGGGCATCCAGATGTTGTGTGAATATGTAGAAGAGGTGCGCGCGGTCGTGGGTTACCAGGTCCCCATCGCTGCCGATCACTTTGGGCACATTGGCGTAGACGATTGCATTCGTTTGGGCGAAGCGCTGGAGCCTTTCACTCTGGCGTGGCTCGAAGATATGGTACCCTGGCAATTTATCGATCAGTGGGTGCAAATGGAGCGCGCCCTCAAGACGCCTGTGTGTACCGGAGAAGATATTTATCTCAAGGAGGGCTTCCTGCCTCTCCTGCAAGCGCACGCCGTCAATGTGATCCATCCTGATCTTGCCACGAGCGGCGGCATTCTCGAAACGAAAAAGATTGGCGACCTCGCGCAGGAATATGGCGTGAGCATGGCCTTACACATGGCGGGAACGCCTGTCAGCACCATGGCGGCCGTGCATTGCGCCGCGGCGACCGAAAATTTCATTGCGCTGGAACATCACTTTACGGACGTGCCCTTCTGGGCGGATTTCATTGATGGGTTGCCAAAGCCGATCATCCAAAACGGATATATCCCGGTTCCCGACGCCCCCGGGCTGGGTTTCACCCTCAATGAGGACGCCGTCCGAGAGCATCTGATTGCCGAAGACCAGGGCTTCTTCGAGCCGACTGCCCACTGGGATGTGGAGCGAAGCTGGGACCGGCTCTGGTCGTAGCAGAAATGATTCGAGTTGAGAATGGAAACATCAAGATCTGAGCGTAGTCTTCAAGGGCAGGTTGCCATCGTAACTGGTGGCGGATCAGGCCTGGGGTTTGGCATTGCAGAGAAATTTACGCAGAATGGCATACGAACAATTCTCGTTGGACGAGACCGCGAGAAACTCAACAAGGCAAAGGCTCAATTGGGTGCAAATGCGTTTGCAGTGCCCTGCGACCTCAGTCGACTTGCTTTGATACCCATTCTTGTAGACAGTGTAATTCGTGAGTTTGGAGCAATCGATATCCTCGTAAACAATGCCGGTATCTACCTGAAAAAGGATTTCACCATAGTCACCGATGAAGAGTTTCAAACCATCATCACGACCAATTTGTGTGCCGTATTTGCTCTCAGCCGCGAAGTGGTGAAACATATGCTGGAGCGAGGCTCGGGGAATATCATTCATATCAGCTCGATGGCGGCGCAATTTGGCATGCCAAAAGTGATTGCCTATAGCGCCAGTAAATCTGCCATCGACGGAATCACCAGGGCTATGGCAGTGGAACTGTCGCCTAGAGGCATTCGAGTCAATGCCATTGCTCCTGGCTTCATCTATTCGGCCATAACCGAAAAATCTCTGAACACCGACCCGGAGCGGAAAGCGAAAGCTATCGGAAGAACTCCCATCGGCTATATGGGACAGGCAGCAGATGTCGCTGAAGCCGCATTCTTCCTGGCCAGCGACGCGGCCAAATATATTACGGGTGTTATCTTACCAGTGGATGGCGGCAGTAGTATTGGCTTTTAGATCGCAGGTGGTTAACGGATTTCGTAATTCAAGCTTATAAAGGAGGCTCTCCCGTATTTGGCAGGAAAAAGCTCGACCACGAAGGGCACGACACTTGCACCTGGCGCAAGTGCAGGTGAGAACACAAAGGAGGAACAAGGCCGATTTTTAGGGCTTTTTCCTTCGTGACCTTTGTGTACTTTGTGGTGAAAAAGATTTTCCCGTAAAAACGGTAGAACCATAAAGGAGAAAGCAGTGAAAATCACAAATATTCGACCGATCCTCACCGCGCCGGATGGCATCGCGCTGGTCATCGTAAAAGTTGAGACGGACCAGCCCGGACTGTACGGGGTGGGTTGCGCCACCTTCACCCAGCGTCCGACTCTGGTGGCAAAGGCGGTTGAGGAATATCTCGCGCCGTTAATGCAGGGCCGCGATCCGGCGAACATCGAAGACCTGTGGCACATGATGTACGTCAATTCCTACTGGCGCAATGGCCCGGTGCTGAATAACGCCATCAGTGGTGTGGATGAGGCGCTCTGGGACATCAAAGGTAAAGTCGCCAACATGCCGGTCTATGACCTTCTGGGGGGCAAGTGCCGTGAGGCGGCCATGGTCTACCGCCATGCCGATGGGCGCGAGCCAAAGGAAGTGCTCGATAACGTGCTCAAATATCAAGCCGAGGGCGCGCTGGCGGTGCGTTTGCAGATGGGTGGGTACGGAGGGCGCGTAAAGGATCTGACCAAAAAGAATACACGTCCGAGCAAGAAGGCCCCCCAAGCCACGCATCGCATGAAGTCCATGGATCATGTGCATAGTAATTTTCCGGGCGCCTATTACGATCCCGATTGGTACGCGCGATCGATTCCTCCGCTGTTCGAGTATGTGCGCAACAAGATCGGCTATGACCTGTTCCTGCTCCACGATATTCACGAACGTCTCGCCCCGATCGATGCCATCCGTATGGCGAAGGCTTTGGAACCCTATCGTCTGTTCTTCCTGGAAGACCCGCTCGCGCCTGACCAGATCGAGTGGTTCCGCCGTCTACGCGCCCAGAGCGCCACACCGATCGCTATGGGTGAATTGCATAACAATCCCTTGGAGTGGCGTCCTCTCATCGCTGAGCAATTGATTGATTTCATCCGCGCCCACATCTCGCAGTTGGGCGGGCTGACCCCCGCGCGCAAACTGGCCTCACTATGTGAAGCGTTTGGCGTGCGCACGGCCTGGCATGGACCCGGCGATACTTCGCCTGTAGGTCACGCGGCCAACCTGCACCTCGATCTGGCCTGCCATAATTTTGGTATTCAGGAAATGATATTCTTTGGCGAGCCGCTGAAGGAAGTCTTCCCTGGAATACCGGAACTGCAAAACGGATATTTATGGCCCAACGACAAACCCGGCCTGGGAATCGACATTGACGAAAAGAAAGCCGCGAAATATCCGATCAGTATCCCGTCCATCGAGTGGACCCAAAGCCGCTGGCCCGATGGTACGATCTGGACTCCTTGAGGAGATTTTATGAGCGATACATTGACGCCCGTCGAACGCGTAGATACCGTCCTGCGCGGCGGCATCCCGGATCGTGTTGCGGTAGACCTGCATAACTTTCTCATGACGGCTCATGCCTCTGGCCTTCCTTACCCGGAATATTTTCAAAACGGGGAAGCCATGGCGGAGGGCCATCTCAAAGCCTGGCGTGAGTTTGGGCATGATGTGCTGGTATTGGAAAATGGGACCGCGGCCTTGGCCCAAGCCTGTGGCTGCGAGGTGGACTATTTGCCGGACAGCGCGCCTGTCACCGTTGGACCTGCCATCCGCAGTCTGGACGAGCTGGACAAGCTGCTCATGCCCAATCCGTATACCGCCCATCCGCTGGTTGAAAATCTTAAGCTGACGCGGATCGTCGTGCGGGAAACGCGTCAACAAGCCTTCATCATGGGCCGCGCCGACCAGGGTCCGTTCTCGCTGGCCTCCATGCTGCTGGGTCTGGAAGCATTCCTCATGGCGTTGAGCGACCCTGACTGCCGGGATAAACTCCATCGCCTGCTGGAATTTTCGCTCGAGGTCGTGTATCGCTACGCCATCGCGCAGATGGAACAGGGCGCGCACGTGACATCCATCGGTGAGTCACTTTCCGGACCCGATGTCTGCTCCCCAAAAATGTACAAGGAATTTGAATGGGGCTACGCCAAACGATTGGTCGAGCGTTTGCAGGAAAAGAATATCCGGATGGCTTATCACATCTGTGGAAACGCCACCCGCATTGTCAACGATATGACCGCCACCGGCGCCTCCATCCTGGAATTGGATTACAAATGCGACCTGCCAAAGATCAAGGCGGCAACGCTCGGTAAGACCACCATTCTCGGTGTCATAGACCCGAGCGACGTCCTGGCGCTCGGCACATCGGAACTCGTCGCCAGCAAAGTACGTGAGGAGCTGGATATACTGGCGCCGGGTGGTGGGCTGATCCTGGGTCCAGGTTGTGCCTTGCCGCCGCTCACGCCTGCCGAAAACATCCATACCCTCATCGAGACGGCGCATCGCTACGGGCGCTATCGGGCAGATGGAACACTTGATATAGGCGCCAAACTCACCCGATTGGATTAGCCTCTCATGCGGTTTGTGCTCCTCAAGTTGCAGGCGTCGCCGTGCCGATAGTTCCTCCAGGCATCATCTCGCCATGCCCCCTTACTTTTGGCTAACAGTTGGTGCAATCCGCCGAAGGCGTCTGTAAGAGTCTTGCACTCTCTAATCACCATCCCTGCTGGGCGCAACAGGAAAAGTCCAGCTTTTTAACGAGACTGGACTTTTCAGGTGGATTGGTGCCAAAGATGAGTGTAAAGTACTCACACGTCATGCCTTCTTTGTATTTAAGCCTTGGTAATACAGAGGAGCAAAATGACCAACCCACGAAAACTCACATATCTTCTGATCAGCATCCTCGTGGTGGTGCTCGTTGCGTTTGCGACGATGCTTGCGGCCATGTTGCCGAGTGGCCTTGATCCCAACACGCAATTCTATGTTCCTCAGCCAAACCGTGGTGCCATTGAACAAATCGCGCATCTCACCTCCCGCGGCAATCAGGCCGATGCAAGCCTGATCAAGATGATGATCGAGACACCACAGGCCGTCTGGTTCACGCGAGGTATGCCCAAAAGCGTCCAGCGGGACGTCAGAAACACCGTTCAGCGCGCCGCTGACAAGGATGCGGTTCCTGTTCTGGTCGCGTACAATCTACCGTTCCGCGACTGTGCCCAGTTCAGCGCTGGGGGCGCCACTAGCGTGGCAGAATATCAGGCCTGGATCGATGGTTTTGCCGCCGGGATCGACAACGCTCAGGCAGTGGTCATTCTGGAGCCGGACGGGCTGGGAATCATCCCGTGGTACGACCCCTTCGGAGAGCGCGACACGTGGGTCACGAATCCGAACTACGAGGGCTGCCGGCCCGTAGAAGCGAATCCGGCGACCGCTGCGGCTGACCGCTTCGCGATGCTGAACTACGCGGTTGACAGGCTCAAGGAAAACCCGCGCACCCGCGTATACCTTGACGGCACTCATAGCGCATGGCTTAGCGCAGGCGATGCAGCCGACCGCCTGATCCAGGCGGGAGTCACAGAGGCAGATGGCTTCTTCCTGAATGTATCCAGCTACCAGCTGAACTCGCATCTTGAGAAGTACGGCACCTGGATCTCGAAATGCATGGCCTTTGCGTCTCACCCATCGTCCTGGGGCAAGGGTCACTCTGAGTTGTGCGCAAACCAGTATTTCCCCGCGGACCCGAATGACTTCAGTACCTGGGCGTTGACGGACCAATGGTACGCGGACAACGTCGAGAGCCAGACCTTGTGGTACGTTGAGAGGCAGACCTGGTGGTCGACAGAGTCGGTTCTCAAGCATTTCGTGATTGATACGAGCCGTAACGGTCAAGGGCCCTGGACTCCGACGACCAGCTATCCGGATGCCCAGGATTGGTGCAATCCCCCGGATCGCGGCCTGGGACTTCGACCCACGGCAAACACCGGCAACGCGTTGATCGATGCCTACCTGTGGGTGAAGATCCCGGGCGAGTCCGATGGTGAATGCACCCGTGGACCTGGCCCCCGCGGAACGACAGTTGACCCGGAGTGGGACATCGTAGATCCGACTGCCGGGCGGTGGTTCCCCAGCATGGTACTCGAACTGGTAAAGAATGCCAACCCACCACTTCCGTAACCAGAATAATTCCTTATTTGACGATTGGAATCTCTTCGATATTTCCAGTCATGGTCGCGGTCATGCTCCATAACCAGCAATTGCCGCCGGGTATTTTTACATACCACCACGGATTGGTCAGATCCTCGTTTCTTCCCACGATCTCAAACTCCTGCCCTTTATAGAGTATGGTGATCCTTTCGGCGCCCCCTCGCGGTCTGGCGCGACAATTGGCGCTCTCCACTTTGACAGTTGCCATAGTAACAGTCGCTGCTTCGCCTTCGCCAACAGGCGTCGATTGGGGCGAGAGTGTCGGTTGGGGCGTGAGTTCAGGCGAAAGTTCGGAGGCAGGTTCGACAGGAAGGAAACGAACATATTCCGGTAATCCCGCAGGAGTGGGGAGGAACCGGATCAGACCGAAGGCGCCGATCAACACCATCGAAAAGGCAACCACCCAGCGCGCCGCCAATTGCTCAAAAACAGGTTTGCCTTGCTCCATGACACGGACAGGGGCTCCCAGCGCGGCTTCCCTCTTCAGACTCAACAGGCTATAAAGCGGCGCAGCGACATAAAGACTGCCCTGCCAAATCAACAGAATGCACAGGCTGAATGTGCGCCAATTCCGGTCGGAGCCAAAGGCAAGCAGACCCGCAAGGATACAGATCAACCCAATAGCCATCTCCCACTGGGCCGCCTGAACCGCGCGCCAGGCCTTCGAGGAGGTCATCGATTTGGGCGTACGCAGAAAGACACCCTCTCTTTGCACGAGACCCTGAATACAAGCCAGGGTCACGGCCCAGCCCAGGCTGAAAAAATTGTACATGGTTGCCACTGCCATATCGATGGGAACCCGCAACTTGGTGTGTAGGACCCAAATAAATCGCAGGATGTGCAGGAACAGAAAGACGGCGGGGATGATAATAAGAGTATCTGTAAGCGGGCGCACCTTTACGGGGCTGGATAAGAGATTGAAAACAGCGCCCAATACGAGGAACAAGGCAAAGAGCAGATTGAAAACATCCGAAAACCAGCCTAAACCGCCCAGAAGATAATAATAGCGCTGGGCGAAAGTGAGCTTGTTTTCAGGATCCACCCAAGGCGCCCAGGGCATGAGCGCTTCCCAATGCTTTTTGAGAATTTGAATGCCGCCAAAGCACCAACGGAAACGCTGCTTCTTTAAGCCTTCGAAATTAAAGGGCATTAATCCGCTTCCAAATGCTCGGTTGACATACAGGGATTGATAACCTTTTTTCAAAATGCGCAGGCTGGCTTCGGCGTCTTCGGTGATGCACCACTCATCCCAACCACCAATCTCTTCAAGCACCGATTTGCGGATCAAACCCATCGTACCGGCAAAGATGATGGCATTACGTTCATTGCGGCAGGGCATAGTAACTTCAAAGAAATATTTATAGCCGCGATAAGTGGATTCTGAAAATATGTCTCCTTTGTAATCGCTGTAATCCTGCGGTGTTTGCACAAAGGCCACCTGTGGGTCAGCAAAGGCTGGCACCAGTTCACGCAGGAAATCAGGGGCCACCTCATAATCAGCATCGATAATCCCAATGATCTCTGCACGCGGGTCCGTCTGCGTGACAGCAAAGTTCAGCGCACCGGATTTATAACCCGGCCATTGATCCAGGTGCAAGCAGTGGAAGTTGGGACCCAGCTTGCGACAGATTTCTTCGAGTGGCCGCCAGGTTTTCTCAGAGGGAGTGTTGTTATCTACCACCAATACTTCAAAGTTGGGGTAATTCAATTGTGCCAATGAGTTGAGCGTCTTTTGCACAATTTCTACTGGTTCATTATAGGCAGGGACTTGCAAAGACACCATCGGCTGATAACCAGCAACAGGCTCAAGCTTCTCCAAAAGACGATACCAGTGGATGCGGCAGACCACATCCAGGCTTTCATGCATGTGTGCCAATGCCAACAGCAGAGTGATCGCTTCCAGAAAAAAGAACATCAATGCAAAAATGAATGACAAAGGATTAAGAGGTGAAAATGCTGTAAGCATAAACGTATAGATCACGAATAATCCTGTGGTCAGCAACGTCATGGCCCAGGTGACCTGCCCGGGAGCATTCCAGTCACGCAGACGGATAATCCAGTACAACCCGAAACCAAAAGCGAGCAATGAAAAGCCGAAAATTTCAAGGAGCCTGCCAAAGGTGAATATGGCGATGAGATTCCCCGCAAGGATGACACCTGTCAGCCAGAGAAGCGACAGGGCAAAGTCACTGCGCCGCAACCGTGACCCCATGACCAGCGTGGTGAACAGGCTGATAGCAAACCAAAGGGCGGAGAGGTATAACGCGCGTACAAGCATTTACTTCATGAAGGATAAAAGCGAATGAGGAGAAGCCAGCTTATAGGGATGGCTGCGAGCCAGATGATCACAGCCAGAATAAATACAATCAATAATCGCACTCGCTCTCCGTCCGTCGGAGCGGATGTCTGGAGCCGCAATGCGTGAAATGCTGCAATCGGCGCGAAGAGCACGGCTCCCACGCCGCCCAGGAACAGGGCCAGCAGCGATAAAGACAGCCAGCGAAAAGCTGGCTTTGCAAATCCTGGAGCTCTTCTGAGATAAGGTGTTTCAAAAATCCTGTTCTTGGGAATGTTGATGAGCAGGTCCCGGCCGCTCCTCACCTGATAGAACTCCTCCGTCTCGTGGACATAGGCGAGGAAAGGCTCCTGTTTCAATAAACCATGAATGGCGGTATGTAGCTCTTTCTTTGCATCCGAAAATGACGGATCCAGAGAATAAGCACGGCTCAGGCACATCAGTTGCTCCTCTGAGGAGGGCGCAGTCTGGGAACGCAAATACCAGGCCAGAGGTTCGTTTGGTGCGAGACTGGTCGCTTTTAAACTGGATTGATGGGCCTTTTCGCGCTCGCCGCGCCGAACCAGCTGCCCGACTTCCTCCAGCAATTGAGAGACCTCTGTCCGGAGTTCTTCTTGCATTGATGGTGTCCTGGAAAATCCTAGAATATATTTCGCGATTATAACTGCATCGGTAGCACGTCACTAAAACTTGGCGGTGCATAGATCTTGCAAAAAATGGGGTTCACCGGCACACTCTTGCGACTTCCAAATCACAAGGGAACCCAATGAAGCCACGAGAGTTATTTTGCCAGAATATGGCCTGCCCCGCAAGATGTCAGACCGGCAAAGGCAACATCCATGTTCACAGTCAACAGCAAAAATGATGTGTCTGCGATGTATGTGGACAGACCTTTGCCACCACCAAAGGCACGATTTTTTTGTCGGTTGCGCTATAGTCCACAAATCGTGATGTGCACCATTATCTTGTTAGCCTACGGCTGTCCGATTCTGGCGATCGTCAAAGCCTTTCTCTTGGACGAGCGCACGGTACGCGCTTGGCAAAGACGAGCTGATCAACATTGTCAGCAAGTTCATGCGCATAACGAATTTCTCCCTTGATGCGTCGTACTCGCAACGTAGCCAAACAGGCTGACGCTTTGGTGTCAGGCATGTATCTCGTCGGTTGCTTTTATAACTTCTGCGACTATCATCATAGTTTGCGCTTGAAGCTGTCTGTCGGCTCTTTTGGCTATCGCTGGGTACAACGAACCCCGGCGATCGTAGCACAACTGGCCGATCCCCAATGGAAGCCTGCCGAACTGCTCCATTTCAAAGTGCCACCCCACCCTGGACCATGCCCAGTCGGCGCGGGAGACTGTCCTCCGCCATGCTTCAACTCGCTCAACAATGGGCTACATGACCACGGTTAAGTGCCCTGATACCGGTTTTGATTCTGGCCCATAAAGCATTTCTAAAATTCATATCGTTTTTAGCAGATCACTGGTTCTAGTGGCAAACGGAATTATTATCGCAAACTGGTTGGGGCAGAGGACATTGTAATGGTGCTTTTGGCTGGCGGGGATACACCGCTCCATTGCCATCCAGCACAATTACCAGGAGCGCATCGAAATAATTCGCCCCTCGGCATCCCAGTACAAGCACGTCGCCCGCGTGCGGCAAATACTCTGGAACATCCCCTGGTAAAACGACCGAACGTTCTCCGGCAGGCCCGATCAACCTGAAGGCGGTCCGTGGGAATCCCAAAGTGTGATACGGGTAAAAGGCACCCTGGAATTCTCCCTGATTCATTTTGTAGAATCTCGGATATAACGCGCGTCCGATCAGGAGCTCGGCATCCGGATTTTGCAGGAAAGTTTCCAACTCCGGCAATTTCATGCCTGCTCGCTCGATTAGAGATCTGTTCTCTGCCAGCGTTTCCTGAGGGTCGAGGCCCTGGTAGCGCGGCAGGTGGAGCGTTTCAGAGAGGGGCAGGAGTGAACCGAGCATCAATAAGACCGCGCCAGCGCCCAGTACCCTGGATACGAACTCCTGCCTGATGGGCCTTTTAGTCTCAGGGTCTGTCGCAAAAATATTCCATGAGATCCCGAGCATATTTGCACCCCAGGTGATGACGTGGAAGACTCCCAGGAGATAATATAGGATCAGGATCCAATCTGCAGGAACAAGATACCTGCCACCGGAGGTACGTGCCAGCGCGTTGGACATGTTATATGCAACAAATATCGCCAGCGGTGTCAACCCTATGATGCGTTTTTCCTTCCAGACGCGGGCAATGCCGGTAGTGATCAGGAACAAATTCAAGGTGAGAAAAAGCGGCGCAGCGCCGTGAAGCGATCCATCCCAATTGATCTGCCAGTAAGCATGACGGTCCTTGATCAGGTAGCGCAGGTCATCCAGAAAAGGCGAGGTGGGAAATATCAGAGTTGAGGTTAAAGCATTGTGCAGGAAATGATTGGTCGAAAAGCAGGGCACTGTATTGCAGGGGAGGTCGCGTTGTCCCCCACTATCCTGATACAGCGCTGCAATCATCTCAATACTCTTCAGGCTGAATGAGGCAAATGGATGTCCTTGAGGCGAAAGGCTGTTGGGTTCCGGTGAAGATGGATATCTCTGCTGAATGACATTCTGAAATTTCGTCACAATGGGTCCATACATCTGTCCGCCGAGCAACTGGTTGCGTATCTCCCAGGGCAGGGTGATTGCAATCGTCCCCAGCAGAATCATAAGGGAACTGAGCACCCATTGCCGCCACTTTGCCCCGAACGCGAACAAAGAAAAAATGGGAATCATCGCAAGCAGAATCAATGCATTGGTGCGCAGCATGAGAGTCAGACCGATACCTCCCCCAATCCATATCGGGTAATGGTTCTTCCTCTCAGGCTCCTTGAGCCACTCACAAGTCAGGAGCGTAATGAGTGCAACTCCAATTGCGGTTGGGAAGTCGGTCAGGATCATCTTGGGACCGGCTGTGTCGATCAGATTACTGGCAGAGATCGAGTTGATCCCTCTGAGTAAGATCACGATAGCCGACGCCAATCCAACAGATCTGACATTGAGAGACCTGGCGATCAAATAAATCAAGACCGGGAAAATCGCAAACAGCCCAGCCTGGACGGCCATCAGCAACGTGTAATCCTGTCCAAAGAGGGCATGCAGGTAAACCAAAAAGCTCAAGTAGAGCGGCCGCTCAAAGAATAAGGTATTGAATCCAAACAGTTTCTGCCCGATTAATGCAGACTGGCTGGCTATATCAAAATTGGCTGAATCCGCGAATGGATACAAAGCCCCGTTGGGCGGATATGGCCCTGTAAAAAGAAAACTCCTGTGCAGCGGCGCGCGCGCCCAAAAAAATGCTGTAACTGCAAATATCAGTATACAGATCCAAATGTCCACACGTTTTGATGTCCATGTAGAACCAAACTGCAAGAGAAGAAGCCCACCGAGGGTCGCCGCGAAGATCTGGCTTGCCAGAATTGGAACGCCTGCCCCATACCAGAAATCCTCACGTGGTGAAAGGATCCCAAAACCGCTGTAAAACATGATTGCCAAAAGCATCAGGCATATCACAAACAATAGCCACCCCCACAGGAGGGCTGGAAAATTCAGAGATTTAGCCTTTTCAAGGAAAAGGAAAAGCAGCGTCGCCAGGCTTGCAACCAGGATAAAAACCAGCACCGGTTGGATTCGCTCCCCGTAACCTGCCCATGCCCCCAGGCGATACGCGGGAAGAAAAGAACCGATCCAGCTCAGCCCAAAGCTGATTCCACTGAACCAGCCGATCCATTGGCTGGGTCTTTGTCCTCCAAACCATGTTTCAACAAATCGTTCCACCCACGCCTCATCTGCTGCAAGCGCTTTGAAAGCCAGCCATGCAAACAGAACGAAAGCTGCCAGTAGACTGAACGCAATTGCTAGCCGCGGCGCGGAAAGTCCGAAGGCCACTGCACGTTCCGCTTCGGATGGCGAGGAGATCATGCCTCCTAATACCAGTGCCGAGCTGATGGCCACAAACGAACTATAGATGAAAAGAATGCCCCGGGGTCGCCTGAAGTTATGCATCGGAATGAATGAACGGTATTATCGGCAAGCATTGTAGCATGGTTATAGTGAGTGCCTTCTGCTTTTCAGTTTTGCTTTTGCAGGATGATCAATGAGATCAACCCAGACAGTAAAGCCAGCCCAAAAAGCAGATTTGCCGGCAGCGGCGGCAGCTGCAGGGCAACAAATGCCAGAGAGCCAATGAGCAAAGCCGCCACATGCATTGCCACGACTGCTTGAGCCGGTGACATACCCAGTTGGGTCAGCCGGTGATACAGATGGTCCTGACCTGCTTTGTAGATGGGTGCACCGCGTCGGAGACGTGAGACCACGACCAGCGTGGTATCCAGGATCGGTACTCCTAATAGCAGGATGGGAACAAACCAGGAAGATGGTTGCGGCAGACCTGGAGGGGTGTAGGCCATGGCGAGGGTTGCCAACATGAAACCCAGAAACTGTGCACCCGAATCACCCAGGAACGTATAAGCGGGAGTGGTATTGTAATAAAACAAGCCGATGCAACTGCCCAGCAGCACTGCACTCATATAGGTCAGGTGCAATTGATTGGCATCGATGGTCACGAACAGAAAGAAGGTGGATGCAATAGCTGCCAGGCCTGCCGCCAGACCGTCCATGCTGTCCACGAGATTGAAGGCATTGGTGATGCCTACGATCCAGAAAATGGTCATGGCAATGTTTGGGATGGGATGCCCGAACATACGGATGTAGAGACCCTGCCAGATCAACACAATCGCGGCCAGGATCTGGCCGCTTAACTTCCAGCCAGCAGAAAGGCCTTTTGCATCGTCCCAGATCCCAAACAGCAGAATAAAAACTGACGCGGCCAGAATTGTCCGAACGTCAGCGAGCTTCGCTTCTGCGCTGGCCAGGACGAGAAAGAACACCACTAGAGCAAGGGCAATTCCTCCTCCTTTTGGGACGGAACTCTGGTGGACCTTGTGAGGCGCGGTATTAGGGTGGTCAATCAGCTTAAATTTCTCGGCAATCTTTATGCTGACAGGGGCAATAAGCAAAGTTATGAGAATTGCCCAAAAAAGAGGCACAAAGAACTGCAGGATCATGAAACTCTCCGCGATGTATTCACTTTACCATTGTACTCTGCAGGGCAGAGGTCTGTGGACAGCCAGATGGGGTGAATGTGAAATTCGCTATTGCTCTTTTCCAGAAAGTCGCATTTTCAGCCGTGCCTGCCGGTATACGGGAGAGGCAAAAAAACGGAATGCGCTTTGGGTGTGCAACAGCAAATAAAACATATGCGTCCGGCTGGAACGTTGCGCATCATGCCGTACACGCACCCGTGTATCCACCAGGATTTTCATACCCGCCAGCTTTGCGCGAGTGCAGAAATCTACATCTTCGAAATAGAGACGATACCTTTCGTTCATTCCGCCCAGTTTGCGATACACCTCACAGTTCATCAATAGAAACATACCCGCGATCCAATCCGGGTGGATGAAACCATCGCGATCGGTTTCCAGCTCCTCAAATCTATATCCGGGCAGTCGCCGCCGTATGAGTTCAAGGGGGGTTGGCAGGCTGCGAAATGAGTCTTGAACTTGTCCGGTCTTATCCACGATGTGAGGGGCAAGGATGGTATGGCTGTCGTGAAGTCTCTCCAGCAGTTTGCTGAAAACAGGCTGCTCGAAAACTAAATCGGGGTTGATGATTGCGAACCACCTGCCGTGTGCGATCTTAAAAGCATTATTGTGATTATGGGCAAAACCCAGCGGCACACGATTCCGCAGGATGTGCAGGGATGCCCAGGGAACAGGGTCGAATTCCGGCAGTTCTTTTCCCAGATTATCGGTCAGGATGATTTGAAAACGACTGGTATCCGGTTCATGGTTTTGCAGGCTCGTGAGCAGGCGCCCGATTTTATCTGCATCGCCGTGGCTGACAACCGAAATCGTAATAAGATTTTCGGTTGTCATGTTTTTTTATTCCTCTGCCTGAACTCCTGAAGAGGTTCAAACAAACCGGTAGACATGACCTTTAATAAGTCAATCGCTTTTATCTTTTTGTTTTTCTGGATCACGTTTCTTTTTTCAATCATCTTCGGCAGCCCAACCAGGGCATCGAAAATGGCTTTCCAAATCACTTTACCCTGTCCACGCCAGGTGAAAAGGATTGCCGAGAACAGTATGGTTCCAATGTGGAGTGGTAGAAAGACCCAAATGAGAGGGGATGGCATGTCTTTTACAAAAGTCCAAATTAGATTTCTATAACCATAATATACAGAAAAATCACTTCGCTTCCCGGTACTCGCGGATCCTACATGATAGACAACTGCTTCGGGGACGTACAGGCATTTCTTTCCCGCCAGGCGGAGGCGAAATCCCAAATCAACATCTTCAAAATAGGAGAAATAATCCTCGTCGAAGCCGCCTGCTTTTAGAAATTCTTCACGCGAGTATAGTACTGCTGCTCCAGAAGGACTGAATACTTCTGCAACGCGATGTCCGAATTTTTCTGTTGGGAGGTTGTAATAACGCCGCCAGGCGATCCCACTGATATGATACATATCTCCTGCGCCGTCTAGGAAGTCTAGGCTGTTAGCCTGTATTTGGCGAGATGAAAAAGCTGAATATTCGGGATGCTTCTCAGTGGCTTGGAGCATATTTTCCAACCATTCCAGTTCAGGGAATGCGTCTGTGTTAAGCAAAGCCAACCACTTTCCGCGCGCGAGCCGTGCCCCAATGTTGTTAGCGGCAGCGAAGCCCATGTTTGATACAAGTTGTTCAATTTTTAATTCAAGTTCGGGGTATCTTAGTACCAACCTATTAGGCCTAGCATTGAGCGAGCCATTATCTACGAGAATGACCTCGAAGTTCCTGAAAGTTTGCACGGAGAGGCATTCCAGGCAACGCGATAAATATACGGCGCTGTTCCAGTTAACAATGATTACAGAGACAAGTGGCTTGGCCGGCTCTTCCATATAGGGGATTATCGTCAATCTGGCCAATCCATAGGGAAACGATAAGAAAGACGGCATCTTATTGGTCTCATGCGTTCTCTTTTATGTATTATCGGCCACAGCATGCTGGAGGATCGTTGTGTGTTTTCAATAGCCATCAAGATAATTGGATTAAAGAAATTCAAAATAACTTCCCGAAGTATTTATTAATCTGGGGAGCTTGTGGTTTTGACGAAAAAAAGTTTAAGTCTGATTTTTATCAACATCCAAAATGTTTCCAGGCGGAATCCAACAGCACGCATAAGGTAATCGATGCCTTCAGATTTTAATCCTGAAATCAAGTTTGTGAATTTTTTCCGTAAAAAGTTGTAGAGCCATACCCCATGTGATACATAAGGCAACTTAAGGAAAGCATTATGCGACGAGGAGCTCTGATAGTCAGGTTGCCGAAAAAGTGAAACAATATTCTGGTACTCTTTATTCTCTCTAGGATGCTGTAAGGTCTGGATCATCTGTTGGTACCATAATTGATTAAAGGCAATATGGGAAAAATTATCTTTAGCAAACCGATATGCTTGTTCCTGAATATGCATGCGCAACTCCCTGTTTTCTATCAGTTCTTCCATAGCACTGAGCCATGCCTGTGAATTATTTTCCACTAATAACCCTGTTTCGCCGTTTGTGACTGTTGTTGAATACACGTCTACATTTGAGTAAATTCCAGCAATGTGGCAGGCCCCATATTCGCGCACTTTAAGATTTGTTTTGGAGCGATGAAAGACATCATCCAGTAAAGGAGCCAGCCCAATATCGAATCCTACGCTGGAGAAATAATGCAGATATTGTCCATAATTCAGCGTTAATGGTTTGAAAAAAACATTCGGGTATATCTTAAATTCAGGTGGGTTGTATCCCAGGAAATAAACTTCAACTTGATTGTGATATTTCTTAAGAATAAGGCGGAGAGCGGGCTTGAATAGTTCTGAAAGCGTATCATTCACCCGGCTCGTAGCATAGACGATCTTTATGATATCCCTGTCATTCGAATTATGCCTAGGAGTCAATAAACGCCAATCTACAGGACCAGTGGCCTGGATGATATTTTTGTTCAAACTCCTTGACTGTTCAAACATTGGCTTGGAATATACCCGAACAAGATCTGCCCAACGAATGTATTCCCTGAGCATGTTTAATCTTTCAGGGGCGGTATGATATCTTCCGATGGGAGTATCTGAGGGAAGCTCAAAAAAATTATCGTCAATATCATATATATAAGGGATGTTGGATTGCAGCAGCTTCAAGAACCATTGACCGGTTTGCGGATCAGTATTCCGGCAAAGGACAGCAAGATCACACCACTGAAGATCCTTTTTCCTGACATTCGTTTCCAGTACAACACGTGCGACGATTTGTCCCATGCAATGGAGATCCACAACAGGTGTTATCACATCAATAATTGTGGATGGAATAATGCTGGGCACTATGGCAAGGATGTTTGGTTTCATGAGTCGAATTATAGGATCTTTTCCCGTTTTTTATAGACATCCAACACGACCTATTCAAAGAAAGTATTCCATGTGTAGGTTTTAAGAACTATGGACAACTGATCCTTTCAATTGCCCCGGTATTAAAATGTTCGACCTTCAACCAGGTCAGTCATTTCCAGACCAATGAACAATTCTCGGCTCAGGCAGAGGGATAATAAAGCTCCCCATATACCCTTTTGCTGCCAGTTTAGGCATTAATTCCTCAGCAATATGCCAAGAGAATAGAAGGGCAAATTCAGGTTGGTCCTCAAAGAGTTTGGACTCTTCTAAAACAGGAATTAATGTTCCCGGCATATATTTACCTGTTTTATGAGAGCCCGGGACCTCCAATACACAATCAATGATGCCATCATCAAGTCCGACATAATTAATCAATGTGCTTGCTCGGGACGGTGCGCCAATACCATAGATGCGCTGTCCCTTCTTTTTGATATCCAGCAAAAGCGCATGAAGCTGTAGCTTCGAATTAACCACTTTGCGCTTAAAGTCCATTAATTGCTCCTGACCCAGATAGTTCTTCTCATTATTCAAAGTTTCCTGAACACTCGTTTGAACAGGGTATTGACCTTTACGAGCAGCATAAACTCGTATTGAACCACCATGTGTCGGAATTTTCTTAGTGTGAACAACCTCCAGTCCGTGAGAATTTAGCAAATATTGCAGGCTATGCAGAGAATAATATCGTAGATGCTCATGGTAAATCGTATCGTATTGGAGAGTCTCAAGAAGAGATATAAGATAGTGAGATTCAGAAATGAACATGCCCTCTGGGGCCAGGATTTCCAGAACTGATTCAACGATTTCATTTATATTTTCTATGTGTGCAAACACATTTGTTGCTGTGACCAATTTGGCCTGACCATGGTTTGCACAGATATCCAGGGCCACCTGGTGTGTAAAATAGTCCTGAATAGTAGGTATTCCACGTTCAATCGCAATTTTTCCAATATCCTCTGGAGTTACCCCTAAGACCCTATGATTGTCCTTAAAGTTGCTCAATAAATTGCCATCATTGGATCCGATATCAACAATTAAATCATTTTTGTCAAGCTTAATGATTGTAGAGCATTCACGATAGAGCTCGGCAAAATTTTCGCGAAGGATTTTCGTTGTGCTGCTTGTATAGGGATACTCCGCTGGAAATAAAATCTTTGGATCAACAATCAGTCCTAATTGAACCAACTCACATCGTGGACAGCGCAGCCATAGTGCTGGATATGCTGGTTGCTCATGCGGACGCTCGCCAATTGTCCTCATTTGGTTGACGGGCGGAAGGTACCCGATGAAAAGTGCCTCTTCCAAATCAGTTGAATCGCAGATCTGGCAATGGTCCACCACTACACTAGAACTTGTGTTATATGTTAATTTTGTGCTCATTTTATGTTCCCTTCATGGGTTGTAAATGTGAATTTTCATCATACCACTGGGCGGCTTTCTGTAAGCCTTCCCCAAATGGGATTTTGGGCGTATAGCCTAATTGAGATAATTTTGTAATATCTGGACAGCGTCGTGGAGTTCCCCCGGGTTGCAACCTTCCTGGCACAATCTTAATCTCGCGACCAAAGTAGCGTGCAGTTTCCTCTGCTACTTGCCTAACCGTAATTTCCTCTTGCGTACCAATGTGATAGATTCCTAAGTGTTCACCCTTTTCAATCATCAACGCTAATCCATCTGTGAAGTCATCAATATACACAAACGCTCGTGTTTCTTCCCCACTCCCCTGAATAGGAAATGGAAGTGGATTATCCAGTTGATGACATAACTCTTTCATTCTAAGAGTGAATTGAGGAACGACATGTTCCCAACCCATATCCGGTCCGTATACGTTGTGCGGACGGAAAATCAGGACTCGCTCAAAATGTTTTCTTCCATAGTTTACTGCCAAAAGTTCGCAAATGATTTTACCACCCCCATAGGAATAACGAGGATTGAGAGGATCTGGAACGGATAATGGCACTGTTTCATCCGTAGGAACAACAGGAGGAGTCTGGTAGACTTCAGAACTCGATGCCAACACTAATTCGCCTATTCCCGCCCTAAGACAACCGTTTAATATATTCATCATACCGGTAACAGCGATATCCAAAACCAGATCCGGCTTGGAATAAAAAAATTCTGTGCCATTTATATAGGCTAAGTGACAGACACTATCCATGCCGTGGCAGGCCTTCCATACCGCCTCTGAATCCCGTATATCCGCCTCAACAAACTCATACTGTCCCGCCACATCTCGAAGTCGGTCCGACCGGCCTCTTGAGTTATTATCTAGTACTCGTACGCGGTGGCCAGCACGAGTAAGACGTGTGACGAACGCACTCCCTAAAAAACCTGTCCCCCCGGTTACAAGGTAAGATTTGGGCATGAAAATTATCTCCTTATTTTGCTGTTGTCGAAGGAATACGGATGAGCACCGTTCCGCGCTGTTTCTTAGGAATACGCCGTAAGTGCCTCATCCCCCATATAAACCAGTGAAGATATTCCTTCACCCATGGGCCGAGTTGAAAGGTGGATTTGCCACCATATAATCGGTCAATCGAAATGACGGGTACCTCGCCCAGCTTAAGCCCTGCCAGTTGAGCTTTAAGGGCCATCTCGAAGGTGACTGCCCAACCAACCGGGTTTGCCTCAAGATGAAGCTGATCAAACACTGAGCGGCGGAACATCTTCAAGCCAGTGGTGGTGTCAGTCAAAGTCGAACCGGAGATCACATTGAGCAAGCGGTTCGCTAACCGCGAAAGCATTCCTCCAATCCATGAACCGCCTAGTCGTCGACCTCCATGAGCGTAGCGTGTGCCACTTACAAACTCACAGCCCTGATTGATCAAATGGAGCATATCTTCAAAGACAAGAACGATTCCAGTCTCATCACACACTGTGATCAAAATCACGTCCTGCTTGGATGCCTTTACCCCAGCTTTGATGGCGTTAATTACGCCGCGGCCCAATGCATTATGAACCGGACAGATATTAGGGTAATCCTTTTGCAGCTCTGCTACGATAGGGAGACTATCGTCTTTGGGGTCATCATAGATAATCAGAACCTCGTGAGGGACCTCCACCATCGTCTCAAGAATTTTTATGAAGATCCTTAAGTTCATACCTTCATTACGGACCGGTATCAAGATGGATAATTTGCTGTTTGTACCGGTTTCGACTGCTTGCACTTGAGTTATGCTGCTACTATCCACGCACAAACTCCTGGATCCAGGAACAAACCGTAAATACATCCTCGTCTGAAAGTGTAAACGCGGAGGGTAGCCAGATCGCATGTGGCATCACACTTGTGCTATTAGGAAAATTATCATCAGCAAGTCTATACGGTGCCTGTGTATGAATGGGGAACCAAAAACGCCGGCAATGTGCCCCGCGCTGTTTTAGGTACTCATCAAGCCCATTCCGGCGCTCGACCAGTGCATCTGTCCATAGGGGTATTTCGCCCGTATCTAAATGAAACCCAGGAAGTGTAATTCCCGGTAAGCCGCGCAGATTATCGGCATAAATTCGGTAAATCTGCTTTTGCCGTTCCAGCCGTTCCTGTAGGGCTGAGAGTTGACCAAGCCCAACAGCCGCCTGTAGATTTGTCAGTTTGAAGTTGTATCCAACCGAATGATGGACATCAGCTCCACCGGTACCTCGGACCGGTCGCCCATGATCTTTCAATTCACGAAGGCGACTATGTAGGGCATCGTCATTGGTGAGCACCATTCCACCTTGTCCCGTTGTAATCACCTTGTTAGGGGAAAATGAAAGGCATCCCGCCTGGCCGATTGTTCCCAGGTATTTGCCTTCAAGCGCTGACATAAACGCCTCGGCTGCATCCTCAATAACCGCCAACCCATGTGCTTGAGCGATCTCGTGGATGACTGGCAAATTGGCTGAGCGGCCACTCACATGTACAGGCACCACCGCTTTCGTCCGGCTAGTAATGGCTGCCGTCATCGCTTCTGGATCCATGTTCAAAGTTAACGGATCAATATCGACCAACACAGGCTTTGCGCCAGTTAACATAACCGCATTCGCGGTGGCGATAAAAGTTACGTCGGGAACAATTACTTCGTCTCCCAGTCCTATACCTGCCGCAGCCATTGCGAGAAACAGTGCTGCCGTTCCGCTCGTTGTTGCAACAGCATACTTAACACCAAGCAATCGGGCGATTTCTCGCTCAAATTTAGTAGTCACATCTCCTTCATTAATATAGTTGCTATCCAATACATCGTTAACCAGTTCATGATCCTGTGCAGTAACTTGCGGTGACCACCACGCGATTGGCTTATTCATTTTGACCTCTACTTCGAAAATACTCATTTAGCTTCTCTGCCTGTGCTGTAACCTGTTCTTTGTTACGTGAACGCATCCATCGAATAGGGATACCTGCGTAGACACCCCACGGTTGAAACTCAAAAGCAGTAGGGACAAAACTCAATGCCCCAATAACAGTACCAACAGGAACATGGTTGCCGGGCATTATTACAGAGTTCGAACCAACCGCGCAGTAATGCTCTATTGTCACATCGGCTGACAAAAGACGACTTTTGAGATTTTCCAATTCAAGAGGTAAGATTGTGACTATGTCATTCACAAAATCATCACTCGTGCACCAGATTTTTACACCTGACGAAAGGCTAGAGTAATCTCCCAAAGTAAACTGGCGGGCAAGCCCTCCTGCAATACTACAACCGGATGCAATATGGGAACACCTTCCAATCTTAACTTTGGTGGAAAAATAACAAAAATCGTCCACAATTGAATCTTCACCAACCAGAAAATATTCGGGGTGTCGCATTCGGATATTGGGAGAAATAATGGGCTTCATATTCAGCTTGCATTAGAAGGAATAATGTTCCATAAATCTATGAGTTCCACACTAGATGGTATACAAAGCTGCTTATAAGCAGAATGAGGAACTCCAACAAAAATAATATCGCTGGACGCGACAAGCTCTTCTTTGCTGATAAAAGTAGGATCTTTGGCAAACTCATCTGAATAAAGTATATGTGCACCGTGAAAGCGCAAAATCTTACCCAATTTATATGAGAGCGAATCGCGAATATCGTCAATATCTGCTTTGAATGCCATGCCTAGAATACCAACGCGCATTTGCTTTAAGTCATATTTCTTACGCAGTTGCTCTACCAAATATCCCGGTAATCCTTCATTGATCATCATGGCTGCATGGCCCAGAGCAAAATTATTGTTATTGAATGCGGCCAGCTGCATAGTATCTTTTAGTAAGCATGGGCCCGCTGCAAAGCCAGCAGAAGGCATGCCATAGGCTCGTCCGTAGCCATCAACAATGGCACGCCGAACCTGCTCATAATCAACGCCAAAATCATTGGAGATCATGTAAAACTGATTCACTGTTGCAAATTGGATGTAACGCCATGCATTGGTAAACAGTTTGGCAAGCTCGGCTTCTTCTATGGTTACAGGTATTACTTTCGGTGCAATGATTGAAAACAGTTCTTTTACGTCTTCAAGAGCTTTCTCAGTGATCCCTGCGACAAGTTGTGGTAGCTCTTTGAGTTCACGCACGGCATATCCTTGAGCAATACGTTCCGGGCAGTAAGCGATATGCCAGGGACCACTGCCATCCTGCTCCAACTGGTTTCGGATTTGCTGGCATGTACGTGGATAGACTGTACTGCGAATAACAATTGTCTGTTGATTACTGAGATGGGGACGTAGTTTGGCAAACAGCTCGAGAAGAGAGCGTAATTTAGGGTTGAGGTATTCATCAACGGGAGTACCAATGGCTACAATCAAAACACGTGCCAGTCCGACAGATTCGATGTCCGAGGAGCAAAACAAGGTCTTGCCAATGGTTTTCTTGAGAATCGGGTCGGCATCATATTCAATAAAGGGCATTTCGCCGCGGCAGACGGTTTCTATTACCTTCGTGTTAAGGTCGTAGAGCATAACCTTTTTCCCCTCCGCTGCAAATGCCAACCCCAACGGCAAACCAATATGACCACAACCTCCAACTATGCAAACATCATAATGAAAATCAACTTGGTGAGACGAATTCATTTATTTCTCCTTTTACTTTGTTATCATTTCTTCTACGCTTAGAAGTCCATGTAGAAAAGCGAGTTGGACCAGAGCGAGGTTAAAGGATTGAATGATCTGTCCATTTTTCATAAATTCGAAAAATTCCTTCATGCTGCAGCGGACAACCTCGATTCCTTCTTCTATTGATTCGGATTGCTGTGTTACTCCATCTGCAAAGAAGAACCAGATTCGGTTTCCCAATCGTCCGGTATCTGATGCTCTTACCCCCAAAAAATGAACATGATCTGCAATAAAACCGGTTTCCTCCAGTAGTTCCTGACGGGCTGCCTCCTCCGGTGTCTTGTCGTGCTCAACGTGACCACTAGGGATTTCAAGCGTGTAATCCTGAACAACAGGGCGGAATTGACGGACAAGGAGCACCTCCTTATCAATTGTCCTAGCAAAGATCGAAACATAATCCAGGGTATTTAACACATAGTATAGTTGATTTTCAACCAAAGAGCTTCGCTCACTGATCGTGAACCAGCGGTTTGAATACACGATTTTATCTTCGGATGCCATCGGGATTTATCAGTCCTTTACTAACAAAACTACGTAGTTGGGAAGAATTCAGCGCAGAGCAGGAATACTAAATTATAATAGACCTCATGGATTTCGTAGGTTCAATTGCAATACACAGGCATAACTTGGAGCTCAGGATCGATCCAGACCGCCCAATCATTCGAACAGTCATTAGCTGGTCCACATGCTGTATCCAATCTCAACGTAATCTCTTGTCCGGCATACTTGCTTAGATTCAGGCTGATCGGTGTCGACAGGCGTTCCTGAGAACGAATAAATGGGTTGGTATATTGCGAAAAGATCTGGTGGCTTCCGTCGCCGGGTAAATCGATATAAACGCTGAACGTTACCCCATCACCCCCACCAATCTGCTCGAAAACATCTGGACGGAACCCAAGAGAGGTACGGAATGTCACACAACTTTTTGCTGGAAGACTGAGTCTCCAAGAAATATCACTGGGCGGGTGTGCGAAGATAGCTGGCTTTGTTAGCTCTCCTTCCGTAACAGTAATTTGATCTAGTACCGGTGGATTGCGTTTTCCTAAAAGTAGTGCGCTTACTCCCTCAATAGGTTCTTTGGCTGTAACCCTATCTGCCTGTCCCGAATAACCATAAACACGAGGGGGATAAACTATGTCTTTCAGTACTACATCTGGAATGGTGTAATAAATGACCTGAATTTGTTTTTTATAATATTTCAAGCCAGATCCACTGAGAACAATGCTCTGTATTTTTTCTATAGTCTGACCTTGCAGCATGAGCTGTGCATCCTGAAAGGTCTGTGGTATCTGATCGAGCAATATTCCACCTGAAAGAGTGGTGGGTATTACGCGATAGCCAAGTTCAGCGCCCATCTCTTTTTGGAAATGGATCCTTACTTCTGGGATACGAAAAAAGAGATTGACAATTTGACCCCATTGACTGAGCTCCATGGATGAGATCTTTGCCCCAAGTAAAGTATCTTGTACCGGTAAAGTGATTACGTCTCCGGTCTCATATACCTGGGTTTGTGTGACTGTTATGTCAGTAAAGCGCGGCTGTGCACGTCGTTTTAGGATCGCAATCTTATCATTACCGTCTTGCCAATCATACCAGCGGTAGATAGACAGCCAGGTTGCCGGTGTATCCATCAAAACATGTCGTCCATCTACGCTTTCCCAGCCTAGAATAATGAATTCCGGAGATTTATTCCCATCTTCAAAAAATGCAGCATTGAGCAAATCGAGATAGGGGCTAGCAGCAATATAACCTTGAATTGTTGGCGACGGGTAATAATTCAAATTGTTTACCGGTGCATACATGATCTCCATGGGAAAGATTGTTACCGAATGGCTACCAATTAGCTCTTTGAACCGAGGTGATACTTGAGCAGCCTCGATAACTCCCTCTGGGATTCGTTGGATTAAGGGTGTCTGTTCGAAATAAGCTATACTCCTTGTCTGATAATAGTCAACAAGCTTTTCCATCCGTGTAACAGCATTTAAAAGCGCGTCTGGCCTAACCGGACGGTAAAAAGGCAGTATCACCATGGCTAGGGCCAACGTCAACAGTCCGATTGAGGCCAGCCCCCATTTATTTACCAAGTCGGTTTCTGCATGCAGAAAAATAAATGTCAGTATTAGCAATAGATAAGAAAAGAATTGTAGTACGTGGCCATCCTGTCGGACGAAACCAGATTTAAAAGCCATAAACAAAGATGGTATGAATGCAATGAAAATGATATATGTTTTATTCCGTTGCTGGTAGAAGACCCAGGCCAGAAAAGTATATACGATCATCTCTAGCATAGCCAAGATAATTTCTATTCTTCTGCCTGAGAGAGATGATGCTACACTGTATTGTGCAGATACAGCCCATGCGCCTTGTAGATACTTAACCATATCGGAAAGAGATGGATTGTAAATCAAATAAGCCGTGATAAACACAAATGGAATTCCCACCATCATTATAACCATGGCTTCGGTCGCTCTCTTTCGATTGTAAAATAAAAAGACAAAGTCGATACCAATGATCAAAGCTAATCCCAGAAATGCGTCATTAAATTTTATAAACCATAATAAACTAGTCAATAAGACAGACAAGCCATAGGGGAAATACCATCTTTCGACAACCAGAGAGAGAAAGACGCAGCACAATAAGACCCAAATTTGCAACTTTGTCTCTAAAAAACCAAAGGTGAGTGGAAAAGCAAACAGCAATAAACGATAGCTGTTTATTCGCTCTCTGCGAATCATATACACGCCAAGTAAAAGTAAGATTAACCACATGCCAATCTGAATCCCGTGAGCAATAGGTAGGTTCCACCCTATGTCTTGAGGAAATGTGATGAATCCGAGGGGACCATAGGTGCTGAACACATCTTTTC
>DASTOH010000046.1:0-10435 GCA_035720235.1 Anaerolineales bacterium | reverse complement strand
GCCGGATCGGGGTGAGTCGCTAGCGAGTAACTCGCCGCCTCGATCCATTTCGCGGGATCGGAATCCCCAAAGATCAAAACAATCGGCGACGGCACGGGCCGCTCAAAATTCAAATCAAAGGCGCTGATACGGCCGGTCGCTTCCAATTGACCGTGGATATGCGGAATCGTAACGGTCCGGTTCACTTCCAGGCGAGGTGCCCAGAAGCCATCGTCGAAGGTGACTTGCGTAAACGGGACCGGTTCGAGTTGACGTTTGATCGTTGACATTGGCTCTCTTTATCAAATGGTATTGTAGGGACATAGCGACGCTGTGTCCCTACTTGATCGCTCCACCCGTCAGCCCACGGACAATGGACCTTTGTGAAAGGAGCACCAGGATGACGATGGGGATGGTCATGGTTACCCCTACCGCCATGATCAGTTCCCATGGCTTTCCCCAGGGCGAATACCCGCCAAAAATTTCAGTGATGACCACGCTAAGGGTTTTTGCAGAGGGCGAGGTTGTAAAGGACAGAGGATACAACAGGTTATTCCAGGCGTTCACGAAATTGATCAGCCCCATGGTCACCAAACCTGGTACGGTAACCGGGAGCAGGATGTGCCAGAGAATCTGAGGCAACGAGGCACCGTCAAGAATAGCGGCTTCTTCGATCTCATACGGTACTTGTTTGATGAACGAGACCAGGACCCATACTGTAAAAGGAGTCAAAGTGCTCGTCAATACCAGGCTGATTCCGGCGATGGTATCCGATAGGTGTAGTGTCTTAAGAATTCGATAGAGCGGGACGATCGTGCCAATATCAGGCAAAGCCATCGAGAGGAGCAGCATCCACATCAGCACGCCACTGCCCGGAAAGCGAATCCTGGCAAATGCATAAGCCGCCAGATAACTGACCAACAATGTCGCGACTGTCGTAGATATCGCGAACAGCAATGAGTTGCGAAGATAAAGTCCAAACGGCACCTGTTCCAAAAGGGTGGCAAAGTTGCTCAACGTTGGTTGAGGAAAGTACACCAGAGGAAGTTTGATCAGGTCAGTGGAGGTGGCGAAAGCCGATCGCGTCATCCAGTAGACTGGCAGCAGAACCACAATGGTGAACACGATAAATGCTAGATACAATGGGATAGAGGAGAATGTTCGGTGCCAGGCTATATGTACAAATGGCCTATTCATGGTTTCTCTCCAGGCTCAATAAGATACTTCAGATTTTCGGAATAACCACAAGCCAATCAGGCCTATAATCGCCACTAAAATCAGCAGGATCACGCTGATGGCTGAGGCAAAACCGAACTTAAAGAACAAGATACCTTCGCGGAAGACTTGAAGAGCCAGCACAGAAGTTGCTACGCCCGGCCCGCCAAAGGTAAGCCCGTACACCAGGTCAAAACTACCAAGCGACCATACCAGCCTGAACAAGCCCATGGTAATGGTCAATGGCATGATGAGGGGGATTGTCAGATTCCAAAAACGTTGCCAGGCGCTCGCGCCATCCACCCGGGCCGCGTCGTAAAGATCCTCAGGAATGCCCTGCATACCGGCCAGCAGGATGATGGCCATAAATGGCGCATCCTTCCAGGCATGTACTAAAATCACTGCGATCTGTGAGGCGAGGGGATTAATAAAAATGACCGGCCGCAATCCGGTGAGTTGAGTTACCCAAAACGGCAAGAGTCCAAACTGGTCGTCGAGCAGCCAGCGAAAGGCATAGCCAGCCACAATCGTTGGGATGGCCCAGGGGATCAAGTTGATCGTACGCGCGAACGTCAAACCGCGGAAGTTGGCGTTGAGCAGGAGCGCGATCAGCATTCCGATGACCAGATCCAGAATCGTTGTTGTCAGGATAAAAACAATCGTGAAGCCAGTGGCACTCCGCACTCCAATGTTGCTTCCCATTGCAAGATAATTATCCAGGCCGACAAAATCGTTGGTGCCTTTAAGGATCGAAAGATTGGTGAAGCCCAAGTAGATCGTCTGTAAGATTGGATACGCCGCAGTGGTCAGCCGCAGCAAAAAAGCCGGCGCGATCAGCAAGATGAAGAGCAGATACTGCCGGCGGGTTATTCTGGACAAAGAAGCCCAGGATGAAGTTGTAGAGGGGGGCGCATCCCCTTCGGGTCTATTCATTGCGCTGTCCATGGACTTTATTTTAGGGGTTCTTTCCATAGTGTAGAATAGAGTCTGGGTCGGAACTTGACCGAAGCCGATCCCTCACAAAAGACACGGCGGTGGCCTGGATGGGGATGGCCATCCCCATCCAGGCAAGGAGAAGAATAGACACGTTTCGCGCGTGTCTAGCCCAGAGTTGCCAATTGGTCTTTGGCCTGCTTCATCGACTCTTCAAGGCTGATCTGATCCGTCAGATAAGCCGCCGCCGTGTCTTCAAGGATCGTCAGTGCCTCCACAAACTGCGGGTGATGGGGGCGCACGCCGATCACATTCGCATCCGTGTACATATTTACTGCCTGTACCTGCCAGCTATCTGCTGGAGCGACCGCCAGCACAGATTTACGAGCGCTCAGGAACCAGAAGCCGACCTTGACGGCTTCGGCTGCAGCCTCATTGGAGATCAGGAATTTGAACATTTCCTTGGCTGCATCCAGGTTAGGGGAATTCTTGACGATGCCCCAGCCCCAGCCAGCGGCATACGTGGAACCGTCCGGTCCACCTGGACCAGCCGGTGGAAGGGCGATCGCGGCTTTGTCTTCGCTGAACCAGGCTGTGTTCGCTTCACCGCGGGCGACATCCCCAAAGAAAGGCCATTGGCGCATGAAAGCCACTTTATCGGCGAGATAGTCAGCATTCTGCTGATCGTAGGTCTTTTGCAGGGAAGCCGGGTTGAGGACCTTGCTTGTATACATCAGGTCATGGATGTACTCAAGTGACTGCTGATATTCGGGCCCAACGTCAAAGGGATTGCCGCCAGCCTGCAATGTAATCCATGCCAGATAGACGTTCAGGAACGCTCCTTTGATCAGCCCATCCTCGCTGGCCCACACACCTGCTCCTTCGTCGGTGAAGACCTCACCTAATGCCTTGACCTCGTCCCAGGTCTTGGGAACCTGCGCACCGCGCTCGTCGAACCAGTCCTTGCGATAGAACCAGAATGGCATTTCCCAGTTGTGGATCATGCGGAAGACTTCGCCATTGTGAGTGCTCCAAACATCCGTGTAGGCCTTCATGGCTGGGGAAAGGTCGTCCCACACTTCTTGTGAGATCAGGTCGTTCAAGGGCAACATATAGCCCGCTTGCGATAGCGTTGTAGTCAGCTCATCTTCGAAATCGAGGATGTCGTATGGGGTATCGCCAGCTTGCACTGCACTGGCCAGACGCGCCAGCTCTGTTTCTTTTGTATCCGTTCTGATTACGACCTCAACATCAATGCCTGTGTTCTTCGTGAATTCGGTAGCTGCTAAAAGATCCTTCATGTTTTGTTCGGCCCAGCCTCCAACCGCGATGCGCACTTTACCTCCCTTGACCATCGTAGGAGCTGTCGTAGAGACGGGCGCCTCGGTGGTAGATACACCGCAGGCGGCTAGTGTCCCGCTCGCCGCAGCGAGCCCAGCCATCTTGATAAAGTCTCGGCGTGAAATCCTGCTAATTTGAGACATATTTCTCTCCTTCTTGTAGACTTTGCAACAGTAATTCTCGTGAGCTTGAAGATTCACGGTTACTCGGGCACAGGTGGGTGATATTTGCTGATCCTCTTTCACCTCCATTGCGTAACAACCGCCGGGCTGATCGAGTTAATCCTCGGGCTGCTTATTGAATAGAACCCGCCTGAAAAGTATTCGAGAGTCCGGCTCCGGCTGGGTTCGGCTGACTTCGGGAGCGCCACACGTTTCACGGACAATCAGTTGACCTTTGACTTTTATTTCTTCCTCCTCCTTTCGACCTTCGGCAATTTGCTTTAATAACAGGCCGGCCGCAACGCCTCCCATTTCGATCACCGGCATGCTCACGGTTGTAATTCTTGGCCTGACTGTTTTTGTAAAGTTGCGGTTATCGTAGCCGACAACCGCAACATCTTCAGGAACGCTCAGTCCTGCATCCTGGATAGCGTAAATCGCGCCCAACGCCATCAGGTCGTTCGCGGCAAAGACCGCGGTTGGCTGCTCGGCAAGCGTCAATAAGCTTTTCATGGCCGCGTAGCCGCTCTCGATCTCCCAATCACCAGGCTGCACGAGAGATAGCTCGAACGGCAGATGATGACTGGCTAATGTAGCCTTGTAACCACTGAGACGGGCGCGGCAGGTATGCCAGTTTTCCGGGCCATTGATATATCCAATGCGGCGATGGCCCAGGTCAATAAGGTGCGTGGTGGCCAGAGTGGCGCCATAATAATCATCTGGCACTACAGAATTCTTAATGGGTGAGCCGAACAGGCGGTGCACGAACACCCGGGGCTTGTTCGATCGTTCCAATACATCGCTTGTAGTCTGGTGAGAATACTCAACAAAAAGGATGCCATCCACGGGCCGGCTGAGCAGCGTTTTGATGGCAGCTTGCTCCTGGTATGGGTCCCAATCTGAATTAACGATCAGGCTTAAGAAACCATTCTCGTTCAGGTAATCTTGTATGCCACGTACAATGGGGGGAGTGAAAGGACTGAGAATATCGTCAACGATAATCCCGATCGTGTTGGTGCGGTCTGTTCGCAAACTTCGAGCAGCGATATTCGGCTCATAGCCCATCAACTCGGCGGCGCGAAGCACTTTCTCGCGAATCTGTTCTGAGACCGGGTAACTACTGCTAGAGAGAACCCGGGAAACCGTGGAGATGGAAAAACCGGTTTCTTTAGCGATATCTTCTAATTTGACTGACATCGTTTTGCCTATGATTGGAGATATTTGAGAAAACGTTTTCTAAACGATTCCATTTTATGAGAAAACGTTTTCTAAGTCAATACTCAACTCGGATATCTACAGGGGAATTGACCGACATCAATCCTTGTCTTATCGAATCAGCCTGACAAGAAAGATGTCATAAGCAACTTGTGACACATTCCAACGTTTAATGAAAATTAACGAGCTTGACAATTATCTTCAATCTATGTATTATGGCATTGCCGAAATCAATAAATTCCATCAAATCTCGATAAGAAAAGTCTATTTTGAACACTTACGAGCGTCGTCAATCGCTGCTGGAGTTGTTACGCAAACAGCCAGGGTTACGTGTACCTGAAATTGCCAGGACCATGGCGGTCTCGGAGGGCACGGTACGCAATGATTTGAATGCCCTGGAAGCGGCTGGTCATTTACGGCGGATGCATGGCGGCGCGGTGCTGAGCGGGAGATCGTCCCAGTTCGCTTCATCCTTTGGCGCACGTTACCAGGTGCAAGGGGCCAGCAAGCTGGCAATTGCCCGGACAGTGTCACTGCTGGTGGAAGATGGCGCATCCCTTCTGCTGGACGCCAGTTCGACAGTATATTATCTGGCCCGCCAGCTTGAAAACCGCAATCGACTGCGCGTGGTGACCAATGGCATCGATGTAGCCCGCCTGTTGGCAAACAATTCGACCAACACTGTGGTTTTGATGGGTGGCGTGGTCGCTCCCGATGGATCTTCGGTTACGGGATCGCTGAGCGAGCAGATCATCCGTGACTTGCATGTTCAGATGGCGTTTGTCTCTTGCAGCGGATTTAGTTTGGGGCGCGGTCTGACAGATGTGCTGCTGGCCGAAGCCGAGCTCAAGGGCAAGGCCATTGCTTCTGCCCGCGAAGTGTTCGCTTTAGTCGATTCATCCAAAATGGGCAAGGAAGATTTAACCTCCTTTGCGAGTTTGAATCAGATTGCCCATGTTTATACCGATTCAGGCTTGAGTGATGAATGGTCGGCGCTCTTGAGGGCCGCCGGTGTAGCCTTCACCATTTGTTCGGCCAATTGAACTAAGGTTGCCATGACAAATCCTGCACCTGCTTCTGATGAACCGAAACTTTTGCTCCGCATGGATGGCATTTACAAATCCTTCCCCGGCGTTCAGGCGCTGAGTGACGTGAGATTTGATCTGCACTATGGTGAAGTTCATGCGCTGGTGGGCGAGAATGGCGCGGGGAAATCCACCTTGATGAAAATCCTGGGTGGTATTTACCACAAGGATGCCGGGCAGGTCATCCTGGAAGGACAGGAAGTTGAGATTACCAGCCCTGGCATGGCCCAGCATCTGGGCATCAGTATCATCCATCAGGAACTCAACCTGATGCCGCACCTGACCGTGGCGCAGAACATCTTTATCGGCCGGGAACCGCGCGCGAAGCTCCCTTTCGTGGTGGATGATAAAACTACCAATGAAAAGGCCCTGCGCCTGTTTGAATTGCTTAACCTGCGGCTTGACCCTGATACCAAGGTGGCTGACCTGACCGTCGCCAAACAACAAATGGTGGAGATCGCCAAGGCGCTTTCCTTCAATGCCAAGATCCTGGTGATGGACGAGCCGACCGCCGCGCTGACGGACACCGAGATCGAGGAATTGTTCACCATCATCCGCCAGTTGCGCGAAAAAGGCGTGGGGATTGTCCATATTTCGCATCGCCTCGAAGAGCTCAAGCAGATTTCAGACCGTGTAACGGTGATGCGCGATGGAAAGTACATCGATACATTGCTGACGAAGGAGGCCCGTATCGGCCAGATCATCAGCCTGATGGTAGGGCGGACGATCTTCGAATCGGCGCCTGAACTTCCGCAAGACACAAACCAGGAAGTTGTGCTCGAAGTGCGCAACCTCAATCGGGGACGGGTACTGCGGGATGTTAATTTCAGCCTGAAAAAGGGTGAAATCCTCGGTTTTGCGGGCTTGGTCGGTGCAGGTAGAACGGAAGTGGCGCGCGCCATCTTCGGTGCGGACGTGTTCGACACCGGCGAAATTTACATCAAGGGTAAACGAGTCCATATCAAAAGTCCCCGCGACGCGGTCAAGCACGGGATTGGGTATCTATCCGAAGACCGCAAGCGTTATGGGCTGACCTTGGGAATGACTGTTGATGAAAATATTGTGCTGGCTTCTCTGCGATATTTCATGAAGCTTTTGGGCTGGGTGGATCAGACCAAGGCTATCTCAGTAGCCAATGATATCGTCAAGAAAATCAACATCAAGACGCCCAGTTTACAGCAGAAGGTGAAATTCCTGTCCGGTGGAAACCAGCAAAAGGTGATTGTCGGTAAGTGGCTGACCGCCGATACCGAAATCCTGATCTTTGATGAACCCACCCGTGGCATCGACGTGGGTGCCAAAAGCGAAGTGTACAAACTGTTGAATGACCTGATTCATCAAGGCAAATCCATCATCATGATTTCCTCCGAATTACCCGAAATCTTGCGCATGAGTCATCGCGTATTGGTCATGTGTGAAGGTCGCATTACCGGAGAATTAAGCGCTGCCGAAGCCACCCAGGAGACCATCATGCACTTTGCCACCCAGCGCAAGGAATTAATGCGCGAAGCTGAGCCGGCCTCAACGATTCTTTCAGGATAACACTTATGAAACTCTTGCCCTTAAAAAACGCGACCAGTTCGAGAGCCTCTTTATTTCGCTCAGACGCTATGCAAAGGCTGATGGCCTTTGGGGCGTTGATTTTGATATTCATTGTGTTCTCAATCGCCTCCCCTTATTTTTTCAAGTTCGATAATATCGTTGGTATTCTGCTTGCGACCGCAGTGAATGGGATCCTGGCCCTGGGCGTCACCTTTGTCATCATTACGGCTGGCATTGACCTTTCCGTAGGGACAGTCATGACATTTTCTGCGGTCATGACAGGTGTATTTATTACATTCTGGGGATGGCCAGTACCGCTGGGTGTCCTCGGCGGCATGCTGGCGGGTGCGTTCGCTGGTTTCATCAACGGCACCCTCATTTCCCGATTGAAAATCCCGCCTTTCATTGCTACGCTGGGTATGTTGTACGTCACCAAAGGTTTATCTCTCGTGATCTCCGGCCTGAAACCGATCTATTTCAACGATGCGCCGACGTTTCGGACGGTGGCTATGGGTTCAGTACTGGGGAGGATCATTCCGGGATTCGAGATTCCAAATGCGATCCTGATCCTGTTTGTCGCAGCGATCATCGCCAACATCATTCTGACGAAGACGATTTTGGGACGTTATACGTTTGCGATTGGAAGTAATGAAGAGGCGACGAGACTTTCTGGTGTGAATGTCGCCGCCTGGAAAACAGCCGTTTATTCACTTTGTGGCTTGTTTAGCGGGCTGGCTGGGGTAATCATTGCTTCGCGCTTGAGCTCGGCCCAGCCGGCACTGGGCTCTGGCTACGAGTTGGATGCAATTGCTGCAGCTGTCATTGGTGGAACATCCCTCAGCGGTGGCGAAGGCACCATTGTAGGTACGATCATTGGTGCTTTGCTCATCAGCACGCTGACGAATGGACTACGCATTCTGGCTGTGCCGCAGGAATGGCAAATGGTCGTGACGGGGGGCATTGTGATCCTGGCGGTTTTTCTTGATATCTTACGACGACGCCAGCAATAAAAGAAAAAGGAGGCTCAATCTGTTATACAAACAATACTGTAGTGAGAAGTTCACCATAAAGATATTCTGTGCAAGTCAAAACAAAAGGAGAAGAATATGAAACACGGCAAGTTGATCTACACCCTTGCGGCCCTGATCGTTGTGGCCTCCCTGCTCGCCGCATGCGGTGGCGCTGCCACTGCTACTCAGGCCCCACAACAGGCCGGCAAAATGTATATCCCGGTTATTTCCAAAGGCTTTCAACACCAGTTCTGGCAGGCGGTAAAACAAGGCGCAGAACAAGCCGCCACGGACCTCAACGTCGACATCACTTTTGAAGGTCCTGAAAGTGAAGCCATGGTAGACAAGCAAGTCGAAATGTTCCAGACCGCGCTGGATAAGAATCCTGCTGCCATTTGTCTTGCGGCTGTAGATTCTCAGGCCTTCCAACCGCTCCTGGAACAGGCGAAGGCTGCGAACATCCCGGTCATTGGTTTTGACTCTGGTGTTGAAAGTGATATCCCTGTGACCACCGCTGCCACTGACAACATCGCGGCTGCGGCCCTGGCTGCCGATAAGATGGCGGAACTGATTGGCGGCGAAGGCAAAATCGGCGTCATCGTTCACGACCAGACCAGCCGCACCGGTATTGATCGGCGGGATGGCTTCGTCAACCGCATTGCGGAAAAGTACCCCAATATCGAGATTGTGGATGTTCAATATGGCGCTGGCGACCACCAGAAAACTGCAGACCTGGCCAAGGCGATGATCCAGGCGAACCCTGACATCAAAGGTTTCTTCGGCGCCAACGAAGGTTCTGCGATTGGTGTTGTGCTCGCGGTGCAAGAACTAGGCATGCAAGGCGATATCGTGGTGATCGGTTACGACTCCGGCAAGGCCCAGATCGATGCCATCAAAGACGGTACCATGGCGGGTGCGATTACCCAGAATCCGGTCGGCATTGGCTACAAGTGTGTAGAGGCCGCTGTGAAAGCTGCCAATGGCGAGGAGTTGCCGAAGGTCATCGACACGGGCTTCTTCTGGTACGACAAAACCAACCTCGAAGACCCAGAAATTGCCCCGTTGCTCTATCAATAAGACCGTGTAAGTCTGTTTGATTCCGCAGATGCCCTGTACCTTGCCCGCAGGGTGCAGGGCATCTGCAAGCAGCAATTATTTTCACTTCTTTCATAGAACGTATTGCCAATCAATCCTATTCTCCGTTGGAGGCTTTCATGCCCGTAACTGTTGGTCCGAATCGCTGGCTTGGCTCGTTGCCGAAAATTGGTATCCGCCCCGCCATTGATGGACGCTTCCAAGGCGTACGCGAGTCGCTGGAAGAATCCACAATGGCACTGGCTCATGCAGTGTCCGACCTGTTGACTGCGGAACTGCGCTATCCGACTGGTCAACCGGTGGAGTGTGTCATCGCCGATACGAACATTGGCGGCGTGGCTGAAGCCGCGGCCTGCGCCGAAAAATTTGCGCGCGCGGGGGTGGGTCTTTCGATCACTGTAACACCCTGCTGGTGTTACGGCTCTGAAACGATGGATATGGATCCTCTCATCCCGAAAGCCGTCTGGGGATTTAATGGAACGGAACGCCCTGGCGCGGTCTATCTGGCGGCGGTGCTGGCAGCACACAACCAGAAAGGTTTGCCGGCTTTTTCCATCTATGGCCATGACGTACAAGACGCGGGGGATACGAACATTCCCGCAGATGTGAAAGAGAAAATTTTGCGTTTCGCGCGTGCCGGGCTGGCTGTGGCGACCATGCGCGGGAAATCGTATCTTTCGATGGGTGGCGTCTCGATGGGCATTGCCGGTTCCATCGTTGACCAGCCATTCTTCGAGAAGTATCTTGGGATGCGGGTGGAAGTCATCGACATGACCGAGTTCCTGCGCCGCATGGACCTCGGCATTTACGACGCTGAAGAATTCGAACACGCCATGCCCTGGGTCAAGGAAAACTGTAA
>DASTOH010000045.1:0-2587 GCA_035720235.1 Anaerolineales bacterium | reverse complement strand
TGGCTCAAGGCGACTTCAGTCGCCACTACGAGAAAGCGAACAATCATGACATGCAATTGCTGTGAAATTACCGATCATGCCTTTACCGAGGCAGAAGCCCGGGTGGAAGTAAAAAATTATCGCAAACGTGGCCCTGCCCGTCAGACAAAGTTGATTCTGGAAGCAATCCGTTCCCTGGGGTTGAAAGATGCCGCGTTGTTAGATGTGGGTGGCGGCATTGGCGCGATCCATCATGAGCTGTTGGAAGATGTAGCACGGGAAGCAACGCACGTGGATGCCTCCTCTGCGTATTTGAAAGTCGCTACCGAGGAAGCCAAACGACGAGGGCACAATGAGCGCGTCAAATTCATTCATGCCGATTTCACCGATATCGCTGCGGATCTGCCCCAAGCCGATGTGGTGACTCTCGACCGTGTGGTGTGTTGTTATCCTGATTTTCGCGGTTTGTTGAGAGCTGCCACCAGTCACAGCCGTAGAGCGATTGCCCTCACGTACCCGCGTGAGACCTGGTACATGCGATTTGGTTTGCGTGTGATAAATTTCTTCCAGAGATTGCGTAGAGATCCATTTCGCGTGTTCCTCCACCCGGTTGCGGAAATGGAATCCTTGTTGAAGGACGAAGGTTTGCGGAAGGTTTCGGTCCGCAGGCTCTTTGTATGGGAGATGGCGTTGTATCAGCGGGCAAACTAGAAATTGCGTCTGACTCTGACACTTTTCAGGGCGTATATTCCAAAATATTGGATTCAAGCTTAACGAGTATTCGAAATCAATGTGTCGGATCATTTGACGCGTCACGACAACCAATGCGGATAGATATCATCCCTGTTCCATAATCAAATGATTGCAGCTCTGCAAGCCAGCGAGATCTTCTGTACCTTTTGCCAGATGCTATCGTCAAGCCTTTATAATTCCCAATTGGTTGGGAAATCCATGTTCAAAAAGGATGGAAGAATGAAAAAGCAGTTGATTGTTATTGTCATTGTTTTTGCCATGCTGGCCGCGTTCACTGGGACTGCTGTCGCCGCTCTGCTGGCATCGGGCAGTGCTACACTTGTGAGTGTGGTCTTTGTGACGGGCAAGGGTCCGGTCTACACCTTTGAGGTAAGCGGGAAATACTCAAAGGCAGATTTAGAGGGTGTTCTGCAGGTGGACGGAGGAGCGAGTTTCGATCTGCACTGCACGCAAGTCGATTCAAGCACAGTCAAGTGCACATCCTCCAAGAAAGCGGCGGGCCAGAATGTGACGCTTTCCTGGGGTGGCGCCGTGTTCAGTGCATCGGTGCCAGTAGCTCCAGCAGAATCCTGCTATAGCATTTGGGATTGGGAATTTGCCTTTCCTCCCACAACTTGGGTAAATTTTGGTACACATTGCCAGCCCAGGCCCGCTCGTGATGGCGATTCAATCGATTGGTACAATCAGGCATGGGGAGATACTTATACTTACGTGTTTATGGAAGGAAGTCCAGCTTGTAATTTCCTTGCGCTGCAATCTCAAGATGAGAGTGCCTTTTATTTTCCCGCCTGCTGATGAATATATCTTCTCGGGGGTATAGTCTTACAACTGGATAACAATCAAATAAAAACAGCCTCGGCACAAAGTCCAGAAGCTGTTTTGCTTATGGAGCCAATTTGGGACGCTGCTTGTGCCATTCCGTGGCTTGCTCGTAGGCATAAGCGATGTTCAGTACTTTGGCATCGGCCCAGGCGCGTGAAACGATTTGCAGGCCAATGGGCAGGCCCTCACTCGTGAAGCCACAGGGGATGGAGATGGCGGGCAGACCGGTCAGGTTGAATGGCGCGGTGAAACGAGTGAGCCGCCCCGCCTGCTCGACCGCATCGTGACCTGCGATGGTCGGCGCGGCAATGGGTGTGGAGGGGACGAGCAAAAAGTCGTGCGACTCAAAGAAGATTTCGCATCTCTTCCGGACCTCGGTCTGGGTGCGCCTTGCGAGAGAGTATTCTGTCGAGGTAGTCTTCGCGCCATCCTGAAGACGGCGGCGGACGTCTTCGCCGAACATTTCAGGATGTTCCCGCAGGCGATCCCGGTGAACGGCCGCGGCGTCGGCCTGGATCATCGTTTTGTTGGCAAGCGCGGCCTCGCGCATCCAATCCACGTTGGTTTCCTGTACTTTGCAGCCCAGCGACTCCAATACTTTTGCAGCTGCGTGAACTGCCGCCAGCACCTCAGGGTCTGAGGCTTCAACGTAATCACCGGTGCCCAGGGCGATCTTCCGTCCTTCAATATCATCCACCAGATGACCAATATAATCACCCGTCAACATTTTGATGGTGGAAGGGTCAACTGGATCGTAGATAGAGATCACCTGCAGCATCAACGCGGCATCACGTACGCAGGATGTCAGAGGTCCAACGTGATCGAGGTTCCAGGAAAGGGGGAAGACGCCGCGTGTGCTCACACGCCCATAGGTGGGTTTGAAGCCAACGACTCCGCACAGCGTGGCCGGGATGCGGATCGAGCCGCCGGTATCGCTGCCAAGCGCGCCCAGTGCCATGCCGGTTGCCACCGCAATGGCGGAACCACTGGATGATCCGCCTGGAATGCGCTCGCGGTTCCAGGGATTGTGGGC
>DASTOH010000044.1:0-16014 GCA_035720235.1 Anaerolineales bacterium | reverse complement strand
ATCGCGCGCAAGAAGGGACACCCGCAGCACAATGGTCGACTGCTCGGCGGCCCACAGATGGTGGAGCTCAGCCGGGATGGCAAGCGTGTGTATGTGACGAATGGCCTGTACAGCACCTGGGATGACCAGTTCTATCCCGACCTGCTTGAAGGCTGGATGGTCCGCATTACTGCCGACCCCAACGGCGGAATGGAACTGGATCCGGATTTCTTCGTGCAGACCGGTGAGCTGCGCCTGCACCAGGTGAGATTGGAGGGAGGCGATGCTTCCACAGATTCTTACTGCTACCCTTCCTGAATGCTGCGGAGCCCTGCTGACCATGATGGCGTTTGGCGCCTATCATGGACTCAACCCGGGCATGGGCTGGTTGTTCGCCCTGTCCCTCGGGCTGCAAAGCCAGAGCGAACGTGCCATCTGGAGATCGTTATTCCCCATCGCGGCCGGGCACGCGCTCTCGCTGCTCGTGGTCGCCATGACGGTGATGGCGGGCGCCCAGTTCCTTCCGGCGGCGGTGCTGGAGATCGGGACAGCAGTGCTCCTGATCGGATTTGGCCTCTACAAGGTCTTCAACTACTATCGCCATCCGCGCTGGGTGGGGATGCAGGTTGGGATGCGCGACCTCACCTGGTGGTCCTTTCTGATGGCCAGCGCGCACGGCGCCGGGTTGATGATCGCCCCACTGATCCTATCCATGAGCGCACCTTCTGCTGAAATGCACATACACCATACCGCGCTAGCCAGCGAGCACGCTGCTCATCATGCGGGCATGGGGATAAGCCTCAACCCGGATGTCACCCTGGGCATCCTGTTGCACACCCTGGCTATGCTGGCAGTGATGGCGCTGGTCGCCTGGCTCGTGTACAAAAAATTAGGCTTGCGGATCCTGCGCAGCCACTGGATCAACTTCGATCTGATTTGGGCGGCTGCCCTGCTGGTCGTCGGAGCGATCGCCTTGCTGGGAAGCATCCGTTCGATCTAAGATGAATGGCATCTGGGAACATGCATCCCGGATGCCATTTTTATTCGCTATGTTTCTGACACGGGCTTGAGGAGAAGGAGTTTCTAAATTCTAAGACACAAACCACATGTCACCCTCAGCGTAACGGAGGGTCTCCGCCGCTTCGCGGCGGGATTCTCCCTGGCACCGTCTCGAAGAGACCTGGGCAGGTGTCACTCCCTTCGGTCGTTCACACACCTGCACTGCGTGCGGCGCAAGTGCCGTCCCGAAGCGGCGTCCCCGCTCTGCGGGGAGAATGACATAATATTCCGATGTTAGGCACTCCCTGAGGAGATATCCTAAAAAGCGCGTGTTTTTGGTCATATAATAAAGATATGGACACAAGAACTCCCATTCGTGTTCTGGTTGTGGATGATCATCGGCATATTCATGAAGTCATCAGCCGGGTGTTGGTGGGGATACCGGATATCAGCATGGTGGGCCAGGCAGCGAATGGGGCGGAAGCCATCCGGCTTTGTGAAGACGTCCGGCCTGATCTGGTCCTGATGGATGTTGTAATGCCCGTCATGGACGGGATGCAGGCCACGGAGCGTATCCGTGAAAAATTCCCGGAGATGAAAATACTGGTCCTTTCGAGCTTTCAGGATCACGAGAGTGTCCACCAGTTGTTGCGGAGCGGAGCCGTCGGCTACATTACCAAAGATGCCCTGGCCCACGATCTGGTGAATGTCATTCGGACCACCATGCAGGGCAAGGCCGTCTTCTCGCCCACGGTCATCGAAAAGCTGATCTCCCCGGAGCCACCCGCCCCGGCCATCGATACATTCAACCTCACCGACCGTGAGCTTGAGCTCCTGGTATTAATGGCGGATGGCCTGACTTTGCAGCAAATGGCATTGAAATTGTCGATCACACTTTCCACGGTGAAATATCATTCTGCCAATATCTTTCGAAAACTGGGGGCGCAGAACCGGTCGGAAGCCCTGGTAGTCGCAATGAAAAATAGCCTGATTTGAGGTTCCGTCTGAGCTCAGATCACGTCAGGTAACACTATTCTTAAGCATAGGGGACAGTCTGGGCGAAGGAGCTTACACTGTGCCGCATAATTTACTTTACCTAAAATATGAAATTCAACCTCCAAGCACCTATAAGAGGTCAAGCGAATTATGAGACAAGCGGCAAAATCAATGCCAACAGGATCGAAGGAGTGATGCAAGTGACAGAACGGTCATCGTACGCAAGAGATCAAGAAAAGGGACCGCAGACTTCCAACTCGGACCCTGGTGGCGATGTTTCCGAACATGCACGCCTCGCCCAGGAGGTTCAGCGTCTACGCCAAGAGACCGAACAACGAAATGCCGAGTTGGCCGTCATCAACAGTGTCCAGCAGGGGTTATCTTCGAAATTGGATATGCAAGCCATTTACGAGCTGGTGGGGGACAAGATCCGCGAACTCTTTCACAACACAGATACTGAGATTCGCATCTACGAGCCGAAGACAAATCTATTTCACGTTCCTTATTCCATTGAGAATGGACAGCGTGTTGCAGTTGATCCGATTGCCGCGTCAGATGCCAGAATGAGTGCCCATGTGATACGTACCGGCCAAACCCTGGTCATTAATGAGAACTTTGTGCAGGAGCTAAAGAAGTATGGCGCAAAAATGGTGCGCGGCAGGCTGTATCATCCCAGATCAGGCATATTCGTTCCATTGATGGTCAGCGATCAGGCCCGCGGTCTGATCATCTTATCGAATGTGGAACGCGAACAGGCTTTTGACAGCTCAGATGTACGCTTATTGCAAACTCTTGCCAACAGCATGAGCACGGCCCTTCAAAATGCCCGCCTGTTTGATGAAACGCAGCGTTTGCTCCAGGACACAGAACAGCAGGCTGCTGAGTTGGCCATCATCAACAGCGTGCAGGAGGGGCTGGCTTCTCAACTCGATGTACAGGCAATCTATGATTTGGTTGGCAACAAAATCCGTGAAGTTTTCAAAGCCGAGTCCACACTGATTGCGTTGTACGATCGCAAGAAAAATGAAATCCAATTTCCATATGTGATCGATGAAACTGGGAAGCGCTTTGATCAGGGACCCAAACCATTAAGCACTGGCTTCTCAGCGCACATCATAAAAACAAAAGTGCCCCTTGTGATTAATCGAGATTATGAAAAACTCCAGGCAGAATTCGGTTCACGTCCATTCGATCCTGCTCACCCGCCCAAGGCCTATCTGGGCGTGCCCATGCTCGTCGGTCAGGATGTAGTTGGCGTAGTTGCGCTCAGCAATCCAGAGGAGAATACTTTCAACGACTCCGATGTCCGTCTGCTGACCACCATCGCCAATTCCATGAGCGTCGCGCTGGAGAATGCCCGTCTTTTTGATGAGACCCAGCGTTTGCTCAAAGAGACCGAGCAGCGCAACGCGGAGCTGGCGATCATCAACAGTGTCCAGGAAGGGCTCGCCTCCAAACTGGATATGCAAGCCATCTATGAACTGGTGGGGGATAAGATCCGCGAGATCTTTCACGACTCCGATGCGGAGATTCGCATCTATGACTCGCAGACCAATTTGGTACACATTCCTTATATCACGGACGCCGGTGAGCGTATTACGGTTGAGCCCATGCCCCTGACAAATCGAGGGATCAGCTCGCACGTTCTGCGTACCGGCCAAACACTCGTCTTCCATGAAAATATGGCACAAGCCGTGGAAAAGTATGGCAGCCGGTTCGTATTCGGTGAACATCCTGCAAAATCAGCGGTGTTCGTGCCGTTGATGGCCGGGGATCAGGCCCGCGGCTTGATCGTCCTGGGGAATGTAGAGCGTGAGCACGCCTTCAGCCCCTCAGATGTGCGCCTGTTCCAGACCCTGGCCAACAGTATGAGCACCGCTCTCGAAAATGCCCGCCTGTTTGATGAGACCCAGCGGCTGCTCAAGGAGACCGAACAGCGCAATGCCGAACTGGCGATCATCAACTCCATCCAACAGGGGCTCGCCGCCGAATTGGACTTCCAGGCCATCGTGAACCTGGTCGGCAATAAGCTGTGCGAAGTGCTCAACACCGGCGACCTTTGTATCCGCTGGTATGATGAAAAGACCAAGCTGATGCATTTTCTCTATGAATATGAGCATGGAGAGCGCCTGACCTTCGAGCCCATGCCTCCACCCGCAGGTTCGACATTCGAAACCATACTGAAAACGCGCCAGCCCATCCTTTGGAATACACCAGCCGATTATTCCGGTGTAACTCTCCCTGGAACCGACCAGAGTAAATCACTGGCGGGCATCCCCATTATCAGCAGTGACCGTGTGCTCGGCGCGATCAACATCGAAAACTACGAGCGCGAGTATGCCTTCGGCGAATCAGAACTGCGCCTGTTGACCACCATCGCCGCGTCGCTGGGGACCGCCCTCGAAAATGCCCAACTCTTCGATGAAGTGCAAAAGAAGAACGCCGAGATCACCGAGGCGCTTGAGCGCGAAACCGCCAGCAACGACATCCTGCGGGTCATCGCCGAATCGCCGACCGACATCCAGCCCGTATTGGAAGTCATTGCTCGCAACGCCGCGCAGCTTTCGGGGTTGGGTGATGCGATCATTACTCTGCGCGAGGGTGATTTCCTGCGCGTCGACTCTCATTATGGAGACATCCCTACATTTCCTCCTGGACAAGGACTCCCCCTCAATCGGGACTCGGTGGCTGGTCGCGCGATCCTGGAGGGTCGTCCCCTGCAAGCGATTCACAACCGGCCTGGCGTCCAATCAGAGTATCCCGAAGGCGATAAGGCCGCCCGGAGATTCGGCTATCGCATGAGCTGTGCCGTACCGTTGCTGAGCGAAGGCAAAGCCATTGGCGCCATTTCCATCCGCCGCCTCCAACCTGAACTGCTGACCGAGAAACAGATCGCGTTGGTCCAGTCCTTTGCCAATCAGGCTACGATTGCTATGGAGAACGTGCGCCTGTTCAACGAAACCACGCGCCTGCTCAAAGAGACGGAGCAGCGCAATGACGAGCTGGCCATCATCAACAGCGTGCAGGAAGGCCTGGCCTCCAGGCTGGATATGCAAGCCATTTACGACCTGGTGGGAGATAAGATCCGCGATTTGCTCAATACACAATCCGTTTGGATCATCATGTTCGACCCGGCTACCCGAACGCGTCGTGTCAGGTATAGCTTTGAGAGGGGGCAGCGCTACTATATGTCCGAGTTGTTCCCGTATAACAAACTGACGGAGTACCTGATTACGACCAAGAAGCCGCTGGTGATCAACCAGAATTTCACAGAAGCTATCGCTAGATTCGAGATGGTAAATATGGCTGGCACTCAGGAGCAGATCAAATCAATTGCCTATATCCCAATCATCACCGGGGAAGATGTGAAAGGGTTCATTAGTCTGCCGAATATAGAACGGGAAAATGCCTTCTCGGAGTCGGATATCAATTTGTTATCCACCTTTGCCTCCTCGATGAGCATCGCCCTGGAAAATATCCGCCTGTTTGATGAGACCCGACGGCTGCTCAAAGAGACCGAACAAGCGGACCAGGCCAAGAGTGCTTTCCTCTCGAGCATGAGCCATGAACTGCGGACACCCCTGAATGCCATCATCAACTTTGTAGAGATGGTTGCCAGAGGGATGATCGGTCCAGTGAACCAGGAACAGGTGGAAATCCTGGACCAGGCGCTCCATAGTTCCAAACATCTGCTCAACCTGATCAACGATGTGTTGGACATCAGCAAGATCCAGGCCGGGCAATTGACGTTGTTCATCGAGGACCAGGTGAGCGTGCAGGTGGAAGTCGAAGCGGCCCTGAGTATCGTGGGAGGGCTGCTACAGGAGAAAGGTTTGCAGTTGATTCGAGACATCGACCCGCATCTTCCGCTGGTTCCCTGTGACCGGCGGCGCCTTCGCCAGGTGCTCCTGAACCTGATCAGTAACGCCATCAAGTTCACAAGCCAGGGCACTGTGACCGTAAGTGTGAAGCATCAGGGATCGGAAGTGTTGTTTGCTGTGATCGATACCGGACCCGGCATCCCCCCTGAGGAACAGGCGTTGATCTTTGAACCGTTCCTCCAGGCAGAAAATGGCGAGAGACAGGTCCAGGGCACAGGGCTCGGCTTGCCGATCTCGCGCAGCCTGGTGCGGGCCCACGGCGGCGAATTATGGGTGGACAGCCAGCGCGGGGAAGGCTCTGCTTTCTTCTTTACCTTGCCGGTGACTCCCCATCGGGAGAGGACACCATGATCGACATCAATTGCCTGCTGTGTGTGGAGGATGATGCCTCCAACCGCCTGGTCATGAAGCTGCTGGTCGAGAAAACGCTCCACGCCAAATATTACGCCATCTTCGAAGACAGCACAGACTTTATCCCCAGGGTCCGGCACCTGCCGGCGCCTCCAGATATTATTTTGTTGGATATCCACGTCTCTCCGTTCAACGGGTTTCAGATGCTGAAGATGATCCGTGCGGATACCGTTTATTGCGATACGAAAGTAGTGGCCTTGACTGCCAGCGTCATGAACGAAGAAGTCGAGCGCTTGCGCACCAGTGGTTTCGATGGCGCCATCGGTAAGCCCATCTCTCTCTCGGCATTCCCCATCGTCATAGAGCGCATCCTGAAAGGGGAAAGTATCTGGCAAGTGTAGGCTCTGCGTTGATGAGGTGCTGCAAATCAATGGCGCAGGGACTACGGCACCTGGAGGGGTGTTTTCCAACACCAGTGTGCCGCCATGGAAGCGCAAATGCTGGCTCATGGTAAAGATTATACCGATGATCCATTTTCAGGAACAGCAGGTAGGTAAGCTGCTCGACGTGATCGCCATAGGACATGCCATCGTCGCGGAGGACATTACAGTAGTTCTAGAGACGCTGCACAATTGTAGAAGAGGGATTATTCATGTACTTACTCGCGAATATCTTTTTCTGCCTGGTGATCGACCAAAGCCGCTTGGACGCGCTCGGGCGTAAACGGAATCTGGCGCAGGCGTATACCTGTGGCATCGAAGATGGCGTTCGCTACTGCTGCGGCAGTTGTCAGACTGGAAGGTTCTCCCACGCCCAGGGCTGGTTGATCGGAACGGTTGATCAGTACGATCTCGATTTCGGGTGTTTCTGAAAAGGTCAAGAGTGGATAGGTCACCCAATCAGTGGTAGTGATGCGCATTTCATTGAACTTCACTTCTTCCTTGAGCGCCCGGCTGAGGGATTGTATGACGTTGCCTTCGATTTGGTTCTTGGCGCCGTCTGGATTAATGATCAGCCCACAATCATGCCCCACCACGATACGCATCACTCGCACAATTCCGCTGGCTCGCTCTACCTGCACCTCAGCAATACAAGCAACGATGGCTTGATCATTCTCATAGCGGGCAAATGCAAGGCCGCGGCCTTCTGCCACTGAACTTATATCTTTACTTATATCTTTGCGGGGCGATGGACGCGACTCCCAATTCGCTTTCCTGGACGCAGCTTCCAGGACCTCTCGCTCGCGCGGTTCAGCCAGATAGCGCAGGCGATACTCCAGGGTATCGACTCCTGCCGCGGCCGCCAACTCGTCAATGAACGATTCGTTAGCAAAACTGTTTTGCGTTGCGCCCAAGCTGCGAAATGAGGAGACGTGCAAGAAGGAATTACGGAGATAATGGACAGTCACGCGCTGTGCCGGAAAAGCATAATTGGTTGGTGCGTTGCGCTCTGCTCCAAAAGAGAAGCGCGACGGCGGCGCGGGTTGCCCAGAGAGTAACTGAGCCGTCACCAGCTGGCCCGCAGAGCGCGGCCGGTTCGTGTGCGAAGGTGACCAAACGTGGTAATCCCAGGCAACCACATTCCCTTGCGCGTCCAACCCGCCATACACCTCCATCACCATCGCCGGGGATTTTGGCTCCCAGACGAACTCATCCTTGCGTGTCCACTGCACCCGCACGGGTCTACCCACGGCCTGGGCCAGGATGAGGGCATCTGCGGCTACATCATCAGAGCCGTTCTGTCCGTAAGCCCCTGCCCCTTCCACATGGATCACATGCACATTTTCGGCTGGCAGGTTGAGTAACTGTGCCACAGCGCCGCTCAACGGATAAGGTCCAGGTGTGCTTGCCCAGACTGTGACCTGATCATCGATTACTTCAGCTACAGCGCAGGATGGACCAATTGACGCATGCGCGTGATACGGATGATAATAGGTAGCGTGCACCTGCTGTGCCGCATCGGCTATGCCGACAAAGGCGTGCTCGAAATCTCCCTGTTCGATCAGGACGCTGTCTTCGGTCGGCTGGCTGCGTAGTGTCCTAAACAAACCCTGCATTTTTGGATATATAGCCGTCTCCTGCCACTCGACCTTGAGCTGTTTAGCGGCCTGGATTGCCTGCTCTTCGCGTTCTGCGACAACACCAATGAAGTTGCCGCGCTGAACTACCTTGATCAATCCAGAAATATCGTTCACTGAGTTTTCATCTATTGAAACCAGCTGCGCGGCTGGGCTGGGTGGGCGCACCAAACGCGCGTGTACCATTCCCGGAACCCGCAGGTCCTGGATGAAGCTTGGCTGGCCAGTCACCTTGTGAGGCAAATCTAATCGGGGCGTTGATGTGCCAACGATCCGATAGGTTTCCGGCGATTTTAGCGGAGTCTGATCCTTCACCTGAAGGTTGAAGACCTTCCCGCCCATCAGCTCTGCATACGTCACTGATCGCTCAGGATCACGAGCTACAGTGATCAACCCATCACGGACGGACAATTCATCCACGCTGGCATCCAACTGTTCAGCCACCATTGCAAGCATGGCATGCCGCGCTTCGGCAGCGGCCCGACGCAGAGCTGTGCCACTGCCGCGAATTGTATTACTTCCTGCAGTGTAGCCCTCATTCGGCGTGCGAGCAGTATCCCCCATCACCATGTGCACTCGCTCAACAGGTACATCCAGTTCCTCAGCCACAATCTGCGACAGGGCCGTACGCACACCGGTTCCCAATTCGACCTTTCCGCTAAAGGCGGTTATCGTCCCATCTGGTTCAATCGCGATCCAATCATCGAGCCAATCAGACACTTCACCCCAAGCCGCCTCACGTCGACCCGATCCTGCTCGTTCCGCTGATTTTCCTCGTTCGGAATTTTGCTTAGGATCCACCATCAGCCCTCCGCCTCAGAGTACAACGCCTCAGCGCGCTTCACAGCCCGTATGATCCGCAATTGCGAACCGCAGCGACAAAGATTTCCATCCAGGGCTTCTCGGATTTGTATATCGCTGGGATGCGGGATCTTCCATAACAACGCGGCTGTCCTGATGATCATTCCGTTGAGACAGTAACCGCATTGCGCCGCCTGTTCTTCGATAAAAGCACGTTGGAGTGGGTGAAGTTCACCCTCGTCCCTCAATCCTTCCAGCGTTGTAATACGCGTCCTTCCAACCTCTGAGACTGGCAATTTACAGGATGGTTTTGCCTGATCGCCAATCAATACCATACAAGCTCCGCATTGCTCCTCGCCACAACCAAAGTGCGGACTCATGAAACCCAGCTCATTGCGAAGAACATAAAGAAGGGGTGTATCTGGTTCAGCCTCGACGGTGTGAGATTTTCCATTGACAATGAGCACAATTTCATCTGGCATGCTGATCATCTCCTTTTGAATTGCGTGGGGAACGCAAGCGAGGTGCTCTATTTATACACAACTCTCACAAGATAATCAACCATCTCACAATCTCACAGACCGTAATCGCTCAATGAACCACTTTCGCAAATCACCATGTACTGGCAAAAGCGAGCAAAGTCATGACCTAATATGACAAATGGCGTTGACAAAGGGTCCTCTGGTCAATAGAATGGTTTTATCTAAAGATACTTTGTTTCAATAGATGAAACTAGATAATTCTTCTCCGAAATCTAGGTACAACGTCGAAGCCCTGGCACGCGGTCTGGAAACCCTGTCGCTTTTTTCCGCGGAACGGCCCTCCCTTTCCCTTTCCCAGATCGTCCAGCTCCTGCAATTGAATAAGACCACAGCCTACCGCGTGTTATCCACGCTGGAATCCATGGGCTACCTGGAGCGGGATCGGGCCACGCGTCATTATCGCCCGGGCCTGCGGGTTCTGCAGCTTGGGTTCACGGCCATCCACACCCTTGAAGTGCGCCAGATCGCCCGTCCCTTTCTGGAGAAGCTTTCCCAGGAAGTGGGAGAGACGGTCAGCCTGGCAGCCCTAGATGGATTTCGCACCATCTACCTGGACCGGATCCGCAACCAAGCCATTGTCGGAGTGGTGCTCGGAGTTGGCTCCAGCTTGCCCGCACATTGCACCGCCCTGGGCAAGGTCTTGCTGGCCGCTCTGCCAGATGACGAATTGAACCTTCTGCTTGCGGGCCAGGAACTCCATGCTTACACGCCAAAAACACTGACGACGAAAAAAGCCCTGGTGGCTGAGCTGCACAAAGTCTGCACGCAGGGATACGCGATCGACGATGAAGAGCTCGCCTCGGCCCTGCGCGCGGCAGCCGCTCCGGTCCGCGATCTCTCCAGGCAGATCGTTGCCGCTGTTAACGTGACCGGGACCACCCTGCGGATCACTCATGAGCGCCTCGAATGTGAGATCCTCCCGGCGCTGATGAGGACGGCCGATCAGATTTCGACGGCCCTGGGATATTTCCCCGGCTAGCTCCCGGGCAGGTCCGGGTAAGGAGAACCTCATGGATTTCAAGCGTTCCAAGGAACATCAGCAGGCAGGCAAGGGCGCCAGGTCAGAGTAACATGCCTGCCTCTGCGCTTTCAGGCGTTCGCGTTCTTGATTTTTCCAGGGTGCTGGCAGGACCCTATTGCACCATGCTGCTCGCGGATTTCGGCGCGCAGGTCATCAAGATCGAAAGCCTGGAAGGCGATGAGACCCGCCAGTGGGGGCCACCCTGGCTGGAGGGCGAGAGCGCGTATTACCTGAGTGTCAATCGGAACAAACGCAGCCTCACGCTCGATCTAAAAAATCCGCATGCCCGGTCCATCTCCCGTCGCCTGGCGGAAAAAGCAGATGTGCTGGTGGAAAATTTCAAGGCCGGCAGCATGGCAAGGTTCGGCCTGGATTACGAATCCCTTTGCAAAACGAATCCTGGACTCATTTATTGCAGCATCACCGGTTACGGACAGACCGGCCCGTATCAATCGCTCCCGGGCTATGATTTCATCATCCAGGCTGAAGGTGGATTGATGTCCATCACGGGGCCGCGGGATGGGACGCCTTACAAAGTGGGTGTGGCCATCGTGGATATTACGGCTGGCATGTACGCCAGCCATGCCATTCTGGCTGCGCTTCATCACCGCGAAAAAACAGGCGAAGGTCAATTCATTGACGTTTCGCTGTTCGATTCACAGCTTGGCTGGCTGGCCAACGTTGGACAGAATTATCTCGTCTCCGAAAAAGCTCCCGAGCGTTACGGCAACGCACACGCCAACATTGTTCCCTACGAAATATTTGAGACAGCCGATGGATATCTGGCGCTGGGCGTTGGCAATGACCGGCAATATCAAATGCTATGCGAAGCGATCAAAAGGCCGGACCTGTGGGCCGACGAACGCTTCCAGACCAATCCCGGACGCGTCACACACCGCCATGAGCTGGTTCCGCTCCTGCAGGATGTTTTCCGCGCCAGGTCCACCACCGAGTGGATCGCCTCCCTCACCAAACTTGGGATCCCCGTTGGCCCGATCAACGATATCCCGTCGGCGCTGAGTCATCCTCAGGCGATAGCCCGCCAGATGGTGCAGGATGTGAAGCGTGCAGATGGCCTTCCCATGAAGATGGTTGGCCCCGTAGCCAAATTATCCAAAACACCTGCCGGTATCCATGCTCCACCACCCAGGCTGGGTGAACACACTCGTGAGATTCTCGAGCAGGAACTGCACTTATCGAGCCGGGAGATTCATGAATTGAAGGAACAAAAAGTCGTAATGGTAGCCGCGTCCAGCGAGGAGTGAACATGGCACAAAAATATTATCACCTGATCAACGGCGAAAAAATTGGCGGGGAAGATTGGATCGAACGGCGAAACCCCGCCAACACGGATGAAGTGATCGACCTGTTTCCCAAAGGCACGCGCGATACTGCTCGAGCCGCCGTCGAAGCCGCGGCACTGGCGCAACCGAAATGGGGAGCGATCCCTCCACCGGCCCGCGGCGAGATCCTGTTCCGCGCCGCGGAGCTGATTGACATCCGCTTGCAAGAGCTATCCGAATTGATGACCCGCGAAGAAGGTAAGACGCTCAGCGAATCCCGGGCCGAAGTGGTGCGGGCCCGCGATATTTTTCGCTTCTATGCCGCGGAGGGCCGGCGTATGAGCGGAGAGACCCTGCCGGCTGATAAACCGAATTCGCTTTTGTTCACCCGCCGGGAGCCACTTGGCGTCGTATCTATTATCACCCCATGGAACTTTCCCATGGCCATTCCCGCCTGGAAATTGGGCCCCGCCTTGATCTCCGGCTGCGCTGTGGTGTTCAAACCGGCTTCACTGGTGCCTTTGTGCGGTCTGCGCCTGGTTGAAATCTTTCACGAAGCGGGTCTGCCGCCGGGCGTGCTCAACTTTGTAACCGGTGCCGGGCGGGAGGTTGGCGAGGAGTTGGTTGGCAATCCCCTGGTGAAAGGGATTTCTTTTACCGGATCGTACAGCGTGGGCAATCACATTCATCACGTGGCCGCCGACCACATGGCCCGAACGCAATTGGAGATGGGCGGCAAAAATCCACTGATCATTCTGGATGATGCTGATCTGAACCTGGCGGTAAACCTGGCCATGGCTGGCGGCTTTGGGTTGACCGGGCAAGCCTGCACTGCCACCAGCCGGTTGATCCTGCAGCGCGGAATTCTGCCTGACTTCTCTCGCCTGCTCGTGGAGCGTGCCGAAGCATTAAAAGTGGGAAACGGCCTGGAGGGCGCCCAGATGGGCCCCGCGGTGGATCAGAGCCAATTCAACGTTGACATGGAATATATCGAGCTGGGGCAACAGGAAGGCGCAAAGTTACTGAGCGGCGGCAGGCCGATCCCGGCCGGTAAGCCAGGTTTCTTTCTCACTCCGACGATTTTCAGCGATGTGACCCCCGCCATGCGCATTGCTCAGGAGGAGATTTTTGGCCCGGTGGTTGGCATTATGGCTGTGGAGGATCTGGATCAGGCTATTGAATATGCAAACGACGCCGAGTTTGGGCTTTCTGCCGGACTGCTAACCACAAATCTGCACAATGCAATGATCTTTGCAGAACGAATCGAAGCTGGTGTGGTTAAGATTAACCAAACAACAGGTGGCGTTGCGATCCAGGCGCCCTTCGGTGGAATTAAAAAGAGCAGCAGCAACACGTTCCGTGAACAAGGCAAAACAGCCATCGATTTCTTCAGTCGCTCTAAATCTGTCTATTTAGATTATTAGGAGTCCCGCAAATGAGTGACCCGTTGCTGACTGCCAGATTGCACCTGCGTATCTCCGAACACGATGTCCATTATGCCGGGGGCCTTGTAGATGGAGCGCGGCTCGTGGCGTTATTTGGCGATGCCGCCACGGAGTTATGTATTCGCCACGATGGGGACGAAGGCTTGTTCCGCGCCTATCAAGGTGTGGAATTTCTTGCCCCCGTCCACGCTGGAGATTTTCTCGAAGTGACGGCGGAGCTTCTCAGTGTGGGAAGGACTTCGCGGCAGATGCGCTTTTCTGTCCATCGCATCATCAAACCTGCAGCCGACCCTGAAAATGATTCGGCCGCGGATGTGTTGGATACTCCCGAATTGGTTGCCCGCGCGGAAGGGACTTGCGTGGTCCCATTGGAAAAGCAGCGCAGAAAGAAGGATTGATGGCCGATCCCCTCATCATTACGGCGGCCCTGGTCGGCGCGGAGCTGACACGCCAAAATACTCCTTTCCTGCCTCTCACGCCGGATGAGATCGCCCGAGAGGCGTGTGCGTCTTATGAAGCGGGCGCGGCGATGGTGCACCTGCACGCCCGCGCCAGAGACGGATCCCCGACTCAGAATGTGGATGCCTATCGCGAGATCATAGAAGCCGTGCGGGTGCTCGTACCGGAGATCATCATCCAGGTTTCCACGGGCGGCGCCGTGGGCATGACGGCAGAAGAAAGATTACAGCCCCTCGCATTGCAGCCCGAAATGGCCAGCCTGACAACCGGCACGCTGAATTTTGGCGAGGAAGTTTTCTACAATGATATGCCATTGGTGCGTGAATTTGCGAAAGCGATGCAGGCACGTGGCATTCGCCCCGAACTGGAAATCTTCGATACCGGCATGATTACTTCAGCCATGCGCCTGCTCAAAGAAGGGCTGATCTCCGAACCATTGCACTTCAACCTGGTGCTGGGTGTCCCGGGCGGCGCGGCCGGCACGATCAAAAATCTATTGCACATGGTCGAATGCCTGCCGGCGGATAGCACCTGGACCGCCAGCGGAATCGGCGCGGCGCAACTGCCCCTTACCACCACTGCAATTTTGATTGGGGGCAACGTTCGTGTTGGATTGGAAGACAATATTTATTATTCGCGCGGCCTGCTCAGCGAAGGCAACGCACCGCTGGTGGCACGTGCCGCGCGGCTGGCCAAAGAGCTCGGCCGCCCCCTGGCAACCCCGGAGGAAGCGCGCAAACTCCTCCACCTGAAACCCAGGGCACGAACATGAATCTAGGAAATCGCTTTGGTGCACATCGCGTGATCGAGCCGCCAAACGCGCTGCCCAAAGCCGCGCAGCGTTTGGATAATCAATCCCCACCTTTCGACAACGAGATTGGGATCCGCGTCAGAGCCCTGCATATCACCTCAACGAGCTTTACACGTCTGTGGCAGGAAGCCGAAACGAATGAAGAGCGTTTCGCAGGCAAGTTGATGGACATTGTGAATCGTCACGGAAAGTTTCAGGACCCGGCCACCGGTTCAGGTGGAGTGTTGCTTGGATCCGTTGATTTTATCGGTCCGGCGTTGAACGTTGAACTGCAGCCTGGGGATCCGATCGTTACGATGGTGTCACTGGCGCTGACCCCGTTACGGCTGAACAAAATCGGAGTCATCCATCCGTCCTTTGGTCAGGTGGAAGTAGACGGATATGCCATCCTGTTCGAGTCTGGCTTATGGGCCAGACTGCCCGATGACCTGCCGCGTGAACTGGCTCTGATGGCCCTGGATGTAGCCGGTGCGCCCGCATATGCGAAGCAGTATGTCAGGCCGGGTCAACGCGTACTGGTGATCGGCGCAGGAAAGGCCGGTCTGCTCTGCATGCATGAGGCGAAGAAGCAGGTGGGCGAAGACGGGCAAATCATCCTGGTGGAAAAGGATAAAACCCGCGGACAGGCCGCGCGCGCGCTTGGATTAGCCGACCACCTCATCGAAGCAGATGCAGGCAACGGGTTGGAAGTGCTGCGCCAGGTTGAGAACGTCACCGCTGGAGCGCTGGCCGATGTCAGTTTCAGTTGCGCCAGCCTTCCCAATACAGAAATGTCTACGATCCTCTCCACGAAGGATGGCGGCAGAGTCATTTTCTTTAGCATGGCGACAGATTTCTGCCGGGCAGCCCTGGGCGCTGAGGGTGCGGGCAAGCCGGTCCAGATGATCATCGGAAATGGATATATTCCCGGACATGCACAGATCGCGCTGCAAGCGCTGCGGGAAAATGCGCCGTTGAGGGATTATTTTTCCCGGCTATACCAAGGAGCAGTGGAAAGGAGGTCAAGAGACACGAATTCACCAACCATTTCATAAAAGCATACGAACCCAATCAATCAAACAAAAGGAGAAGCATGAAACACAATTTCAAATTTGCGTTTTTGGGGTGTCTGGTAGTGATATCCCTGGTTCTGTCTGCCTGCGGCGCGGGAACCACCACGCAGGCTCCATCCGGCGCGACCGACGCTCCGGCCGCCCCGGCCGGGGAAACGATCAAGGTCGGCGCGCTTTACCCACTGACCGGTGACCTGGCAAAACTTGGCGAAGAGAATAAGGACGGTCTCCAGCTGGCCATTGACGAGATCAATGCTGCCGGTGGGATTGCATCCATGGGTGGGGCGAAGATCGAACTGGTCTGGGCCGACTCACAG
>DASTOH010000043.1:0-33552 GCA_035720235.1 Anaerolineales bacterium | reverse complement strand
GCGGGAACAGATGGCGTAAAAGTATATGAACTGTCACAGGCGCAGGTGGCCTGCCTCATTCATTTTGGTGACTTTGAAGAGTTTACGAAAGACCACGCCGCCCTGCTTGAGTGGATTAATGCCAATGGATATAAAATCGTCGGTCCCTACCGGGAGATCTATATGAAACAGGATCGGACGATCACAGAAATTCAATTCCCTGTTGCGAGAGCCTGAGTTGTACTACAGTGCAATGAAGAACTCCGAGATACTTCGGAGTTCTTTTTATCAGGGATGTTCGCTTCAACGTTTTTAGGCCTCATTTGTTTAGGGGATTTGTGCCCTGGCCCATGCGTTTGAAATAGGAACCATTTAAGGGATTTCACCACTATACCTTCATCTGCGCATACGATATGATGCACAGATACAGGTTTCTGATGCAGATCCTCTTCCTTCTTGATGTGCGGACCGTTGCTCTATTTGTGGCAATGACTTTTTTTGTCCAGGCCACAGCCATCGGGGCCCAAGCGTTCCTCATCAGGGAATTAAGGCAATATCGGGGAATCGGAGCCGCTTTGATGGCAAATCTATGTGTGGCAATCGGATTACTATTGCGACTGTTCATTGGTTCGCTGCCCGATCTCATTACCACCATCCTGTCGAGTGCCATGATCCTGATGGGTCCCGGTCTTTTTTATATGGCACTTGGTCAATTCACCGGACAACCGTACAGCCGAGTTGCTGTGATCAGTGTCATTGTGGCTGTCGTATCTTTTCTGTTGTACTTTACGTATTGGGATGATAACCTGCTCATACGGATGGTCACTCTTTCCCTGGGTGCTGCCGCCCTTATTCTTCTTCTGATTTATGAGCTCTGGCAAATGCGGACGACTTCCCTGCGGTTCAGCGCAAACCTTATGCTGAGCTCCTTTCTCATCTATGGAATATTTCTGATCGTTAGAACCATAAGCATAGCTTTGTATCCCCCGCAGGATTCATTTAGCAATACTCTCATTCAGTCAGCGACCTATCTGTTGCTCTTCGTCATCAGCTTTTTTTGGTCGACGGGTTTTATCCTCATGGTGAGTCAGCGTCTGCGAAATGATCTGATTGAGTTCGCCACCATTGACGCCCTCACTCGAATCCCAAATCGACGCGCCACGCAAGCTTTTCTTGAAAAGGAATTTTCCCGAGCGCAACGGAATCATAGTGAATTTTCTGTATTGTTGATCGATATCGATAATTTCAAGCAGGTGAATGACCGCTGGGGCCATTCAATTGGCGATCACGTTTTAGTGAAAACAGCCGGCATATTCCAATCCATGATCCGTAAAGAGGATTGGGTAGGTCGCTGGGGGGGTGAGGAATTTCTTATGATCCTGCCAGGCGACTGCGATGCGGAAGTACTGGCAGAGAGAGTGCGACGTGAGATTGCTAATACAGAATACAATCCGGGAGCCTCATCGTTTGGCATCACCATCAGTATTGGGGTTGACTGTGCAAAGCCGTCCGATCAAATCGATAAAATCCTGAAGCGGGTTGATACGGCTCTTTACAAAGCCAAACAGACAAAAAATGCGGTACGTATAGCAGACGAAGTTAGGTGAACTGGGAAGGCGGGGTTTGTCAATTATTTGTGTGAGTGTGGATGGGAATGATCATGAGTCTCCGAACCGGAGGGATGTTCGATACGTCAACAGCCGGGTTCGCCGTTATGGCCACAACAATTTTGTTTAAGGATCACCCTCCGCCAGAGGTTGCGTGTCAGCTTGAGCAGTTTTTCTGGCCACGGCATGGGCTGGTCCAGATTTGTCAGAAAGTTGCGGAGGGATCGTCTTGTCATAGGGCTTCTCCAACTCATTATAGCAAATCATCATTTCGAAACAATCCGACTGGTACGCGTCAGTAGGCGCAATCAAAACTCCGAGAGGCCTTCCGAAGCCTCTCGGAGTTCTCTTTATCAATGATGCTCGCTTCAATGCCTTATCTGTTATGGGGATTCACGTCCCGGCCCGAGCAATGGGCAGAGGAAGTAATGATCGGTTGGATCCATCACACCGTTACCATCCGTATCCTCCCACCAGCGTCCGCCGAGATAACCGGGGTCACCGGGGCCGAACTCGGTCTGTCCACCCTCGATCTGTTGAAACCGACCTTCGAATGGCAGCGGGTCTTTTGTGACGAAGGTATCGTAGTACAATCCCTGGCTGGTAACGTACACGCTGCCGAGCATCGGGTCATTGCCGCGTCCTGCCGAAACAGGGATGGCCGTCAACAGCGCGACAAATACTACCACGAAAAGCACAGTCATTTTTCGTTTCATTGATTTACTCCTATTCACTTGTATTTTCTATCGATGGGTGTCACCGATTGTTATCGCTGAATAGCGACGACAATACCAGTGTAAGGAAGCAGAATTAAAGGAACCTGCGAAATCCATTACCAAAGTATTACGGGGAGGTTACGAAAGAATGAAATCTGCCTCTTGACTCTCAGGTTACCTGAGGGTGTATAGTGTCGCTACGTCCGCGCGTCCCCGCTCCGCGGGGAGAGAAAACGTATGATCAAAATTGGTGATTTTGCACGCCTCAGCCAGGTCTCGGTGGTGACGTTGCGTTACTACGACGAAATGGACCTGCTCAAACCAGTGAAGGTGGATGCCTTTACAGGCTACCGCTTCTACTCTGCCGACCAGCTGCCGCGCCTCAACCGCATCCTGGCCCTCAAAGACCTGGGCTTTTCTCTCGAACAGATCAGGCTCATGCTGGCCGATAGCCTGACACACGAGCAGTTACGCGGGATGTTGACGATGCAGCGAACCGAAGTGGAGAAGCGCCTCGCTGATGAAGGGGAGCGCCTGGCTCGTATCGAAGCCCGGCTGAGACAGATCGAAATGGAGAATAAAATGCCGAACTATGACGTCCTAATAAAAACAGCCCCTGCTATGCTGGTGGCTACCTGCCGTGTCACGATTCCGACCAATGACCAGGTCCCTGCGTATCTGGGTCCTGCCTACAGCAAAGTGTACGATTACCTTCGCAAACAGGGTGCCAAAGATGGTCTGTGCCTGGCTCTCTGGCATAGCCCCGCCGATGTGTATGAGAATGAGGATGCCGAAGCAGCCGTACAGATCTACCGGTCCCTGCCCGGGACCGACCAGGTGAAGGTGTATGAATTGCCGCCCACGCAGGTCGCGTCCGTGGTGCACCAGGGCAACTTCGAAGATTTCACCCAGGGTCACGCCGCGCTGCTCGAGTGGATCGATGCCAACGGCTATGAGATCGTCGGTCCGTATCGCGAGATCTACATCAAACATGACAAGCGTCATCTCCACGATACGACCACCGAGATACAGTTCCCGGTGAAAAATCGGATCTAGTTTGACAAACAAGATGCCACATTCCAGTTGGAGTGTGGCATCTTTGCTGATACAACCAAAATGTCACCCTGAGTCCTTCGGCACTCAAATGGTCATAGACTGCCGACGATATTGCTTCAAGGCGTCCCAACCCGCCATTCTACGATTTGCTTCATCATAGACACGCCACTTCAAGCATTTCAAACTGGAAAGGATGGTCAACGGCTTCACGTGAAAGATCGGGTTCTCCTTGTAGGCTTTGGGCAAATTGTAATTGGGAATTTTCGAGCCGAGATGATGGATGTGATGGAAACCAATATTTCCACTGAACCATTGCAATAACGCCGGGAGTTTGTAGAACGAGCTGCCCAGCATGCTGGCTTTGAAATAATCCCATTGGGCATGCCGTTCCCAATACACACCTTCGTAGTTGTGCTGGACGTAAAACAACCATACCCCCACACTCGTCCCAAAGAATAAGACCAGCAGCTGCGTGATCAGATAGTTACGCCATTCGAAGGTCAATCCCATCATTGGGATGATCACCGCCAGCGCCAGGTTCGTCCACCATACGCTGGCGATCTCGCGTTTGCCTTTGGCAGGCGGGATCCGCTCGCTGATGACAAATACGATCATCGGTCCGATCAGCAGCATGGCGAACGGGTTGCGCATCACACGGTATCCAAACTTCTTCCACCAGGGCGCCTCGAGATATTCCTGCAGGGTCATCGTGTACACATCGCCCACGCCGCGCCGGTCCAGGTCACCGCTCGTGGCGTGATGGATGGCATGCTGGTGCTTCCAGCGATAATAGGGCGTGAAGGCCAGAATGCCGGTCACGATGCCAAGCCAGTCATTGGCGCGCTGCGATTTGAAGAACGAGCCATGCCCGCAATCGTGGAAGATGATGAAAGCCCGTACCATGAATCCAGCCGTGAGGAGGCACATCGGCACGGTCAGCCAGAGTGAAACGTCCACGCTGCGCATGGAGAGATAGAACAGCACAAAGTAGGGAATCAGGGTGTTGATGGTTTGCCACAGACTCTTACGCAAATCAGGTTTGGCATACGCAGCCACGATCTTCTGCCATGCCGCTTTCCCCTCCGGATAGGTCATAGCGTTCATGGTTATTCCTTTCGGTGACATTGTACTGCGATTCGAGCTGCACGAAATTAAAACACAAAAGGAACCCTGAGAGCTTATCTCAGGGTTCCTCCATATCCTACGCCGTGATCTCTGTTACGGAGTTGTGCGTCCGGGGCCGAGCAACATGCACAGCAGGAACCGGTCGCCAGTGTCCTGGATGTTGTTGCCGTTTACATCCACCCACCAGCGTCCGCCCAGGTAACCCGGGTCGCCCGGGCCGAATTCCGTTGTGCCGTTGACAAGTTTCTGGAATGGACCTTTCATGGGCAATGTGTCTGCACTGACGAACGTATCATAATACAACCCCTGGCTGGTGACATAGATGACACCCAGGGCCCCATCGCCGCGGTTCGCTGCCGCAGGGAAAACCGACACCAGGGCAATCACCAACACCGCTACAAGTACAAGCAATCTGCGTTTCATTCCGTAACTCCTTTTGTCTGATTGTGGATTTGACCGTGAGCCACCTGTCATTATGATCTCGATGGAACTTCACCGGTTTTCGCTGAATGCGATGTACCGAGTGTACAGAATAGATATTGCCAAAGCCTGCAGGATTGGTTATGAAAATATTACGGAACGTTGACAAAAGAATTAGAGCCGGGATGACGGCATTGGTTTCCCCGGAATCGAAACGTATCGGCCATATGCTGCAACCTGTCGAGGTTGCCTGCGTAATTCATCACAGAAGGAGAATGCATCATGAACATCAAAATCATTTCAGCAGTCCTTGTCCTGGCGCTGGCGAGCCTGGCCTGTGGCATCACCGTTGACCTGCCGGAGCAGGCCAGGGTTGGGCCGGAGATCAAAGATTCCATAACGGTAGCAGTCCCAAAGCTTGGGCTGAGCGATAGCGAAGGCTCCGATGAGGCGCAGCTGGGTCTGTCATTTGGCGCGGGGGATCTGACGATCTCCACGGGCGCCGAAAACCTGGTGGATGGCACCGCCCTGTATAATGTGCGCGATTTGAAACCTGAAATTATCAACAGGAATGGTGAGATCGAGATCAGGCAGGGCGATTTTGAGAGCATCCCGCCGTTCGAAGGCATGAAGAATGAATGGGACCTGAAACTGGGCAAAACACCTATGGACCTGACGATTGCGGCTGGCGCCTATGATGGTTACCTGGAATTGGGCGGGCTGTCTTTGAAAAGTCTGGCCATCCAGGATGGCGCCTCGGATGTGGAGCTTTCCTTCTCTGAACCGAACCGGGTGGAAATGTCCACATTCAGCTATACAACTGGCGCCTCCAATGTGATGATGGAAGGACTGGCCAACGCCAATTTCAGGACCTTCGTTTTCAATAGTGGAGCAGGCGATTACACCCTTGATTTTTCGGGCGAATTGCAGCGGGATGCTACCGTAAGCATCGATTGTGGGTTCAGCGACCTGAATCTCATCATACCCAAAGGTGTGCAGGCGGTGGTCACGATCGACAGCGCGCTGGCCGATATCCATATCGGTGAAGGCTGGTCGCAGAAGAACAACGTCTACACCCAGGAAGGTGAGGGCTACCTGTTGACCATTCTGATCAACATGGGGGCCGGCGATGTGAGTATTCGGGATTAGCTTTTCCCGCTCTTTCGGGTGCTTCGCGAAGCACCCGAAAGAGCACTAGGCCTAAAATTGGACTGGAGAGGGGTTATTTATCGCTGCATGCCGCCCTTTTATTTGGAGCAAAAGGTCATAATTCATCCGTGACCTCTATCACTTGTTCTAAAATAGAGGCGGCAATAAAATCGTGTTAAGAGACAGGTTTTCTCTGCTTTTTTCTGTCGTTTGAATTTGAGAAGGAAGGTATCCATGCAAATCACTCGTCAAGCGGACTATGCGGTCAGAGCGGTATTACACTTGGCACGGGCGGGCAATGCGGAGCGGGCGGCTACCAGTGCCATTGCGAAGGAACAGAACATCCCTCCGTCATTTCTGGCAAAGATCATTTCACAACTTTCCATTGCGGGTCTGCTTCATACCTCACGCGGTGCGCGCGGCGGCGTGACCCTGGCACGCGAACCCAAGGAAATCACCCTGCTGGAGGTGGTCGAGGCAATTGATGGCCCGATACAACTCAACGAATGTGTGCAGGGGAACGGCGTTTGTTCGTTCGAGGATAACTGTCCCATCCGCGCCGTCTGGTGTGATACGCAGGAGGAGCTGGTAAGACGGCTGCGCGGCACCAGTTTTGGTGATCTGCTGGTGGCGGTCGTATAGTTTCAGAGATTGCGCGCAAACCTCCCGGTATCATCCACGGGAGGTTTGTTTACTTAAGCATAGAGGCATTTACGATGAGAAGAAACAAGGGGTTATTCTATTTGTTGGTTTTCATTTCGACCCTGGCAATTGCCGGTCTGTCCTGCGGGGTTTCTGATGTGTCCAATCTTTTTGCTACCTCTACCCCAACTGTTACGCAAACCTTTACACCCACGCCCACCTTTACGCCCAGCCCAACTGCTACATCCACACCCACCAACACGCCGACCTCCACGCCGTTGCCGAGCGGTATTGCCACTCAGGAGCTGCCTGACGGGTCCACACTCTTTATTGACTATGACAACAAATATCAAATGTCGCTGTCTGAGGACTGGGTGATTATCCCAGTGGTCAAGGAGGATCTGGAGGTCGCGCTCGAGAAACTGGGGCGTGAGGATCCCGATATGGCCAAGGCGGCGGAGGCATTCAAGAACCTCGACTCAGATGTGCTGCGGATGGCGGCATTGAACCGCCAGTCGAAATATCTGGCGGGCGGCTACGCTTCGAACATTACCGTGACCGCCATTGAGGATCCCGTGTTGTCCGTCATGCCATTATCGTTCATTACCGGCGCGCTGGAGCAATCCTTTACTCAGCAGGGCATCAAGGTGCTGACAACCGGCGTAAACACTATGGAGAATGGCAGTGGCCTGGAGGTTGAATACATGGATCTGGAACAGACCATTAGCGGCTTGCGGGTGCTGCAACGGATCGTGGTGTTCCAATCCAATAAGAAGTTGATCCTGGTCACGATCTCGACGACGCCACAGCACAAGGATGAGATCTTCCAGATGGCTGAACAGATTGGCGGGTCAGTCGAGTTCATCAAATAGGGCTGTCACTTTTAATGTTGCAAGCCGTCCTGAAAGAAAAAGGAAGGACTCTGAGAAAGAGGGTCTCATGAAAAGAAAAAAACTTTATCTATTTTGCGGTCTGTTCGTTATACTAGCGGCAGGTTGCGGTCAGCCTGTTCAAGCCGTCCCCACGGTCGACTCCAGTGCCAGGGAAACCGCCTTGGCCGGGACGGCATTGGCCGCTTTCGGCACTCCCACTCCCATACCCAGCCCCACTGAAACACCCGTGCCGACGGCTGTTGTTTCCTCCCAGGGAACATCACTGCTGATACAGGAAGATCAGACTACGCTATTTACCGACCATAAAGCTGGAATTCAAGTGACATTTCCGTCGGGCTGGCTAGCTATCCGTGTGGGCGAACCCGAATACTACCTGGCCGCGGAGAAAGTGGGAACGCAAAACACTTGGTTTCTGGAGGAAATTGCCTCACTTCAAACCCTTGACTTTAACGTTTTCAGGTTGCATGCCTATGACTTGCATCCCGAACATGTTCTTAATAATGCTCTTCCTAAAATCAATGTCGTTTTTCTGCAAGAGGACAAACGCACCTTAAGGCAAATAGAAGCTGACGAAAGAACGTTGATAAAACGTTCGGTAAAGAAAGGACATAAGCATCTGTCATCTGATTTTCAGGTGCTGTCAGAATTAGAGGTCTTGATCTTTCAATCACAATGGGATGCCATATCTTTTCCTACAACCCACTACAGAGGGACTTTCTTCAAAGTGCCTGCAGGAACAGTGGTCCTTGATTTTTATATAGCTTCCGAGCAACAGGATTCCATGGAGTTGGAATGGAAGCAAATCGTTGAAAGTATCAGCATGCTCAGTCCTTAATTAGGTCTCAATAAACGCATCCCTCCCGGCTTATAATCGGGAGGGATTTTTAATTTAACAAGGAGCCGCATCATGTCTGGATCTCGACCTGTCCGCGCCCCGAGGGGCACTGACCTCACCTGCAAGAATTGGCTCAGCGAAGCTGCCTATCGTATGATTCAAAATAATCTCGACCCGGAAGTGGCCGAGAAACCGGATGACCTGGTCGTTTACGGTGGGCGTGGGAAGGCGGCGCGTTCCTGGGAGGCGTTTGAGACCATTCTTGAGTCTTTAAAAAACCTGGAAGAGGATGAGACACTGCTGGTGCAATCGGGCAAACCGGTTGTTGTGTTCAAAAGTCACAAAGATGCTCCGAAAGTGTTGATCGCCAACTCCAACCTTGTGCCGCATTGGGCCACCTGGGAACACTTCGATGAACTCGCCAAAAAGGGACTCATCATGTACGGGCAGATGACCGCCGGTTCGTGGATCTACATTGGCACCCAGGGGATTCTCCAGGGCACCTATGAAACATTCGGCGCGCTGGCTAAACTCAAAGGCTGGGGCTCATTGAAGGGGAAATTTGTCCTCACGGCTGGTCTCGGCGGGATGGGCGGTGCGCAGCCTTTATCCATCACGATGAATGAAGGCGTGGGGCTCATCGTGGAAGTGGACCCCGAGCGTGCCGAACGCCGCCGCGCCATTGGATATGTGGATATGGTGGTGGATAATCTCGAAGAGGCCATGACGCTGGTGGAGGAGTTTAAGCATAAGCAAGTCCCGAAATCCATAGGGCTCATTGGCAACGCTGCCGATATTTACCATGAGTTGTCAGAGCGTGGGGTGGTTCCCGACGTGGTGACAGACCAAACATCCGCGCATGAGGCGTTGATGTACGTGCCGTCCGGGTTGTCGGTCACGGCGGCGGAGGAGTTGCGGAGGTTTGATCCAGAGAAGTACAAGAAAATGGCGATGGACTCGATGTCACAGCATGTGAGGGCGATGCTGGCATTTCAGCGTGCCGGTGCGGAGGTTTTTGATTACGGTAACAACATCCGCCAGCAGGCGTATAACAACGGTGTGAGTGACGCCTTCGAGTTCCCCGGTTTTGTGCCGGCCTATATTCGCCCGTTGTTTTGCGAGGGCAAGGGACCGTTCCGTTGGGTGGCGCTTTCGGGTGATAAGGAGGATATTTACACCACCGACCAGGCCATCATGGAGTTGTTCCCCGAAGACGATCATCTCAAGCGCTGGCTGAAAATGGCGCGCGAGAAAGTCCCGTTCCAGGGATTGCCCGCCCGCATCTGCTGGCTGGGGTATGGCGAACGCGTGAAGGCAGGCTTGAAATTTAATGAGCTGGTCGCGAGCGGAAAGGTCAAAGCGCCAATCGTGATCGGCCGCGATCATCTGGATTCGGGTTCGGTCGCGTCACCCAACCGTGAGACCGAAGCGATGAAGGACGGCTCGGATGCCATTTCTGATTGGGCGATATTAAATGCTATGATCAACGCGGTGGGCGGCGCGACCTGGGTCTCGTTCCATCACGGTGGGGGCGTGGGCATGGGATACAGCCAGCATGCCGGACAGGTCATCGTGGCAGACGGGACTCCCGAAGCGGCCCGCAGGCTGGAGCGAGTCCTGACCACCGACCCAGGCATGGGCGTCGTCCGGCACGCGGACGCGGGCTATGAAATAGCCATCGAAGCCGCCAAACGTCACGGAATCAAAATGCCGATGTTGGGCAAATGAGATTTGGGTATTTCCATGCGTGAAGAAACTCGAAACTGGATCCGGCAGGCCAACAAAGACCTCGGCACCGCAGGTTTTGCTATAAACTCTGTTGATGGGCCATTGCCTGTAACGACCGGCATGCATTGTCAATTGTCGGCTGAAAAATATCTCAAAGCATATTTGCACGAGCATGCTGTAGCCATTTCAAGCCAGCCGACTCTGACTTCCTTGCTTGAGGATTGTATGGCGGTTGATGCGTCATTCGAAGACCTGCATTCCGACATCGATCAACTGGAAGGGTATTCCATTGCGTCACGTTATCCAAAGGCGGAAGATTCGCTGGAGTTTCGAAAAGAGGCAATCGCAACTGCCCTACGCGTGAAAGAATTCGTTTTGAACAGGCTGGTTTGAGATGCACATAAGAAGCAAGCCTCGCGTTCACCTTCTGATTGCTGCCTCCGTAGCAATGATATCCCTGCTCGCCTGCCAACCTGTGATCGCTATTGGCTGGAGGGAAATATTATTCGTATTCATCCTTGCGGCAATTGTCTTCGGCCCGCCAATTTACAGGCTCATTCGAAAGATCGAAGATTTCCGAAGACACGATAAAACAGATCGCCATTGAAGTGCCTGGACGTGAAATAACCCAGATGTAGTTGGGCGGACATGTTCCGCTCAATTTGTTTTCACGAAAAGGGCCGTGCCAGGTGCTAAGATGATGAAGTAACTCACCTTACACAGGTAACGATGAATGAGATAGAACAGAAGGTGACATTCATAAGGCAAATTGGGGTATAAGAGAAGTTGACTGTACCTTGAAATATGTATATCCTGAATTCAGGAAGGAGGCTGAAATGTCCACCGACAACAAGCATTCTGACAAGGGCAAAAAGAAGGAAGAAAAGTACATGTGGCTGGGATATGGGAATTACTCCGGAGTCGGCCTACAAAGTCCAATCAATCCAGGAAATGTGCGTGCCGACCCAGGTATTTTCGACAGGCTGCTTGAATTGTTTGGTCTGAAAGAAAAGACCAAAAATGAAAACAAGGAAGATTCGGAAGAGGAGCGAGATCCCAGCTGGTAAATCGCAAATATGAACAGAAAGACAAAACAGGCAGAATAAATTTGAGCGGAGGACTTCCGCTCGAATTGTTTTAACGAAAGCGACTTCTTGGGGTGTTATGATGATTTAAGTAAGGTGTAGATAAAAAGAAAGGAGAAACAATGAGACCCCAAATATCACGAATGCTCATCCCTCTCATTTTCACAACGCTGGCTTGCAATCTCCCATCGAATGTGCCTGTGACAGAGACGCCGACTGTCGTTTTACTGCCGTCCAATACATCCCCTCCACCCACAGAATTGCCAACACAAACACCTTTATCTACAAATACGCCCCCTCCCACCTCCACATCCACGCCCTCTGTACCAACAGTGTTTGCAAGAGATGTGGGGGTCAATTGTCGTTTTGGTCCAGGCATTGCCTGGACGGCTATCAGCTCCCTGGCCGCGGGACAAGGTTCTCAAATTGTGGGCAAGAATTCCGAGGGAAGCTGGTGGTACGTTGTTGATCCCTTCAATTCAGGCAGAAGGTGCTGGGTCGCGGCGAGTGTGACCACGACTGGCGGGAATCTCGCCTCTGTGCCGGTTGTCGAAGATCCACGGGCTTCTGTCACGAAAGTGACGGTGGATGTGGGCCCGCGAACAATCAGTACAACTACTTGTGCCGATATCATTTCTCCGCTCAAGATTGCAGGCACCATTGAAACGAACGGACCAACCACTGTGAAATGGCATTTTGAAACGCAACAGGGAGGCCCCATGCTGGAACAAAGCACGGATTTTGATGCCTTTGGCGTGAAAGAGTTTTCGGTTGAATATCCTCTTCCAAGCCCGCGGACTCCAGGAACGTATTGGGTCAGACTGATTGTCACCAGCCCAAATAGTATCGAAGCTGAAGTGAGCTATAAAATTGAATGTATATAGCCGCAATAGATCTTGAGAAGGCTACTCTTCGTTGAAATTGCTCCAAAAAGAGTATTATGAATTCGGCGCTTGCTTAATCCGATGCAGTGGGCAAGGCGTCCGGCAGCTCGTCTTCGATGTTTCGGATGTGTGGATTGGCATATGCCAGGATGGAGACGGCGATGCCGGCCAGCGCCGAGGTAACGATCATGAAACCAATGCCGCGTCCCGCGCCGGTACCCAGCAAGGTGCCGAGGAATGTGCTGGCCCAGGCGCCGTTCGCTTCCATGAGGGGACCGAAGAGGCGGTCGGCCAGCGGCCCGGCCAGGAGGTAGGAGACCGGCATGACCGAACGCGAGATCATGCTGCGGATGCTGAAGACGCGCCCCTGCACCTGCGGCGCGACCTTGGATTGAAAGACCGCCTGGCTCGAGGCGGAGGCCAGTGGGATGAAGATCATCATCCAGAAGAGGCCCGCGCCGGCAAAGACCGGACCGGGGCGCAGCCCCGCCACCATCATCCCAACGAGGGCCAGAGCGATAAACCCGATCACGGCCGTGATACGCCGTTTTGGACCTGCCCAGACACTACTGAGAATTCCACCGGACAGCATGCCCAGACCAACGAACATCTGGATGGTGCCGAGCGTGCTGGCGGGGAAACGCGAGAGGATCATGGGCCCCGTCAACACGCCGCTCCAGTTCAGCAGGAAGTTGACCATGGCGTAATACCACAACAGACCAAAGAGACCGGGGCGCGCCTTGAGATAGTCCCAGCCGAATTTGGCATCGGACCAGACCGAGGCTTTCTTTTGCTCCTGTTCGCTGAGTTTGGGTTGCGGGATGCGAATCACCAGCAGTGTGCCGACCGCGAACAAGAACGTCACAAAATCAATGATGAGAATGCCGGAGAGACCTATCGCCACAAAGAGTACACCTGCGATGACCGGCGTGATGACCATCTCGAGCGCCTGTCCCATTTGGATCATACCATTGGCGCGTGACAGGTTCTTTTTCGGGACCAGCATGGTCACGGAGGCGCTATAAGCCGGTTCCTGGAAGGCCGAAAAGATGGAGCCCAGTGTGGCGATCAGGTAAATATGCCAGAACTGGAGAGAGCCAAATTGCAGCAGCACGAATACGCTAATAGTGACCAGCGCGTTGCCGACATCCGAGAGGATCATGACCCAGCGGCGATTCCAGCGGTCGGCCAGTGAGCCCGCTACTGGCAGGAGCAGGATGCGCGGCAGATTCCCGAACAGCACCGTCAGCGCGAAGGGGGTAGCCTTGCCCGTTTGGGCGAAGATCCACACAGCCAGCGCAAAGCTGGTGAGACCCGACCCCAGCATGGAAACCAGTTGACCAATCCAGATGACCAGGAAGGTCTTCATGTCCTGCGGGGCGGACCCGGCCCCGGCTTTTGCATCTACGGCGGCGGTTGTCATTTCTTTTTCTCCTTCTTTGGCGCTTCAAAATAGAAACTCGGATAGCACGCGACGGTCAAGGCATACGGTTGGTGTTTTGAGCCGCGCTTTGAAGTATCATTTTCATTTTCGAACTCCTGCAACAAGGTGAGGAGACGCTGCTGGAATTCGGCGACGCGTTCCTCAGGCATCCGGCTGACGATGCGGTTGATGAGGAAGCGGCGCGGCCGTTGCTGGGCGCCCTGTTCTAACTGGAACTGCCGCGCCTGCAAGCTGCGCAGGATATCCTCCCGTGTCGCGTCGATCACGGAATGGACTAGCGTGCTGATCGGTTCATTTTCACCCTGCTTGGAGAATTTGAAGAGGGAGGGGTCCACATCCAGCACATCGGCGCGGGATCGGTAGATTTTCTCCACCATATTGGCGACCATGCGGGTTTCGGCCACTTCGATCAGTCCCAGTTTTTCCAGGGTGGCAAAGTGATAATAGAGCTTGCTGGGCGCCAGCCCGAGTTTCTCGGCCACCTGTTTGACCGTGAGGTTTTGGGCGATGAGCAGTTCCAGAATCTGGACCCGGAGGGGATCAGAAACGGCGCGCAGGGTCTCAAGATCCTTGATTTGGAATGACTTATTTTCTATATCTTTTTTCATACTCTATTTCTTTTTATTGTTTAAAATTTTTTTAACGGTAGGTGGTATTTTATCGATAAGCAAATTTCTGTCAAGATATATCACCTTATACTTTGACCCTTGACATACTGTATAGCATACAGTATAGTACGACATATAGGTGATCTATGGAAAACGATGAACTTGTACAAAACATGCTGTTGGAACTGCGACGCGGCATCCTGTCTCTGGCGGTGCTGAGCCGGTTGAGCAGGGAGGAGTACGGTTATTCCCTGCTCAAGGCGCTCTCGGACCAGGGGATGGAGATCGATCAGAGCACGCTCTATCCCCTGCTCCGCCGGCTCGAGTCGCAGGGACTGTTACGGTCCGATTGGCGCATTGTGGACGAAGCCCGTCCGCGCCGGTATTACGTGATCAGCCCACAGGGCAAGGCTGTGCTGGCACAACTCAAAAAGGAATGGTCTGCCATGACGGAGACCATGCAGCAGATGTTGTCGTAATGTGTAGCTGGCGCTGCCGAAGGCGTCTAACGCCAGATATACGAGTAATAAAAAGGAGAACGAAATGAACTTGATTGATAGATACATCGCCGAAGTCGGCAAGCATCTGCCCCGCAAGGCACGCGCAGACATCGAGGCTGAGATCCGTTCCACATTGGAAGATATGCTCGAGGAACGGAAGCAGGCTGACGGGTCGGTCGATGAGACGCAAGTGATAGAGTTACTCAAGCAGTATGGTGAGCCGCGCAAAGTCGCTGAGTCTTATATGGGACCGCAATATCTTATCGGGCCGCGTCTGTACCCGTTCATGTGGATGGTGGCGAAGATCGTGCTAAGCGTTTTGTTCATGGTGCTGTTGATGACTTTTGGATTCAGTGTGGTACGCAGTGAAATGAGCAGTATCGAGATCGCGCAAGCTTTGACCAAATTCACCTGGAACTACATCGGTGCGGCCATCAGCGCGTTGGGAAACATCGTCCTGATCTTTGCAGTTCTCGAGCGCGTGCTACCGGCCGAAGTCACAAAAGATTTTGAAGAGAAATGGGATCCGGCAAAACTTGCCAAAGAGCCTGACCCAGATGAAGTGAAGATCGGCGAAGAAGTCGTGGAGATTTTCTTCACGCTGGCCTTCCTGATCCTGTTCAACTTCTTTCCAGAGAGGATCGGCCTGTATATATTCTCACGTGGTGAATTCTTCTTCATCCCAATCTTGACGGAAGCCTTCTTCCGTTACCTCCCCTGGTGGACGCTGATTGGTGTGGCACAGATTGGCCTCAACTTCATAGTGCTGAGCACCGGTATATGGACAAAGGCCACCCGCATCGCCTCGCTCGTTCTGAAGGTCGCCACCATTGTTCTGGTGATTGTCATTCTGACAGGCCCGGCCATTATCGAAATCACGCCCGAATCACTGTCGGGCTTGCAGGTCGAACTTTCCCCGCAGAATGCCGAAACAATATCCAGCTTTGTATTGATCCCGTTCTTCCTCGCGCTGCTGATCGCGACCGTGATCGAGGCCTGGCAAATCATTGTCCGTTTGTGGCAGATGCCCGCCCGTGAACCTTATCCGATAAAGAGATAAGGATATTTCTCAGAAGTACTCCGATGTTTCATGAACATCGGAGTACTTTCTATCAGGGATCAGGTTACCACCCTGAACCATTTCCAATGGATGGACAATTAGGTAAGATTGGCTGGAATCAAGGAGCAACATTGAGATCAAGACTTCTTATCAGCATATTAACCCTTGTGTTTACCCTGCTGTCCTGCAGTTCTCCAGGCGCTGTGCCCGTGGATGTATTACCTTCCCCGTTTCCAACACTTACCACGATTTCGGTATCAACCGCAACAGCGACACCAATGCTCTCTCCCACCGAAACCATCACCGCGACGCCTGCGCCTCTCGCTCGCCGCGTCCTGATCCTGTCCATTGATGGACTCCGCCCCGATGCCATCGCGCTGGCGCCCATGCCAAATCTTCTAGCGCTCATGCAAAACTCGGCCCATACACTGAATGCCCAGACCGTTTTCCCGAGTGTGACTCTGGTCTCGCATGCCTCCATGCTGGGAGGCGTATGTCCATCGAAACATGGCGTGGACTGGAACGATTACCTGCCCGAAAAGGGATTCGCAAAAGGCACCGACTTGTTCGACATCGCTCACGCCGCCGGCTTGCCAACGGTGATGTATGTGGGCAAGGAAAAGTTGCAGCAGGTCACGGAACCAGCCAGTGTGGATTCCTTTGTCTTTATCAACGACCGCGACCTGGTCATCACAGAGCAGTTGCTGGTGGATTTTCCGGCGGACTTCAGCCTGCTGTTCGTTCACTTCCCAACACCAGACTGGATGGGACATCAATATGGGTGGATGTCCGCAGAGCAGCTCAGCGTCATCCAGCGCGCGGACGAAGCGCTGGGAGAAATTCTCAGCGGGTTGGATGCCAGGGGCCTGCGGGATGAAACGCTGATCATCATCAGCGCCGATCATGGCGGGCACGATAACGGTCATGGCACCGACCTGCCCGTGGATATGACCATTCCATGGATCGCCTCCGGGCCAGGAATTCAGCCGAAACAGTTAAGCACCCAGGTATATACGATGGATACTGCCGCTACCGCGGCCTTCGCGTTGGGGCTGCCCATTCCGCCTGAGTGGGATGGTGTGCCGGTCTATGAAGCATTTGGGTTGCCTGTAGAAAAGCAATCCGCGGCCTGCCAGTAAAAGGAGTGGTATAGAAAATGCGTAAACCTGACTCAGGTCTTACTATAGGCAGGAGTCTTCTGATCAGCCTGATCGTGCTTGCCGCCTTCACCGGTTTTGTCCTTTTTCTCACCTTTGGTGTGACTCCCCTGACCGCCTCTCAGGAGACGGAGAGCAGCACACGTTCCTTCGAAATGCTTTCGGTGGTGCTCGGCCTGTTCGCAGGTGGCTGTATGGCGGGTTACTTTTCGTTCGATTACGGCAAAGTGGGCCTCAAGCATAAGAAGGTGGCGCTGTTCATTTCCTGGATGTTCGTCAGTTCCATGTATCTGTTACTCTCACTGATCATGTATTCACTACGTAAAGCCGGCGCATTACAGATCATAGATGATTGGGCCAAGGTGATGCTGTTTTTCGCAACCTATGCATTTCTCAATGGCCTGATCCTTTTTGAACGCTGGAAGATGGGACAATTCAAAGAAGATGAAGAGTAACATTTCCCTTTTTTAGTTCTCCGGCAATCGCCGTGAAGCACCCCAAGATGCGGCGGCACGCTTCGCGCAACTGCTGGCGAAACTTTTGACGGTCACGTTTTGTTTTTGATTCCAATTCCATTTGCAGTAGAATCCATTTGCAGCTAGAAAATTCACCGAACGCGCAACATCCCGAAGGCTATACGTGAAAAGTAAGGGTGTCTTCTACCGCCTGTCTCATTATTAACTTTACTTTTCATACGGAGTTATAGGCTGAAATTGAAACAGGAAGTAAAGTAAATTATGCGGCACTATGTAAAAACCTTCGGGACGGCAGCAGGTAACATAAGAACAGGACAACATGACAAAACGAATCGGAATCTTGACCAGCGGAGGCGACGCGCAGGGCATGAACGCCGCGGTGCGCGCCGTGGTCCGCACCGCGCTGGATAGAGGTGCGGAAGTGTATGCGATTTACGAAGGCTATCAGGGCCTGGTGGATGGTGATGAGAACATCCGCAAGATGCATTGGGATTCGGTGGGCGGCATCCTGCAATTGGGCGGGACCGTGATCGGGTCGGCCCGCTCGGAAGCATTTCGCACGCGCGAAGGTCGCCGACAGGCCGCGAAGAACCTGATCAAATCAGGCATCGACGGGTTGATCGTCATTGGCGGAGATGGCTCGCTGACGGGCGCGAATGTCTTTCGACAGGAGTGGCCATCGCTTATTTCCGAGTTGGTGGAGGCGGGAGAGATCCAGGCGGAGGAAGCCGCGGATTACCCAAACTTTTCCATCGTGGGATTGGTCGGTTCGATCGACAATGACTTCTCCGGAACCGACATCACCATCGGCGCCGACTCGGCGCTGCATCGCATCACCGAAGCCGTGGATGCCATCACCAGCACAGCGGCGAGTCACCAGCGGACGTTTGTTGTGAAAGTTATGGGGCGCAACTGCGGCTACCTGGCACTCATGGGCGCGCTGGCCTGTGGTGCAGATTGGGTACTCATCCCCGAAACGCCGCCAGATGTGGAGAACTGGGAGGATGTACTGGCCGAACGCCTCAAAGCGGGACGTAAAGCGGGTCGGCGCGATAGTATTGTGATCCTGGCTGAGGGCGCGCGCGATCGCGATGGCAACTACATCGGCAGCAGTGACGTGCAACGCGTGTTGGAGGAAAAGCTCAACGAGGAGGTGCGCGTCACCGTGCTCGGGCACGTCCAGCGCGGTGGGCGACCCAGCGCCTTTGACCGCAATCTCAGCACCATGATGGGCTATGAAGCCGTTAATACGATTCTCGCCGCGAAACCTGAGGATGAACCGGTTGTGATCGGTATCCGCAACAACCGTATGACCCATTTGCCCTTGATGGAAAGCGTGAGGAAAACGCAAGCCGTGGCGGAGGCCGTGAATGCAAAGGATTATGAACGCGCCATGTCCTTGCGCAGTTCCTCGTTTAAGGATGCGTTCAAAATATTCAAGACGATGGTACGTGCCCTGCCTCACCCGGTGGACCCAGCGAAGCAGCGCTTCCGCATCGCGGTGTTGAATGCGGGCGCGCCAGCCCCAGGCATGAACACGGCTGCACGCGCGGCTATCCGCCTGGGGCTGGATGAGGGACATATCATGCTCGGAGTGCGCAATGGTGTGGAAGGATTGATCGATGGTGAATTGGAAGCCATGGAATGGATGAGCGTGAGCGGCTGGGCCTCACAAGGTGGCTCGACGCTGGGAACGACGCGCCGTGTCCCCAAGGGCCGCGACCTGTACGCCATCGCGCGTGTCATCGAAGACCACCACATCGACGCGTTGTTGATCATTGGCGGCTGGAACGCGTATGAGACCGCCTACAGTATCTTGAGCAATCGTCCGAATTTTCCATCGTTCAATATTCCCATGGTCTGCCTGCCGGCTTCCATCAACAACAACCTGCCAGGCTCCGAGTTCAGCATCGGCGCGGATACGGCTTTGAACAGCATCGTAGATGCCGTGGATAAGATCAAACAATCGGCGGTGGCCAGCCGACGTTGTTTTGTCGTGGAAGTGATGGGAAATTACTGCGGTTACCTGGCGCTGATGGGCGGCATGGCCACCGGTGCAGAACGCGTCTATCTGCATGAGGAAGGCGTCAGACTGCGCGACATGCAAGTCGATGTGGAAAAACTTTTGCAGGGTTTCCAATCTGGCAAGCGGCTGGGGCTGATGCTTCGTAATGAAAAGGCGAACCCAATCTACACGACCGAATTCATGTGTGCCCTATTCGAAGAGGAAGGCCAGGAGGTGTTCGATGTGCGCCCTGCCATCCTGGGACATTTACAGCAGGGCGGCGATCCATCTCCCTTTGACCGCATCCAGGCCACGCGGCTCGCGAGTTTATGCCTCGACTATCTGATTCAACAATGCGAGAAGCAGGAATATAGCAGCGCTTTCATTGGCATGCAAAATGGCCAGATCGCTTTCCATGATCTGCGCGACTTCGACCGCATGATCGATGCGGAACACCAGCGCCCGAAGGAACAATGGTGGCTGGAATTGAAGGGTATTGCCAGCCTTCTGGCCAAACAGGGACCTGAAAGCAGTTAAAGCAAAACTCCGAGATGTCCTGTGAAGCATCTCGGAGTTTTTTTGAAGAGAAACAACAGGTTGCTTACTGTTGTCGTAATGGCGGCATGGGGATCGGAATGTTGAACGTCATTGCCGCCACGCCCATTCCATCTTCGCATGTGTTCGGAGGCACAGTGCCAACGTAGGAGCGCCGCGCAGATGGGTATTCCGCCGCCCAGAACATATAACCGAGCATGCCGCGTGTTGTCCCTGCTCCGTTGGGCGCCACGGTCTGGACATAATTCGCGTGAGCCTTTTGTTCAGAGGAGGCAAAGTTGTTGCAGTTTGCAATATTGCCCTTGAGATACAAACCGCCGGTAAACTTGGCCGGAGCCAGTGGCGGGACAGGCGGCGAATACTGCGGCTTGCCATCGATATGTTCCTGCCAGTCAGCGGGGTCGCCGGAGGAGGTGCCTCCCACCATGGCATTGGCATAATCAAGCACCGGGTTCGAAGTGGTCAGCCAGTGCTGTGTGGCGTGACGGTTCAGAGCGATCAGCCAGCGGTCACCCGCAGCCACGTCGATGGTCAGGCGTGCGGCGTGATTATTGCCGGTCGCATCGTAGGGCAGTTGGGAACGGTACGCGTCAATGAAGGCTTGCAGGGCCGGGATGTTGGGGTCGCTGCTGTTCTCGTAATCGATCTCGATGCCCACACCCATCGCCTGCGCAATGGAGGCGGCGTTGAGCCCCAGTTGAGTGGGATCCGCTGCCAGGGCCGCGTCCCAGTCATCGGTGTAGGTGATGCCCCCAATCGAGAGCATGACCCGGATGCCGCGGCTCTTGAAGTAATCCACTACCGCCTGAGTCATCCCGGCAGGGATCATACCGTTGAGACCGGTGTCGGTCTGGTTGAGCATCTTGAGCGGGTTGACAAAACTCAATATGATCAGGTTCACGGAGGGCTGTCCGTTGCCGCGATCGATCAGCCAGTGGTTCGCCTGGTCGAACTCCGTCATATTGCGTACCAGGCTCCAGTCACAGTAATGGTTGCCGCAATGCCAGGCTCCGAAGATCTGCATGGGTGTAAGAGGAACAGGTGTGGGGGATGGACCGGGCGGTGGGGTGGGTGTAGGTTTTGCGGCGGAGGCCATGTTGATGCCGCCGAAAGCCAGAAGCGCGATCAGGAAACCTGAGAGAAGGGTACGTGCAAATTGCCTGGACATGAGGTTCTCCTTTATGCATTGAAATCGAGTGGTTCAATGGAAGGAAAATGGTATGTATATAAGGGTGATCGACCTCCTCGGCGTAGGAGTATCGTAGCAAATTCCGAATTGAATTTCAACCAAGAATTTGTTACAGGGTAGACAGGCTTATGGCGGCGCCAACGGACGATCTCCCATGCTCGCAAAGCTGCTGGATAGTTCGATAGCCAGGGCTGCCGACCAGGAGAATTCGGTCGATCCACAACCTGAGCCATCGCGCGCATCATAATATTCCCTGAAACCACTGGCTTCCATCAGACCAAGAGTGTCCTGACGGATAACCTCCGCCAGATCGGTGTACCCATAACGCTGCAAGCCCTCGATGATGAACCAGTTCATGATGATCCAGACCGGTCCGCGCCAGTAACGGCGTGACTCCCAGGTTGGCTCAATCTTGGCCGTGGTAGTGACCCAATGGCGGATCTCACTACCCGGCGCGTATTCACTGGGGTCGAGAAGATGTTCTTGAACCAGGCGTTGCGCTTGCTTCTTTGATGGCATACCAGCGAACAAAGGCAGGAAGGTGCAGGCGGTATTGACCCGGATCGGTATTCCTGACCGCAGGTCGTAATCGTAGTACAAGCCCAGTCCTTCATCCCAGAACCGCGCGTTAAAATTCAGCTGCATGAGCCTTAACCAGCTGTCGATCTCATCGGTGGGCTGTCCGAGCATCACTGCTAAGGCACGCAAATCTTCATCGGCACGGTAGAGAATGGAATTGAAGAGGATATCCTGAACCAGGAAGGGCGAGTGAGCCAACAACTCGTCCGGCGCATAGCGCAATTTGCGAAAGACATCGATCAGATAAATAAATCGTTCGTACTCTGACCGGTTCGGCCGCTCAGTGGCCGGGACGTATTTCGTATCTCCTCTTTGAAATTCTGGCAGGAGTTCTGGCTGCATGGCAGCCAGGAGATGGAGCCAGCGCGGCGAATCGTCTGTTCCAGATTCCCAGGGGTGCAGGATACAGGCCAGACCACTGCCGTCCGCATCCCGGGCGGTGTGCAGCCAGCGGTGCCAATTCAGCAGGGCTGGAAACGTTTCCCGAATGAAATCAGGCATGGGGTGACGATGATAGATGAGCCTAACGACAGTGGCAAGCAGCGGAGGCTGCGTGATACCAGTGGTCGGAACGCCCGGCGCGCTGCTACTGGTCTCGATTTGCCAGAATTCAGGATTAGGGAAGTAATCGGATGGAATGGAGTGATAGACCATCGACGGCAACATGCCATCCCGCCACTGACCGCTCAGGAGGGCGCGAATTTCAGCCTGTGCCCGCGGCAGGTCAAAGTGAGCAAGACCGAGCGCGATCAGTGCGGAATCCCAGTTCCATTGATGGGGATACTGGTGAGGACCTGGCTTGGTGAAGACGCCGGTATCATTATTTCTCAAAACTGAGATAGCGTGATCAATCAAAGAGGGAGCAGACATCTTCTCAATAAGCTATGAGATTTCATATTTTGCCTTTTACTCATGCGTGCAAGAAAATTCGCTTTGATCGAGCGACTTAAAACGAGCAAGGTCGGAGCGCAGTGATGAGGAAATCCCTATCTTTTCAGGAGATTGCTTCGCCTCTGGCTCGCAATGACGGTAACTAGGCTGGATACAACACTTTGCCGTTATCACGATCCACCCAGCGGATCTTTTCCGCCGGGAAGCGGAGCCAGACATCCATCCCGGGTTCCACGCGGAAGGTGGGATGGGTGGACACCTTGACCAGGTCATTGCCGATTTTCACCGTAAGAAGATTCTGTGAACCGAGCGGCTCCACAACCAGCACCTCTACCTGCAGTGCATCCTTGGCGGGTTTGGCAAGCGTTTCCATGTTTTCGGCCCGGATGCCCATCAGGACATCTTTTCCCTCATAAGATTTCAGCAACGGCTGCATCGTGTTGGCAGGACTAAGATTGAAATCTCCTACCTGCACGTTGACATGGCCGTTCTGGCGCTGGACCTGTGCCTTCATAAAATTCATGGGTGGCGTGCCAATGAAGCCGCCCACAAAGCGACTGGTCGGCAGGTCATAGACGATCTCCGGCTTGTCGCATTGCAGGATCTGCCCATCCTTCATCACGGCGATGCGGTCTCCCATACTCAACGCTTCGATCTGATCGTGCGTCACATAGATGGTCGTGGCTTTGATCTCCTGCAGCAGCCGTTTGAGCTCGGCACGCATCTCCAGCCGCAGCAATGCATCCAGATTGCTCAATGGCTCATCCATCAGGAGCACTTCAGACTGCATGGCGATTGCACGGGCGACAGCCACACGCTGGCGCTGACCGCCGCTCATCTTGCTGGGATAGCGTTCCAACATGCCCTCAATATGCAGCAACGCGGAAGCATCCCGGACCCGCTTGTCGATCTCGCGTTTGTCGAATTTGTTCATCTTCAGCCCAAACGCGACGTTGTCATAGACGGTCATGTGCGGGAAGATGGCATAACTCTGAAAAACCATCGAGATCTTGCGGTCGCGCGGCGGCAGGTACGTGACGTCCCGGCCTCCGATGCTGATGCGTCCTTCATCCGCCATTCCCAGCCCGGCAATGGCGCGCAACAGGGTGGTCTTGCCGCATCCGCTGGGGCCCAACAACACTACAAATTCCTGATCCTCGATGGTCAGGCTCACGTTATCTACTGCGACAAACTTGTCAAAGCGTTTGGTTACGTTTTCAACTCGAATATCAGCCATATGAACCTCTTATTTTGAAATCTGGCCCCACATATTAAACAAGTAACGCCGGATGAAGAAAATAAAGATCAGGGCCGGTATCATCATGAAAAAGCCACCGGCAAACTGATAGGGCTCGGATGACTGGTTGAGAGTAACAAGCACCTGGGCAGGCAGCGTCCTATTTTGAATCGTGAGAATAGTTGCCGCGAAAACTTCGTTCCACGATAGGACAAAAGTGAAGATCGCTGAGGCTGCGATGCCTGGCATCACCAATGGTAAGACTACATATCGAAAGGCCTGAGCCGGTGAACAACCAAACACCATCGCCGCCTCTTCCAGCTCATAAGGAATACTGGAGAAGACACTACTTAGCACAAGAATGGTTGTTGGCAGTGCGAGAGCCGTATGCATGAGCGCGAGGCTATAGACGTTGTCATAGATGCCCACACGCAGGAAGACCACTGCCAATGGGATGGATAACACCACAATCGGAAAGGCCCGTACCGCCAGGATGGCAAGGCGAAAGGCATCCCTGCCACGGAAAAGGAAACGAGAGAGGGCATATCCAGCCGGCGCGGCGATCAAAATGGATAGGACCAAAGTGATCAGGGCGACCACAATACTATTCCGCAAGCCTGGAAGGATTCCCCTTGAATTCAGAAAGAACTGAATCGTCTCAGTGGACAAAGGAATAAATGGCAAAATGCCTTTTGGATAGGATCGGACCTCGGCAGGTGTGGTTAGCGCCATGGATGCAATGAACCAGATCGGGATAAGTACCCAGAGCGAAATCAAGATACCAACTAGATAGACCATCGCCCGTCCAAGGCGTTGCCGTCTCAACATCCGGCGGTGGATGGCCTTCACCTCAGGTGTAGCTTCTACAGTCTTCGTTCGAACATCCACAGCAGTGGTCATTCTGCCACCTCCTCTTGAGTGCGAACCGCGCGTAGATAGAAGAAAGCAGTGATCAATGATAAAAACAAGATAAAACTGGCGTAAGCAGCGGCCAGATTATTATTGCGCTGATCGTAATACTGGCGATAGGTCTCGTTGGCAAGCACGGTCATGATATCGCCTCCACTCATAACGATGACCACTGCGAACACTTGAAATGCCAAGATCGTGCGCAGGATCAGCGCAACTTGCAGACTCGGCCGTAACAGCGGGAGAATAATATATCGAACCCGCTGCCACAGCGTGGCGCCGAACACTTCCGCAGCCTCCAGCACTTCCCGCGAGATCGCTTGCATTCCGGCCACAACAATGACCATGACAATCGCTGTTGCTCGCCACAATTCTGCAAGCCAAATGGCAATGAGAATCCAGTACCGTGTATCGGCAGAAAGATAAATATTCGGAGAGTCGATCAGGCCTAACCCTTGTAGGATCGAGTTGAGATAGCCAGATTGAGTAAAAATCGAATACCAGAGAATACCTACTGCAAGGTCCGAAACACCCAGTGCAATGGCAAAGACATATAGAAAGATGCCGCTACCTTTCAAGTCTGCCTGGATGACAAGGGCCATGATGATCGCCAGCACAAACTGTGCCGGGATAATTAGTACAATCAGCAATAAGGTTGTTCTAAGCGCGGGCCAAAAGAAACGATCGTTAACCATTCGTTCGAGGTAGCGAGTTGTAAACTGGCTTGTATCCCCACCCTCGATGCGTGCCTGCGTTTCATCCTCAAAGACGTTGAGATAGCGAGATGGTACCCAACCCTCGACGGTTTGATCTCCAGATTCCCCACTGATCAAAAACCAAAGTTCCAATGTGGCCTGGTCGAGGATCTCAACAGCGGTCCGAGCCTCCATCTGACCAATGACCTCGCTGCTTTCGTCTGCCTGAGAATAAATACGTGTAAGTGGGTCAGCGCTGCTGGACAGGATCGATCTGATGGTCCCCGCGATCGGCACACCATTTTCGTTTGATTCGCGCACCCGGATACGCCGTTCTGGAGTCCAACCTTCGATAAGTTGACCATCGGTATCCTGCCCGCGCACCCGAAACCAGACCTCAGTAAGCTGGTCGCCTTGCAGTATTTCCCCTTGTGAGATCGGATTGCCCTGTCGATTCAGAATGCTAACCTGCATTCCCCGCGGTAGGCGCCCAGTAATTGTGCTGTTGCGATCGGCCTCAGAACGCAATGTCAGTAGTGCCCCCTCTTCCCTGATCGCCAGGATCAGCCCCTGCACCATCGGCCAGCCAAAGAACAAAGCCAGGTATAGCAGCGAGGGCAGGATTAACAGATAGGGCGCCCAATTAATTTTCTTGCGACTCTTCGGTGCGGAAGCAGATGTCATGTGAGCACCTCACAGTGGTTCGGAGAGGGTCTGCCTGGTGCATGCTATAAGCATGCACCAGGCAAAGTAGGAACAGAATTTGCTATTCGACCTGACACGGCCCATCGCTAGGAGGATCAGGGGCCCAGCAGGCTGCTCCCGTCTCATCCAAAAGCGATTGCAGATTGGCTGCTTCTTCTTCCAGCACAGTAGTTACATCCTCACCGTCGATGACTACCCGGTTGAAAGCGGCCTTGAATATGTCGTTGATCTCACCACCGCGTGCACCTAAGCCAACCGGTATCAGTGCGGCGATCGCATCCGGTGCATTGACCGTCGCCTCGACAGCCCCAGCTTCGAGCGCCACGCCCGCTGGCAAGTCAGAGGTATCTACACCCGCAACCACTGGGAAGAATGCCAGCTCGCTTAAAACGCGTTTCTGCGTCTCCGGCTGAGTCAGGTAATCGATGAGTCCGATCGCGGCGTCAGGATTTGGCGCATCATTCGGAATACCCAGCCCAACGATGACAGGCATATAGCCGCGGCCCGCAGGTCCCGCTGGTGCAGGGAAGGCCGTCATATTTTCCGGGTCGGCATTAAATGCCTCGATCAGACGGGCAACATGGTCGAAGGCCACCCAGACTTCACCTGACTGCAGCGGCTCCTGCATAAAATCATAGCTGATCGATTGAGGGTGGATGGTCGGCCACAGGCTATCTCGCGCCCACTCCAGCATAGTGGCTGCTTCCTGGCTCTTGAACTTGGTGACCATCCCGCCAGTATAGGAGGGCCACAGGAAGCCTTGTAAGAAGCGGTGAAACAGGCCGGCGTGAGGCACGCCGCATTTCGGACCGCCGGTGCCATCGAGCAGCGCCTGGCACCACTCAGCGAATTGTTCCCAGGTGAGGGCATTGATATCGGCACCATCAGGCAAAAACTCAAGAGCCTCATTACGTGCTGCCATAATGTAGGTGGCTTGCATCCAGGGGACGTAGTACAAGTAATCGTCCGTACCTAGCAAGCCTGTCTCCAGATAAGCCTGGTTGAATTCCCGGTCTGCAGACAGGTCATCGACCACATCGGTCATGTTCATCATAGCATCGGCAATCGGTGGGAAGGTCCCGTGCACTGCGCCGACCAAGTCTACCTGGCCCTGGCCGGTCTGTGCCCCAGCCTTAACTAGATCGACCAGTGGGCCTTCTTCTGAGCCGGTGAAGTCATAGTTGCCTCCATCTGCGAGGATGGCTCGGAATTTGGCGCCTTCCGCCACGACATTAAACTGGGTTGAAAAGAAGCTTACATCACCTGGTGGGGGGCCAATCGTAGGCGTAATTGTAGCTTCGACTGTGGCTGTCTCAGCAGGTTGAGTCGCCTCCACAGTTTCAGTGACCTGCATCGCTTCAGTCGGCGTCGCTTCTGCAGGCATCTCGGTTGGTTCAGCGGCAGTTGGAGTGGCAGTTTCCCCACCTCCACAGGCAGCCAGAAGAAAGGCCGCGATAAGCAGGGTCGTTAGTAACGTGTTCAGTCTCTTCATCATTATTCTTCTCCTTCTAAAGTTGGTAACCAGTAAATAGACCATGTTCAGATAGGAAGGGAAGCATTATTTGCGGATTGCACCTCCTTCTGCTCAAAACGCTTGAGCATATATCCACTCGGACCAGGACGCCGATGTCCGGCAAGACATGCTACTCGCATCTGTGTATGATGAGATCATCGTTGCTGATACGTCATCCCGGTACACCCGTCCCACAGAGTGACTATCACCGCTGTACATTTCTATCAACGAGCTCATTTTCCCCCGCGCTGACTGTTTCATTATAGCGAGAAATAAATTCAGAGTCAATTTATCTTCATAAATATTAGCTAACCTTAATGTGTTTCGTGACCTCGGCGATTGCAGCCTGACCTGTGCCGATTATCTGCTGCGGGAAGCCATTATGGGGATGTCCAGATACTGATAGACCCGTTGCGAGTACAACAAATCGCCCCTGGCGTTCAGATGTACCTCATCTGCGTAAAGCGAGGCCTCGCCGGACAGACGATGTTCAATTTGCAGCATGGTATCGAACAGTGGTACGAATCCGACGCCTGTTTCCCGAGCAACCTGCTTCATCGCCATTGCATACTGGCGCGTCAGCATATGGACATCCTGCAGTGTCACTTCAGCCGGGCCGCCCGTGACAGGGCGCGCGTGAGGAGTCGGCTCCAACAAGATCACTTGCATATCTGCGTTCAATGCCTTGGATATCATCATGGTGAGGTTGGCCCCATACTCATCGAGAGGCACCACCTCACTCGCACGATCCGGCTGATAGGTGCGGCGCACTTCGACAACGCCTGCGCTTAACAACAACCACTGCGGCTGGTGAGTGAGGATATCGGCATCAAATCGCGCCAACATCTGCCGTGAGCTGTTTCCCCCAATTCCAGCATTGATATAGCGTACTCGGCGCTCAGGATAAGCCAGGTGAAGGTGATTCGCGAGCAGCGCGGTCCAGCCACGATTCTCATGGCGATCTATTCGTACTTGAGTGCCGACTGGCGGCAAGCCATCTGTTTGCGTTTCCATCCAATCGCTGACTGCCACCAGGTGTTGTGTGATACTGTCGCCCAGAAAGGCCACAAGCTGGCCATCCATGATGCGCATCCAGGTATTCCTTAGCGACCGTACATCGAGGCAGCCATGTCGAGCATCACAGCCGCCCAGCTAAACTCTTGTCCGCCCAGACCTTGTCCGGTTTCGGGATGATAGTATTCCCAGAAGCCAGACTGTTCCAACAATGCGAAACTACGAAAGGCTAATTGATCGGCGAGATCATCGTAACCGTAGCGGCGCAGTCCCTGATAGATGAGCCAGTTGAGGCAGGGCCAGACATTCCCACGCCAATAATGCTCAGGCGAAAAGTCTGGCGAATCCGTTGGCGTATTGGTGATGGGAAACGAAGTCCAGAAGCGCGCCTCCTGAAGCTGGCATACCAATTTCTCAGCTTGATCGCGCGTGGGCAAGCCTCCGAACAGGGTCACAAACTGACCTGCATTGGCTTGAAGGATCGGCTTCTCCTCCAATCCTTCCAAATCATAAGGCAGACCATCCACAATCATTCTGGATCGGAAGCCCACGCGCACGGCTTCCGCCCGGCGCAGCCAGCTGGCGGATTCCTCTGGCTTTCCGAGTTCTTCTGCAATTTTAGCCATCGCCTCCATATCGGCCGCGCGGATCGCGTTGATTTCCAATGACTCCACATGAAACCAGCCATGTTCAGCGAGGGCAATCGGATCGAACTCGTATCGAATCAGTTCTTCCACCATTTTGATGCGCGCCGCGCGTCCTGCCTCCGGCATGTATTTGTCGAGACCCAAAAAGGTGTCCCAGCGCGGAGGTGCGTCGCCACCGGCTTCCCAGGGATGAATAATGCAGACCAGTCCATCTTGATCTGGGTCACGCCGGCGGTCGAACCAATCATGATATTTCTCCACCTTCGGGTAAATAGCAGCGAGAAATTCGCAATCGTGGCTGTGCTCGAATACCAGATTGGCAGCAACGGCGATCAAGGGAGGGTGTGTAATCGAGCTTCGCTCGGGCTGGTTCCATAACCAGGCGCCCTCGTTACGCCAATAGTTGCAGTGGGGAATCATCCCTGCATCCGGGCCTTGCTCCACTTGACGCGAAACTAAGCTCAGCAGTTCTGCCTGTGCCTTCTGCGGATCGATCCAACGCCAGATCACTGCATGGAAGCATGAATCCCATAAGTATTGATTGGCATAATCCCTGCGGCCAAAATCAACAGTATCCAGGGAGGGCGCAGTGTATGAATGCCCATCGAAGGAGATGCGATTGCTTTCCAGCAGAACGGCGGCTTTTCGCAGCCATATATCGAGTGCGTTCGAGTGTTGCATGTGCATAATCTCCTGTAGCGATTTCTCCATTACTGCCTGGTCCGAGCATTACATGTGATTCAAGCTGCAGCGCTCAATGCACCATTGCTGTACTTTCAAGCCAGGCTCTCCTTTGACAAGCTCTAGCCGATATGGCTCTTCGGTTGAAGGAATGTATTGTACTCTTCCCAAATCATGATGCCCATATTACGCCGAAACGCGTGCATCCCAGGTGTGCAGAACTTCTCTTCCGGCCAAACGAACTGGTCTCAACTACCCGGGTTATAATCATTTCCACTGAGGGGCAGGCAGGATTGGACTTTGCCATGCCATCCATGAAAATCATTGACGCACAGGCGATCTCAGGAAGGAATCGTTATGGGAAAAGTTCTCCTCTTCACCCAGCCCAGGACCGTCGGCTTCAAATCGTATGATGACCCGCCCCTCGAACCCCATCAGGTACGCCTGCACACCTTGTATTCGGGCATCAGTGCCGGGACGGAACTGACTGCCTATCGTGGCAGCAATCCTTATCTTCATAAGCAATGGGACGCATCACGAAAACTCTTTCTTCCAACTGAGCAACCCACCCTGCAATACCCTGTCAGCGGATGGGGCTATGAGGAAGTCGGCGAAGTGATCGAATTGGGAAGTGAAGTCCGGGAGGTGTCAATGGGAGATATCATCTTTGGGACCTGGGGTCATCGGACTCATCATGTTGTCACAGAGGAGTATGCCCGGGATCGCGTTCAAGCCAGATCGCTTGACCCCATCTTCGGCATCTTTTCCCAGATTGGGTCAATTGCCATGAACGGCGTGCACGATGCCCGGGTGCGGATCGGAGAAACGGTAGCCGTTTTTGGGATGGGAACCCTGGGCCAGATCGTCGGACAACTTGCCAGGAGATCGGGCGCCAGAGTGGTTGGGATCGACCGGTTCGAAAAGCGTCTGAAAATTGCAGAGCAAAATGGCGCCGCTGATGTGATATTGAACGCGGGGGTGGGCGAAGTCGCGGAACGGATTCGATCTATTACCGGGAACCTCGGTGCAGATATCGCCATCGAAGTAACCGGCTCGACCGCCGCGTTGAATGAGGCGGTCCGCTCTGTCGCTTATTCTGCCAAAGTGATTGCTCTGGGTTTCTTCCAGGGAGAGGCGGCGGGGTTGTTCCTGGGAGAAGAGTTCCATCACAACCGCGTCAACATTGTCGGCTCACAGATCTTCGGCACCGACCCGGAGCTGACTTATCGCTGGAACAGGCTGCGTTTGGTCCAGACGTTCATGCGTCTGCAAGCGGAGGGTGTCGTGGCTCTTAAGCCCATCATCTCGCACGTGATCCCCTTTGAAGAGGCGGGAGAGGCCTTCCGCATTCTCGACCAGGAACCTGAAAACGCCCTGCAAGTCGTTTTGGATTGCACAAAGACCTGAAAGATGGAGAGGACAAAATGAATGGACGATTACGGACCGCGATTCTCGGCTGTGGTGGCTTTGCCCATCGCCATGCCCGCAACCTGAAACAACTGGAAAATGACTTCGAGATGGTTGCCTTCTGCAACCGCACTATTGACAAAGCAGCGGCTTTCTCGCAGCAATACACCAATGGGCAGGCGCCTGTCTTTTCAGATCATCACCATATGTTTGAGCAGGTCCCGCTGGATGTTCTCCTCATCTGCCTGCCGCCCTACGCTCATTCCGATGAAGTGGAGATTGCGGCAAAGCTGGGCGCACATGTTTTCATCGAAAAGCCCATCGCGCTGACCTCAGAACAAGGCTGGCATATGGCGCGTGCTGCCGAAGGGGCAGGGATCGTCACCCAGGTGGGCTTTATGTTCCGTTTTGGTGAGGCCATCGAACATCTCAAAGGGTTGATCGACTCGGGTGAGGCGGGTCCGGTGGGTCTCATGTCGGCCCGTTATTTCTGTAATTCATTACACTCCCCCTGGTGGCGGAAGCGTGACCTTTCTGGCGGACAACTGGTGGAACAGGTCATCCACATGGTGGACCTGATGCGGTTCCTGATGGGCGATGCCATGACCGCCTATTCGCGCCAGGAAAACCTGTTCCACCAGGATGTGAAGGATTACACGGTGGAGGATGTCAGCGCCACGGTGTTCGGTTTCTCAAAAGGCGGACTGGGCCTGATCTATGCCACCAATGGCGCCATCCCCAACCGCTGGATCAATGACTACCGGGTCGTTTCCCGAAATCTGACAGTGGAGTTTACGGACGCCAACCACGCGACATTCCATTACACGGCCGAGCCTGATCGTCCGCCCGAAGTGATCGCCTCCGACCGGGACATGTACCTTGCGGAGATGCAGGACTTCCTGACTGCTATCCGTACAGGCCGCCCGACACGCACTCCGCTGAGGGAAGGCGCGAAATCGCTGGATCTGGCACTGGTAGCCACACGTTCCGCCCAAACGAAAAGCGAAGTAGTATTGACACACAAGGAGTCCTGATGCCGTTGATTTACGCCTGTATCGCCCCCCACGCGGGGGACCTGATCCCCGAAACGGTGAAAGACCCAAAGCTGATTTCCACGACGCGCGAATCCATGTACCAGATGGGCGCGACATTGGAAGCGCTGGCGCCAGACGTGATCGTGCTCATCAACCCGCATGGCTTTCGTGTGCAGGAAGCGTTAAGCATCAGTGTGGCCGAGCGCGCCATGGCCGATTGGTCGCCGGACGTGAAGTTGAATTTTGAAATGGACTCCGCCCTGGCACATGCGATCGCGGATGAAGCTACAGAATCGAATGTGCCAGTCGTGCGCTACATCTACGGAGCCAGCGGCGGCGACTCATGCTACATCCCATTGGACTGGGGAGCCGTGGTGCCTCTATATTTTCTTGGTCATCGCTTCGCTGCGAGGCCAAAACTGGTCCACTGTTCCCCCATGCGGACTCTCCCCTTCAGCACTCACTACGACTTCGGCCGCGCCGCCGGACGCGTGATCAAGGATTCAGACTTGAGAATTGCCGTCGTGGCCTCAGCCGACCAGGGTCACGCGCACGACGCGCAGGGGCCGTATGGGTATGATCCCGCCTCTGCCCGGTATGATGCCTGGATGCAGGATGTCATCCGCAATGGGAATCTCGATCAATTGCTGGATGCCGATCCAGAAGTGGTGGAAAACGGCAAACCCGACAGTCTCTGGCCATCATTGATCCTGGCAGGCATCTTGAAGGAAAACCCCAGACCGGTGAAACTGCTTTCCTATGAAGTGCATGTATACTTCGGAATCTTGTGTGCAGAGTTCCACGAGCAAGGCGTGGATGATAAAGTACAATTTCACCCATGACCCACTGGATCATTATGGTGATACGTTGGAAGTGGTGGTGAACAGCGCGGAAATTTCCATCATCACCTGAAGCAGAGAGGCTTGTTTGAATCGAAATCGTTTGATCCTTGGAATTGTCACACTCCTTTTGGTCGTGCTCGTCATTGCTGGCGGCTGGTGGTTGGTACGTTCGATCAATCATCCACGCCTTACCGGACAAAAGATTTTGGTAGTCAATTTGGGATACTGTAGTCCAGAAGAGATCAGGCCTTGCATTACATCCTTCAGCCAGGATGGAGAGGGCAA
>DASTOH010000042.1:0-12241 GCA_035720235.1 Anaerolineales bacterium | reverse complement strand
CATGATGCCTTGTATCGCTGCGACCAGATAGCGCGGGACGCCTGATATCCATTTGATCTTTTCCTGCTTGGTCGTGACGTATGGCTCCAACCCGGCTGCGGAATTATTGAGAAAATATCGTTCGTTGCACTTCCCCAAGTCAATTCGCCTTGTTTTGCCTTGCGCGATCATTTGGGCCACAGCTGGAAAATCACGCGGAATCCCAATGTTATCGCTCAGGTCATTGGCTGTGCCCAGCGGGACAATGCCCATGGTCACCGGGAAAGGACTCTTTTCATCCCAGTCACGTGCCGCGCCATTCACGACTTCACCGATGGTACCATCTCCGCCGGCAACTACCAGCGTGGAAAAGCCTTTTTGAATCGCCTCAGCCGCCAATTCCACGAGATGATCCGTATGCTCGGAGACAGATACATCGAAATCCAGGCCCGCGGCTCGTAAGGCGGGCTCGGCTTCACTCCAGCGCTTTTTCGCGTTCCAGCGATTTGAGTAGGGATTTAACAGAACTTTGGTTTTCATCGGCCTTCTACCAAATGATCGTGTTCAATTGTACCTGAGTTCCATTCCCTGTCATTGCGAAACAAAAACTGCGATAAGAATCGCAATACATCCAAACAATGAACAGCAGGAATTTAGCTTTGAGATGCCAGCGGGAAGGATAAAGGACAAAAATGGGCTGGCTGATACAATTGGCAATCGCTCCAGTTTTGTAGTCTGTCTACTTTTCTTGTTTTAACAATCTGGGCTGCATAAAGGAATATCCTAGGGCAATGTCCTTATCGACAAAAAAGAACAGCCTGCCAATCTATTCACTGTTCACCGCCAATGCCATTTCACTGGTTGGCAATGTTCTTTCGGCCATTGCGATTCCGTGGTTTGTTCTGCAGACAACGGGTAGCGCGACGCGGACCGGCATCACGGGCTTCTTCACCGTGTTACCCGTCGTGTTGGCAGGCTTTTTCGGCGGGACGTTGGTGGACAGGCTCGGCTACAAGCGCACCAGCATCATCGCCGATATCGCCAGCGGCGTGACAACTGCTCTGATACCGCTGATGTATTTCACAATCGGGCTTGAGTTTTGGCAACTGATGGTCCTGGTGTTCCTGGGTGCGCTGTTGGATTCGCCCGGCAGCACGGCCCGCAGCGCGCTGCTGCCCGAACTCGCTGAGATGGCGCACATGCCCATCGAACGCGCCACATCTCTGATCCACATCATCGAACGCGGCTCGCGTCTGATCGGTGCACCATTGGGTGGCCTGCTGATTGCCTGGATCGGGACCGAAAACGTCCTATGGCTCGATGCGGCGTCCTTTTTCATTTCGGCCGCAATCATCGGCCTGACAATCACAGTTCACGAGCCGGTCCACGCAGAAGAGAGGGAACCCGGCGGAAAATACTTCGATGAGTTGCGCGAGGGGCTGAGATTTATCTACACGGACAAGCTAATGCTCGCAATTGTCATCATGGTCATGCTCACTAACTTTCTGGATGCGATCTACGGCGGAGTGGTGCAACCGGTGTTCGTGAAGCAAGTGTACGGTCAGGCCCTGGACCTGGGGCTGCTGATCGCCGCCAATGGAGCCGGCGCGGTTATCGGCACCTTGATCTTCAGCGCGATCGGTCCGCGCCTGCCTCGTCACACGGTGTTTGTCTTTGGGTTCGTGCTGACCAGTTTGAGATTCTTTCTCTTTGCAACCTACCCTTCGATTTGGATTGCCGTACCCTTTGTCGTTTTCGCCAGCATGGGAGCAGGTCCACTCAACCCGATCATTGGCGCGGTGGAGTTTGAGCGGGTACCCAAAAATATGCGTGGACGCGTGGGCGGAGCGATCGGCGCGGGTGCCTGGTCGGCCATGCCGCTGGGTATGTTGATCGGCGGCGTGCTGACCGAGCAGCTGGGCGTCCGACCGATGCTGCTCGGACTCGGAGTCATTTATCTGATCACTACGTTAAGCATGGCATTTATCCCTGCCATGAAAGAGATGAATCGCAGGGCACCCGTGATGGAGTAAAACCGTCAAATGATCATTCGACCTGAAACACCTGAAGACCAACAAGCGATCACAGAAGTGACTCTGGCCGCTTTCACCGGCAAATTTTCAGACCACCCCACCGAGCATCTGATCGTCCTTGGATTGAGGGAGGCGGGCGCACTGTCACTCTCACTGGTGGCAGAATTGGATGGAAAGATCGTGGGGCACGTTGCCTTTTCGGTTGTGAAAGTCAACGGGGAAGATATTGGGTGGTATGGACTGGGTCCCATTTCGGTTCGGCCTGAGCTGCAAAAGCAGGGCATCGGTTCCAAATTGATCTATGAAGGACTCTCAAGAATCCGCAGCATGGGAGCGAAAGGTTGCGTACTGGAGGGAAGCCCTGAGTATTACCAGCGGTTTGGATTCAAATCGTATCCCAGGCTCATTTACGAACTCGCGCCCGCTCCCCAATATTTTATGGCAATTCCTTTTTATGACGAAATACCTAAGGGCCGCGTGGAATATCACTCGGCTTTTTACAACAGCATATCTCCGACATGATACGCACTGGTAATTCCAGGTCTGAGGTGCCCACCTGAAATCCGAAACATGAAAACCTCTGATGGGTTAGTTCAGATATAATACAGATAGTCGGTTTCATATTCAGCGGAGACAGTCCGGGATTTTCATGCCTCATCTTGACGGCAAGACACTTGGGCAGTATCACATTATCGAGCCTATCGGCCAGGGAGGAATGGCGGAGATTTATCGTGCCTACCAGCCATCCGTAAAACGCGAAGTAGTGGTAAAAGTTCTCTCACCCACAGTGTACAACGATCCCAGTTTTGTCCAGCAGTTCACGCAGGAAGTGGACGTGATCGCCCACCTGCAACATCCACAGATCATTCCGGTCTATGATTTCGGTCAACACGACGAAGACCTGTATATCGTCATGGCGTACATGCGCGGCGGCACGCTCGCCGACCGCATCGACCAATCCCCACAGGGATTGCCGGATGAGGAAACGCTCCGCATGATTGACCTGATCGCGAACGGATTGGATTACGCCCATTCCAAGAACGTCCTCCACCGGGACCTGAAACCAAATAACATCCTGCTGGATGAACAGAATAATCCCTACATCGCGGATTTTGGGCTTGCCAAATTCACAGAGGGGAAACTGGAACTCACCAACACCATGATGACCGGAACTGCCGCCTACATGGCGCCGGAAATTGCCCAGAGTGGGAAATCAACCAAACGATCTGATATTTACGCTCTGGGTGTCATCCTGTTCGAAATGTTGACTGGCAAACAGCCCTACCAGGGAAAGACTCCCTACAAAGTCCTGTCTGCACATGTGCACGCGCCCATTCCCAAAATCCACGAACTTCGACCTGAGCTCCCCGAAGCCGTGCAGTCTGTGATCGATAAAGCCCTCGCCAAGGAGCCGCAAGCGCGCTTTGCCACAGTCAAAGAAATGACGGCGTCATTGAAGCTTGCCATAAACTCGCCCAGACCCACTCCAGCCTTGGAGGAATTCGAAAAGGCGAGACCACAGCCGGCCCCAAAGGTCACGCGTGGTTTTTCGGCCATTGCTGTAGTAGTCCTGGCGCTGGTTGGTGTGTTTGCCATATCACGTTTCAACCAAAATCAGCGATTACCAGCACAACCTGAGAACCCAACCCAGCATATTACGAGTCTGGTAGCAAGCGCCTCCGGTAATCCACAATGGACGTTTGGCTGTTTGGGAAGCAGCGAGGCTGCACTCCTGGATCTGGATTGCAGGGAAGTCCGAGTAGCCGTCGAGAATCACATCCTTCCGTATAACTATATTTTCCTCGATACCAATCAAACCGGCGGTATGGATTATGACATGTGGTGGGAAATCTGCTCCCGCCTGCACTGCCAGCCAATCTTCATTGAAGAAAAATGGGAGACCTTGTTGGATAAGGTCCAGGAAGGCGCATATGATGCAGCCTCCGAGGGAATTACCATTACAGAGGAGCGCAGAAAGACCCTGGATTTCTCGATCAGTTACCTAAATATCGAACAGCGCCTGGTAGTCCGCAAGGGAGAAAACCGCTTTTCAAATATCAACGAATTCCTCGCGAATGGCGATCTGGTCGTGGGTGCACTGGAGGATTCGACGAACTTTGAGGCCGCAAAACAATTCATTCCTGAGGATAGGATCAGAACCTATAAAGAATACTCCACGGTCTTCTATGCGTTGACCACCGGTGATATTGACGCCGCCATTGCAGATCAGGTGCAAGGCGAGACCAGCGTATCTGGCATTGACTTTCAGCAGGCGATCAACCTGGAATTTATGGGCAACTCACTTTCAAGTGACCAGTTTGGCGTGGTTTTTCCAAAAGACAGCGATTTGGTGCAGCCGGTCAATAAAGCGCTCCAAGACATGAGAGCACAGGGTGTGCTCGACATATTGATTGCTCGTTATTTTGGCCCGGACTTTCACGTGACATACAACGACATCGGTCTGGGAGCCTACGAACCATAGGATGGGTCTTGGCCTTCTTCGCGCCCCAACGGGTTGGCTTGCCGCAAAGTTGAAACTGGACAAGCATTGCAGATTCGTACCTCCTCTTAAAGCTAGGAAAGATATTTAATTCAGTTCACATCCAAAAGGGGTATACTACCTTGACAGGTGAAAAAATGGCGACACTCTTCAATTCAACGAATTCCGTAAAATCCGAACTTTCAAGGCAAAAATACATCTCATCAGATGAGATTGCCACTATCGTATACCTCGCAGAGAAATTGGGTAAGCCACTTCTGACAGAAGGCCCGGCAGGCGTGGGCAAGACAGAACTTGCTAAAGCAATTGCAGGCGCGACCGGGCGGGAATTAATCCGCTTGCAGTGCTATGAGGGGCTGGATGAGTCAAAGGCGTTGTATGAATGGGAGTATTCAAAGCAGCTTTTGTATACACAGCTCCTGCGAGACAAATTGAATGATACGCTTGGCAGGGCCGAATCCCTGTCCGAAGCAGCAGACAAACTGGCCAAAGAGGAGGATGTTTTCTTCTCGAGCCGGTTCCTGTTACAGCGTCCTCTGCTAAAAGCAATTCTTTGTGATGAGCCGACCGTATTGTTGATTGACGAAATTGACCGCGCGGACGCGGAGTTCGAAGCCTTTTTGCTGGAAGTACTAAGCGACTTCCAGGTCTCTGTGCCAGAGCTGGGAACACTGGCGGCAAAACATAAACCGTTTGTAGTGCTGACGTCGAACAACACGCGTGAGCTATCTGAAGCCTTGAAGCGGCGCTGTTTGTATTTGTTCATTGATTATCCAACTTTGCAGGAAGAACTGGCTGTAGTCCGGCTGAAAGTGCCTGACCTGAATCCTAAACTTGCCCAACAGGCTGTGGAGTTTGTGCAAAAGCTGCGTACCGCCGACATGAGAAAATCCCCCTCCATCAGCGAAACATTGGATTGGGCCAATGCGCTGGTAGCCTTGAACGCCAAACATCTCGACAAGAGCACTTTGGAGGAAACATTGTCGGTGCTGTTAAAGCACGAAGCGGACCTGCAAAAGGCGAAGCGGCAGATTATCAGCCCGCCGTCCAGGCAGAAGCCCGATGAGTATGACTTTGGCAGATTCTCTGGAAATTAGCTTTTACTAGTAGTTTCGGCACCTGCACACCTGCCTGATTTGCTATGAACTGCTAAGCGACTCAACATCACTGGCGGTGCCGGAGACAAAGCTCAGGGCTGCTCAACGAGCGCTCTGTTCATCTAAAGTAGATTTTCGCCATCCTTTAGAGGTATCGCAATGGCCGTTCAGGAATCATTCAAACGTCCGACCACCATACAGGAAATGCACGATCGGATGAAGCATTTTGCCACAGAAGAAGGCTGGCAAAAAGGATTGGCCTACAAACCCGGCCCCACCGATGTATTCATCGTCACACCGCCAAAATGCGGCACCACGTGGATGCAGCAGATCGTTCATGGACTGCGAACACGCGGTGCGATGGATTTTGATGAGATCACACGGGTCGTTCCCTGGCTTGAAATGGCCTACGATTGTGGCATTGACATTTATGCGCCGCAGGTGGGGGATCCACGCGCGTTCAAGAGCCATAGCACCTTCGATCAATTGCCGAAGGGTGGCAAATATATAATTGTCGTACGTGACCCAAAGGATGCATTGGTCTCAGCCTATCATTTTATGGAAGGCATGTTTTTCGAAAAGGGTTCTATCAGCCTGGAGACGTTTGCGCGCGAGGATTTCTTCCTGGGCCGTGCAATCCACAAGCACATTCTCGCATTCTGGGATCGTCGGGACGATGAAAATGTTCTGCCGCTGTGCTACGAAAACATGAAAGAAGACCTGGTGGGAACCATCGAAAGGGTCGCAGATTTTATTGGAATTTCATTGGATGAAGAATTAAAGCACATTGCCCTGAAGCAATCAGATATAAAGTTTATGCAACAGCATAAGCATCAATTTGAAGACCATATTATCCGCAAGGCACGTAGTGCGGCGATGCAGTTGCCAATCGATGGACAACTGAACAAAGTGAGAAATGGACAGGTGGGAGAATCAAAGCAGGTTGTGCCGGATGAACTTGGAAATGAGCTGGATGACATTTGGCAGGAAGAGATTGCAGCAAAGATTGGCTTGAATTCCTATGAGGATTTAAGGAAAGAATTGGTACATTAATCACAGTATCGTCAACGCGAGGACGAGAGAGCACTGCCCTCGCAAAGACGGAGGTATGCGATTATGGAATCTCGTATCTTACAGCTAATTGCAGCATTGCGCGCGAGCGGGGTGCGCGTGTCTCTGGCCGAGAGCGGAGAAGCCTTCTCCGCCGTCGACATCATGGGGATTCAAGACCGCGAGCAATTTCGCTTGTCTCTGCGCGCCACGCTGATCAAAGACTTGAAAGACATCCCAACCTTCGAAAAACTCTTCCCCCTCTTCTTTGGCTCAGGACAACCGCCGATGATGGGCGGGAATCCCACCGATGACATGACCCCCGAAGAGGCCCAGAGGCTGGCAGACGCGCTGCGTCAATTTGCACAGAATCTGCGCCAGCGCATGGAAAGGCTGATGCGCGGCGAACAACTCTCCAGGGAGGAACTGGAGGCGCTGGGACAGATCGTTGGTCTGAATCAGGTGGATGACCTCCGCTATCAAAACTGGATGGCGCAACGCATGATGCGCGCGCTGGCTTTCCCGGAGGTTCGTGAAGCGTTGAAAGAGTTAATGGAAGAGCTCCAACGGATGGGCATGAGCCGTGACCGCGTGGAGCAGATCCAAAACATGATCCAGCAGAATCTGCAGGGCATGCAGGAACAGATCGAGCAGTTCGCGGGCGAACGCATTGCCGAGAATCTGAGCGAGCGACCGCGCGGTGAGAGCCTGGATAACCTGATGAACCGTCCCTTCCATGCGCTCTCGGATTCAGACAAGAAAGTGCTGCAGCATGAGGTGAAACGACTCGCCGCCGCCCTGCGCACGCGCATTGCCTTGCGACAAAAGCGCGCCAAGAACGGACAGCTCGACCCGAAAGCCACCATCCGTACGAATCTCAAATATCATGGCGTGCCCATGGAGATCAAGCACAAGGACCGCGTGCGCAAACCGAAGATCGTGGTCATTTGCGATATCAGCACGTCCATGCGTTTCTGCTCTGAACTGATGTTGAGTTTTCTCTACGCCCTGCAGGGACAGGTGCGCAAGACGTATGCGTTTGCCTTCATTGACCATCTCGAGTCGATTTCGGAGGACTTCAGCGGAACCAACGCCGATGAAGCGATTTCGTCCGTTTTGTGGCGTATGCCCAGCGGGCACTACAACACGGATCTGGGCTGGTCGCTGCAAAATTTCAACGAGGATTACATGGATACCCTGAACGGGCAGACGACCCTCATTATCGTGGGCGATGGACGCAACAACTACTATGATCCACGCATTGACCTATTCTCCACGATGACCCGCCGCGCCTCGCGCACGATCTGGCTGAATCCTGAACCCCCACACCTCTGGCACGGCGACAGCGACATGCCGAAATACGCGCGCTTATGTACCAACGTGCTGAAGGTGAGTAATCTGAGGGAACTTGCGGAGGCCGTGGACGCCTTGCTGGCTGGATGATAGTTGGGCTTATAATAAGGGTGGTTGAGCCTGCCTACAATTATGGATATTAGTCTCAGAAGCGGGGAGATATCGAAGGCTCGCCGACGGCGACAGCCAGGTACATTCCATTGTGCAGCGGAATGTCAGCGATTTCAGTAAGCTCTCCACCCCCTGGATGGCGGCATCATGCAAGGATACCGGATTGTTGAAAAATATCAGGAATCTCGATTACGTTATCCTTTTGTGCGAAGATATTCAGCCAATGAGGGCCTTCTACCACGAGACCATGGGGTTTCCAATCCATCGCGACGATGGAGAGTGGGTCGAGCTAAAGGTTGGCGCGACATTGCTCACCCTCCGCAAGCGCGGACGGCTGTACGATGGAGCGAAACTTCCCGATACAGCCGGCCTTCAACTTGCCTTCCGGGTTACGCCTTCAGAAGTCGAAACTTGCTATCAGGAGCTGCTTACAAAACCGGTCAGGATCATTGACCCACCTCGTGATATGGAGTACGGGCATCGCACGCTGTTCTTCAAGGATCCCGAGGGAAATATCCTGGAGATTTACGCGGACATCTGATATAAAGGTGAATGTACAACACAGGATCGGTGCAAAATGGAATTATCCCAATGGTTCGACTATCAACTACGCAGCACACTGGATGGTTTCGTGTGGGCAGTCCGCCAGGTGCCCCAGGAGCGCCTGCATACTGTCCCGCCGCCCTCTCTGGGAGAATGGTCCGCGGCGCAGCATGTCTCGCATATCCTTGACTACGAAGAAAGGCTGGCGTTACCGAGCATGGCTCAATGGCTGGGTGTTCCACCCATGATTCCGGAAGATAGCGAAAAGGGAGTGGAGCAAACGTCACCCTCCATTGAGGCAAAGATCGCTCGATTTGAACGAGTGCGCCAGGCAGAGATCAACCTGCTTTCCAAGTTCGACCCCGATGCCTGGGGAACGGTCAAGAGAACGACGTTCTGGGGAGATGTAAGCCTTTTCTGGCTGGTCTGTAAAACCTATCAACACACCGCTGAACATACTCACAATGTCCTGTCACTGACCCTTTTCTGGGATACAACGATCAAGCGCCCGACACACTGACAGAAGCTTGCTAAGGTAAGCGCGAATGTAGAGGGATGGCTCGAAGGATGAACCTACAGGAGGTCCATCATGGAAAGATCAGCCTGGCTCAAAGAAGTTCGACATTCAGCCGAAGAAGAATATACCAGTGACGCGCCAATATATGATGAAAATTGGGGCGCCTCCATTGACCCAACTCACCGCGGGTTTATCGCCAAATTTCTAGGTCTTTGCCCCCCAGAAGGTATCATCCTGGATGCTGCCTGTGGAACAGGCAAATATTGGTCACTGATCCTTGACAGCGGACGGAAGGTGTATGGCACGGATCAGTCCCAAGGGATGTTAGCTCGTGCACATGAGAAATTTCCTGACGTTCCATTTGAAAGAATGGGTCTGCAGGAACTCAATCATCGGGAAGTTTTCGATGGAGCCATCTGCATGGATGCCATGGAAAACGTCCCTCCTGAAGATTGGCTCCCGGTCCTGACCAACCTGCATCGGGCCTTAAAGCCCGATGGTTACTTCTACTTTACAGTTGAAGTTGCGTCGGAGAAAGATATTGAACATATATATGCAGAGGCAACTCGATTGGGATTGCCAGTCGTCTACGGGGAATGGACACATGCAGGCGAGTATCATTATTATCCCAAAATAGAGCAAGTGAAAGAATGGCTGGATTCGGTTGGGTTTGTGGTGATCGAAGAAAAGAGCGCGCCGTTTGCAGAGGCCGATTCGCCGCTGGATGAAGCGGCAGGCTATATCGGGGAAGGTTATTATCACATTATGGTGCAAAAGAAGTAGCATATGTCTACGCTTCAGTGATTGAAGGGAAAAGAAGCAGGGTGGGCAGGTTATGAGGGGGCAAAATAATGGTTGATCGAGTCACAAGGCTCTAGGAGTGCAAAGATGTTTCCAAAACTTATTCGGAGATACATCTCAAGCCAATTCGGTAAACCAAGGGGATTGTTTGGCCGTATGATCGAAAAGCGCATGACGGAGCGGACCACTGGGGATGCGGAATGGACAGTATCTCTCCTGAACATTCAACCCACAAGCAGAATATTGGAGATCGGCTTTGGCGGTGGAGTTTCCACGTATCTTGCGAGCCAGAAGGCATCCCAGGGATTTGTCGCAGGCATCGACCACTCTGCGACGATGGTCCAAGCCGCAAGCAATCGGAATGCCGAAGCCATCCAGGCCGGACGTTTGGAACTCAAACAGGGAGACGCCGGGTCTCTCCCATATCCAGATGAATCCTTTGAGATTGTTTTTTCACTTCATTCAATCTATTTCTGGAACGACCCGGCCAAGTGTTTGATGGGATGTCGGCAGGTGCTCAAACAGGGTGGCTTGCTTGCGATCACGATCCAGCCAAAGGACAGATGGCGAAAGGAACAGATTGATTCGCCAGGAATAACCTTGTTTTTCGGAAATGAAGTTGCCGAAATGTACAACTCCGCCGGATTCCAGAATATACGGATAGAATCGTACACAGAAAATGGAGAAGTAAACCTCCAATGCATTCTTGGGAACAAGTGAAATGGCATACCCGGGACCGCGCGATTGTAAAATAGGGTGTAGATGGTCAGCGATTTGGGAAATCTCGCGGACGCTTTGGCTTCGTGGTTGGCAGGATAAAGCCATCCAATGAATTCGGAAGCCCAAAATTAGCAAACGAATCTGGATTACAGTATGCCGAAAATCATGGTTGTCGACGATAACGTGGAATTCACCACTCTATACCAGGAATACCTCAGGATGGCGGGGTTCGATGCGATTGCTGAAAACGAGAGCTCGAAGGCCATGGACCAGGCCTATGCCACCCGGCCGGATCTCATTCTTCTTGACCTGATGATGCCCGAACCAGACGGTTTCCAACTGTGCAGAATGCTGAGGGCAGATCCCAATTTTCGGCGCACGCCCATCATCATCGTTACTGCGCTCAATGATGAAGACAGCCGGATCGTCGCACTCGGCGCGGGAGCCAATGACTATCTCACAAAGCCCTTTCATATCGAGGAGCTCAGGCTGAGAATCAATTTACTCCTTGAGAAATTAACATAAGGCAGTAGCGACAGAACCAAGTACGCGCCGCGGCGTAATAACACATGGGTGGAAGGTCAGCAACTTGAGGGAACAGGAACGCGGTAGATTCGTTGCTGATGAGTAGCTCTTAATGACCACAAAGGACCTGAATGCTTAAGGGCTTATAATCGTCTCTATGGTTTCCAATACACTTTCACCCGAATTGGAAATGGAAGAAAAAGTTGTAGCCGAGTTGGAACGGCTCGGTATTCGTTATCTTTCGCGATTGACTAAATCGTCAACTCTCAAAGATTATCCCCCTGCACAGTTTGTTGCTGACATTATCCAACAGCCTTCTGCTCGTGTGCGAAATGCTGCAATCTCTTTATTCCTTGCAAAGCCGGAATACACAGTGTATGTTCCAGACGCGTTAAGACGTACCAACAACGAGGAAAGTATCAGTCTAAAATTCTTCTACTTAGCGGCAGTATTCCTACAACAAAAATATCGAGTCAATCCGATAACTCCTTTGCCTGATTTATTCTCGACGGAATTCGGCCTCGTAGGGACAAACCCTGACGAGAGACTCCGTTCGCTTGCAGAAAAACACCAGCAAGTATCTGGAAAGTCAATCAACTGGCAAGGGACTTACAAAAACGCGGCGAAACATTTACTTCATCAGTGGGAATTGGAAAAAGCATGGAACAAGTGACACGAGAAGTTTTGGAAAAATTCCTACAAAAACCGGGACAGCGCGCTGAAGTCCCGGCATCCTTTATTATCAGATAGTTTTGCCGTCCCTGCCTCCCAAGGAATACATAATTCTAGCAGATGGTAAAAGGCACAACGAACTGCGTAATGACATGCTTAAGCTTGAACCTGGACTGAACATAGCAATAGGCGTCCATCCTTACGACCTTACGGAAGAGGAAATTCGAACATTTTTTGGAGACGTTATTGAACAACTTGCTTTTGTCGTTCGAAAAAACTTGAACTCTTATCGCGCATACGCAGATCACCCCGAAAGATACCAATCATCCATTGAACAGTG
>DASTOH010000041.1:0-20190 GCA_035720235.1 Anaerolineales bacterium | reverse complement strand
TCACAAAGCGGACGCACGCGCCTCAACTTCGACACCACGACAGGTCGCTTGATGACCACTTCATTCCCTTCATCATCGTGGAAGGGGATCGCCCAGCCGCCGAACTTGTCGTAGCCTTCCACCGAATCGACCAGATGACCGTAGAAGGCATACCGCCGCATTTCACCGTCGGTGATCACATCCAGGCCGGCCTGCAGTTGAGTGTCAATCGCTTCGTTCACGGCGCGATCCTCGATCTTCTTGAATTCGACATGGGTCAATTCGCCCGAGTCGCGTTTCTTGCGCGCTTCTTTGAGATATGCGGGTCTCAAAAGACTTCCAATCACATCGCTTCGATACGTTGACATTTTGATACTCCTTTCAGGATTTTTCTACCACAAAGTTGGGTGGGCAGTGTTTGTGTTCAAGAAAGAACATCTTCAATCACCTTACGCTTTCACCAGCCTGCGAACACGGCGCCAAAGAGAAGCCAGGGTGGGGATCAGACCGCGCGGCATCCATAGAAACAGAACAATGATGAGAATTCCATAGGCCACCTGACGCAGCTGGCCGAAGTCGATTAGGATCTCATCGACAATGCTGAAGGTGACTGCCCCGATGATCGGACCCAATAGAGTGCCGATGCCGCCAAAGGCCAGCATCACCATCACCACGACATCGACATGGCCGAACCCAAAAGTGGTGGGGCTGATCCGTCCTTCGGTGAAGGCGTAGGTCGAGCCGGCCAGGCCGAGCATCGCCGCCCCAATCAGCGCTCCATATACACGGTAACGGGCCACATCAACTCCTGCCAGCTCCGCGGCAACCTCGTCGTCGCGCAGGGCGCGAAACGCCCACCCGATGTGGGAACGGCGCAGCAGCCCGTGGATGAGAAGAAAGACAAGCACAAGGGCAAGCATCAGGTAATAAGGTGGAATCTGCTCGCGCAGGAATGTGTCGGAGCCGGATTTGATCAAGCGTCCCGTATCTCCACCGGTCAGGCTGCCGAGCCCGAGCAGCAGGGCATCGAACGACAGAGAGAAGATGAGCGTGACGATCCCGGTGAAGATGACCCCCAGAGAACGTTGCACCGCCACATAACTGAGCAACCCACCGATCAATGTTGAGGCGAGGGTCGCTATCAGGATGCTCACCACGATCGGCAACCCTGCGTTGTCGGCAAGAATGGTCGCGCCGAATCCACCCACGCCAGCCAGGGCACCGACGCACAGGAACAGCTGCCCGGTGCTGCCGAAGATCACATTGAAGCCGATAACATAACAGATAAATGCCAATCCAAGAACGGCGACACCCATCAGCACCCGTGAGTCGCCCAGCCAGAGGGGGACCAAAGCAAGCGCTGCTCCTGCCACGATGATGGGTATCAGCAGCGCACGGAGGGATCGAGAGGTGTGTGCCTCCGTCCCACCGATCAGGGAGGTGCCGGTGCTGCCGGTGAATCGACTGCTCATTCCTTAACTCCCAGTAAACCTTCCGGCCGGATGAGGATGGTCACGGCCGCTGCCCCGAGTAGAATGATGAGCGATATATACGAACCGATCAGGTCTGCAGCGACAACGTTGACAATCCCCAAAATGATGCCCGCAAGCAATGCCCCGACAAAGTTGCCAAGGCCACCGACCACGGTGACGATAAGGGCAAACACCGTGATGGAGAGCCCGGAATGCGTGTCCACAGGAGCGACCATCGAACGTGTGACAGCCATGAGTGCAGCCAGGACACCGCTCAGGATGAGGATCAGGCGAAGCATCTTCTCTGGATCGATGCCAATCAGCCTGGCTCCCGCCTCGTCTTCGATGACCGATCGTATCGCCCGCCCGAGGGAAGTGCTTCGGAAGAAAACGAAGAGACCCGTAATGGTCAGGAGCGTAATCGCCGAGGCTACCAGACTTCCCCGCCGCATAGGCACACCCAGAATATCGATGGCGCCGCCCCCGATGTAAAGGTTGAGCGCTTTCAGGGGATAGCGCCAGTTGAGGTAGCCGTCAACGATGAAAGATATCCCCAGTGTGAGCAGCAGGCTGAGCAAAACACGCGCCTCCCCGCGCAGCCGGTACACTGGCCGCAGGATTGTCAGATCGAGCAATAAGCCGAACAGGCCACCGGCAAGAAGACCGAGCCCAACCGCAGGTAACACAGGGACGCCGGCGTCCATGGCGAACGCCACAATCATGGCGGAGGTCACCGCGATCTGCCCGTAGCCCAGGTTGAGCACGCCGCCCAGCCCATAGATGAGAGTGAGCCCGGCTGCGAGGAGGCCGAACTGGAGTCCAAGCACGATTCCATCGAGAATGTTAGCAGTCATGTGACACCCAGATAAGCGCTGCGGACAGCCGGATTGGCTGCCAGCTCTGCTGTTGTTCCTTCGAGTCGAATGAATCCATTTTCGAGAACGTAACCACGATCACAGAAAGCCATCGCCAGCGGAACCTGTTGTTCGGTGACCAGCACAGTCAGCCCTCGCTCCCGCAGCACGGTGAGTGCCTCATACGCCGCTCTGGCCAGCAAGGGAGCGAGTCCTGTGCTTGGCTCATCGAGCACGAGGAGTCGGGGTTTCGACATCAACGCACGCCCCACTGCGAGCATTTGTTGCTCGCCACCACTCATTGTCCCTGCACGTTGCCGCCGCCGCTCAGCCAGGCGGGGAAATAGATCCAGGACGATTGACATGGTCTCGGGATCGGGTTTGCGTGGATACGCTCCAAGGAGCAAGTGCTCCTCGACAGTCATTCGGGGAAATAAATGACGCGCGGCAGATACGAACCTCATTCCCAGCCGGGCGATTCGCTCTGCCGGGATCCCGGTGATGTCACCACCCTCAAAGATGACTTTTCCCGAGGAAGGCGATAGCAGCCCACACAATGTCTGGAACAGGGTTGTCTTCCCGGCGCCGTTAGAGCCGATGATCATGACCGCCTCACCCTGGTCGACACGAAAGGTCACCTCGTGGACAACATCATTGCCCTGGTATCCGGTCGAGAGGCCCTTGACCTCAAGCATGATCGATCTCCTCGCCCAGATAAGCCTCGATTACTGCTGAGTGGCGCATCACGTCCTTGGGCAAACCTTCGGTCAGAACATCCCCGAAATTGAGGACCACCGTCCGCTCCGCCAAACTCATCACTGCCTTCATAACATGCTCTACCCAGATGATGGTCATGTTGAACCGATCGCGAATCGTCCGGATGATTTCGATCGAGGCACCCAACTCGGCATCGTTGAGTCCTGCCATCACCTCATCGAGTACAAGAAGCCGGGGTCCTCCAGCGATGGCCCGGGCCAATTCAAGAAACCGCTGCTCGTGCAAGTTGAGATTACCGACAGAGTCGTGGCTTCGGTTAGCCAGGCCGACGAACGAAAGCGCCTCACCGGCAAGCTCGAGGGCCCGCTCTTCCTTTCGATGTGCTCCCACACTGCCGAAGAGAGCGCCGAGAGCCACATTCTCGAGCACGGTCATCGTGGAAAAGTGGCGGGGAGTCTGTTGCACCATGGCAATCCCCATCTGGCGAATGCGGTGGGTGGGGTAACGGGTGATATCCTCGCCAGCAAATCTGATCGTGCCGCCGGTAGGCACTTCGAGCCCAACAATCAGCTTGAGCAGAGTGCTCTTGCCAGCGCCATTCGGGCCGACGATGGCCATAATCTCACCATCGTCGGCCTTCATGGTCACGCCGTTGACAGCGGCAAGACCGCCAAAGTGCTTCTCGACCTTATCCAGTTCGAGTAAGGCCACTGACGTTATTGCCCTGGTTCGTAGGGAGTAAGCGGAGCTGAGTGGGTCAACAGCTCCAGCCACCAGTCGCCCGCTTCATTCAATCCTTCGGGAGCAGGCCCTGCGCTGATCTGGAAGAAGATCGGAGCGGACTGGGCCAACTCGCCCCACTCGGTCCAGCTCAACGGGTGGGCATATCCCGGCGGGTTGAACTCGTGTGTACGGACGTACTCGGCAATGGCCTCCGGATCATCACCAACCTCTCCGACTGCCTCGGCGATAATCTGTACGATCGCATACCCGGCAACGGCATCGTCTGACATGAACTTGTTGTCGGAGAATGCCAGATAGCGCCGCGCCAGATCGGCGTAGCTGTCACTGAGGTAATCGGCGCAGGCGAAATCGCTGAAGCGCCCGATCGCAAGATCCTGCAGACCTCCGACGGAAAGATCTGGCGGAGTCCAGGCGCCGGTGACTGGCACATCAAGCAGGTCCGCCGACAGGGTCACGATCGCCGAGTTTCCAGGCGGATGGCCGGTAGCCACGAGGAATTCCGCACCGAAGTCAGCCAGTGACCGCACAAACGGGGTGAAGTCGGTGGTCGGCGGAACGGGGGCAACCTCGATGGTGTATTCGATGCCCGAATCGGCGAATGTACTCTCCATGGCTGCCTTGAACGACTGTCCCCATGGGTAGTCCGCGACGATCGCCCCAACCTTGGTGAAACCCTGTTCCTGGGCATATTGCAGGATCGGCCCGGCCGTCATCGGCGCTGCCGGCAGGCAGGTCCGGAACGTGTATCGGCTGTCACGGGTGAGCGCTGCCTCGGTACCCGACTTTACCAGGAAGATCGGCACATGGAGCTGCTCGGCCGACGCAGCAACCGGGGCGCCGACACCGCTGGAAAGGATACCGCCAACAGCCACTACACCATCTTCGACAAGTCGTTCGTAGCGGTCTACCCCGATGTCGCCGTTGTTCTCATCGTCCTGGGCGACGATCTCGATCATACGGCCGTCGACACCGCCTGCGTCATTGATTTCCTGGGCGGCGAGCGCCATGCCGTCGCGAACATTGACACCCCACGGCGTGAAGGTGCTGGTCAGGTCGGTAAGCATGCCAATCTTGATTGGCTCTGATGAGGTTTGCTTGGTTGGGGCTTCTGTGGCTGGAACTTCCGTGGCCGAAGCTTCTGTCGCTGGTGCTTCGGTTGCCGGGGCCTCCGTTGCAGGAGCGGCTGTTTCCGTCGGCGCACCACATGCCGTCAGGACCATTGCGAAAACCAGAAGAGCAGGAATGATCTTCCAGGTGATCCCATTTTTCTTGTTCATTCTTCCTCCAAATTCTAAAATAAGTTTCTGATAGAGATAAGGTATTCATTCACTGCGCCGAGCACACTCCTTTCTCAGGCAGGTTACATTCCTGAAAAGCATCAGCCTCCAATTATGGTTAGTATCGCATAAACCGCAAACGTGGACAAGGGGTTTGAAACTGAAATTGTATGGGCGTGTAATGAATTGACACTCATCAGCCTTGAACCAGTAAAAAGGAGAATACGATGGTGGCCAAGGCACACAACATGTTCATCGGCGGCAAGTGGGTGGATACCGCGGACTACCCAAACGCTTTCGTCATGGCGATCCGCCAGCCGGCCGGGGTTGTCTCCTGTTTCGGTCCATTCAATGTACCTTATATCCTCTGCAGCCGATCATTTGCGTTACCTGTGGCATATGGGAATACCGCGATCTTGAAGCCATCAGAAGAGGCATCGGTAATGGGTGGTATCCTGCTGGCTGAGATTTTTGAAGCGGCGGGCATGCCTCCGGGCGTCCTCAATGTGATCACATGCTGGCGTGAAGAGGCGGTGGAGGTCGGCGATGAGATGATCTCAAACCCGGCGGTCAGGCGTATCTCCTTCACCGGCTCAACCGAAGTGGGACGCATCGTTGCTGAGAAGGCAGGCCGGCATCTCAAACGTGCCGTGCTCGAATTGGGCGGCAAGGACCCTTTAATCATCCTCGCCATACGGGCTAATGATTGCCTGTACGTCCAGTCGCCCACCGGGGTTGGAAAAACCATCGCAACCCTGTTCCCGGCGGTGAAGGCCCTGGGGCCGGGCCTGGCCACGAAGATCTTTTACCTGACGGCCAACACAAAGGGTTATCAATGGGTTGCGATGTTCATCGCGTCTGTTGGGTGGAGCGGATACACTGCATCGCCCACCGATACAGTGAGCGGCACTTCCAATGGATGTAGTGATCTGATACCGATACTATCATGGGTCAGTGTGATTCTCATTTTTTGTCCATGCAGGCTGAGTGGGATGACGACCTGTTCCCAATGAGCAGGGAGATGCGGATTAACAGTAATCATAGTGTTTATACAGTGAATTCCACACAAACCGAAGACCGCGGACATCCACGCGCCACCATTGCCCGCAGGATGTGTACCCCCGATGTAAAGCGTGCCAACATATTGTTTGCCTTTGCCTTCGAGATCAATTATGGCAGTCTTCATGAAGTACTTGTACGCCCAGTCCACTTTGCCGATCTGGGCGGCGATGAGTGAATAGGAACAGGCGCTCAAACTGGAGCCATGTTCGGTGCGCGGTTCGTAGTATTCCCAGTTGACGGATTTGGTCTCAAGAGAATATCGTTCGCCGAAGAGGTACAGCATCAGCACAACATCGGCTTGCTTGATGATCTGTGTCGTGGTGGCGATCCCGCTCCCGCCGCCGAGATATTCTGTTGGGTGAAGTTTGCGCTCGAGGAGTGTTTCTAATGGGATATTTTCCAGTGTAAAGTAATTGTCGAATTGCGGGATCAGATTATTGGTCGGGTTTGAATCGGGCAGATAAAGGTCGGGGATGATGCCATTGATCAATGCGAGATCAGACTCAAAGTCGAGAGACGTCTTCAATTTTCCAAAAAAATCCGGAGAGGTTTCTTGAAGATGGTTCGCAACCTGCTGGCACACTTCCAATGTGTTTGCGATCATGCGGTTGGTAAAGGCATTGTTATGGACGCGCTCATGATATTCATCAGGACCGGTAACATCGAGAATTTCGTAACGATGCTTGTCAGGGCTGAAATAGATAGAGGATAAGAAAAAACGCGCACATTCGAAGACAACTTCCGCACCCCCATCACGCCAAATGGACGCATCACCGGTCAGCGAATAATACTTCCAAAAGGCGTAGACGACATCCGCGCTGATATGGACCTGTTTGTCACGGAAGTAGGTGCGCATGGGACGATTGGTGAAGACATCGGTAACGTTGAACAATGTACAGGCGTCGTCGCCCGTATCCTGACTTTCCCATGCATAGTATGCACCGCGGAAACCGTACTCCTGCGCCTTACGCCGCGCGCCATCGAGCGTGTGATAACGATAGAGCAAAAGGTTGCGCGCCAGTTTTGGAAAGGCATGCGTAAAAAATGGGAGCATGAAGATTTCAGTGTCCCAGAAGATCGCGCCTTTATACATTTGACCGGACATACCGCGTGCGGGAATGGAAGCATATTCGGTATGTGTCGGGACGATCGCAAGCAGATGATACATGCTGAAACGAAGTGCCTGCTGCGCTTCTTCATCGCCTGTAATCTGAATGTCGCAATCCTCCCAGCGTCTTGCCCAAAGTGCCACGTGCTCACTGAGAAGTTCATCGAAGCTCAAAGCTGCAGCCTGTTTACACAGTTCGCGACTGGCATCAAGCGGACTTGATTCTTCAAGCCCCGTTACGTGCGACACGAATTTATGGAGTGTAAATCCTTTGTGGATTTTTAAGCCGCGAATCTCACGCACGAGCGTGGATTTTTCTTTTTTGTATTCCTGCAGCTGATGGTTGTCTGAAAACGAGACGGCCTCTGCTACCGCAACAGGAACCCTGTTTTCATGTGTGATCGCGTGGGCTGTCAGAATCCCGTTGTCTTCGCAGGTTTCCATCTCTTCCAAATGCGGTCCATTGATATCCCATACATCACCATCGATGCCTGTTTGAATATCCACTTCGCATTCATGGTTTGCGCTGATGGAATATTCGATGCAAATGAGATGATGGCGTGCCAGGCTGGCAAAACGCCGGGAACGGATCGTGATGCAATTCCCATCGGATGTTTCAAACGTAGTTTGTCGCACATGGACGGCGGAACGCATGTCAATACCTTGCGTGTGAGCAACGACTTTGCTCGACAATACATGCAGTGGTTCGCCTTTGTAGATCACCTGCACAAAGCACCCATTTGGCAGATTGATGGGTTCGCGCCATAGGTCACCCACTTTGTCATAGAGCCCGGAGACAATCGTGGCAGTCTTTTGTTCCTTATTGAATTCTTCCAACGTGCCGCGATAGCCAATGTAACCATTGCCGATCAGCAGTTTATTCCCCTGGCGGTCAATGTCCTCAGGAGTAAGTTTATTTGTTTCCGTGATGTTCCAGTCCATATAAAGTCCTTGATGTACAGATTCGCAAAATCAATCTGTCCACTCATCTTCGCTAATCCACGCCGATCTTTCAAAATTCGCGAAGCTTCGCGTGGATTCGTGGATTCAGTTCTAAATATCAATTGAGAAACCGTCTCGATTCACTTCCATTACATGCCCGCAGACTTTCACGCTGACAGGTTCGCCATCGGTCACGCTGAATATGGCTTTGCCATGTGATACTTCCACGCGAATCACAGAGCCATGATAGGTAACTTGGAAGCTATATCCATTCCAGTGTGCTGAGATGGATGGGTTGAACGAGAGCATCTCTCCATCCGAGCGCATACCGCCAAAGCCGTAGACAATGTTCATCCATGCCGCGGCGATGGAAGTAGTGTGAATACCTTCATGAGTATTGCGATTGTAGTTATCCAGGTCAATGCGTGTTGCAAAGTGGAAGAAGTCGAATGCTTCCTGGTGTCGTCCAAGTTCAGCTGCAAAGATGGAGTGTACCGAAGGAGACAAGGATGACTCGTGAATACAGCGCGGCTCGTAATAGTCATAGTTCGCGCGTTTTTCTTCCAGTGAGAATGATTGGTTGTGCAACAGCATGAACATCAACACATCAGGCTGCTTGATCATGTCATTGCGATAGATTCGGTCATAGGACCAGTGATGATAGAGCGGGAAATCTTCGACAGGGATCGCATCGACATCAATGTGAGGCAGGTTGAAGAATCCTTCGTGCTGCTCATAGAGTTTTGTTTCGGGGTCATACGGAATGAACATCTCTTCCGCCATGTGACGCCACTTCCCCAATTCATCCTGAGAACTGCCCAGTGCAGCAAGGTCGATGTCTTCCAATACCTGTAATGCGAACTCGAATGTCCGCTTCGCCATGTAATTGGTGTAGGCGTTGTTGTTGACCATCATCTGAAATTCATCGGGACCCATCACTGCGTAATAACCGAACTTGCCCTTTGCGGACCATTGTCCACGGCTGGCAAGGAAGCGGCAAATCTGTATCAGTAACTCCGCACCTTCCGCGCGCAGAAATTCCGTATCCCCTGTCACATGGACGTAATGCCAGATTCCATACGCCACCGCGGTTGTCGGTTGGAATTGCAAACTGGCGTGTTGCCAAAGCGTGCAACTCTCCGTGCCGTCGCTGGTTGCAATCGGAAAACAGGCGCCTTCACAATCCAAATCCTTTGCGCGTGCTATCGCCTGCGGAAGAGTCTTATATCGAAAATCGATCAATGCCTTCGCCGCCTTCGGATTGCTGAACAAATAAAACGGCAGGCAGTATGTCTCCGTATCCCAAAAAGCGTTGCCGTTATATGCTTCACCCGTCAAACCCTTGGCGCCGATGTTCGCGCCATCAATCACACCGCGATACGTCTGCTGCATTTGGAAAATGCAAAAACGGATTCCCTGTTGGGTGTCTGCGTCGCCGTCGATCGTGATATCAGACTTCGCCCAGAATTTCTCCCAGTAGGCGCGATTGCATTCGAGCACTTCGTCATAATTATTTGTGGACGCGTACGCGTGCAACTGGGACATTCCCTGCTCCCAGGCTTCATCCAACGCTTGAACAGGATTCCTCTCAGAGCACAACGCCACAGACTTCCCGACAACTGATTCTCGACCCTCAGCCACATCTACATCCAGGCGGACTCCGATGAACTTCTCCGCTTCGATGGGTGTTTGCCCTGCATCTGTATACACTTTCATCCCTGCGAACAGGCGATGCCCGATGTTATTTGTGACACACAGGAGCGCATCATTGTCTTTCCTCACGCAGTCCCAGAAGTTTTGATTGAACATACGATGGAGGATGGAGAAGTCCAGTCCCATTGTCAATGTGACTTTGCCCGAAGAATTCAAAGGCGTGATGCGGATCTGCTGACAGGCAAGTTCTTTTATATCCATGCTCAGCAGGCGTTGAAAGACAAGTTTCAACCTTTTGCCAGTTTCTGTCTCCCACACAAACTCACGTTGTAACTCACCACTACGAAAATCCAATTCACGGCGGAAATCGGAGAATTTACTTTTCGACAGGTCGAGCGTTTCCCCGTCTACTTCGATGCGGGTGTACAGCCAGTTGACCGTGTTGACCATGAACGCCAAACGGTTCGAGATACCTCTGTATGCCATCCCTTCGGTGAAACGTTCTTCGTAAATGCCATTCAGGTAGGCACCGATCAAGCTTTTACCCGAATAGCCTTCATCAAAGAATCCGCGCACGCCCTGATGTTCATTAGCCAATGAGAATAATGATTCCGAGACCTCACTTCGATCAGGATGAAATCCATCCTCGATGAGCTTCCAGGGATCCACACATAAATATTTATCAGCGACCTTTGCCATATATAACTCCTCGGTCAAGGATGACCCACCCGAATCTCATCCAGGTAGCGGGACAAATTCTGTTGAACGTTCAACCTTCCAGTCAAAAAAAGAGAGACTTATGCGGTCTCTCTTGAAACCAGGCTCACAGGCAGGATCAAACGACTGCCCAGCGAATTTTTCTTATTCAAGATTTTCAAAAGCGTCTTCGTTGCGGTCTCCCCTTTTTCGAAGATATTCTGATCGACGGTGGTTAACGGGGGGAAAACCTGTCGACCAATGTAAATATTATCGAAGCCGACCAGCCCAAAGTCCCGCCCGACGCGGACGCCTTTTTTGTGCATCCCGTGCAGGATGCCCACTGCTATCATATCCTCCGTGCAGAAGACGGCGTCGAATCCCTGAGCTGCAAGCGTATCTGCAAATTGGAGTCCCGCCTCGAACGGAGTCCCAAGCTTGTCAAAGACATATTCCTTCAGCCCGGCTTCCTTGATGGCGCGCTTGTAGCCTTCATAACGCTTTTGCATCAAAGGACCGGTCAGTTCGACGCCACACAGTGCGATCTTTTTATATCCTTTGGATGCCAGTTTCTGGGCGCCAAGATATCCGCCTGTCTCATCATCAGAATTGACATAGGAAAAATTGGAATAATTTCCGCGTGAATAATTGTCGATCAAAACAACCGGGATATCTTTGGAGTTCAGATCTTTGAGAAAGTCCGGGTCATACTCCCCCACTGCCAGAATGCCATCTACATTGCGGGCATCGATCCATTCACTGACCTGGGAAAGCGTTTCCTTGTAGGGAACCGAGAAAATGATGAGGTCGTAATACGCTTCATCGCGCAGAACGGAATAAACGCTGTCCATGATGATGTTGTAAAAGGGACTGTTTGTCAGCGTGTTCGTGTCAACGTAGGATGGAAGGATCATCCCGATCAGGCGCGACTGGTTGGTGATCAACGAACGCGCCGCCAGGTTTGGCTTATAGCCAAGTTTCTTCGCGGCGCTTAGCACAGCTTTGCGGGTATCGTCTGAATAATTCCCTTTGCCACTGAATACATTTGAGACAGTAGTACGGGAAACTCCAGCTTCTTCGGCAACATCAATAACAGTGATACTCATAGGAATCCAGTTGAACGTTCAACTTCATTATCGGAGAAAAACTGTTTTTTGTCAAGAAGTTAGTTGAAATTGCCCCGCCTTTTCAAGAGCATATTCACGCACAATTCCCAGCATCTTGAACTTCGTTCTACCGTCTGCGCCGGATTTTTGTTCCAATAAAGATTGGTCGATCAGGGAAGTTAATCCGGTTTCCACATTTTCCATGCCAATCGAGAAGGCTTCCTCCATAGTAAAACTTTCAGGGAAAACAGAGAGACGGCATAACAAGTTTTGCGCGTCGGGTGTAAGCAAGTCAAAACTCCAATCCAATATAGCACGCAGGGTCTGGTGGTGAGGTGAGACCCTCTGGGAGCCCTGACTGAGAAAATCTAATCGATGATCTGAAAGATTCAATACCACTTGAGGGGAATAATATTTTACTTGATAGGCAGCCAGCTCGATTGCCAGTGGCAAACCTTCCATGCGCTGACACAACTCGGTCACTGCCTCTACATTTTCGTTGTTAAGAGAAAAGTTGGGGTTGACCGCCTGTGCGCGCTGGACGAACAATGTCACTGCCGGGGACTGTGCCCAGAGTTGTTGTCCCTTCACTGTTTCGATGTCCGCGATCGCCAGCGGCGGAATAGTGAACTCATACTCACCATAGATTTGCAGGTTGGCGCGGCTGGTGACAATGACCTTTAAGCGGGGAGAAGAGGTAAGTAGGTCAGAAACAAGCGCACGGGAGGGGAGAATTTGCTCAAAATTGTCCAAAATTAGCAGAAAATCACGGTTTCGGAGGGCTTTTTTTAGAGAGGAGACTGTCGCCTCTTTTAATCCAAGATTGATGGCTATTGCGGCACAAAGTCGTGATGGATCGGTCAACGTAGAGAGATCCACAAAACAGACTTCCCGGTCCAGACGGCGGGCGATCTCAATGCTCATGCGAGTCTTGCCAATCCCGCCCGGGCCCAGCAACGTCAACAACCGGACATCCTCCCTGATGAAAAGACGCAGCAGAGTTTGAAGTGTAGTTTCCGCTCCCACCAGGCTTGTGAGGGGATTCGGTATATTGGTTTGAAATGCTATGGGATCTTCGGGGGGAATATCAACAGGATTGGGATACCAGTGATTTAGAGCCTGGGCAATGGCGGGAACAAGTTCACGCAGTTGATAAAAATAAGTGGCGCGGCTGATACTCAATTGATCGGCATACACATCTGCAACCGCTTCCGGGGTGGAAAGTACAACATCAAGAATACGACGATGGCTGGGTGAGAATGGATAGTTTTGCAAATACAAGTGGACAGCCTTCAGCCCGCCGCGTTGTCCGATCCAGGACTGCCATGGTTCTTGTTGGATCAACCGTGCAGGGAAACGCGGAAAGTGCAACAGCGCCTTGATATGTTCGTCATCCCAGACGGCAGTAATATGTTCACGACGTTTGGTAAGCGATTCCATGGATCGTATTCTACCACATTTTAGTTGAACGTTCAACTATATTTAGACTATCCCTAGACCACATTCGCTTTTATTGTCAATATACTCATGCAAGATAAAGTATCAAAACCGGAGATTTTCGGAATCACTTTATCACGTAGCTTGTCCCTCTATATTTGAAAGGAGAAGTAAAAATCATGAAAGTCAAATCGTTCGCTCTGTTACTCAATGTGGTATTGCTGGCTTCACTGGTCCTCAGTGCCTGCGGTACCCCCGCGACAGAAGCACCGGCGGTGGCGACTGACGCCCCAGCCGCGACCGAAGCTCCTGTCTCTGAAGTCCCAGATTCCACCGAAGAAGGCATCCTCAATTTCCCCGATCAGATCGCCGGTGGACGTCCCGTTGAAATCAGCGTGGTCGGCATCCCAACAGAAGCCAATCCCACCGGTCTCGCGGACTGGAATGCGGCGGCTGCTCGTTTCATGGCCAAGTATCCGAATGTGACCGTCACGGGTAACGACTATATCTATGACCCCACCACCTTCCCGGCATTGGTAGCAGGTGACCAGGTTCCGACGGTTTTCCAGGGCTATCTTACCGATCGCGACCTGATGGTTGGTCAGGGTCTTGCTGCGGATCTCACCAGCTATTACAAAGCTGCCAAATTGGATGAGGTCTATAACCCGAACCTTTTGTCGCTTGTCTCTACAGATGGCAAGATCTATGGCATGCCAATCGAAGCCTATGTCATGGGACTTGGCTATAACATCCAGCTGCTCAAGGATGCCGGTTATGATGCTCCACCCACAACCTGGGAAGAATTAGGACCCATGGCTCAGAAGCTCACCAATCGTGATACTGGCATCGCCGGGTTCTCCTTCATCCGCGGTGAAGCGCACCAGGCTGGCTGGCACGGAACGGTTATCGCCTACAACTTTGGTCTCGACGATGCTGCCATTGTCACCAAGTCTGCTGACGGAAAGTATGTCGCCGGTTTCGATAATGCGCAAACCCTTACTGCATTGAACTTCATCAAGGACCTGCAGTGGAAGTACGATGCACTCCCCCGCGAGCTGCTTGAATGGCCCACCAACGGTGAAGTTCTTGCCACCGGCAATGCCGCCATGGTTTTGATGGCTGGTGGTCAGTTGGAATGGATCAAACAGACCTATCCCGATGTGGATATGACCCAGTTCGGTTTTGCTCCATTGCCTGCCGGACCCGATGGCAAGATGGTTTCCCTCGGCGGTGGCGACGTGGCTTTCATCAATGCCAAGGCTTCTGCAGACGAGATCGAAGCTGGCTTCTACTATCGCCTCTTCGTCCAATTCGATGAAGGTGAAGTCAAGGCAAGATATGAAGCCACCAAAACGAATCCAACCGCAGTCATTGGTGAGCCCAGCTACCCCATTTATGTAGGCGCATTCCAGGATAAGATCGAAGCGCTCACAAAAGAGTATGCCAACCTGCCCGTGGAAAACTACGAATTGTTCAACAGTGCAGACGTTGGTCTCCAGAATGAACCGCAGATCGCCGGACAGGATTATTATGCCGCATTGGGCAACGTCGTCAGCCTGATCGTCACCGATCAGAACGCAGACCCGGCTGTCGCCCTTACAGATGCTTCGCAGTTATTCCAGACGAACGTTCTCGATCTACTGAAATAGACTTTTGAAGCATAAATAATTTGGAGGAGGTGACATTGTTCCAGTCCCCTCCTCCAAAATTTCTCTTATACTAACCATTTGAAAGCTCTTCCACACTTTTTGTGAAGCCTGCCAAAGTAGAAAGTTGCAATGATCCAAACTCATTTTCACCCACAAACTGTGTAGAAATTTTTCAGGTCAGCAAGGTAGCAGGAGAAGCTTGATAATGACGACATCTGCGATCACAGCAACTACGAATTTCAAAGTGGCATCAAAACGGCGCATCAACTGGCGAAGACAGGGGGTTGCCTATTTATTCCTCCTGCCAGCATTAATGGCATTCACCCTGGTTACCTGGTATCCGATCGTGAGCACCATTTTGTATAGTTTTCAAAAGGTGAATGTTGCAGGCTTCCAGGGCTGGGTCGGATTTTCCAACTATGTCCGCATGTTTGGTAATCCAATCTTTTTTACGGCGTGGAAAAACACCCTTGTGTATGTTCTGCTAAGTCTTGTCATGGGAGCCATGGTTCCTATTGTTCTGGCACTGATCATCAATGAAATGCGCGGGCTTTCCTCTTTTTTCCAAAGTATCGTCTACCTTCCGACCCTGATCCCGATCGCTGTTGGCCTGATCGTTTGGCGGCAGATATATGCACCTACGGGAGGCATACTCAACAGCTTGTTAAAACTTGTGAATATTGCGCCGCAACTTTGGCTACAAGACCCGCTCCTGGCTAAACCGGCGCTGATTGTCATTATGACCTGGGTTGGAGCCGGAGGGGCAACACTACTCTACCTGTATGCGCTGCGCGAAATTCCCCCGGAACTTTTTGAAGCCGCAGAACTGGATGGTTTTACAGTCTTTCAGCGCATTCGCTATATCGCCCTGCCTCTGTTGCGAAGCCGGATTCAGATCATGCTGGTGTTGCAGATCATCACCGTAGCCCAGGTGTTTACCGAACCTTTTATTTTGACCAATGGCGGACCTGCCAGCAGTACCACCTCCCCTGTTCTGGAAATTTATAATATCGCCTTTACCCGCACTGATTTTGGTCTGGCATCGGCATGGGGCGTCTCCATGTTAGTAGCATTGTCCGTCTTTTCCATTCTATACGTCATCTTCACCAGAGAAGATATGAGCAAAGGTTAAACATGAGTACTGCTAATCGTGGCATCATGTCAAATGCGGAATGGCGCTCGCCGCTTGGACGCGCCATTAAGCTTTTTTATCTCACCATTCTGTTGTTCGTCAGTATCATGGTGATTTTTCCGTTCGTCTTCTCGTTCACTGCAGGGCTGCATAACAGCATTGACGTGGTCAAACCGGGGATTCATCTATGGCCCAAAACGCCGCTCTGGGGAAATTATCTGGATGCATGGCAGCGCTTTAAGATCAGCCGATTGTTTCTCAACACTGCCATTGCTGCGGGTGGAGGTGTGATCGCGCAATTGCTGGTCTCGTCTCTGGCGGCATACAGCCTTTCGCGACTCAACCCGATTGGCAAGAATGTTATTCGCGGCATCATCTTGATCACCATGGCCGTGCCAGGAATCGTCTATCTCGTGCCGCGGTATGTCGTCATCGCAAAAATGGGACTGGTCGACAATTTCCTGGGGCTGTGGATTCCCTATGCCGCCAGTTCCTTCATGATATTGGTATTGAATAATGCCTTCGATTCGATACCGCGTGACTTGTATGAAGCCGCACAGATCGACGGCGCTTCCGACTTGCGGATGTTCACCAGCATCACGATCCCGCTTTCATCGTCCGTCATTCTGGTACTCGGCCTGTTCGCCTTCATTGGATTTTGGGGAGATTTTCTGTGGCCGTTCCTGATCCTGCGCCAGTCTGATCTTCAGACGATTTCGGTCCGCTTATACACATTGACCAGAGGCTTCCCGCTAAACCTGTATATGGCAGCTTCATTTATCGCCATGATCCCGCCCAGCATCGCCGCCTTCTATTTACAACGACACGCTCCCAAGGGAGGACTCACGATTTAACATGCTCCGTCGTTTCCTCGTCTTCAGTGTTCTTCTCCTCTTTGTATCGGGATGTGCTGGGACTCAGACGCCTCTGGCAAGCGTCGAGCCCAGCGCTACCCCCACGGCTCCTCCCACGCCGGTCCCTGCCACCTTTACAAAAGAAGCGACCGCCACCCCATCGTTTCCCGTTGTCCGCATCAAGAACGCGGAGACAGGAACGTATCTTTTTGAAAAAGATGGACAGGCTCAACTCGGCGATGTTTCAGACGATTCCTCCCATTGGATAATGGAAAGTTATCAGGGTGCCAAACGCCTGCAAAATAAAGTAAGTGGACACTATCTCGCCATTGAAAATCTCAAGCCGTTCGTTGAAGTGATCGAGATTTACCCGGCATGGATGAGTCCGCGCTGGGTATTTGATGGCGATCCATCACAGGGTCCGGTTGTGATTCGCAACGTTTGGCATAACTGGCAGATCCTCTACGTAAAAGATGAGCGAGTCAGCTACGAACGTGTACCAGCGGAAGCAGACAATGCACGCTGGTTCATCGAAGTCGTGGAGGGAGCCGCACTTGCCGCAAACACACCGGTTCCGGTTATCGCTATTCCGGCTTCCACAAACCCTGCTGGCAGCCGCGGCGCCGATATCCCATGGATCGAATATGAGGCGGAAGTTGCAACGACCAATGGAGAGGTTCTTGCTCCTGACCGCACGTTCGGCACGATCGCATCTGAGTCATCCGGGCGCAGCGCGGTGCAGGTGGATCAGGCCGGGGAGTATGTCCAATTCCAATCAAGGGAGCCAGCCAATTCGATCGTAGTGCGATTCGTGATTCCCGATTCCGAAGATGGCGCGGGATTGGAGTCCACGATCAGTCTATATGTGGACGGCGTCTTCCGTCAGAAGATCCAGTTGACATCAAAATATGCCTGGTCATATGGCGGCGAAGAAGAGACGTTCAATGTTCCCAAGGCAAAGGGTGCACATCATTTTTATGATGAAGCGCGCGCGTTGGTCGGTGATATTCCTGCGGACGCGACAGTCAAGTTACAAAAAGATGACGATGATTCGGCGGCATATTATGTCATCGACCTGGTGGACCTGGAACAGGTTGCGCCGCCGAAAACAAAACCTGAAGGTTATCTTTCCATCGCGGACGATTGCGGCGCGATCCCCGATGATGGAAAAGATGATGGTCTTAATATTCAGTCTTGTATCAACAAAGCCAAAGATGCCAATACGGGCGTATGGATTCCAGCAGGAACGTTCGAGAGCACAGCGCATGGATTTGACGTATCAGACGTGACCATTCAAGGCGCAGGGATGTGGTATTCCACCTTCCACGGCTTGTATGCGCGCTTCAACTGCATCGGGAATAACTGTCGCTATTTTGACTTTGCCATTTTGGGTGAGACAATTTTGCGCGATGACAAATCACCCGAGAACGGATTCAGCGGCGGCGCAGGCACAGGTTCGCGGCTTGAGAATATCTGGGTCGAACATACCAAGGTCGGTTATTGGGTGGGACCGGGAACAAATGGTTTGGTCATTGCAGGCAGTCGATTTCGTAATCTGTTCGCAGATGGAGTCAACTTCTGCAACGGCACCAGTAACTCACTCATCGAGAATTCGCACTTCCGCAACACTGGCGATGATGCATTGGCTTCATGGTCTCCTAAAGGCGATGCGGTCAACACGGGTAATATCTTCCGTTTCACCACTGTCCAGTTGCCGTGGCGTGCCAATTGTTTCGCCATCTATGGCGGCAAGAACAACAGTATCGAAGATAATCTCTGTACTGATGTGGTGACCTATCCAGGCATTCTCATCGCGCAACAATTCAACTCGAATGCCTTCGATGGAACGACGAGTGTGCAGCGTAATTCCCTAATCCGTTCTGGCGGACCGATGTTCAACCTTGAACACGGTGCGCTGAAGATATGGTCGGCACAAGGTGTGATTCCTGGGCTGATTGTGGACGACATCCTGATCGACTCCCCCACCTTTAGTGGACTGCAATTGGATGGTGCGTATGCCATTACATCCGCGGAATTCAGTAACATCGAGATCACCAACGCAGGCACAGACGGTATCTTCCTGAGTTCCCGCCTCTCTGGCGATGCAAGTTTCTCAAACATCACAGTCAGCGATTCAGCCAAGAGCAACTTCCTTAATTACTCCCCCAAACTAAAGTTCACAATAAACTTCGGCGAGGGGAATGTTGGCTGGCAATTTCCGTAGATTTTTAGTCAGGAAAAGGTCAACACTTATGAGAACGCTGATGTACGCAGACCATAGCGTGGATCAGCGTTCTTCTGCTTTAAAATCAGACTAGGATTGCATGTCAACTCTTCATCTTCAAACACTATTTTCTCAGGCATATATTCTGGGCGGTTCTCTGTGCAGTGGGAAAAGCATCGTTGCCGAAATGGTCACCCAATATGGATTTCATTACTACAAAGCAGATGACTACGAATAGTTCTCGGTAGGGTAGAAGGCTTAGGAGATAAACTCCGTATTGCCATGGACTCCGGAGCAAAAAGGGTAATGATCCCAACGGAAAATCGGTAAGTTCCAATGGAGGTAACTCGAAGCTGGGCAGGAATCCTAGTTCGTAACCCAGCGCCAGGTTGGGCTTGCCATTAATGGGATCATTCTGGAGAAGTTGAAGCGTGTTCAGGTCTTCTTCGGCCTCACGATTAGGCTGCTTTGAAAGCGCAAGGTTGTATGAGTAAGGCCGGTTTGGCAAAAGTGTATTCGCTTCACGAGGTTTGAACACGACCAGCGCGATATGAAGAGGTTCTCCAATGCGGATCGTCTTGGCTATATTCTTCGAGGGTTGACCTTCAGCCGGTTTGATAAATGGCTTATCAGTGTGAAAGAAGACACCTGTTCCAGCTTGATTCATCAATCCATTACGATCATCCGAAACAAGGCCCTCCCACAAAGTAAGCTGGACATGGCGCTCCTCGCTTAAGGCGACCCAGACTGAAACCAACGTGGGCTCCACGCGACGGAGGATCGGTCCAACGAGAATTAACTGCGAGCAAGGTCATTCGGTGGGTGCAGTGGCACGTCATCTCGCCGAAGCCATCTTTTGGACCTTGAGCAAACAGGAGCCTTATCGCGAACCTGTTCGCCAGAAGGTCTTGCCCAAGCAAGCCTAAGCGCGTGGATTTTCTGTGACTGAGCCCCGGCCTTCGGGCAGCGGCTCTGCTTACAAAGTGGTTCAGCCAAGAACAGTTCACACGATTATTTTTCGACGCAGCCCCTATAGGTTTGGGGCAGAGCCAGTCAGACCCTTGACAAGGACAGCGTTTTCATAGATGCAAATACCCATTTACATTTTCCACGCTAAAATCGAAACAGCACATTTTTTCGTCTTTTTTGTATTCAGCAGGTAAAGGCTGAACACTTTGAGCTAGACGAGCCAGATGCGCTTGGCATATTCGTTGGGAGACAATCCCGGCAAAGGTAATCCCTGATGGGGACGGTCATTGTATTCGAACCAAAACAAGTGCAGGA
>DASTOH010000040.1:0-17797 GCA_035720235.1 Anaerolineales bacterium | reverse complement strand
TGGGGAAGTGCAACGAACGATATTTTCTCAATAATTCCGCAGCCGGGTTGGAGCCATACGTCACGACCAAGCAGGAAAAGATCAAATGGATATCAGGCGTCCCGCGCTATCTGGTCGCAGCGATACAAGGCATCATGGATCAGCCAACCTGGAACGTCAAAATGGAATGGGATGGCGGAACTTATAATGGCCCGCTTTCCCTGATTTCGGTGGGAAATGGCCAGCGCACCGGTGGTGTATTTTTCATGACACCGCATGCCGATCCCTTTGATGGCAAGTTGACCTTCGTTCGGGCCTATCGCCCGACCCGGTTGAGCATGTTCCAGGTTCTGCCAAAAGCCATGAAACCGGGGGAAGGGAACATGGTTGAAGAAGAAGATATTTTCGAAATCCATTGTACTCGCCTAAAATTCACGCTGGATAAACCATCGCCTGCCCATACCGACGGTGAATTATTCGAGACATGGATCTCTGATTTTGACTACAGGATTTTTCCCTCGACAGTTCCCATGCTGGTTCCCTGATTCTTTCCGCTCCCTGAGTCGTCCTTCGCGAACGCCGTCCCTACGGGCGGCAGTCTCCGAAGGGGGCGGCGTAGGATGATATTGTGGTTATAACTTCGAACGCGAATGCCGCCAATGTACGAATTTCGCAAATCTTCGAGCCCATTCGCGCTATTCGTTTATTCGTAACATTTGCGTTGAGAATGTTTTGGCACTGAGCGGGCCATCTTCATTAGGCAAGGATACGGTCCAAAGTGGACGGTATTTGTTTTATGGAATGCCCACGGGTATACTTGGCGCTGATATGTCTAAAAATCTCTCCCTTTCATTTAAACCCATCAAGCGAAACTTATGGCCCGACCTTGAGGAGCTCTTTGGCCCGAATGGCGCCTGCGGCGGATGCTGGTGCATGTTCTGGAAACTTCGCGGCAGGGCATATGAGGAATCTAAAGGGCTGGAAAATCGTCAAATGCACAGAACACTGGTCAGTTCAGGTACTACGACCGGCGTGCTGGCCTATTTGGATGGGGAAGTGGTCGGCTGGGTGGCGGTGGAACCTCGCACTGCCTATGAAAAGCTGGCGCATTCCCGTGCTCTCAAGCCAGTGGACGACCAGGAGGTATGGTCCATCACCTGTTTTTTTGTAGCCAAAGAACTTCGGCGCAAAGGAATCGCGGTCGAGTTGATCAAGGCGGCAGTCGAGCACGTCAGACGTCACCGTGGAAGGATCGTGGAGGGATATCCAGTGGATGCAAAAGAGAATTCACCAGCTCCGTTTGTTTTCACGGGTACTGCATCCGCCTTCCGCAAGGCTGGATTTAAAGAAGTCGCACGCAATACGCCCACGCGCCCCATCTTCAGATACGAAATTCAATAAGCATGGCTTTTCGGGATATTCGAAGACCTCAAAGGTTCCTCAGCCCGGCAGAAATTGCATTTCTTCTGGGATTGGCAGCGTTCCTGGCCGCGTTGCTGGCCCTAAACATTTACCTGGCGCGCACGTATCAAAGCGGCGAATGGCTTTACTTACGCTGGAGTGGGGCACGTGCCTTTCTATTTCAGCCCGTTGAACCCTATGGATCTACGATTGCAGAGCGCGTACAGTTTCAGGCATATGGCCGTGAGGCGTATCTCAACGAATATCCCTATGTGTTGAACGATCCCTTCTATATTGTTTTGCTGTATGTTCCGCTGGCGTTGTTTTCAGATTTTACGGTGGCGCATGGCATCTGGATGCTGTTGTCAGAGATGGCTGCTGTTGGAGTCGTGCTGCTTTCGGTGCGATTCTCAGAATGGAGTCCGCCATTTTGGATGCTGCTCCTGCTGATCTGTTTTGGCCTGTTGAGTGGTTTCAGCCTCCATTCTTTCCAATCGGCTTCACCGACGGTTTTCCTGACCCTCATCTATTTGGGAATCCTCTACGCCCTGCAAGCGGGCGCCGATGAACTGGCTGGCGCCTTGTCCTTTTTGATTGCCTATCAGTGGGAAGTGGGAGCGCTTTTTTTTCTGCTGATCGTGGTCCTGGTCTTTGCCAACCGCCGCTGGAAGGTATTGGTTGGCTTTGCCATGGCGCTGGTTATCTTGGTGGTGATTGCCATCCTGCTGAAATCAGACTGGGCCACTGACTATGCCCGCGCTGTGCTTTTTGACTGGTCCTACCAGTTGGATTACACCGCCGCAACAACGCTGTCTTATCTCTTTCCGAAGCTGCAATTCCCTCTGGCGCGCTGGTTAACTCTTCTAACCGCTGCGATTCTTTTCGTCGAGGCCCTGCGAGCAAGCGATGGCCACTTCCGGCAGATTGCCTGGGCCGCCGCCCTTGCGCTGGCGCTGAACCCTTTGACTGGTTTCGCGATCTTTGCGACCAATCATATCGTTCTCCTGCCGGCTGTCGTCCTCGTTACCGCGCTGATATGGGAGCGCTGGACCGGTCAACGTGCGGTCTTGAGCACTCTGTTCCTCATCCTGGCCTTTCTTTTTTCTCATGCCTTGTATTATCAATCTTCAATTGCACCCGAACGTTTATATTCTGATCTACTGAAGATCCTTCCACCGGTGCTTGCGATCTTAGGTCTCTACTGGATGCGCTGGTGGGCCGTTCGTCCGCCGCGGATTTGGGCAGATGAAATTGGAGCTCGCAAGTGAGCTGGCGGCATTATGCAGTTCTGTTTGGTATTGGTTTTGCGGTTCCGTATTTCATTGCGCAATACCAGACCCTGCCGGGCTACATGGACGCAGATTATTATTTCGCGGGTGCGATTCAACTGGCTACCGGCAAAGGGTTTACCGAACCATACATCTGGAATTATCTCAGCGATCCGCAGGGACTTCCAACGCCTTCACACACTTATTGGATGCCTCTGGCCTCCATGATTTCTGCGGTTGGCATGTGGCTCGCTTCGCAAACCACGTATGAGGCTGGACGTTTCCCGTTCATTCTCCTTGCAGCCTGTGTGCCAATCCTGACAGCGACTCTCGCCTTTGACCTCTCCAAAAAACAGACGGTGGCCGTGACTGCCGGGTTTCTGGCGATCTTTTCACATTACTACGCGCCCTCCATGCCGGCGCCGGATAATTACGCGATTTATATGCTGTTAGGCGGCGCGTTCCTGTTGCTCGCACCTCGGCCTCAAAAATGGATTCCGTTTGCACTGGGAGTCCTGGCGGGACTCATGACCCTGGCGCGCACTGATGGCCTGCTTTGGCTGGGCCTTGCCGGTTTGACAGTGCTATGGAAATCGAAGGCCGGCAAACAGACCCTCCATGGCTGGCTATCGCTCGTGATTCCCGCCGGCCTCCTCGTCATCCTTGGCTATCTGGTTGTGATGGGTCCCTGGCATTACCGTAATTGGACATTATTCGAAACGCTTCTGACACCGGGTGGCGATAAATTACTCTGGATTCAAGATTATCGTGAGACATTCATCTACCCTGCCGAGAAACTCACGCGGGAACGCTTCCTGCGCGCTGGCTGGGATGTGGCAGTACAAAATCGCCTGGACGCGCTGTCATCGAATCTCAATACTGCGATCTTTGCACAGGGTGGACTCTTCCTGTGGCCATTGATCCTGTTTGGGCTTTGGCAGATCAGAACCGATCTGAGGGCAAAGATTTCGGTCACCGGCTGGCTGATATTGTTTGTGGTGATGTCTGTCATTTTCCCCTTTGCAGGAGTGCGTGGGAGTTTTTATCATGCTGGCGCGGCTCTCCAGCCGCTCTGGTGGGCTGCGGCACCACTAGGCCTCGAGGCATTGATTACCCGGGCGCGCGAGCGCGGCCGGTTTACGGATCCGTATGCCCCGGTCGTGTTTCAGGGTGTATTGATTGTGCTGATGCTTGCCTTTACTGCGTATCTTGTACATATACGAGTGCTGTCCACTGGCTGGGCCCAGGATGATGTGATTTATGCCTCAGTCGAGGAAAAATTTCAGGAAAATGGAATCAGGCCGATGGATGTGGTGATCGTCCGTAATCCGCCGGGCTATTTTGTCCGCACGGGGCGATCGGCGATCCTTTTGCCGTATGGAGACGAAGCCACGGTGTTAGCCGTGGCTGACCGGTTTTTAGCAAAGTACCTGGTTTTGGAAAACACAATGTCACTGGGTGATGTACAGGATCTGTATGAAAGCCCGTATGGCGATCCGGCATTTGTTTATCTGGGCGAAGTAGATGGCGCGCGCCTGTATCACATCATCCCTGCAGGGCAATGACTAACTTGGGCTGTATTACGAAATTGATATGCCACGTAAAGCAGATAAATTGCCCGCAGGTCACTCCTGTGCTATACTCACGCCAAGATCAATAAAGGGACTGAAAACGAATGAAAGAGATCACACTGATTATCGCGGATGATCATCCCCTTTTTCGTCAAGGGGTGGTGGATGCACTTTCGCTCGAGAAAGATTTTAAGATCGTGGCCCAGGCCTCTGATGGCAAAGAAGCAATTGCACTCATTCGATCGTTGAATCCAACGGTGGCCATTGTGGATATCAATATGCCTGGCATGAACGGTCAGCAGGTAACCCATCAAGTTACTTCTGAGCATTTATCGACGCGCGTTGTTCTGCTGACCGGCTATGATGATGTCGAACAGGCGATTCATGCCGTACTTGCCGGAGCAGTGGGATATTGTGCGAAGGAGATTCAACCTGATGTACTGGCACGCACCGTCCGCGCGGTGGCCGAGGGCAAATATGCCATTGCTGGCAATATCTTCAACCGGCGTGATTTGGATCGCTGGATCGATGAACAAATGGATGGCGCGCGTCGCTCGTACAGTGAACCCGGATCACCTTTTCATCCCCTCTCTGACCGTGAAATGGAGGTGCTGGCCTGTGTGGTGCGTGGGATGAGCAACAAGGAAATCGCCGGCTTGTTGGGCATCAGCCATCAAACTGTGAAGAATCATGTCACATCCATTTTGAGAAAATTTGGAGTGGAGGACCGTACTCAGGCCGTCGTGTATGCCTTACGCCGTGGATGGGTGAAATTGCAGGATAGTGGTATCAAGTCTCAGGAGTAAATATTTATGTTCAATGAATTGACATCCGGCGACGAACTGGACTTTGAGAAGGAACTCGATGAGACTCAGCGGTCCTTGCGCGAAATTACGTTGATGATCGAGCAAAGTCAAGGTGAACTATCCAAATTGACCCAGCGGAATGCCGCCATCACGACACACCTTCAGCAGGTGCAAAACCAGCTGGATAGGCTTCCTCCTCAAGAAGTAAAATCTGCATACGACTCCGCATTGGATGCCCAACAGCGCCTGTTTGTGATGCGTGGGCAACTCGAAAAGTTACAGAGCGAGAAGTCTCACCTGGAGCGCTTCAAATCGACTCTGGAGCGGGCGCGTACGTCAATAGGTGGTTCCAACTCCTCATTGGCTGCCATGTCTGGTGGGGCGGGCAAGGGCCCCCTGGCGAGCGTCGAGATGCTGGTGAATGCGCAAGAGACCGAACGACAACGTCTTTCGCGACAAATGCATGATGGTCCGGCCCAGGCCTTATCGAATTTCATCCTTCAAACTGAAATTGCCATGCGTTTATTTGATGTGGATGCCACGCAGGCACGCGGTGAACTGAACAGCCTGAAAGCCTCTGCCATGAGTACGTTCCAAAAGGTTCGCAACTTCATATTTGAGTTGCGTCCCATGATGCTTGATGATCTGGGGCTTGTTCCTACCGTCCGCCGGTATGCGGATGCATTTAAAGAGCAAACGGGCCTGGACCTTAATGTAACCGTAACCGGGAATGAACGCCGGTTGGAAACCTATCTGGAAGTGATGTTGTTTCGCGCCATTCAGGAGTTGTTGGGGAATGCCGCCCGTCATGGCCAGGGAAGTATGGTTAAAGTGATGCTCGATATGGGCGAGGAGCGCGTGCGGGTCAGTGTGGATGATAATGGGCGCGGTTTTGATACGGATGTTGTTCAGCAGGGCGCCAGCCTTGGGCTGAAACTGATTCGCGAGCGGGCGGAAATGCTCGGTGGAAATTTTGAAATGGACAGTGCGATTGGAAAAGGTGCTCGCATCTCATTTGCCGTGCCAGCCCGATCCTAAATCGGTTTGCACCGAAAAAAACAAAAATGCAAGAAATTTGGGACTTTTGCGGGGGTTGGCGTGCATTTTTTACCAAATTGTTATTATTGTTTTGGGTGTATACTATTATAATAGTCTGGTAATTGCATCTTCCGCCAGTTTCGGCGAAAAAATGAGAGGAGAAATACCCCATGCGTCGCGGACGAATCCTTATCTTCCTTCTTTTGATTGTTGTGGTTGGTGTTGCTGTTTTGGCTGTTGGTTTGGGTTTGTTTAACCCAACTGCCCCGGTTGTATCGACCCAGGAGGCAACCGGCATCAAAGTTTATTTTGCCGCACAGAGAATTCCTCAGGGGGCACCCATTACACAGGATCTATTACGCACCGATCCAATCCCACAAGGACTTGTAACGGAGTTCATGTTCACGGAAGGTGAGGAAGCCAATCTCATTGGTCAGACCGCCCGTTTTACCCTGGAGCCAGGGACTTTGATTACTTCATCGATGGTGGGTGCTGCGCCGGGTGATCTTCCAGGTCCGCGTTGGGCTACTTTGGTTCCAGCTGGCATGGTGGCCGTTGGAATTCCCACCAACCGTCTGGCCACGGCAGCCTACGGTATTAATGATGGCGCACACGTCAACGTGAACGCCTGCATGACATTTGTGGATGTAGATCCTGCCTATCAGTCCATCCTGCCTAATTACGTATCTGTGATGCGTGACGTTTATTTTCCTGAAAATGATCGACCATTCTTATCAATTGAACCATTAACTCTTGAATTGCCTGCGCGACAGGGGCGTGTGGAATTAGACCCCACATTCGCAAAGCCGATTTACACGGTCCCGTCCGAGGCACAGCGGCCCCGCCTGGTCTGTCAGATGGTTTTACAGGATGTGATCGTGTTGAATCTTGGGAATTTTGAGTTGGTGGCGGTAACCGATCCGAACACGACTCCGTCTCCCGCCCAGGTACAGCAGGAAGCCGCTCCAGATATCATTACCTTAATGGTCACTCCTCAGGATTCGATTGCCCTTAATTATTTTGTGTACAGTGGTGCCGTGATTTCGATGACCCTCCGAAATCCGAATGACAATTCGAGGATTGAAGCCCAATCCGCTACGTTGACCAGCATCCTGACCCAATACAATATTTCCTTGCCATCCAAACTTCCGTATGCGCAACAGCCGCGTCTGGACGTTCTGGCACCGCCCTTGTTGCGCAACGATGTTATTAATGCGCAGCCTCAGCAATAAGCAGAATTTTACTGTGAGGTGACTGCCATATGGCTGCCGGCGAAAAAATACGAGTTGTGATTGTTGATGATGTCTCTGAAACGCGCGAGAATGTGAAGAAGTTGCTACAGTTCGAATCAGATGTGGATGTAGTAGGGATCGCGCGAACCGGCAAAGAAGCAATCCAGATTTCACAGGAACTTAGCCCGGATGTTGTGCTCATGGATATCAACATGCCGGATATGGATGGCATCGCCGCAACTGAAGCAATTCGGGCCAGGCAGCCGGCCGTTCAGGTCGTCATCCTCTCGGTGCAAAGCGATCAAAATTACATGCGCAAGGCCATGCTGGTTGGTGCGCGTGATTTTCTGACCAAGCCGCCGATGGGTGATGAGCTGATTTCTGCCATTCGCCGTGCGGGTGAAATGGCGCGGATCGAAAAATCCAAGAGCGTCCAGGTGCAAACCATGCCAACTGCAGGCAACATCGGTGGCATGGCAGGCCCGAGGGGACCGAAAGGGAAGATCATTTCAATCTACAGCCCTAAAGGTGGCGTAGGTTGTACAACCCTGGCAGTGAACCTGGCCCTGACATTGAATAACAGCGATACCCGCGTCGCCCTGGTGGATGGAAACCTTCAGTTTGGAGATGTGGCAGTATTTATAAATGAACAAGGCAAAAATACTGTCCTTGATCTTGCGCCTCGTGCTGAAGAACTTGACCCGGAAATCGTGGAAGAAGTTATGGTAAAACATGCCGCGTCCGGTCTGCACATTCTGGCAGCCCCATCTCGTCCGGAGCATGCCGAAAAAATTTCGAGTAGTCAGTTTTCCAGATTGCTGGAATATCTCAGCCAAATGTATGCGTATGTGGTTGTTGATACAGCAACTTTCCTGACGGATGTAACCCTGGCGGCTGTGGATTTGAGTGACCTGATCGTCCTGGTGACAACGCAGGATATCCCGTCCATTAAGAACTGCCGTCTGTTTCTGGATCTACTGCAGACGCTGGGCGTTGAGCGTGGTCGCATCCTGTTTGTGATGAATCGCTACGACAGGCGGATCAATATCACACCAGAACGTGTGGCAGAGAATCTAAAGCAGGAAGTAGCACTTGCTATACCCCTGGATGAAGCGACAGCCACCAAAGCCGTAAATCGTGGCGTTCCATTCGTTTTGGACAGCAAAAACCAGCCGGTATCGCGAGGTGTGTTCTCATTAGCAGAAAGCGTGCGCGCGCGCGTAGCGGCCCAGGAAGCCGGAGGGGAGACCGATCGAGTTGGACGAAGGTAATACTTTTATCGATTCTTATGGTGAAGGAGATGGTGAAAGATGTCTCTCTTAAAACGTATTGAGCAAGGGGGTTCCTCTTCTGGCGGTCAATCATCCTCAGGTTCCGGTGCGGCCGGAGGGGGAGGCAGCGGCGAAGGCTCCCGATTGTCTTCCCTGCAATCGCGCCGCGTCAATGCGCCCATTACATCGCCCCAGGCCGGCTCATATTTTGATCTGAAGGTCCGGGTCCAGAATAAACTCCTGTCAGAATTGGATCCCTCCATGGATATTACCCGCACCGATGATGTGCGGCGTACCATCCAGGATCTCTTTGAGCAGATTCTGGCTGAGGAGAACATCGTCTTATCCAGGCCGGAGCGAGCGCGTCTGTTTGAGCAAATTGCGGCTGAGATCTTGGGCTTTGGTCCCCTACAACCACTGCTGGAAGATGACACCATCACAGAAATCATGGTCAATGGTCCCAAGAATGTGTATATCGAACGAAAAGGCAGACTTCACCGGGTGCCAGTGACTTTTGAGAACAATGATCATGTGATGCGGATTATCGATCGTATCGTTGCTCCGCTGGGTCGTCGTATCGATGAATCCAGTCCATATGTGGACGCCCGCTTACCGGACGGTTCCCGCGTCAACGCGGTGATTCCTCCCATTTCTTTGGTGGGACCTACGCTTACCATCCGTAAGTTTTCGAGGAACCCCATTACGGTTGATCAACTCATTCAATTTGGCTCTGTCACAGGCGAATCAGTTCAGTTTCTCAAAGCTTGCGTGGAAGCACGCTTGAATATTCTGATCTCAGGCGGTACGGGCTCCGGGAAAACCACCTTGTTGAATGTGATGTCAAGTTTCATTCCCAATGATGAACGGATTATCACGATTGAAAACGCGGCGGAATTGCAGTTGCGGCAGGAACATGTTGTCACGCTTGAGTCACGGCCACCGAATATTGAGGGCCGGGGCGAGATAACGATTCGCGACCTCGTGATTAATTCGCTTCGTATGCGACCCGAACGCATCATCGTTGGAGAATGCCGCGGCGGCGAGACGCTGGACATGTTGCAGGCCATGAACACCGGTCATGATGGCTCCATGACCACAGCGCACGCCAACAGTCCACGCGATGCTCTGGCGCGTATTGAAACCATGTGCTTGATGGCAGGCATGGATCTGCCGGTACGAGCTATTCGAGAACAGGTTTCGAGCGCCGTAGATGTTATCTGTCAGCAGGAACGTATGCGTGACGGAACGCGCAAAGTCACCTCCATCACCGAGGTAAGTGGTATGGAAGGTGAGGTGATCACGATGACGGATATTTTCGTCTTCGAACAGACTGGCATGGAAAACGGCAAGATCATGGGACGGCTGCGCCCTACCGGCCTGCGCCCGAAATTCATGGATAAGATCGAAGCGGCTGGCATTAATCTCCCGCCTGCGATCTTTGGAATTGGCGAACGGCGCCGCTACTAATTCAACGTTTTGAATAGGATTTTGTAAATGAACCTAGTTTTTATCGGCGCTGGCGTTCTCATCCTCATCCTCCTGATCATCGGCCTGGTCGTTTCGATCAACAGCGAAAGGTCTCTGGTGGAGGAGCGCCTCGGGCGCTTCCTGGATGAAGATGACGCGCAGGGCACCGCTGCTGGGGAAGAGGCTGCTCGTTCCATCGTTACCGAATGGATGAACCGGCGCGTTGCCAGTTCTTCGATGGGCGATCGTGTGGCCCGCGAACTGGCGCGCGCGGATTTGAAATTCAAGGTAATTGAGTACTATGCCCTGGTGTTCATGTCGACGCTCGTCGGGGCAGCGGTCGCGTTCGTGCTCCAACAGCAGATCCCGTCCCTGGTTATCGGCGCGATCGTGGGCTTCTTTCTGCCAAGATTATATGTGAAGCGCCAGCAGGGGATTCGGCTGAGCAAGTTCAACGATCAGCTCGGTGATATGCTCAACCTGATGGTTAATGGCCTTCGTGCTGGGTACTCTACGATGCAGGCCATGGAGGCGGTCAGCCGCGAATTGCCATCTCCAATTTCGGATGAATATCGCCGGGTTGTTCAGGAGATGCAAATCGGCATTACCATGGAGAAGGCGCTCGATAATCTCCTTCGCCGCATCCCCAGTGAAGATTTGGATTTCGTCATCACGGCCATCAACGTTCAGCGGGAGGTAGGTGGTAACCTTTCTGAAATCCTGGATACCATCTCATTCACCATCCGGGAGCGCGTCCGTATTAAAGGTGAGATTCGCGTCATGACAGCCCAGGTGCGAACCTCCGGTCTGGTGTTGGCCCTGATACCAATGTTCCTGGCCACTGCGTTATGGTTCATCAGCCCCGATTACATTAGCGGCTTCTTCTCACGCGGTCCTTTCTGCGGCTGGCTGGCTGTGGGAACAATTGTTGGTATGATCGCTGCTGGTTACTTTGTCATGATGAAAATTGCAGATATCGAGGTGTAAGATGACCATTGTTATCTATGTCCTTGGTGGTATAGTCCTGCTTGTAGCGATCGCGGTTGTCGCGGTCAGTTTGCAAAGGAATCAACAGGGTGAGGAGAATGATCCCTTGCAGGCGCGGCTGGCTGAATTCATTCAGCGCGGCGATGTGACGTCTCTGGAAGAGATTGAACTTTCCCAGCCATTTGCCCAGCGCGTCATCATTCCGATTCTGAACAAAATCGGTGAATTATCCGCCCGCTTTACACCGCAAAAGACCATTCAAACCACTGCCCGACAATTTGAACTGGCGGGCAATCCGTGGCCCATTGACCCAGCGACTTTTCTGCTTTTGCGGTTCGTATTGGGCGTGATATTTGGTGCCTTGATGATCGGTGTTACGGTCCTTTATCCTCTCTCTGAGAAGCCCTTGAATAACTTCGGCTATATTTTTGGCGGAGCGTTCTTTGGTTTTTGGTACCCGCACTATACCCTCACCCGAAAGATCACCGAGCGCCAGAACGAGATTCGAAAGGCGATGCCAGATGCACTCGACCTGCTGACCATCTGCGTGGAAGCTGGGCTTGGGTTCGAGGCTGCCATGTCAAAAGTGGCAGAAAAATGGGACAATCAACTGGCCCTGGCTTTCAGCAGAACCCTCAAGGAAATCCAGCTTGGCAAGGTCAGGCGCGAGGCCCTGAAGGATATGTCTGACCGGCTGGGCATCCCTGAGATGACAAGCTTCGTGGCGGCCATCATTCAGAGTGAACAACTCGGCGTGAGCCTGGCAAAAGTGCTGCGCATCCAGGCCGACCAGATGCGCATTAAGCGCCGCCAGTATGCAGAAGAGCAGGCCCATAAGGCTCCGATCAAGATGATCATCCCGATGGCTTTGCTGATCTTCCCATCCATCCTGATCATCATTCTAACGCCTGCCATCTTGCAGTTTATGGCATCTGGCGTATAAGCTGAATACAACGTATTTGTGAGCAACCTACCCTGGTCGTATCGATTTACTCGATGGACCTGGAGCGGTCTGGACTTGATCTTCCCGCCGGTATGCGGCGGCTGTGGAAGGACAGGATTCCGTTGGTGCCCGGACTGCCAGGCACGCGTCCCGCGCCTCGCTGAGCCAATCTGTGATAAGTGTGGAATCCCCGTCCGCAAATCTGGTCTGTGTGAGAAGTGCCAATCGAACCCGCCTGTGTATCGCCAGATGCGATCATGGGCGGTTTTTGATTCGCCCATTCAAAATGCGCTTCACACGCTCAAGTATCGTCGCAACATTACGGGCTTTGGCGATGCGCTTGCGAAGCAAATGGCAGACTCTGTACGGGCTCTGCACTGGAGTGTGGATGTGATTGTCCCGGTTCCGCTGGGGCGCAAGCGGCTTCAGGAGCGGGGTTATAATCAGGTAGCTCTGGTGGCGCGCCCGCTGGCGTATGAATTGGGTCTGGCCTACTCGCCGGATTTGTTGTGGAAAACGCGAGAGACGCGCTCGCAAGTGGGACTGAACATGCAGGAGCGCAGGGAAAATGTCTCGAAGGTGTATCAGGCCCACCCGTCGGCAGTGAAGCGCAGGTCTATCCTCTTGATGGACGATGTGTCCACCACCGGTTCCACCATCGCCGCCTGCACCGAAGCCCTTCTGGCCGCGGGCGCGCAGGCCGTTTATGTGCTGACCATTGCACGCGCGCTTTCACATCATGATCTGAGTCGTGTCTGACAATGGCCCGCTGGCGCCATTGATATCACTTTTTCAGGAGGTCTGGCATGGCGAACAAAGTCGACATTGTAGCACGTAATATGCGTCTGACTGACAATACGCGTGAGTACGTCGCGAAGAAAGCTGCCAAACTGGAGAGACACCTTCCCGGAATTGACGAAATCCGTATCGAACTCTCGCACATAAAGACGGCTCGCAGCGCCACCGATCGCCAGGTGGCCCAGCTCACCGTGCGCGGCAAAAAGTTTCTTCTGCGCACCGAGGAACGCGCCGATGACCTGCATGCTGCTTTCGACAGCGCGCTGGATAAGATCCAGCGCCAGATCGAGCGCTACAAGGGCAAACATTATCGCGGCCGGGGTGATGGGCGCTCGGCCGCCGAGGTGGTCGAACAGGAGGAATGGCCCGTAGATGAGACCGGCGAGCTCCTGCCACTGGTCGTCCGGCGCAAGAAGTTCATCATCCTGCCCATGACCGAAGAGGAAGCTGTGGAGCAAATGCGCTTGTTGGGGCACGACAACTTCTTCGTCTTCTTCAATGCCGATCAGAATTCCATTCAGGTTCTCTACCGGCGTCGCAATGGTACGTATGGCTTGATCGAACCGATTGTTGGTTGAGCCTGTGAAATGAATACTTCACCAGTGGCGCCACGGCGCCACTGGTGTTATCAAGGAGCGAGTATGGAATTGGATGATAACGACCATGTTGAACCTGCCAATATTGACTTTGAGGCGGCAGAAAAAAGTATTGTTGAATTAATCAAGGCCATCGGGGAGGATCCCGAGCGCGAAGGTCTGAAGCGGACTCCGGAGCGGGTGGCGCGGATGTATGCGGAACTGCTCAGTGGTTACAGTGCAGATGCAGAAAAATTCGTTAATGGGGCGATCTTTCACATCAGTTATGATGAAATGGTGTTAGTGCGCGATATTGAATTCTACAGTTTGTGCGAGCATCACATGCTGCCGTTCATCGGGCGCGCGCATGTGGCCTACATTCCGGCAGGCAAGGTGATCGGCCTCTCGAAGATACCCCGCGTGGTGGATATGTATGCCCGCCGCCTGCAGGTCCAGGAACGCATGACCCGTCAGATCGCGGACTTTTTGCGCGACCTGCTGGAGCCTCAGGGAGTTGCGGTGGTCGTGGAGGCGATGCACATGTGCTCCATGATGCGCGGCGTGAAGAAGCACGACGCGCGCATGACGACCTCTGCGATGCATGGCGCCTTCCGCGCCAACCTGGCAACGCGACAGGAATTTCTGGAAAACATCAGTCGTGGGACAAAGCCGCTTCAGATCTAGCCGCTACTTGCCCCTGCTCAATTGGCCCAATACGCCCCGACGCGCCTCCATCCACGCTCTCTGGCGAAGGCGCGTCGCAATTTCGCTGACAGTTTCCCCCGTTTCACGATTTCGATATTCCGGGTAGATCTCCGCCAGCGGGACGACGACATACGCCAGCTTCCAGGATTCCTGGTTGAGAAATTCATCATCAAAGACCACGATGTCAATATCGATCGTACGGGAGGCGTACTTATTGGCGCTTCGTTTGCGCCCCAACTGGGCTTCAATAGACTGGATGACTTGTTCCTTTAACGCCGCCCGTGGAAAACTCGACCTGAAGGCCGCGCAGACATTCAAGTAGTTCGGTCCTGTTGCACCGACTGCCTCTGATTCCCACACGCTGGAGACTTTTAGAACTTCTCCATATTCAGATAGCAGATTCAAAGCCTTTGGCAGATTTGTCTCAGGCTGAATGTTCGACCCAAGATTCAGATAGGCCAGATGATATTCAGTCATCGCGGCTTCGTTCGATCTCCACGCCAACTGATTCGGCAAAGCGCACCGCGCCCGGCTTTTCCACACGGACAATCACTCTGTGTACCCCTTTCTCCTCAAGACAAATCTTCGCCAGGTCATTTGCCAGCGCTTCGACGGTCTCGCGGTTGGCGCTCTCGGCGTGGGCGAATACTTTTTTGGACATCGTGCTGTAGTTGACGCAATCATCGATGTTATCGGTCTCGGCCGCGCGGCGCGTATCGGTAAAGAGGGTGAGATTGATGAGGATGTTCTGGGCGCGCTTCCGCTCCCAGTCATTCACACCAATAATGCCACGGGCCAGCAAATTCTTGATAATCACTTTATCCATCTTATAGGTTCCTCTGTTTTTTGCGTGTAGGCAGTTTGGTAATGTCAGGTCTTAGCTACTATTCAGAAACTACAAATCCATTGATTCTCGCCTGCGTCAATTCTCGACGCACATTACTATTTGCGGTCTGCTTCTCAAAGGGTTTCGCGTGCGTCGCGCGAGATGGCGGCTTTAGCAAGGTCACACCAGATGTCTGCCGCCATCCACGTGAATGATCTCGCCGGTGATGTAGTCGGGACAGGTCAGCAGAAACAACAGAGCTTCTTCAACTTCGCCAGCCTGCGCCCAACGTTTCAACGGGATGTTCTTCAGGATGTCAGGATTTGACTTTCCATCCGAAGGCGGAAGGATGGCTCCCAGGGCCAGGCCGTTCACGGTGATTTTGGGCGCGAGTGCAATCGCCAACGATTTCGTCATCGCTGCCAGGGCGGACTTGCTGATCGTATATGCAAAATGATCCGCACCGGGGCGCAGGGCGCGCCAGTCGAGGATGTTGACGATGCGTGCGCCTTCATCCGCTTGCGCCTGGCGTGCGAAGGCCTGGCTTAATAAGAAGGGTGCGGTCAGGTTGATGGCGAAATGTTTTTCCCAGGCCTGGAGGGAGGTAGAATCGAGCGTGAGCGACTCGAAGGTCGCCGCGCTGTTGACGAGAAAATGAATCGGTGTGGAACGGTTGATGATGGGAATCAGGTCCCGGGTTTCGGATGAATCGCCTAGATCCGCTTGATAGACCCACGTTTTGCGACCCAGTCCGTTGATTTCAGCACGCAGGGTCTCGGCCTCCGAATCCGAATGTCCGTGATGGATGACCACATCGGCTCCCGCGCGGGCGCAGGCCAACGCAAAGAGGCGGCCAAGCCGGCGAGCTGCGCCCGTGATCAGGATGGTTTTGCCCTGCAGTGCTCCTTCGGTCATGATCAGGGATTCTACCGCTTATCTCAGCATTTCCTAAACTTTTCACACTATAGTGGTAATAACGACTTCAGTCGTTTCAGAAGAGCGACTAAACCCTAAAGGGCGCTAACGCAGAGTCGCTACTACAAAGGGTTTTGTAACAAAATAAACCTCAGGCCTCTTGACCCGACCCCCTGGCGGTGATAATATTTTTTTGCTGACGTTTTACCGCTAGTCTCAAGAATAACGGCTCTACCTTTTTTAACGGGAGAAGTTTTTTCAACCACAAAGTACACAACGGTCACTAAGGAAAAAGTCCGTAAAGTCGTGATTTCTTTCCCCTTGGTGTACTTCGTGGCCTTCGTGGTGAGGGGTTTCCCGTCCAAAACGGGAGAACCAGAATAATAAATTTTTCGACGGGTTTTGCTATCTATAATCCGACGCGAAGACTTCACAATTATGCGGTACTCTGTGAGTTCTCGCTCTTTATCCTTCTTACTGGAAAGGTAATGAAAATGGACAAGAATCAAAATCCGACAGTGTATACGGGGGATATTGCGGACGAGCAGTTTGATCCCACTCGTGAATATACGGCTGAAAACCAGGAGATCAGTTTCTCCGACGACCAGCATGCGATCTGGGCGGACCTGTATGCGGGCATCCACCGTCCTTATCTGCTGGAGCATATCTGCCATGAATTCCATCATGGATTGGAATTGCTGAATCTTGACCCGCACCATATTCCCACAGTTGCGCACCTCAACGAGCACATTACGCCCCGCACGGGCTGGCGCATCGAGCGGACGGCGGTGCGTTACACGCTGGCCGATGACTGGTATAAGAAGTTTGCCCAACGCATTTTCCTCATCACCGACTACTTGCGTTCGCGCGACCAGATGGAGTTCACACCCGAGCCGGATATGTTCCACGACATTTTCGGTCACCTGCCATATCTGACGCAGGAATTCTACGCCCGCATTGAAGATAAGTTTGCGCCGGCCTACATGAAAGCCACGGAGGAAGAGCGGGAGGTCATCAAGCGCCTGGCGTGGTACAGTACCGAGTTTGGGCTGGTGATGGAGGATAACCGCTTCAAGGTGTTTGGCGCCGGGACGATCTCAGGCCGTGCCGAGCTGGCCAATACCATCATGGAGTTTTACCGGTTGAGCCGCGATAACCTGTTCGACTACAGCGCGGACCTGTACGAGCAGCTCCAGGAGTACTATAGCAAGCATAAAGGGACCATTGACCGCATCGTCGAAGGGGTAAATGAACTGCACCGGCAGGGACAGATGTCCTCGCAGGACAAAGGCTGGAACGTGGTCCATGCACTGTACAAGGATCTTGGCATCCCTCACGAAGGCTATCTGGGCGGCGAAGTGATCCTGGCACCGTTCGAGATCGAGACGATTGCCCGAATCCCCAAGACAGTCTATGCCTTCAACCCGATGTTCTTCGTGTGTGAGTCGTTCGAGCAGATGGACGCGCTGCTGGAATCGTACCTGGGTCCGATCGCGGCGAGGGATTGATCCAAAACCGCTGAATTCCAGAGAGTCTGAATTAGCTTTTGCAACCCACCTTATTGGGCGTTAGATCCGCTGAGATGACCTAAAAAATCGTCTTAGAGGATTTTTAGTTCATCCACGGTAGGATGTGTTCTAGCCGTCCGCGTCATTTGAGTGAAGGACCAGCAGCCGTCTATCGGTGGGGTCAAAGGATGAATGTCATCTCCAGGTACAAACAAAGTGTATTTGTAATTCTGACATTGTTCTATACAATAGAATCGTCTGTGGGAAACCCCAAAGAGAGACTACTTCTTGGGTGACCCATCTTGGCTCGACCCAGAAATACTGGTATGACCCGAACGGCAAACAGATCACGCGCATTGTTGGTGCGGAGACATTCAACTTGATCTACGATGCTGAGAACCGACTGGTCGAAGTGAAGAAGAACAGCGTGAGCATGGCGACCTTCGTCTACGATGGTGATGGCAGACGCATGCAATCCACAATCAATGGTGTGACGACCGTATTCGC
>DASTOH010000039.1:0-15563 GCA_035720235.1 Anaerolineales bacterium | reverse complement strand
TGGGATGCGCTTCGCTCAGATCGTCCTTATCGTTCTGCTTGGTCTGAGCAAGAAGCACTGGCTTATATTCGCGAGCAATCTGGCAAACATTTTGATCCCCAAGTTGTTGAAGCATTCCTTAAGATGATTGAGTAGCTTGATGCGTCGATTACAGCTGGAGAATTTCATCCCAGCATCAGCTTCGGCCGATACTGCAACGCCTCTGCCAGATGCACAGACTGGATATCCTCACTCCCTGCCAGATCCGCAATCGTACGCGCCAGCTTGAGGATGCGATGATAGGCCCGCGCCGATAAATTGAGCTGGCTCATCGCCGCTCGCATCAGGCTCTGACCTTCTTCGGGAAGTTTGCCAAACTTCCGTATCTCCCCCACTCGCATGTCGGCATTACACACAATGTCAAGCGAGCCATTCTTTGAGAATCGCACCCGTTGTCGCTCCCGCGCAGCCTGCACCCGCTGGCGAATGGAGGCTGAGGATTCGCCTAAACGGTCACCACTTAGCTTCTCATAATCTACATTGGGAACTTCGATGTGAATATCAATACGATCGAGTAAAGGGCCGGAGATACGCTTTTGATACTTGGTTACAGTTGCTTCCCCGCAGGTGCACGGTTTTTGCGCCGACCCATGCCACCCGCACGGGCAGGGATTCATCGCTGCAATGAGTTGAAAATTGGCGGAGAATGTCAGCGAGCCTTTGGCGCGGCTGATGGTGACCACTTTATCTTCCATGGGCTGGCGCATCACTTCCAGGACGCGCGTGCCGAATTCGGGGAATTCGTCTAAAAACAAAACACCCCGATGAGCCAATGATATTTCGCCTGGCTTGGGGATATTCCCTCCGCCCACCAACCCCGCGTGGCTAATCGTATGATGCGGCGCGCGGAAGGGATGATGTCTTATTAATGGTGTACCAGCAGGAAGTTGATCTGCGACCGAATAAATGCGCGTCACGTCAAGTGATTCTTCAATGCTCATTTCAGGCAAAATGCTGGGCATAGCACGTGCAAGAAGTGTCTTTCCGCTTCCTGGGCTTCCGGCGAGAAGCACGTTATGCCCAAAAAACCGTCACATTTCATATTGATCTGGAGGCAGCGCTTTTGGAAAGGATTAGGTTTGAGATGCTTACACTATACAGCATGAAAAATCTCCGTTTGGCTAATCGCGCTCTCGGAAGAGAAGAATGAACTAGCTCGTATTGCCTCCAGAAAGTTTAGTTGAAGGCGTCCTCATCCACTAGCTAACGCTCCATCACTTGATGGAGCGTTAGCTTTCAAGGCAAAATTTTCAATCACCGGTCGGGATGTACACAATTGAACAAATTTTTCTTGCCAGATCAGCCGTGTGCCTGCGGGGAGTTGGTCGACCACAGAGTAGATACGCGTGACATCCAGTTACTCTTCGATGCTCATATCCGGCAGAATGCTGGGCAGAACACGGGATGATAATATTTCACCGGTACCATGGGTCCAACCATAAGCCACGTTAGGGACAAAAAACTATCTATTTTTTTCCGTAGAAATCTCGCTAAGAATTTGATCTTCTGATACGGACCGACTTGTGCCTGAGAAACATAAAATGCTTTCTCAGGCACACACCTGCACCCCTCTGTTTCCGCTCATTGCAATTTGACTTCACGCACGGCGACGGCATGCAGCATTGCAGTCTCCTTGAAAGACAGATTGAGGACCCTTACTCTGTTAGTGCTATGCATCAGATCAATCTCAAGCAGCCGGCTTAATATTTTGATTGACATGAAAGAAATTGCCTGGATCGTATTTGGCTTTAAGCTGCGCGAGCCTCGTATAGTTCTCACGATACGCCGCTTTCACGCGCTCTTCCCCTTCATCCATGATCATGTTGACGTAGCCGCCACCTGCTGAAAATGGATGCAAAGCCAGCCAGTAATCTTTTGACCACTCCGCTAGACGCTCATTGTTCTTAGGATCGGGATCCACGCCGACGATCACTTGCAGAAAATTCGCGTCGCGATAACCCCAGGAGGTATCTTGATCACCGACTTGGTGTGCGGCACCATTAATTGGATAGATATGCATGGAAGAAAACATGGTGGGCAGTTGTGCGCCGTATTTTGCGTGCAGGTCAATCGCTTTATCGTCATAGTGATCGAAGAAATCCGCGCGCCAATACCATTGCAAACCGGGCGGATACAATGCATCAAACATGCTTTGTAGAGCGGGATAAGGAATTGGACCGGCGAAATCAATCGCGGGTGAGCAGAATTTGCGGATGGGCTCGAGGGCTGCTGCGCCCTCTGCCAGATCCCCTGTATAGCACCAAACTATCGCGCACATCTTGTGAAGATGATATTGTTCAGGGAATGGCGCGCCGGGAGGCACCGTTGCAAAAGCAAACCAGCCGTTGATGTTGTTTGGAGCTTTGAGGATGAAATCTTGCCAGAAATTGAAGATGTCGGCAGTTTTTTCAAGCGGCCAAAACATCGGCCCGCCATAAACCGTGTGAACAGGATTCCCTTTGAACAAGAAAGAGGTCACAACACCGAAGTTTCCGCCGCCCCCACGCACGGCCCAGAAGAGATCGGCATTTTCCGTCTCACTCGCGGTGACAAAATGCCCATCTGCCACGACCATATCAACACTGAGCAGGTTGTCGATGGTCAGGCCGTAATGGCGGGCAAGATAACCGATGCCACCGCCAAGCGTTAATCCTCCAACGCCGGTGGTTGAAAGGATACCGCCTGGCACGGCCAGACCAAACGAATGGGCGGCATGATCCACATCCCCCCACACGCAGCCGCCTTCGACGCGCACTGTCTGATCGGACGGGTCAACTCGGATGCCGCGCATACGTGAAAGATCGATCACCAACCCATCATCGCACGTTCCTAGGCCGGGGCCGTTATGCCCGCCGCCTCGCACCGCGACGGTCAGGTGGTTCTCCCGGCCAAAGTTGACCGCGTTAATCACGTCGGCAACGTTTGCACAACGCGCAATCAGCGCCGGGCGTTTGTCGATCATGGCATTATAGACCTTGCGCGCATCATCATAGCGCGCGTCGCTGGGTTGAATTAATTCACCGCGCAGTTGTGTGCCGAGCGCGCTGACAACCTGTTCGACGAGCTGAGGGGAATTTTGGGGAAGAGACTGAATGGACATGGCTTCTCCTTTATCAAATATGACATCCCTGTATGCTTATGTGCAAACAATGGGAACATGTGGCCACATAGTCCCGTTGTTGTTCCCACTTACTATAACAAGAGGGGCGTTAGTAAAGCGTTAGCCATTTGTTAGTGGAAAGTTGCCCCCAGTATTAATCTGTCTCAAAGTTGTGCGATTAATCTGCGCGCGGCTTGCAAGTCGGGGGTGTCAAAGCCTTCCGTGAACCATTCGTAGAGGGGAACAAGTACGTGTTTCGCTTCCACCGAGCGGGAATTCGCGTGCCACAGCCGGGCAAGACTGGTCGCAGCGCGTAGTTCTAAGGATTTGGCAGTTTGCGAGCCTGCAATGTCAATCGCGCGGCGAAAGACCTGTTCAATTTCATCAATACTCTCGCCTTGCAAGAACTTCAATTCGCCGTGCAACCGATGGAGTTCTGCGTCCCACCAATGCTCGTTGTTTTGTGCTGCCACCTTCAACGCATGATCAAGAGCATCCAGCCCTTCGTTCAATCGCCCAGCCTTGGTATATGCGCGGGCAAGTAACGAGAAGTAATAGGGCAGGCGCACACCCGCACCTGATTCAACAAAATCGTTGATTGAATCACGCAGTTGCATCAGGATCTCCGCATCCGGCTCCTGACATGTGCGTGCAAAATTCACCAGAATCCTCGACCAAGTAATGTAATACGGGAAGTTGTGGTCGCTTGCCAGCACGAAGGCTGCTTCGGCTCGAGCTCGAAACACATCAGTGTCTGCACACCATTCTTCCAACATTGCCCGATAAGCAATTGCATACACTTGGTTAAACGGCTGCCCAAATTCATCTGCCAATTGCTCTGCTGCATTAATACTTTGAAGCGCAGCTTGTGGATAGCCCAGACACCACAATGCTTGCGAATTTAGACCATGCTCATGTACTAAATAATTGTAGCCAAATGACTCTTGGATATCTCTCAGGCGCTCGTTATCACGTATAGAGACGATCCTCTCGAACAACTTTCGAGCTTCCCATATTTGACCTGTATACAATTTGACAATTGCAATGCCCGCCGTATAAACTGGAGGAACAGCGCCCAGCGTCTTCATAAGCAATATTTCTGCTTGAGCATAGGCCTGTTCGACATTTTCATATCGTGCCTGGACTGTATACATAAGCTGCAAGCCAAACAATGTTCTGATACGTTGAGCGTCATCGCTCACAATATTGCTCAAAATCAGCGCGCGGTTTAACGCACTTTCCACCTCCTGTGATGTCCAGCCACTCATAATGCGATGGAGTGTAGAAAGCGCCAGTTGTAATTCCAGTTCCTGCCTGCCGCGTTTCAAGTCATCGGGAATATACGGCAATAAAGCCAAAGCGTTTTTCAAAAACCTGATCGCATCGGCATTGGCAAATATGCTTGCAGCTACCTTGGCTGCCTTTTGATAATATTGAATTGCCTGTTCGAGCATACCTGCTTGGTCATAATGAGTAGCCAGCTGCGCGCTCACTGCGTCAAGGTCATCTGCTTTGATAACTTCAAGCGCCTGTGCAACGTTGCGATGAAGCAGTCGCCGTTGTGGGGCGCTAATTTCTAGATAAGCAACTTCGCGCAGCTTGTCGTGGGTAAAGTCGAAGCTGTTGACACTCTTTTCCCGGATGATTCGTTTTTGCCATAGTTCATTGAGCGCAGACACCACGGCCTCTTCGTTTTCGTGTCCCGCCTGTAATAGTAAATCGAGTGGGAAGGCACGTCCAATGACTGCGCCGATTTCTGCTACCTTCCGCGCCTGGGGCGAAAGTTGAACTAACCGTCCCACGATCACCGCGTGGACACGCGGCGGAGGCAGCTGCACATCGTCCGAAGTCGCTGGGTTTGTCCGATTCATCTCAATGGCCTCCGAACCGGCAACCTGCGAGCGCAAGGTTTCCACAACAAAAAGTGGATTTCCTTCTGTCTCGCGAAACAAGCGGATTACGTCTCTTTCTTCCAACGCATGTCCTTTAACCTCTGAGGCAAGTTTGGCAGTTTCTGCGGCATCCAGTGGAGATAGTTCAATTACCGAGATCTTGTCCTCTATCCGCAACTGGCGTGCTATTAAAGAAAGGGGATGTTCAGGAGGCGACTCTTCACTGCGTGCCGTACCCAAAATGAGCAGGGCGTCGTGCGGCTCAAATCGTAAGAGAAAATGCAGCCATTCAAGGGTTTCCTGGTCCGCCCAGTGCAGATCATCGATCCAAAGCAAAAGAGGATGCTGGCTAGCATGGATAGCGCGCGCCAGGGCTTCGAAAAAGAGCTGCCGCTGCCCATGCTCTGAAATGGATGTGGGATGCGCAAGATCGGGATGTTCGATTAGAAGTTCTGGCAAAAGACGCGCGATTTCTGTGATCCAAACGTTGTCGAGAGAGTCGATATGCGAATGTATATTCCCGCTGCGCAACAGATCAATCACCGGCCCTAATGATAAGCGCCCTTCAACTCCATAGGAACGACTATAGGTGGTCGCAAACCCCTGCCTCATAACCCAACTGAACAACTCTTCCGCGAGGCGTGATTTGCCAATCCCTGCTTCGCCGGTAATAAGAAACAGATGCGCGTGCCCAGCGGCCGCGCGCTTCCAGGCGGCTTGTAATTGTTGCCATTCGGATTGCCGCCCCACTAATTTGAACGACGCAATAGTAGGCGTATTGTTTTCACCCTGGGCTGAAATTGCTTGAGATACATGTTGTAACCGCTGATATGTCGAACGTACGACCTCATTGGGTTCAACATCCAGTTCATGTCGAAGAGTTTCAACAGCATTTTGGTATACGCGCCGTGCACCGCTCAGATCGTCATTCAAGGCATGCAGGCGCATTAAGGTCACATAGGTTCCTTCGTCTAGCGGATCCAGGTTCAATAAGTGCTGCCCAATGGTCAATGCCAAGGCGTATTCGCGTTGTATTTCAAGTATCTGGATCAATTTCCGATGGACGTTTTGACTTTGCAACCGCAAGTCTTCACGCTCTAGCTCAATCCAATCCTCGTAGCAACCGGGTAACAGATCACCCTGATAGACAGCGACGGCTTTCTCCAGTGCTACTCTTTGTAAGCTCTGGTCCCCGCGCTGGTTGTATAAATCGGCGTCTTTTGTTGCCCGTTTAAACAGCCAAACGTCAACAAGCTGCTTCTCATCTGTTTTCCAAAAGATTATATTTGTATCTACCTTTAGAAAACGATCCGAATCAGGCAGTGTTTGGCGGAGCTGAAATAAAAACTGGCGCAAGTTATTACGAGCTTGTGCTTCGGTTGTGTCGGGCCAGAAGAGGAAGGCAACTTGCTGCCGCGACTGAGGGGAATCGGCATGAAGGATAAGAAAAGCGAGGAGAGCCTGTAGTCGCGCCGAATTGACACCTGTGACCGCCATGTTATCGTAGATGAGGTTAAACCCCCCAAAAAGCTGGGCTTTCAATGTTGGGAAAAACGTTACTAGTGCGGGTTGAGTAAGGAGCCGGGTTCCTTCCGGCTGTTCTTTTTTCTGACCGATAAAAGCTGTTATTGGTTCAGGTAGATCTGATTTTGGTTTGCTTGACGACGGGAGGGATTGCGTGGGCAAACCCGATATCCCGCGTGCAAAGGCAATCCATTGCGGCCATTCAGCTTTGGGTATGCCAAGCTTCTCCAGGAGAATGCTCGCCAGTTCCTTGGACGGTTTGAGCGTCCCCGCTTCGATCCGGCGCAGGGTCACTTCTGCGCAGCCCACCTGATCGGCGAACGCTTGCTGACTCAGGTCTAACGCTCTGCGTTGCTTACGGAGCCAAACCCCAAAGGAGATTTCTTCTTGCATTTGTATCGGAATTTATATCGGTTTCCGTATTAAGTAAATTATCCATATTTAGCTAAATTATACAAGTATTCACCGAATTACAAAAGGAGACCATACAAAACGAGTTAGGCTGCCTTTCAAGCCACATACCTGAAATGCAAACTCAATCATAAACGCATGTGGTATGCCGGATGTATTGCTTTTATTCGTTGTGTAGATATTAGGAGGTTTCCATGATCGAGCTTGTTGCGCCTGAGTCAGTCGGTATACCTTCAGAGCGACTCGTTGCGATTGATGCTGCAATGCAAGCATACATTGATGATGGTAAGTTTGCGGGAATTTCAACTTTGATGGCTTGCAAGGGAAAAGTCATCCATTTTGGATGCTATGGAAAACTCAACATCAGTACTGGCGTGCCTATTCGACCTGATAGCCTCTTTCGCATCTACTCCCTGACGAAACCGATCATCGCGGCAGCGGCTTTGATTTTGTATGAGGATGGGCTCTTTGATCTTGATCAGCCGGTTTCCAAGTGGATTCCTGAATTCAAGAACTTCCGTGTCTATCAAGAGGGTTACAGCGTCAACGGCACAACTAGTGCTTTGGAGACAGAGATTACTTTCTGGCATCTGTTTACTCACACTTCAGGTCTTGGATATGGCTTCGCGGAACCAAGCGATCCAGTCGACAAGCTTTATCAAGAGGCAGGACTACAGATTCCTCCGCTCTTGACATTACGTTATCCTTTGCCAGAGCTTGTTCGAAGAGTCTCCACCTTGCCGTTAAGAGCCCAGCCTGGGGCGATATGGCATTACGGACTCTCTCATGATGTACTTGGTATTCTGATTAAGGTAATCTCAGGCAGAACGTGCGAGGAGTTTATGCACGAGCGCCTGTTTACTCCACTTGGTATGGTTGACACTAGTTTCTTCGTCGCCCCAGAAAAACTTGCGCGATTCGGCCCTTTGTATAGTTATTCTGATGAGAGTGGGTTAATGATTGTAGATGAGGTCACCACGAGTCCATTTGTACGCTCAGATGTAATACCTTCAGGAGGTGGAGGGTTAGTGTCCACCATGCCTGACTATTACCGCTTCATGTCGATGTTGGCAAATGGGGGCATTTTGGAGGGCGTTCGTATCCTCAAACAGAGCACAGTGACCATGATGACAACAAATCAATTGAGTGGCTCGGCTTTTCCTGTACGTTTTGACGATCCTTGGTCTGGAATGGGATATGGTCTGGGAATCGGTGTTCAAACATTGGAGTCAAAGCAGGTTGGATGGATTGGAGCCAGTGGGACGACCGCATGGTGGTTTCCTCAAGAGGATGTGATTGTCATTGCGTTTCCTCAAGCTTATTTTAATTGGGAAGCCAGTGAGCGATTAGTGGGCATGGCTAGTGAGCTGTTCGGTAATTCAGCTAATACACGGACGACATCTGTCATTGCTGACCTCTGAAGTGCTGATAACACCCTACTCCAATGTGGACAGCCTAACAAAGTGTGTACCCGACCGATCGGATTCTACACTTGAGCCTGATTCACACCCCGCCCAGTCGCCGGTAACGCCAGTCGATGAACAGTGATCGAGAGAAAATTCATGAACCAATTATCCTGCCAGGAGGTGTCTGCGAAACAGATATATGAAAACAATCCTATACCTTACCTACTTATATTAACAAAAGGAGATTCTAAATGTTCAGACATAAATTATTCGTAGCCACCACAATACTGGCTGTGCTGGTTAGTTCGCTGGTATGGGTTGGCACATCCAAAGCAACGCCCGGCTCCGGGGTAACCCCTTCGCCCATCGCGGCAGCCAGGCTGGCGGACCCCGTTCAACTCAAGTTCAAAACGGGGGATTCAGGCTTTGGAAATGGACTCGAGGTGACCAATCTTTCGATGGTCAAGTTCACCTTGGCGCCCGGCGGTGCATTTGGCTGGCACCAGCATGGCGGTCCGGTTTGGGCAGTTATTCAATCAGGCACATTAACCCTGTATCACGGTGGTGACCCATCCTGCCAGGGAACTGAGTACGGCCCCGGAAGCGCGTTTCTGGACCCGGGAGATCATACTCACAACGCCAGGAATGAAGGCAATGTCGATGTTGTGGTGTACGCAACGTTTATGCTGCCCGAAGGCGGAGCTGCGCGCATCGATGTCCCCTCTCCCGGCAATTGCCCGTTTTAGCTCGAATTCAGTGACTGCTGTCGTAGTGAGGGCGGCAAGAATCCCCCGGTGTCCAGTGAACACTGTAAAGCTTCCACTGGACAGCCGGGGTCTGCATTCATGACATGATGTCGGAAGAAAGCACACATCTGAGCCGAATTGTTAGATCCAGGAGAATCGCGTGACCAAATCCATGACTGGTGAAATTACTGGGAAGTTGGGATGACCATCATCCCGAGACGTAACCAGGGTCTTACTAGCTTTATTGTTGAATTAGATCATCAGCTTGGTACGATATTGCAGCGCTTCCGCCAGATGCACGGATTGGATCTCATCACTCCCCGCCAAATCCGCAATGGTCCGCGCCAACTTCAGTATGCGATGATAGGCACGCGCTGATAAGTTGAGTTGGCTCATCGCCGCGCGCATCAGGCTTTGTCCATCTTCTGGCAACTTGCAGAACTGCCGGATCTCCCCCACACGCATGTCTGCATTGCAGACGATGTCGGTGGAAGAGCCGTTATTCGATCGTCGAGAATCGGGATTCATGAAACGGGCGTGTTGAATGTTTCTGGCAGCCTGTACGCGAGCGCGGATAGATTCGGATGATTCTCCTACTCGATCTCCACTCAACTTTTCGTAATCTACGCGCGGAACTTCTATATGGATATCAATACGATCCAACAAGGGACCTGAAATCCGTTTCTGATATTTAGTAACCACGGCATGAGCGCAGGTACATGGCTTCTGTGTATCCCCATAAAACCCACATGGGCAGGGATTCATGGCTGCGATAAGTTGAAAATTCGCGCTAAATGTTAATGATCCTTTTGCGCGGCTGATAGTGACCACTTTATCTTCCATCGGCTGGCGCATGACTTCCAGGACACGCGTGCCGAACTCGGGGAATTCATCCAAGAATAAAACGCCGCGATGTGCCAATGATATTTCGCCTGGCTTGGGGATGTTCCCTCCACCCACCAATCCTGCATGGCTGATTGTGTGATGCGGCGCGCGGAATGGACGGTGTCTGATCAATGGTGTACCCGCGGGGAGTTGATCTGCAACAGAATAAATGCGAGTCACGTCCAGTGATTCTTCGATGCTCATCTCAGGCAGAATGCCAGGCAGCGCACGAGCTAATAATGTCTTTCCAGATCCGGGCGAGCCCGCCAGAAGTACGTTGTGCCCACCGGCCGCAGCGACTTCGAGTGCGCGCTTGACGTGCTCCTGCCCTTTGATCTCGCTAAAGTCGGTGGGGATGAAGAGCGGCTCCAGTGCATCACTGCTCGAGGGGCGATATGGCTCGATCAACTGGCGACCGGACAAATGGTTGTAAAGATCCGCAAGCGTTCGGACGGGATACACCTCCAAATCAGGGATCAAAGCGGCTTCGGGAGCGTCCACTTCGGGGACGAACATCCGCTTGTATGCATTCGCTCGTGCCGTGGCAGCCATGGGCAGTATGCCGCGCGTGTGACGGACCGCGCCATCCAGGGAAAGCTCACCCACCACCAGAGTCTCGTTGACGGCATCATGAGGCAGATGACCGGAAAGCATGATCACACCGAGCGCAATCGGAAGATCGTAGGCGGGGCCCTCCTTCCGGACCGCCGCGGGAGCAAGGTTGACGACAATACGATGACGGGGAAAATGCAGGCCCGCATTCTTGACTGCGGTCTGCACACGCTCACGGCTTTCCTGTACGGCGGCATCGGGCAGACCAACGATGATGACCGCCGGCAGGCCGTTGGAGTAATCTACTTCGACTTCAACAATAACGCCCTCCAGTCCGATGACAGCACAGGAGAAAACGCGTGCAAGCATAAGGGGAGTTTAGACGAGGAGGGACGAAAAGTCAATCGAGGTATCGGACGATATATCAGGAACATTCAGTATTATTCGCAATCTGCCTGGTTGAGCGTATGTCCAGTCTATTCGTGCTGTTTCGACCTGACAATTCTTTAGCGCACCACCGACAATCCGGCTCGGATAAAGACAGACTTGTTTATGGTAAACTTTGGCGTGCTTTCGGAAAATATAAGGATGAAATTATGGAATTCTCTGAGAAAACGATTATTTATGACAGCGCCAAGCGGGGATCACCAGCGCTTGAGGAATTACGCGGCATTTTTCAATATCGTGACCTGATTTACCAACTGGTACGAAGGGATATTGTCACGCGATATAAAAGATCAGCTCTGGGTATCGCATGGACAATGCTCCAGCCATTGGGAATGATGGTGATCTTGACCATCGTATTTTCAAATCTGTTTCACTCTGTGCAGGGATATCCTTCATACATCCTAAGCGGATTGATTGCGTGGACTTTTTTCGCGCAAACCACAACTGCGGCAATCCATCAGGTCGTTTGGGGAGGAACTTTATTTCATCGAATTTACCTGCCTCACACCTCTTTTGCCGTATCAGCAATCGGCACAGGACTGGTTAATCTGATACTTTCCCTGGTACCTTTGATCGCAATCATGCTGGCAACCGGAAGACCCTTGCATGGGAGCATGCTTTTTTTGCCGGCCGCAATGATTCTGCTGGCCGCCTTTGCCCTTGGTGTGGGACTGATACTCTCTACACTGGCCATTTACTTTCCTGATGTAGCTGAGATGTATCAGATTGTCCTGGTGGCCTGGATGTACCTAACACCCATCATTTACCCCGAGGAAATTTTCCCGGATGCCTACCGTTCCTGGATAACCAATCTGAATCCTATGTATCATCTGGTACAAATCTTCCGCACGCCAATCTACGAGGGAAGTCTGCCAGCCTGGAATCAACTGGCCGTGGCCAGCCTCATCGCCTTTTCAACCCTGATCATTGGCTGGTTGTTCTTTTCAAAAAAAGCTGACGATTTTACATATCGAGCCTGAGACAAATCAACATGCAATTGTATGACAATCTGGAGACCGTGATTCGCCTGGATAAGGTGTCGGTATGTTACCGTCTGCCCGAGGAAAGGGTGGGAACATTCAAAGAATACATGATCCGTCTGCTTCAAAAACGGATACGCTACAATAGTTTCCTGGCTCTGAATGGGGTTGATATGCATGTCCAAAAGGGTGAAATATTCGGCATCGTGGGTCGGAACGGTGCAGGAAAAAGCACTTTGCTCAAAGTGATTTCGCGCGTGTTAGTGCCGACGGAAGGGAGGGTTTGGATCAAGGGCCGGGTGTCTCCATTATTGGAACTGGGAGCCGGATTTCACCCAGAGTTGACGGGCCGCGAAAACGTGTTCTTGAATGGAACATTACTGGGACATCCACGCCGTGAGATCGAAGATCATATGGAGGAAATCATTGAATTTGCCGAATTAGGAGCGTTCATGGAAGCTGCCCTGCGAACCTATTCCAGTGGCATGGTGGCCCGCCTGGGTTTTGCCGTGGCTACAACCTGGAAACCGGAAATCCTGATCCTCGACGAGGTCTTGTCTGTAGGTGATGAGGCGTTTCAATTGAAATGCCAGAAAAGGATGGAGGCATTCAGGAAAGATCAGGTAACCACGCTGATCGTTACTCATAGCATGCAAACAGTTGAGGCCCTTTGCACGCGCGCTGCCTGGATAGATCATGGCATTGTCAAGGCGGTTGGAGGCCCTGATGAAGTTATTAAGGAATACCGGCATTTGTCTGGAGGTTCTTGAAAATGCGTTTCATTCCCACAACAATTCCCGATGTTATTCTCATTGAACCCAAGGTCTTTGCAGACGAACGTGGTTTCTTTCTGGAGAGTTACCAGAAAAAGCGTTTTATGGAGGCCAAGATTGAAGCAGAGTTCGTGCAAGACAATCATTCGAAATCCAATTATGGGACTTTGAGAGGACTACACTATCAAATCCAACAACCACAGGGAAAGCTGGTCCGTGTCATTTCCGGAGAAATATTCGACGTTGTGGTGGATATAAGAAGGCATTCATCCACTTTTAGAAAATGGGTGGGCGAATATCTATCAGCCGACAACAAGAAAATATTATGGGTCCCTGCTGGTTTCGCACATGGCTTTTACGTTACAAGTCCGGAGGCAGAGGTGATCTATAAAGCCACGGATTATTATGCCCCACAATGGGAGCGTTGCATCGTTTGGAACGATCCAACCATCTGCATTGACTGGCCCCTCAAAGAAGAACCTCCGATACTCTCCTCGAAGGACAAAATGGGCAGGTTGCTCGAAGAATCTGAAGTTTTCGAACAATGAGAATCGTTCTGATCGGCAAGAATGGACAATTAGGATGGGAACTCCAACGCACCCTCCCGGTTTTGGGAGAGGTGATCGCATTGGGCCGAAACGATCTTGATCTTTCGGCTCCTGATTCCATACAGAATACCATGATCAAGTTAAGACCTGATTTGATCATCAATGCAGCAGCCTATACCGAGGTGGACCTGGCTGAGGCCCAGCCGGATCTGGCAATGAGCGTCAATGCGGTGGCGCCAGGGCTTCTGGCTGAGGTAACACGCAAACTGGGCGCGGTGTTCATTCATTTTTCCACAGACTATGTCTTTGACGGCAGAGCCAGAATTCCCTATACAGAGAACGACCCTCCTAACCCGTTGAACACGTATGGCAGAAGCAAACTCATAGGTGAGGAAAACGTTCAACAAGCCGGCAATGCTCACCTAATCCTGCGCACCAGTTGGGTTTATAGCCTGCGGGGAAACAGTTTTGTGAACAAAGTGCTGAGTTGGTCACGTAAGAACAGGACTCTCCGAATCGTGAGCGACCAAGTCAGTAGTCCCACCTGGGCGCGCGCCCTGGCAGAGATCACCTGCCTGGCGATCAGGAATAATCCTTTGGGGGATTTTCGAGACCGGCGCGGCATTTACAATTTAACAGCAGCTGGATTTACCTCACGCTACGAATGGGCAAAACAAATCCTGGCCTGCGATCCAAAACGGAGCGAGCAGCTGATCCAGGCCATCGAGCCGGCTTCCAGCGCGGAGTTTCCCACACCGGCCATACGCCCGCTGTTCTCGGCGCTGGATTGCACGAAATTCCGGGACACGTTCCACCTGGCGCTGCCGGGCTGGGAGGCTTCGCTGCAGATAGCGATGGCGATGGCAGCCCTTAACCCGGCAAACAGATAAATCCAATTTTGATGCGGCAGACCTTTATTGATCTGCCAAAACTAACTTCTCTGTAATCTGCCTCCCACTGGAACAAGGCTTTCAGCGGGAAGAATGGAGATATAATTATCGAAACAAATCAATACAATGTAGCCTTGATTCCCCACGACCACGCCAATCCAATCAATGATACCCAGGCAAAGAATTTATGAGTTGTTATCAACATATCAATTAATCAGGAATTCAGATGGAGATTGACATGAATAATCTATTCTTTTCAAAGCTGAACAAAAAGCACCTGCAAACTTTTATAGCTCTGGCAACCTTGCTCTTTACGCTTGCCCCCGTCAGCACCACACCAGCCTACGCCCTGCCCCCTGGTAATGACTCCTGGCAGACTGCGACAAACATCGCCACGCTGGGGCTTCCCCATACATACAACATTGACACCCTGCAGGCCGAACTGGAAGGTGACGAGCCTGTGCTGGATCTGTCTGTCGGAGGGTGTAACGGTGTGCCCTTGCGGCCAGGTCTGGCGACGGTGTGGTTCGTCTACACAGCGCCGTCTAATGAGTGGATTTACATGGATACACTGGGTTCCACAACGTCAAAACCCAACCCAGAGCAGCCCGGGCAGAATTATGTGTATGACACCTATATTGCCGTGTGGACAGGCGGCGATGTGGGCACCAACACGCCTCCTTCCACTCTGATCATTTGCAACGATGATAACGAAGCCGGGCGGCAGTCTCAGTTGTTCCTCAACGCGGTGGCCGGCACCACTTACTGGATTCAAGTGGCTCAATACAATGGCCGATTGGACCGCCCTTACGTGGACCCAGGTTACAATGGCGGCGACTTGAAGTTTAAGATTACTGATACAGGTTTCTTTGCCCCGACCACCAGCCAGTGGACCGGTGCGTTTAGCTACAATGCCGGCTGGCGGGTGGATCAACATCCGCGTCTGCTGGCGGATGTGAATGGGGATGGCAACGCCGATGCGGTCGGCTTCGGGTATGCCGGGGTGTATGTGGCGCTGGCCAATGCTTCCGGAACCGCTTTCGCCCCGACCACCACCCAGTGGACCGGTGCCTTTAGCTACAATGCCGGCTGGCGGGTGGATCAGCATCCGCGCATGCTGGCAGATGTGAATGGGGATGGCAAAGCGGATGCGGTTGGCTTCGGGTATGCCGGGGTGTATGTGGCACTTTCCACAGGGACCAGCTTTGCCCCGACGGCCAGCCAGTGGACGGGTGCGTTCAGTTACAATGCCGGCTGGCGAGTGGACCAACATCCGCGCATGTTGGCGGATGTGAATGGGGATGGCAAAGCCGATGCGGTCGGGTTTGGATATGCGGGGGTGTATGTGGCGTTAGCCAATGCGGCCGGGA
>DASTOH010000038.1:0-47421 GCA_035720235.1 Anaerolineales bacterium | reverse complement strand
CCGCATGGCGTGGCGGTCATGGTGGAAACTGTTACCGACAACCGCAACCGCACGATCGCGGATGTACGTCATGCCTTCAGCAAGGCGGGCGGCAACATGGCGGAACTTGGTGCAGTCGGCTGGCAGTTTGAACGAATTTCGTATTTTTCCTTTCCCGCCAGCATGATGAATTATGACAAGGCTTTTGAACTTGGCATCGAAGCGGGCGCGGATGACGTCGTTGAAGAGGACGGGCATATCGAGATCACCGCGCCGGTGGAGGCATTCAAAGTGATTGCCGATGCATTGCACAAGGCCAACGTCCAGCCGGACGAGGCAGGCTTGCGCATGCACCCCAGGCAGGAAATGGAACTGAGCCCCGAGGACTCTGTGCAGGTGCTAAAGGCGCTCGAATCCCTTGAGGACCTTGATGATGTGCAGAACGTCTACTCGAACCTCAAGGTGTCAGACGAAGCCCTGGCAGCGCTCGAAGCGGCTTAACCCTTTCATTCACCACTAAGGGCACGAAGGTACACAAAGAAAAACCTTCGTGCCCCTTTGTGTTCTTTGTGGTAAATCAGGATGACCCTTGCATTAGGCATTGACCCCGGCACCGCCACCACCGGCTACGGCCTCGTCCGCCTCACGCGTGACGGGGAACTGGTCGCGGTTTCGTTTGGAGTCCTCTCCACCCCAAAAGACGCCACGCCGCCCGCGCGGCTGGCGATGCTCTACGACCAGTTGCTGAAGTTGTTGAACGAACATAAACCTGATTCTGCCGGGGTGGAAAAATTATTCTTTTCAAGAAACGTAACCACCGCGCTGGCAGTGGGACAGGCACGCGGTGTGGTGTTGCTGGCCCTTCAACAGGCGGGAATTGCGGTTTTTGAATATACGCCCAACGAAGTCAAACAAGCGGTGGCAGGCTATGGCAGCGCGGAGAAGAGACAGGTGCAGGAAATGGTGCGCGCCCTGCTGCAACTTGAGTCCATCCCCCGGCCCGATGATGCCGCCGACGCCCTGGCGATTGCAATCACGCATTTGAATACAAAGAGATACGAGTAAACGGTGGTCGAGCAGGCGGTCTCGCTCTCCCGAAGAGCATAGAGACCATCCATTCCTACTTTGTTGTATGCTCCCTGTACACTGCGCTCAAGGCAGGCATGAGAATCGTGGAGGTGTTTTATGACCTATGTGATGGTTGACGTGGAGGCAGATGGACCTGTCCCAGCTGACTATTCCATGATTTGTTTCGGAGCTGTGATTGTAGACGAATCACTGGAAAAAAATTTCTACGGTCAATTGCGGCCTATCAGTGAAATATGGAAGCCTGAATGTCTCCAAATCAGTGGCTTCACAAGAGAGCAGGTCATGCAGTTCAAAGAGCCAAAATTGGTCATGACTGAATTCGAAGAGTGGATCAGGTTGAATTGCAGAAACCAAGCAGTCTTTATCTCAGATAACAACGGCTTTGACTGGCAGTTCATCAATTATTATTTTCATCACTTTCTGGGCCGGAATCCATTCGGGCATAGTTCAACCAACCTTGGATCGTTGTATAAAGGATTGGTAAAAGATACATCGCTGAATTTCAAAGGCCTGCGCAAAACGAGGCATACTCATAACCCTGTGGATGATGCAATCGGAAATGCAGAAGCTCTTTTGCATATGAAGAAGGACCTCAGCCTTAAGATAGGATTATAGATACATACAGGAGATTGCTTCGCGACGTGCGCTCGCAACACTTGCACCTGGCGTGATTTGCTAAGCAAATCATGCAGGTGTGACATATAATAGGAAATATGATAGCGACCCTCCGCGGAGAAATTTCCCAAATAGAAGAAAATGCCCTCATCGTCGAAGTAGGCGGCGTAGGCCTGAGAGTCTTTGCCCCTGCACCCATGCGGACGCGCCTGAAAGTCGGTGAAGCCGCGTTCCTGTTCACGCACCTCGTTGTCCGGGAAGATTCGCTCACGCTGTACGGCTTCGAATCCCAGGCGGATCGGGATCTGTTCAATATCCTGCTGGGCGTGGACGGTGTCGGCCCGCGCGTGGCGCTTTCAGTGTTATCCTCCATGACTCTGGATGCCGTGCAGCGCGCCGTCTTTGCTGATGAGCCAGATATGTTGAGTCGCGTGCCCGGGGTGGGGAAGAAGACTGCGCAGAAGATCGCCCTTCATCTCAAGGATAAGTTGAAGCCCACAGACGCATTGAGACAGGTCGCGGCGATGTCTGATGCGGATACAGAAGTCCTGGCCGCGTTAACTGCCCTGGGTTATTCCGTAGTTGAGGCACAGGCGGCCATCCAATCCATTTCCAAAGACGCTCCGAAGGATGCGGAGGAGAGACTCCGCGCGGCGTTGCAGTATTTCACAGGGTGATATGCGGCTTCCCAGTTTTCTGGCAAAACCAATCTTTCATGGTATTTACACCTACCTGCGTCGCAAGGAGGGTGCAACTGTGCCGCCGATCCGCCGCAAGGTAACGCCAGTGGATACAGCCCGTAAGCAGGCCTTCGACATCTTATTCGATGCCACACTGGTGGGAGATGCATGCAAGCCCATTCACTACAACCTGGCCTATCCCAAGGCAGAATTCCTGAATTACATCTGTGATTGGCGTGGATTTGTGCTTCACGGTTCGCCTCTGCACAATCTGGACGTGTTGGAACCTGTACGAGGGAGCTCTGATGATAACGAGTTTGGGAATCGTCAACAGATTTTTTGCTCCCCTGATGCGATGTGGGCCATGTGGTCTGCAATTCTAGATAAGTCGAAATACAACCAGACCTGTAATGGCAGCGTACGCGTAGGCAGTGGTTCAGGACGCCTCAAGTACTATCATTTTGAATTGTCAAAGGTAAACGCGCAGAATCATCCCTTCACCGAAGGCATGATCTATATTGCCCGCCCGCGCGACTTTCCCGATAAACGCCCCTACCCGGTTTTGGATTGGTTCGACGGCGAGATCGAAGAATGGGGTAGCACACAAGCTGTCAGGCCGCTGGCAAGAATACGCGTCTCGCCGCGTGATTTTCCATATCTCGATCAGGTGCAATTTTCCCTTTAATGCCTTGCGCAGTTAGAAGTATCCTGTATACTAATAACAAGATGAGTAAACATCATACAGGAGGTCCTTATGACTGATACTTCCATCAAACTATTAATGCTTGCAATCGTTCAGGAACAGGATCTGGATACAGCCACCCACGCGCTTTCAAAGCTAAATCTGCCGGTGGTGTTCCTTTCGAGCGCGGGTGGATTCCTGGGCCGGCGTAATGCCACGTTGTTGATCGGTCTGCGCGCCGGAAAGGAAGTAGATGCGATCAAGGTACTGGAAGACTCGTGCAAGCAGCGCATTGAGTACCTCACCCTGCCATTGGAAGGTTCGCCCTTGCCGATGCCGACGCCGGTCCCTGTGACGGTGGGCGGCGCGACCGTTTTTGCCCTGCCTGTGGAACGCTTTGAAGAGATATAGCATCAATGCTCCCAGCGCCGTCCTCGGCGCTGGGATTCGCCGCCGAGGACGGCGGCGTGAGCATAATCAGGAGATGAAATCATGAAAATGATCATTCTAATTGTCAAAGACAGCGACGCCGACGCGGTCACTCAAACGTTGACCACTGCGGAATATCGCGTGACACGCGTGGCCTCCACCGGTGGGTTCCTGCGCAGTGGAGTTGTGACCCTGCTCATGGGTGTGGACGATGATCGTGTGGAACCGGTCATCGCGCTGGTGCGCGGAAAATTGGGTTCACTTGCTTCAGGCGATAAACGCGCCACACTCTTCGTAGTCCCAGTGGAGCGCTTCGAGCAGATCTGACTGGAACAAAATTCATCCAAACCAAGTCTGAGCACGGAGACATCGAGAGTTTGCCTCGGTGTCTCCGTGTGTGTTGTATCCATCTCGAGATAAGGTAAACATGAAAAAAGGTTTTTATCCGTTACTGGTATTTCTTACCCTGCTTGCCACGACATTCGCTTGTACCCTTCCGTTTGCGACTCCACAACCAGCCGGAGATCAGGTTGCAACGGTGGTTGCGGCCACCCTGCAGGCTTTGACGCCTACCCTATCAGTGGGCGGGCCTCCCACGTCCACCCCGGTGGGGCTGCTTCCACATCCCCTGTATTTTCTAAACAAGGATGGTAAGGGATTCGAACAGGTTTTTCGTTTGGAAACAGACGGCCAGACCGTAAGCCAAATCACATTTGAACCTGCTGCCGTCAGCAGCTATGATGTCTCTCCAGTGGGCGGCGGTATTGTGTATGTGGCCAACAATCAACTCCTGCTCATTGATGCTGCCGGCGCTGGTCGCCGCGTGCTGGTGGATGGCGGTCCATTGGATGAGAACAATCCCTTTGTGTCGAGTGTGAATGATCCTGCCTATTCTCCGGATGGGCGGATCGTCGCATACTGGCATAAGGGCCTAAACTTATATGCCGTCTCAACTGGAGTGTCCAATCAGGTTCTGGAAAAACAGACAACCGATCCCATAAGCGGTGCTCCGGCGCCAGCTGAGCTGTATCTACCTCAAAAATATTCCCCGGATGGCTCCAAGCTGCTCATCACGATCGCCATACCCAACAGTGACGGCATATTTGCTGGAATCTACTATCCTGACTCCGGCTCGCTGGTCCGCCTGACCGGTGGAGAGGGCGCGGGCCTCTGCTGTGGTGAACAAGCCTGGTCGCCCGATGGGTCTGCCTTGTTTAATGCCAATGCCGTCCTGGGATTCTTTAGCACCGGGTTATGGCGGGTGGATGTCGCCAGCGGCAACGTGACCACCTTGATTCCCTCCGAGGCGGGCGGGGGCAATTACAACCTGGCGGCTGAACCCTATCTTGCTCCTGATGGGCAGCTCTACTTCTTCTTCGGGACTGCCCCGGCTCCAAATGATTTCATCGACCGCGGCCCTGTGCAGATGGTCCGTTCCGCGCCGGATGGTGTGACAGGCAGGACGGTCCTGCGCCCGGAAACGTTTGAAGGACTCAACGAGGCGCTTTGGGCCCCAGATGCCAGTTTCGTCATTTTGGCAAAAGCCCCCACCGATACAGTCTATGCGGGAGGCGTTATCGAGCTGTATTATGCCGATGGCGGGCAGAGCATGATCCCACTTCTGGCGTTCGGCCAGCGGTTGAAATGGGGACCATAACGTAACGCTCCTGGCGGGCTGCGTCCCGCCAGGAACATCAATCTAAAACAAAATTATCGATCAGCCTTGTCTTTCCGAAGAATACGGCCATAGAAAGCAAGGCTTTTCCTTTTATTTCTTCCAGTTCTTCCAGGGTATCGTAATCGGCACAGGAAACGTATTGCATTTGCGCCAGAGGCTCAGCGGCAAGAATGCCTTTCATAGTTTGCCGCAGTTTTTCCCCGCTGCGTTCACCACTCTCATACAGGTCCTTCGCCGCGCTCAAAGAACGGAACAGCACGGTCGCGGCTTTGCGTTGTTCAGAGTCAAGGTACACGTTACGGCTGGACATTGCCAGGCCATCCGGCTCACGCGCTGTTGGGCAGACCACGATCTCGATGGGGAAGTTCAAATCACGTACCATCTGTCGGATGACAGCCACCTGTTGTGCGTCCTTCTGGCCAAAATAAGCTTTGTGCGGCTGGACACCATTGAACAACTTGGCAACGATGGTTGTGACACCCCTGAAATGGCCTGGCCGCATGGCGCCTTCCAGGCGACGGGTCAACGCTTCCACCTCCACCCAGGTCTGATACCCTTTCGGATACATGATCGCCTCTGACGGCGTCCAGACGATGTCGGTGTAGGGTTCGATCAGGCGAAGGTCTCGCTCCAAGTCACGCGGATACTTCGAGAGGTCCTCCTGCGGCCCAAACTGGGTCGGGTTGACGAAGATGGAGACGAAAACATGGTCACATTCGTCCCTGGCCCGGCGGATCAGGGAGAGATGGCCGTCGTGGAGATATCCCATGGTCGGAACCAGGCCAACTGTCCCTGAGAGAGAGAAGCGGGTAGTACCAAGGTCATGAAACGTTGACACATTGCGCATATCCGTAACTCCGGTTGTTGACAAGGATAGAAAATCTGTGCTAAACTAGGTTACCACCTATTAGAAAAGGAGAGAAAATGGCTTATTCACATACGAACTCTAAAGGTAATACGTACTACTTGCACACCAAGAAGTCCATGACTTCGACCGGAAAGGAACGAACACTCTTCTACTTTTCGAAAGAATTGAAGGAAGGCGAAGCGCTGGATGCCGTTCCTGAAGGTTACACCGTCGCCGAAATGAAGACGGGCATGCTGGTTCTCAAGAAAGTTGGAGAAAAGGAAAAAGCGGAAGTTGCATCGTAACGGACAGGGTGAACCCAGTATAACCCTGTTTGTGCTCTAACCTGTTGCTGGCGGTATCCAAAACGCAGGCCGGAGCGAGAAAAATCAAATCGTTCTTTTAGATAAAAGGAGACTAAACATGACACGTAACATTGCATCTAAAAGCCCTGTACAACAGAAAGCGGGGGCAACATGGCAGCACTAAATCGAGTTCAGTTGATCGGACGGTTAGGCAAAGACCCTGAAAGCAGGTATACGCCCACCGGCAAAAAGGTGGCCCATTTCAGCCTGGCTGTATCCCAGCGCTGGAAGGCTGCCGGTGAGAGCAAGGAATACACTGAATGGGTCAATATCGAAGCCTGGGACCGACTGGGAGAAGTCTGCCAGGAGTACCTGAAGAAGGGCAGCCTGGTCTACGTGGATGGGCGGCTCAAGACCGACAAGTACGAGGGTCGGGAAGGCGACACCCGGTACTACACCAAGGTGGTTGCACAAGTGGTGCAATTTCTGTCTGACAGCCGGGCTGACGATGTCCTGCTTGGACAGAGGGAAGAGATCGAAGAAGAGGATCTTGAGCCGAGTGAACTTCCCGGATTTTGATCATACGTTGGCGTGATCTGGCGGGTTTTCCATTCACACCAATTACAAATGAGATGAACCACAGGGCTGCAAGGATTTCCTTGCAGCCCTGTGCGTTGAACGAACAGTTAATGCCTGGAGCTTTCGTTCTCAGGCTTTGGGTTCCATTCTGCGCCTGGATTCAGCTCGCAGAGCCAGCATAACCGCGCGCAGGTCGAGTCCACGCTTGCAGGCGCCACGTGAGGCCTCGAGGACGGAATCAGACCACAGGGTCCGGCAGTGAAGCGCCTCCTCATCATCCAGCAGGATCAGCTGCACCAGGCTCGATAGGGGGATATCCATGGCCTCGGAACTCTGCAGGTCGCAGTCATTGCAGGCGTGACAAAGATATACATCCTGTCCGGTGGCTTTCTTGACAATACTGCGCAGGGACATGCAGGTCTCGCTGATCGATCAGGACTCGACTGTCATTAAAAATCATCGGTCTTTGAGCGCAGGCACATGGTCATCAGAACCACGTCGCGGGTTTCGCCATCCGGGAAGACGAAAAAGTCATCCAGCGTTGCCTGCGATTTGAAACCGAGCTGTTCAAAGGCCCTGACAACCTTGGTCTGTTCCGCCATGACCTCCGCAAAGAGAATGCTCACGCCCTGTTTGCGCGCCAGATCAATAAGGACGCGAATCATCCTCATGCCCAGACCGCGTTTGCGATAGTCCTTTGCCAGAAACAGGCGCACTTCGGCAGTGTGGCGCTTGGGTCCCTCTCCAAAATGAAGCGACGCGCTACCGACGATGTGATCCTTGGCGAAAGCCAGGACAGGCAAAACCCGGCTGTAATCCAAATGCTCGGCCCACTCACGGACCAGAGTCGGATCCTTGACGTAGTGGCGGAAGTAACGCAAGTCGTCCTCGTTGACGGCGGCGTAGAATTCCATCAAGCGTTGCTGGTCTTCGCCACTCAGCGGGCGCAGTAGTATATAGGCACCGTCTTTCAGCGTTGCCATTTCACGGTAATTCTTGATCTGTTCAGGAAGCATGAATTTCTCCTAACCGACTGAATGTTGTTCGCTTCCCTTGGCGAATTAGTAGCCACAGAGAACACAGAGTTTCATGAGAAATTTCTCAAAGGTCTCAGTGAGCTCTGTGGCGATTTTCTTAAGCAGGCACCTTTTCCGGTTCGGGTTTCTCGAACCCCTTCGGCAGCAGATCCGCTTCGGTGACGATGCGCGGGACGATGTCTTCCCAGCCGACCGGCATGATGTGCAAGCCGTGGACGCCCTGTCCATGAAGTTGCTTGATCTTCTCAATGATCTCGAGCGCGATCCTGACCCCTTCCTGCTGTGCTCCCTGCGGACCGCCCTTTGCGTCCGCCTCATCCATGCGCTTGATGATCTCGGCCGGGACAACCACGCCTGGAACCTGTGTCATGTAATGGGTCATCTTGGCGCTCTTGAGCGGCGTGATGCCGACCATGATGAAGACTTTGTCTAGGATGTTCCGTTTGGCGATCTCGTTCAGCCAGACCTGCATACGCTCCACATCATAGACCAGGTTGGTCTGGAAGAACTGCGCGCCGGCGTTGACCTTCTTTTGTTCACGCAACGCCTGGAATTTCGGGTCCGATGCAAACGGGGAGGCCGCCGCGCCGAGGAAGAACTTGGGCGGGAACTTGATCTCGCGCCCATCCAGATAGTGACCTTCGTCACGCATGCGGCGCAGGATCCAGATCATTTGCACGGCGTCCATGTCATTGATATCCATGCGGCCGCGCGGTTGAGGCGCGAGCACGGGACTATCGCCAGTGACGCACAAAACGTTGCGCACGCCCATCGCGGTCGCGCCGAGGATCTCGCCCTGCAGACTGGCACGCGTGCGGTCGCGGGCGGCGATCTGCATCACGGGTTCGGCGCCGTTCTCGATGGCGAACTTTGAACAGGCCCAGGAGGTCATGCGCGGCGTGGCGGAGGCATTGTCCGTGAAGTTGATGGCGGTGACATAAGGCTTGACAAGCTTGATGTTTTCGATCAGCTTCTTGGTGGACATGCTCAAGGGCGGCGCGATTTCGCAGGCAACCACAAATTCTCCAGACTTGAAACCTTTCTCCAGATTGGAAAGGGGCTCGGTGTACGCGGGAGCGTGGTATTTGTCATCGCCCTGCCACCACTCAGGCTGTCGTACCGTACGGAAGATCAAATCCCAGGTCTTGTAGCGCTTCTCGCCCTGATCGAGCACGAGGCTTTTGAGCACTTTGCCGCTACCGTTTTTCTTGATACAGGTGACAATATCCTTCCACGTTTCTGTGCCGACCTTCTCCCAGTCCAGCGGTGGCAGCACCTCAAGGAGTTTCTCCTCTCGTCCCATTTTGTGGGCGCGTTCGTAGATCTTGTACCAGATGCAGGGACGGGTCTTGTCAACGTAACAGTGTTCAGGCGTGGAGCCGCCGCATGGACCGTTACGCAATCCCTTGGGGCATTCCATGGGGCAGATGAAGGCCGTCTCCTGCAAGAGACAGTTGCCGCACATACGACACCCGAAGAGCGGTCCCTTGATGATGTATTCGAAGTCTTCCATCAGCTTGTGACTGAGGGGTTCCTCCTTGAATGGGGAATAGGCTGGCTGCCAGCGGCGTCCTGGGGTAAAGATGGGCATGGTTGCTCCTTGGGGAGTAAACAAGTACATAGGGTATACAGGTACACAGGTTGGAAAAGGCGCGTGTGTACCTGTTTACTTGTCTACCTGTCTACGCTTCCTAATTCATCAAATACGAATCCGCGTAAATCACTTTATTCAACAGAATCTGCGTCGTCTTCCAAATCGCCGACTGATCGGGGTCAGACAGGTCGAAATCTTCCATTTGCGGTTCTTCGCTCGCGCAGATCCGATCTGCAATCTTATTGTAGACACGCGCCAGCGGATTGCTAGTGTCTTTTGTCTCTATCCAGCGGATGACATCATTCTGCTTTTCGTCGAACGGGTTGGCGATCATCATCTGCAGACCGACGCCCATGAGCATAGCGAGGTAGACGCGGTTGATAAGGGGCCGATTCTCATTTGGCACTGCGTTCGATACGTTCGACAATCCGACCGAGATGTGCGGCGCGGGGTCCCAGGCGTATTGCAGCGTCCGCACCGTCTCGATCAGATGCGGGCAGTACTGCTGGCAGCCGCTCACGGTGAGCACGAGCGGGTCGATGATGAGATTCTCCATCGGAAAATCGATCTCCATCATGCGCGGGATCAGCGTCTCGACCGCGATGTTAACGCGTGCATCCGCTTCGACGGGAATGCCTTCGGTCTTCATGGTCAGCGCGATGACCTTGGCGTTGTACTTTTTCGCTAATGCCGGCACTTTCTCCAGCCGTTCTGGCTCTGCAGAGGTTGAATTCAAAATCGGCTGCGCTTTGGTGATTTTCTGGAGCGCGGCTTCCATCCCGTCCACGTTGGTGGTGTCGATCGAGAGCGGAACGTCCACGACCGTCTCAACTGTCTCGACAATCCACGGGAAGACCTCCGCCCAATCCTTTTTGCGCGGACCCAGGTTGATATCGACGGCCTTCGCCCCCGCCTCCACCTGTTTGCAAGCCAGGTCCATGAAAAACTCGCGGTCCTTGTTCTTCAAAGCCTCTTTCACTTTCTCTGAGATGATGTGAATATTTTCTCCGATGATGTACATTTCTGTCTCCTTTTGGTAAACGGGTGTAGCAGTGCACAAGTACACACGTTTCCTGTCTACTTGTTTACTTGTCTACTTGTTTGCTCTCCAACGCCTCCGCCACACTCGGGAATTTATGCAAGTCTGTGTGCGGCAGGAACAGAGCCGATGTGAATGCTTCGTAAAAACTGTTGTCAGCCGATAATTCAATGTAGGTCATGCGTTTTGCGATTTCAGTGATGCGTTCGCGCTTTCTCCAATCCAGCAACGCGTAATATGCGCCCTTCACAGATGTGTTGCCAAGGAACTCAAAGCGCGACCAATCCATGTCGGGCAGCAAACCAATTTGCACGGCTTTCTCGACGTTGATATATTTTCCGAACGAACCACCGATCAGGACCTTGTCCGTAGTCTCGAGTGGGATCCCGACGTTCTCCGCCAGCACGGTGAAGCCGGCGTAGATGGCGGCTTTGGCCCGCAACAGGTTATCGATATCCACGCGTGTGATGACGATATCTTCACCTGATTCTGACTCTGTACCCCAGGCGACCACGTACTCTCCGCCATGCGCTCCCTCGCGGACCCTGGAGCTACGCGCGGCCAAATTAACATTTCCGCCCTTGTCAATGACTCCCGTGATGAACGCCTCCGACAGCAGCGAAATCAAACCGCTTCCGCAGATTCCCTTCGGCTTGCCTCCGCCGATGACGCGATATGTGGGTTCCAGCGTTTCCGTGTTGATCCACACTTCTTCGATTGCGCCGGTAGTCGCGCGCATTCCGTTCACGACTCCCGCGCCTTCGAACGCCGGTCCGGCCGAGCACGCGCACGTGACCAGCCAATCGCGGTCGCCCAGCACGGTCTCGCCGTTCGTGCCCACATCGAGAAAGAGGGTCACGTCCTCGGCATTATCAAGGCCGGAGGACAACACGCCCGCCGTGATGTCTGCGCCAACGTAACTCGCCACCCCAGGCAGACAATCGACAACGGCTTCGGGATTCACATTCAGGCCAACCTCGCGGCCCTTCATCAACGGGGGATGGTTGACTGTGGTAATGAACGGTGAGAGTCGAATGCTCGTGGCGGGAATTCCCAGCAACAAATGCATCATCGTGCTGTTGCCCGCGATGGCGGCTTTGACCACCTGTTCAGGTGTCACTTTTCCCTGGGGCAGCTTGACGCGCTTACAAGCCAGATCAAGCAAACTGTTAATCGTTTCCAATACACGTTGACGTAGTTCGTCACCGCCGCCATTTTTGCTCGAGAACATGATACGCGAAATTACGTCTTCGCCGCGCGCGATCTGGCCGTTGTATTCCGCCACTTGCGCCCTGACCTGACCCGTCACCAAGTCCACCAGCCACAGGGTGACGGTCGTCGTGCCGATGTCAATGGCGCAGCCCCAAAGCGGAGCATATTCATCTTCGTGACCCGGGCGTATGTCAATCAATCTAATGTTCTTTGCGTCTTCTGGTCCGCCTGTTGCGATGATGGCGGTGACTTGCCAATCTCCATCACGTAAAACATCACCCATGTTCCTCAGCAAACTGACGGAGCACGCAACGTGCTCTACCTGATGTTGTAATCGAAATGTCGTCTGCAAGCGCGACCAATCGTCAGTTTGGTCGTCCATGCTGGGCGGATTCAGAGTCAGATGTACGCGTCGAACTGTTTGCGCGAACGGATATTCGTAATCTGATGGAACGGTGACTTCTGCAACGACGCGGTCGGTGGTCAGCCTTCTTTCGATCTTCTCCTGCGGTGGCACATAGATGGAAACATCGCCTTCAACGACGGTTTGGCAGGCGAGCGCGTAGCCCTGCTCAACATCAGCAGGGGAAAGGCGGACAGTGCTTCTGCGCCTGACAGTGCCACTCATCACCTGGATTGCGCAACGCCCACAACGGCCCTGCCCGCCGCACGGTTGTCCGATGTCAATGCCTGCAATGTGCGCGGCATCTGCCAGCAGGGTGTTGGTGGGGACGCTAATCGTTCTCGGGTTATCGTCGAGGGTGAAGGTGACGGAGTGATTCATAAAATTTCATCTGTCATTGCGAGGAGGGCGTAGCCCGACGAAGCAATCTCATGTACGCATACAAAATTATGCTTGCAGGTTCCTTGAGATTGCTTCGCTCCGTCCCGAAGGGACAATGACATTAGTTAAGCGCCTGCTTCATAAACGCGGGCAGATCCACTGCCTCGCGCGGACCGACGCGGATCTCCCAGCCAGGTAATTCCTCTTCCACTTCGCCAGAGAGCACCGCGACGTGACCGGGCAGGATGATCCGCTTCTTGCTGACCTTGTCAGCAACGTTGAAGCCTTTGATGGCTTTGGCAATCCGTTCCGCGTCGAATTTGCCGGCCGCCCACGCGGTCAGCACGGACATTCCTTCAGCATCCGTGACAACCAGCCAGGCTGGCAAGCCCGAACCTTCCACTTCATTTGCCACAGCAAAATATGTGATGCTGAAGTTGGTGGTAACCAGTACTGGGCTTTCGGGTTTGGGCGCGTTGATCTCGTAAATGCCAGGCTGCACCTGGATCGGTTTCTGCGGGTCGGTGTAGATGTTCTCGCGCAGGACGAGCAATGGGTACAACAATTCGGGTTTGAATTCGGATAACACGACGAAGCTCGCGTATTTTGCAATTGCCTGCGCAGCCGCAATACCTTCGTCCTTTGCATCGCAGGGGAAGGCAATGATCGGATACCCAAGCGCGCGCATGTTCCTGAGGGCCAGGCGGCGGATTTGTGTGTTGCGCTCCAAGGAGGTACCCAATGTCGTCATGGATGGATCGAGGACGAGCTCCTCCACGCCTTTGGCCTGGACCTTTTGGGTCAGTTCAGCCAGCGCCTCGAGCGAGTCCGCTTTGACCACGAGCGCGGATTTCGATTGCTTAGCAAGGTCAGCCATTGCATCTGCGTTGGAGGCGTCTGCTGCGTAGAGCAATGGGGTCTCGCCTGCGCAGGCTTGAAGTCCAGCTTGAAGCGAGGCGGGATCGCCCATCAAAATGAGCGGACGTTTTGTCGCGGCCCGAATCGTCTTCACGGCCGCGCCTAAGTCTCCATCCGCAAAGACCGCGAAGCCGTCAACCGAAAAATCCATTCCGACATAATTAACCTTGTAGGCGTCGGCTTCCGCAACTTTTTTCGCGAGGTCAGGGTCGGAGGCTTTGACTCGAATGAAAAGGCCCGGCTTGTTGTAAAACGTCTTTTCATGACGGAACATGCAGACTTCGTTCCCAACCTTCATTTCTGTCCCATTGGCTTTGAGTGTGATCAGACGAATGGGCGGCGCGGCTGATTCAGCGAGTTGCTTCTTCGATGCTTCGCTGACGTAGGGGCACGCGCTAAGTTCAACCTGTTTGGCGGCGAGCTTCATCGCGAACGCAAGACAAGTGGGGAAACCGCATTCCTTGCAGTTGGTCTGCGGGAGCATCTTGTAAATTTGGATTCCAGAAAGTGCCATGTTTTCTCCTTGTTCTCATTATGTCATTGCGAGGGTGGTTGAGACGGAACGTCTCAACCACCTGAAGCAATCTCCTCGCCCAACCAAACAATTGTTTGCAGGTTACATGAGATTGCTTCGCACCGACATCAAGCAGCTATAAGTTCTCCAATCGCGTTCTTGACCCGCGCAACTGATTCAGGGTGCCGTAAGACAACTACATCCGCGCCCGATTCAACCAGCGCCACCGCGGTGAGTGTTTCCCAATTGATGGCGCGGGCTTTCCAGTCGCCCCAGGCTTCAGGCACGCCCTCCCCGACCTTCGCTTCTTTGGTCTTCCAGGCTTCAAAGCCGGGCGTGACGATCATCGGGAATTGAGTCATAGCGTCGCCTTGCAACGCGGCGAGGCGCAGACGTTCCATGACCGAGTAGCCATATTCGATGCCATAGCCCAGTGCCCCCGTGGTCGGGTCCATCAGGATGCGATCCTTAGGCATGCCCATATCGCTGATGAGGATATTCAACTGCTTCGACAGGTTCACATCCATCGGCGTGCGAGCCTGCACCAGATGACCGTTCGCCATGGCGGTCGCGACGATAGTGCGATAGTTTTTATCTTCGCAGATACCAAGGACAAGTTTTTCGCCCTTCGTCGCTTCGGCAATTGGGACGAGCAACTCGTTATCCTTCTCCGCCTGTCCTGGACCCCAGACGATGAGCGGGAGTCCGTTTGCAGCCAAAACGGATTTGACCGCCTTGACCGCGTCTTCGACGGAATCTTCAACGGTCAGTGCCAGGACGAGTAGGTCGGCTCCCGTTTCTTCGGCTTTCTTCGCCCATTGAGCCGCGTCCACCATCACATCGCCCCACGCTTCCACCAGCAGTGGTGACCAGTCCTCTGGCTTGCGCGATTTGATCTCGATTGCGATAACGGGCTTGTTCGGCGTGGGCGCCTCGAATTGCAGATAGGGCAGAGTCGTTTGTCCACCTAATGTGATGGATTTGGCGCGCGTACCACCTCCCGCGCTGGTCGCGCCGATGGTGATCGTGCGAATGCTCCCGGGCCATTTATCTTTTGGGATATCAATTGGCATAGTATGTCTCCTTGTTGTATACAGGTACACAAGTACACAGGTATACAAGTCACGTGTGTACGTGTCTACTTGTCTACGTGTTTACTTCATCCCTGCCTTCCTTCTTGCTTCATCTCTTCGTTCCATAAACTGCTCGATCGGCGACTTGCGCTCCGCCGCGAGACCTAAATCTTTCAGATCACTCTCATCCTTTGCCGCGATGTGCCGCAGGATATGACGATACGAAATAAAAGCCGCAGGATAAATGATCCCTGCGGAGTTGTGCTGCATGTATGCGATTCGAATGCTCCTGTCCTTCATTATCTGCGCCACAACCGTGAGCGGTAGATCAGCGTTCAATTCTGGTACACCTTCAGTCATGATATCTTCAGCGGTGAATGAATCAAATTCCTCTTTGCCATACGCCATGACCAATTCCTCTTCACCAACGATGCCAATACCATGACCCTCCGCATCCAGCACGCACAGTGCCTCAACATGATGTTCAAGCAGGAAACGTGCAATGTCCCTGGCAGGCGTATTGTGCTTGCAAGTAGGGACACCAACGGTCATCAGGTCACGGACGAGTTTCATTGTTTATGAATACAGGTAGACAAGTAAACACATAGATAAGACGAAAGCAGGTACACAGATAACCGGATAGCTTGTTTACCTGTGTACCTGTCTACTTGTTTACCTTTCTCGCTAGAACATCGGCTCCATTGCCATGGCAGGATGGTTGTGGGCCTCCAGCCAGGCGAGCAGCTCATCTACGGTCGTAACATTCCTTTCATCGGCAATCTTGTCCAGCAGGTCGGGGTCGCCTTCGCGCTCGCAGGCGGCTTTGAATTCATCCGCCATGGATTGCTTCAACACGGACGACATCCACACCACGCGCTTGAATCCGCCGTCGGCGGAAATGAACTTGGGGCTGATGAGATAGAACTTGCCCACGCCCATCACACCCGGCGTTTGGAGTCCGCCGCCCGCGATGCCTGCTAGAGTCGAGAAGGTCATGCCTGCAGGGGTCATGGAGGTGTCTTCGCGCGAGACAACCATCACGCCGTTGGCTTCGGGGATCAACATGACAATGCACTCGAAACATCCGCAGGCCGTCATCGGGTTTTCCATGATGGAGTACATCGAGACCTCATTGACCACGCCATGTGAGCCAATCCTGGCGTAATCGTTCGTGCCCTGCCAGTAGCCTTTTCGATCGTCCAGCTGCTTGCCGAGTTTGATCGGCTGGTTCGGTCCTGTCGGGTTGATGCTGAACGAGGCCTTGCAATCCAGCCAGTTGTAGGCGCCGCACAGGCCAAGCCGTTCGGGCGAGACCACGCACACGTGATTCGGCGCGAAAGATTGACAGAGCGTGCAGGAGTAGAATTCTTCCACTCTGTTATCGGTCAGATCAGCAAGTCGTTTGTTGCGGAAGTCGTACGCCAGGCGCGCCTTCTCCAGCCATTCAGCATGGAGCGCTGGCTCGGTAATTACCATGACCTGGACTTTATCCACAATCGCGCCGAAGTCTTCATGGAAGCGGGCGTGGAGGATCTTGCCAAACGATTCGAGGCTAAAGCCCTTGTCTGCCGCGGCATTCGAGATACGGATCCAGGCGATATCGCGTTGACCGACGTGCTGAATCCCCGACGCGCCGTTGACGAAATAATGGATCTGCCGTTCAAGCACGGGCTCGAAGTCCTGTTGCATCTGCCGTCCCGCGACCTTGATGACGATGCCCATGTCCATCGATCCCTGCGCAGGCACGTTGGAGAAATCCGGACCGATGACTTCGATCTTTCCATCCGTGACTTCATCGAGCTTCGCCATTTGCAGGAACTCAAAGGCTCGACTGCGCTTGCCACCAAATTCCACACGCAGATCTGCCTTGCGGACAACTTCCCCTTCGAAGGCGGAGCCGTACGGAACAGGCACATCCACATTCGAGACCTTGACCTTGACGCCGCGCACTTCAATGCATTTTTGAACCAACTGCTCCGCGCGCTCAAGATCATCCTTGCCATCGATTTGATTGAACGGCATGGAAACAACGTGCTCATAAGTCGTCACGCCTGTTGGCAGAATCTCCGGGATGACGGTGTCCGCAATGACCGGAAAACCAAAGTTGATCGCGCCAGCCGCGGCGGCGTATTTCAAGTCGTCCACCTCGCCGAGGGCCAGCACAAATGCGAACACGCGCTCTTTGTTGTAAAGCAAAATTTCGCGTGACATGCCCGGCTTGAGTCCGCCGAAGGTCAACGCGGAGCGAGTCGCAAAGCCCAGGGCGTAAATCGCGGAGATGGTGTCCGTGCCAAAGGGGACGGTGTAGGTGTCGTAGCCTAACTCAACGCCCTCCTCCTGAAGCTGATGGATAATGCTCCGTCCGTTCACGTTGCCCGAGAGGAATGTCAGGATATTGCGGCGCTGTAATTCGCGCACGATCTTGACCGCCACCTCATTGGATTTCGCGCATCCCACGATGGCGGCGAAACCGGGCATACGGCCATCCACCAGTTGGATGCCCCATGACCGGAGCTGAATGTCATCAATGGGACCATTCAAATGTCCATCACCGGTTGAGGCTTCTTTGGCATCCGGGCTGGTGAATGACGTTCCTCCCGCGAGATGGAACCCGGGCATGGGCTCAGGCTGAAGCCCATACACGAAGCGGACTGCCTCGATCGTCTCTGCCGCGAGCAGTGTCGCCATCCCTGAGTCAAGGGTCTCGCCGAGATAGGGAGTCCATTTCGAAAACGCGGGGATGGGGTGCAGCAAATCCCGCGCGTATTTGAGGATGGGTTGCAGGTCACCAAGTTTTTCAACCGACTTGCCTGTCATCCCAAGGATCGTCGGGAGATAATAAGCCGTGTTGGGGAACGAAACAGGGGTATCGGCACCCTTTTCATTCAAGGCCTTGTTCAGCATGATCTCGGATTCGGTAACAAGCGCATTTGCGCCGCGCATGGCTCTGGTTGCTATGTATTTTGACATGTCAGACTCCTAGTCCGCCGCCAAACCATAAATGGCTTCGCGCTTTTTCTCCAACGGCAACGCCTCCAGCACTTTCATCTTCGCGTCACCGCTTCTTCCAAACTTATTCTCCTCCCAAACGGGTAGCCCCAGCGCGGCGCGCTTCTTGTCAATGTGCTCGAGCGTGCGGCGGATCATCTCAGCCGGCGAGGGCACAAATTCCAGTTTGCCGCCGTAGATCTTTTCCCAACCTTCGCCGATATATTTCAGCACCGCATCACTGTCATTGACACGATCAGGCATGCCGCTGATGGGTGACGCGCCGCCGAAGATGACATATGTACCTGACGCCACACAATATACCGCAATGGCCAGTGCCTTCTCGCTCATCCATTCAGGGGCGAGGCCAACCGCCGGGATTTGATCGATGTCATCGCCCAGCCCGCCCGTCTCGACCATTTGTGTAAGCACGGTTAGGATGCGGGTATTGTCCACACACGATCCCATGTGGAGGACCGGAGGGATACCAACCGTTTCGCAGATTTCGCGCAGACCGCTTCCGACTTCGCTCAGGCCGGCTTCGCCCAACATCAGTCCCAGCTTGGCTGAGGCGATCGCGCCGCACCCCGTCTGGACGACGAGCACGTCATTCTTGAGCAGTTCTTTCACGACGACGTTATGCAGATAATCCTGCGAGGAGCGCGGGTTATTGCAGCCGACAATTGCTGCCACGCCGCGGATGCGTCCCGTCATGATCGCGTCATTGAGTGGGCGGAAGGAGGCTCGATAGGAACCTCCCAGCATATAGTTGATGTACTCATGCGAGAAGCCAGGGATGAGATCTTCCTTGATCTGCGGAATCTGCATCTTGGAATTTTCACGATTCTTGAAGTTATCAATCGCTACCCTGAGAATTTCTTTTGCTACGGTCAATGCTTTGTGTTCATCAAACTCGATATGAGTCGCGCCTTTGAGCTTGACCTTGGGTGAGGTGGTGATGATCTTGGTGTGGAAGTTTTGCGCCAACCCCACCAGCGCCTGCATGATGCACTGCACATCCACCACCATCGCTTCGACCGCGCCGGTCATGATCGAAAGCTCCTGATGCAGGAAGTTGCCCGCGGCCGGGATGCCCTGCCTCATCAGGATCTCATTTGCTGTACAACAAATCCCTGAAAGCTGAACGCCGTTTGCTCCTGCGGCTTTGGCATACGCGATAATGTCTGGAGATTGCGACGCCGCGACCAACATCTCGCTCATGGATGGTTCATGTCCATGCACGACCACGTTGACCATGTCTTCCTTGATCACGCCAAGGTTTGCCTGTCCTAAAATGGGTGCGGGCGTGCCGAACAGAATATCCGAAACATCGGTGGCGATCATCGAGCCGGCCCAGCCGTCTGCCAACCCGGTCCGGATGGCGTGATTCAAAATATGTTCCGGGTCCTGGTCATCGCCGATATGGGTGCGGTGCAATGCCTCGACCACTTCTCTATCCACGCCGCGGGGCCAGACGTTTTGCTCGCGCCAGATCTGCTGTCTCTTCTTTGGCGCGCGCACGGCAGGAACTACTTCACCACGCTGCTGACCGAATTGTGAAATGTACAGGTCAGCCAGATCGTTGGCGATCTCTTCTGGCGAGCGACCATCCAATTTGATGTTGTAATACGAGGCGACCATTCTCAACTTGGCAACGTCCTGGATGGAATATCCCTCTGCTTCGCCCATGGCCGTAGCCTTCAACAGGAACGCCATGTCACGTCCGTGATCGGAGTGCGCCGCGCTGCCCGCCGCGATGGCGCGCGTCAGGTTGCGCGCCTGGATCGTATCCAGCGTCGCGCCGCAAACACCGACTTCACCATTCTTCGTCAGCCTGCATGGTCCCATTCCGCATTGTTTACAACACATCCCTGCACCGCCGATATTACAGGGGACCATGTTATCAGCGCGCGTGAAGGCCGTCCCAATTCCTAATTGTTCCGCACGGATCAACATCTGTTGCGCGGCGGGGTCAGTTGAATAATCTTTGATTTCGCGTTTCTTTGGCATGATAAATTCTCCTTTGTGTCATTGCAAGTCTTTCCTGACACCGTACGTCAGGACGGTGCGAGAAGCAATCTCCTTGTCAAGTTGGAGATTGCTTCAGTCGCTTCGCTCCTTCGCAATGACATCACTCCTCACCCTTCACAGGTCCCATCCCGGGGCAGGGCCAGAGCGGGCGTCCCTGATAATTCACTTTTTGCGCAAAACTGACTGTTTGTTTGGTCGTCTCGTAGGTGGCTGTATGGCGCGCGCGAGTTTTGTGCTGCTCGGGCTGTTGCCCCGCTGTCCCCATCTCAATCGGTATTGTCCACTCACCCAGATAACCAGCTTCGTCCAGCTGGAGCGCAATTTGCAGATCGTTGATCTTCGATTCGTCATACATCACTTCGACAACTTGAAACGCGCTGCTGGCGTAAACTTCCACGACCCCCTCCAGCTCCAATAGAATCCTTCGCACCTCTGTCACATGATGATCCCCATACAATGCCGGCACTTCAAACGTTTTGGTCTCCATCGAGGCACCTCCTGAATTTGGATGATAGCGCTCACTGAGACACTTCTAAAAGGAAAGACTCGTCCCTGTGACCATTCTAGCATCTTGGGTAATAACCAAATTGTGCAAATTGTCATTATCTAATCTGATAAATGTACCTAAAATGGGCAACTACAAAGAGTAGCACAATCCTGTATAATCAAGTTCTGATTTTGGCTTACAAGTCAGTTCGAAAAGCTCTTCCGCATGACACAGCCGGAAATCTTCAGAGGGATATAATACCGATGAACACCGATCATGCCTGATTTTGCTGCAAGGAACTGGAGACCTTCGCGCCCGGAGACGGCTTCGGCGCTATTCGCAGACCGCCTGGATGAGCTGCGGTCGACGCTTCGGTTCCAGGACCCGGGCCTGGTCGCCGCGCGAAGCGGCGTTCCCTATCTGACGCTGGGTCCCGGCCGCGGCGAACTGCATATCCCGTTGTGGGGAGATGTCTGCATCCTTTCCTGGCCCGAACTGATCGGCTACAACACAGTTGCCGAGACCCTGCCTGACTTTCATCAAGCCCTTTTGCTGTACTATCTGCTCACCGCGGACGGTACTCCATTGACCAATAAATGGGTCTCGTTCGCTGACCTGCCGGATGGGCGCATGTATAGCGCCGCCTTCCAGGGGTATAGCGGTGATGAGATCGTCAAAAGGTTTGAACATGGGGGGCAGGATCGAGTCCCAGCAAAGCGGATTGACCCCACCTCCAGTGGGATCTTCGACAATCCGCTCCACGAATTCGAACAGGCTTGCCTTTCCTGTGGCGGCAAACCGGTTGAAATTGGCAGCGCGTCTTTCACCTTTCAGGCTTTGCCACGCGTTCCATTAATGGTCACCTACTGGCTTGGCGACGAAGATTTTCCTTCATCGTGCAAGATCCTGTTCGATGCCTCAGCCTGTCATTACCTGCCGATCGATGCCTGTGCCATCCTGGGAAGCATGTTGACCCAGAAATTACTGCATTCTTAATTCGGCTAAAAAGAGGAATTCTGTCACTATTCGGTGAAACAGGGGGATTGTAGAATGAATATCACAGGAGCCATCTTATGAAACTTGCAATCACAGGAAAGGGTGGGGTTGGCAAGACGACGTTGACAGCCCTGCTGGCCCAATCCTACGCGGACGCTGGCAGGCAAGTCCTGGCGGTGGATGCGGACCCCTCTCCTTGTCTCGCGGGGGCACTGGGATTTCCACCGGAACTGCGTGCCCGACTCCATCCCATCGCCGAGATGGACGCGCTCATCGAAGAACGCACTGGCGCCAAGCCCGGGACGGTTGGCGGTTTCTTCACCCTCAACCCGCGGGTGGACGACATCCCCGAACGATTCAGCGTCCTCCACCGCGGCGTGCGTCTGCTCGAAATGGGGAGCGTGGACCTGGGCGGATCAGGCTGTATCTGCCCTGAATCTGCCATGCTGAAGACGCTCTTCACCCATTTGCTCTTCCGACAGGATGACATCCTCTTGCTCGACATGTACGCCGGTGTCGAACATCTCGGCCGCGCCACGGTTGACTTTGTAGATGCAATGCTCGTGGTCGTCGAGCCGACGCGTAGAAGTCTGGGCACTGCGGCGCAGATCAAGAAACTGGCAAACGACATCGGCTTGCAGCGTTTGTACCTGGTGGGGAACAAAGTGCGCAATGCAGAGGAAGCCAAATTCTTGGAGGTTGAAACACCCAGTCTTCCTCTGCTTGGCTATCTACCTACCGATTTGAAAGTGCAGGAGGCGGACCGGCTTGGCGTTCCGGTTTACGATTATGTTGAAAGCCTGAAGGTCGCGACCCAGCAAATCACCAGCGCACTAAACGAATTTACGAGTGATGAGGTGATTGAATGACAATTGCTTCTCCACGCTCGTCGTCTATACCTCTGTGGAACCCAAGCCATAGCATCTGGAGATCCTTATGATCGATGATGTTGGGGATATTGCTGCTTATTACAATAGTGATCCAGAAAGAGAACACGACCGGTTAGAACGACATCAACTTGAGCACGAACTTACCTGGCGCTATTTGGATCAATATCTTCCCCCTCCAGGGTCTATCCTGGAAATTGGAGCCGCAACAGGAAGATATACAGTGGAATTGGCTAAACGCGGCTATAAGCTTACGGCTGTCGACATGTCAGCAGAGCTACTTGAGAGATGCCGGAAAAGTATTGTAGACGCAGGGCTTGAGAAACAGGTCCAACTCGTCGTGGCGGATGCACGTAATCTCTCCGAGGTGACGGATAGGGGATTTGATGCTGTTCTCCTCATGGGCCCGCTCTATCACCTTATCGTAGAAGCCGATCGCAAAGCGGCATTAAAGGAAGCTTATGACAGGTTGCGGGAAGGGGGCATCGTATTCTCATCGTTCGTTAGTCGCTATGGCATTCTGGGCGATTTGATTAAAGACCTTCCGGGCTGGGTTGAAGAGCAGGAAAAAGTACGGTCTTTGCTAGAAAGTGGCAAACGCCCTGATGATTATCCACGCGGCGGATTTCGTGGATACTTTGCACATGTTTCCGAGCTTGCTCCTTTGCATGAGGCAATCGGATTCGAAACCTTGATCGTAGCGGGGGTTGAACCAGCTATTTCAGCAGATGACGACAGCTACAATAAGCTTCAAGGAAAACAACGCCAACTATGGCTTGATTTGTTGTATGAGATAAGTGTGGAGAAGTCCATCCTCGGAGCATCAAGGCATCTTCTTTATATTGGCAGGAAAAGTAATGACTGAACAACAGTTTGTTCCTAGACAATTCTTGGACTTCGGAGAATACCAATGACAATCACAATCGCACTTGCAGGCAAGGGCGGCGTTGGCAAAACCACCGTCGCAGGGATGATCACGAAGTATCTGGCTCAAAATCAAACGGGCAGCATCCTTGCCATTGATGCCGACCCCTCCTCCAACCTGAACATGGTACTGGGACTCGACCTCGAATGGACAGTCGGTGACATCCGCGAAGACATGCTGGAACAGGTTAAGTCCTCATTGACCAGCGGCGGCGCGGCGATGGGTACCATGCCGGGCGGCACAAGCAAGCGCGATTATCTCGAGTATCATGTCCGTTCGTCTTTAGCGGAAGGGTCACGCTTTGACCTGATCGCCATGGGACGCGGTGAGGGACAGGGCTGTTATTGCGCGGTCAACCACAACCTGCGCGAAGTGATCGATGGCATGAGCCGTCACTACGCGTATGTGGTCATCGATAATGAGGCAGGCATGGAGCACCTCTCGCGTCGGACCACACGCGATGTCCAACATCTATTCATCGTCAGCGACCCGACTCAACGCGGTCTGGTCGCGGCGCAGCGTATCGCCGATATGCGTAAGGAACTTGGTATCAACATCGAGAACGCCTACCTCATCATTAACCGACTGCGCGGGGAGATGCCCGCTGAATTGGATGCCTTCGTCGAGAAGCTGAATGTGCCATTGCTCGGCACCATCCCTGCGGACGATGACCTGAGCGCATTTGAGTTTTCGGGCAAGCCCCTGGTGGACCTGGGCGACGATTCACCGGTGTATCAGTCCGTTGAAAAAATGATGCGCCAGGTTCTCAAGTAAGCCGGCGTTATCCGCGCTGCAAGATATCCCCTGTTTCTGCAAGCACTTCGAACACTCGATCCGCCACCTCCACGGATGTGGATCCAAGCCCACAGGCCGGAGCGATCAAACTGCGACTGGCAAACTCTTCGGCGGTGATCGTCACCCCGCGCGCCGCAGCTTTCTCGACGATCAACCCGATCCCGTTTCTCAACCTTTGAGCCAGCCCTTGCGAAGTCTCGCCAAAGATCTGTTCGTTGTTCGGTACGATACCCCAACAGACACTTCCGCTGCGATCCAGATATTCTCTTAATTCAGCCGGATACAGCGCGAGATTCTCAATAAAGCCATATGCGTCGAGATTCAGGATGTCAACCTTTGTCGCCAGCAAAACACTCCAATCGGTGTTTGCGCAGCAATGGACTCCTGCGATGCCACCTTCCGCGTGGACGGCATCAAAAATTTCATCGAGGTAAGCAATTGCCTGCTCACGACTCAGGCTGATGAACGCAGAGCCAAACGCCGCCATATAGGGTTCATCTAAGAAGAGGATTACATTGGGACGTGCAGATTTCAACTGCCTGATCTGCCAGCGGGCGTTCATGGCCATGTTTTTTATGATGACATCTGCCAGCAGTTCATGATAGAGACTGGCCCGCAAATCCTGATCCGTGACAGTCAGCCCGAAGGAGATGGGACCTGTGACTTGCCCTTTTGCCCATAGACCAGGCGTCGTGCGCAAGGCTTCCAGCATCGAGAAGAAACCGGATGCATACTCCTCCCGCAACGCGAAGGCATCCACATCATCTGATAAAATGGGAGTGTAAAAAGTTTCCAGCGCATCCGTAATATCATTTTCTGTATCAAAGTAAACCTTCTCCCGAGCGATGTCCTCGCAGATGGCAGGCAGCCGCGGCGAATATTGAACATACATACTCTCTCGAAAAGAACGACGCGATAATTGGGGCCAGGCTGGAACATCCAGGATGCGGATTAGTTTTTCCGCCAAACCATCGGTCGTTACATATGGCACGCTGCCAACATGGGTGGTGAGAAAATTGAAGTCTGTCATTTCGTATTCCAGTATATATGGAAAATGGAAGAGGAGCAAATGACTAACAGCATCATTTGAGCATGGATATTTCCACGGTCCGTTTGCCACTATTACACATTGAACTGACCGAACTGTTCTTAGAAATCCCACCTTGACAAATTTAATTTTTGTCCTAAACTTGACCCATCTTATCCAATTTCACATATGAGATAGGAGATGACATGCCAGCGTTAAATCGAGTTCAACTGATCGGCAATTTAGGTAGGGATCCTGAAAGCAAGTTCACACCCACTGGCAAGAAGGTCTCGCATTTCAGTATCGCTGTAACCAACCGCTGGAAAGCTGGCGGCGAGAGCAAGGAAAATACCGAGTGGGTTAACATTGAGGCCTGGGGTCGGTTGGGGGAGATCTGCCAGGAGTACCTGAAGAAGGGCAGCCTGGTATACGTGGAAGGACGGCTCAAGACGGACAAGTACGAAGATAAGGGAGGCGACACCAAGTACTTCACAAAAGTTGTTGCGCTTGCCATGCAAATGCTCGACCGCAAGCCCAGCGATGAACCCATGATCACGGCGGAAGAAGACATCCTGGATTTCGAAGCATAGGCCCGTTTCGTTTGAAATGCAGGAGCTTGCTCTAACAAATTCGACAGCAAGCTGGCTGATTCCAAAGAATCATACAATTGAATAAAAGGCGTAATGCAAATCCTTTTGGGTAGCGCATTACGCCTTTACTTTTTTCAGATCCCCACCTGATTTGCGGCCAGCTTATACAGAGTTCCAAACATTGACGCGCGGGTCTACGATAAATCCATTGGTGTCCATTCTTCATGCGCGCACGTACCTGCGCGCATGTACTTGTTTAACAGAAATGACAAGCCGTAATCAATCTGACAAAAATGATGGGTACGCGCGTTGACATATCTTTGTGAAGGAATACACTATGCCTACATCAAATTCAGTATAGAAACGGAGAAATTGTAATGCCAGCACTAAATCGTGTTCAACTCATTGGACGTCTGGGAAAGGATCCCGAAGGGAAATTCACTCCCACGGGAAAGAAGGTCGTTCATTTCAGCGTAGCGATAAGCAATCGCTGGAAGAGCAAGGAAGGTGAGGCGAAGGAATACACCGAGTGGGTCAACGTGGAAGCCTGGGGACGGCTCGGCGAGGTCTGCCAGGAATATCTGAAGAAAGGCAGCCTGGTCTTCCTGGAGGGACGCCTGAAGACGGACAAATACGAGGATAAAGGCGAGACCAAATACTATACAAAAGTAGTAGCACTCGCGATGCAAATGCTCGACCGCAAGCCTAACGACGAACCCCTGTTGACAGTGGAAGAGGAAGCGCAGGAGTACGAGGTGGAACAAGCGTAACCGTCATCAATCGTCTACAAGCAAAATCCTTTAAGGCGTAGTGCAGGATATTTTTGGTCAGGCATTACGCCTTTACGTTTCCTTGTATCTAAAACAGCCTCACATCTATTGACTGAAGCCTACGGCAGTACTTTGCCCGGGTTGAGGATGCCCTTCGGGTCAAGCAAATGTTTGATCTGCTGCATGGTCTGCAGTGCTGCCGATCCGTGCTCCCGCTGCATGTACTTGCGCTTGCCAATCCCGATGCCATGTTCTCCTGTGGAAGTGCCGCCCAGCGTAATGGCGTCCTCCACCAGCTGATCGGTAAAATTCTCCACAAGCGTGCGCTGCTCTGCAGTGTCATCGTAGAACGTCATGGTATGCATATTCCCATCGCCTGCATGGCCGACAATGTATGAGTCCATCGGGCTAAGCTTTTGCAGTGCCTGCTGCGCCTTAGAGACGAGTGCTGGATACTGTGAGATCGGCACGGCAACATCTGTAATTGCATAGTGCAAACCAGGATGCGACCGGATCAGAATTTCTGCCAGACGATGACGTGCCTGCCACAGGTGCGTACGGGCCTCATGCCCAAGCCCGGATTTGTAGGTCTGGCAGCCTGCCTCCCTGCAAACTGTCTCAGCCATGTGCAACACATCGTCCAGGCTGGCTTCACTGGCGCCGTGAAACTCCAGAAATAGATTGGGCGCTTCTACAAGCCCGAATTGTTCGGCCCGATTGATCGCTGCTACTGCAGCAGTGTTCACCAGTTCCAGTGCGGCGAGACCCAAGCCCGCTCCCATGAGCTCAAAGACAGCCTGAGCCGCTGCCTCCGTGCTCGGAAAAGATGTGACCGCGGCACTGACGTGTTCCGGTACAGGAGCGAGCCGCAGCGTTGCCTCCGTAATCAGACCGAGCGTTCCCTCTGAACCCAGGAACAAGTGCGTGAGATCGTAGCCCGCCGACTGCTTCACCGAACGGCTGCCCGTACGCAGAACTTCCCCCGATGCCAGGACAACTTCGAGCGCCAACACGTTATCACGCGTCGCTCCATACTTGACTGTGCGTGTCCCTGCGGCGTTATTGGCAATCATTCCGCCAATGCTAGCGTTGGCACCGGGATCTGGCGCAAAGAAGAGGCCATACTTCGCCAGAACCTGGTTCATGTCCTTGTAAAGTACTCCCGGTTGAACCCTGACTTGAAAGTCCTCAGCGTAAACTTCTAAAATGTGATTCATGCGGCTGAAATCGACCACGATCCCACCACAAATGGGGATGGGATTGCCCTCCAGGCTGCTGCCCGCGCCCCAACCCGTCAGAGGAATGTCATGCTCATTGGCATACGCAACCAAACGGCTGACTTGATCGGTGTTATCTGGCCACACGACCAAATCGGGCAAATGCGCTGCGTGTGCGGATTGATCGCGACTATGCAGCTCGCGGTCAGAACTCCCAGCGGAGACACGATCCGCACCCAGCGTCGTTTTCAGGGCGTCGAGAACAGCGTTTTGATCCAACACTGCAGTCAAATTGCTTCGCTCCTTTCTTGCTTATAGTCTATCACTTGTGCGATTACTATATATAAAAATCCGCCTCGCGCGAGACGGGTTATCTGCCTCTGTTCAACTTCTCATCTGTATTATTTACTTGCCCTGCTCCAATGCAGGCAACGATTGCAGATATAACCACACTGCCTTCAATTCATCATCCGTCATCTGGCCAAAATACTTCCACGGCATCACATCCTTTAGCTGATTCCCGTTGGGCGTTACGCCAGTCCGCAGCGTCCTCATGAAATCCGCTTCAGACCAAGCATGCATCTCACCGCCCATCGTCAGATTGGGCGCCAGATACTCAGGTCCACCTTCGCTAATCATCTGCCCATTAAAGTTGGACCCGTGACACAAGGCACATGTGCGTGCCAGGTATTCGCCGTATTCCACTGTTACACCTGGCTCGGGAGCGGTCGGAAGGCGGGCGCGGCTGTTTCCCTTTGTGCATCGGCTTGCAGTATGTATCCGATTGCCATTACGCCGATCCAAGGCAGCAGCATTAAAATCAAGTCCGTGCTATGGAATGTAACACTTGGCCATTTTCCCGTCATAATTCGGGTGACGACGATATTGAGGAAGTAAACCGGATACCAAACCCCGGCAATAAAAGGCAGGGCGTTCCACCGGGGCATAGGTCTTCGGATGAACGCCAATACGCCAAATATACTGAGAGAGGTTAATAGAATGGCGGGCCCTGTATAAATAAGAACGAACAAGCTGTTGACAAACCATGCCAGGGTAAGCCCGATATAACTGACTACTACTCCGAGGATTGCCCCGGCCTCAAGCACATTCATCCCAAGATTGCCGACTTTTTCACCGTAGCGCGCACTCAGACCCCGCAAACCGTATGCCATCATTGGGAAACAAACTGCCAGCGACAGGATGCCAAAGATCCACAGGTCCCAAACGCTGGTTTCCCAATATGTGCCAAAAACAAAGGTCAGGGCCCCCAACATGAGCATCCACCCGGCTTTTCGAATATCTTCCGGTTTCATTTCCTTTTTCATTTGGATCTCCTTTTGCGCATGTTCTGAGATCACGCTTTGGATGAGATCAAGAAGTGTGACTGCCCACAACTGGACGATTCCATTTGTTCCGCCTTGACGAAGCGTACGCAGGCAACAATCCTTAAACACCTGTACCATTTCTAAACCGTATTCCTGCTGGAATTTGGCCGGGTAGGCATTCAAGAGCAGTTGATAAACCCGTACCGAGAACGCGACAAGGTTTATGTCCTGTGATTTTCGCAACATGTGCGCTCCTCTACGGCTAAAGACGGAACGAGCCATTGTCAGTCTACAACCTCCGGTAACTGGAGCGTCAAGACTTGAATTATCATCATTGCGAGGAGGGCCTTTCCCGACGGAGCAATCTCCTCATCGTAGCAGGGATTGCTTCGTGGCGCCCAGGCGCCATTTGCAATGATATCCGCTCAGGCAGTTGCGGCTGATTCATCCGGTGTATCGGATATCAGGATGTATCCAAGAATGGACAATGCTATGCATTGCAAAATTATCAAGGGTATAGCCACGGTCGCGGATTCAGGATACCAATTCCCATTGAAAGTTTCGATGAGAGCAGGGACGAAAAAGATCGGGAACCAGACCCCTGCGAGCAGAGGTAATATATTCCAACGCGACAAAGGTTTCTTATATAGTGCCACAACACCAAACAGGGAGAGACAGATGAATAACACCGCCGGACCTGCGGGGATTAAAATCCAATATGGGTTGACCACCGCTCCAAAGAGCCCGGCCAGGCTTGTCAATGACCCGAGGATCACGCCGATCAGCAGAATATTTTTTCCAAATCCACCAACCCGTTCACCGTAGCGATTTCGCAAGCCCAATATCCCAACTGCCAGCAGCAGCATGCTTAGTATGAATCCCATTGCCTGTTCACTAATACCACTCAGTGCCAAGAGGACGGCTCCCGCGATAAGCGCCCAACCAGCTAAACGAATATCTTCGGGTTTCATTTCCTTTTTCATTTGAACCTCCTTTTGCGCATGTTCGGAGATCACGCTTTGAATGAGATCAAAAAGGGTGACCATCCACAACCTGACCATTCCATTTGTTCCGCCTTGACGAAGCGTTCGTAAGCAACAATCTTGAAATACCTGCACCATCTCTAGACCATATTCCTGTTGGAATTTGGTCGGGTAGGCGTGCAGCAGTAGTTGATAGACCTTTACAGAAAACAAGATCGAGGGGATTCCTGGCGATTTTTCTATCATACGCGCTCCTCAACGGTTAAAGACGAGAGTCATAAACTTTATCGGTCAGACGGGCGCGGCGGTTTCCTCCGGCACATCAGATTTCAGAATGTATCCGAGCGCTACCAATGCTGCGACTTGTAATGTCAGGAAAACGGCATCTGCAATGTTAGGAGAATTTTCAGCAGGCCAATCTACATTGAGTAGGGCGGGAATCATTGGGAGCCATCTGATCGTTAACCAAAGCCCTGCAATGATGGGCAATACATTCCAGCGCGGCAAAGGCTTCTTATGCAGTCCAACCAAACCAAATAGAGCGAGGCAGGCAAATAGGATTGTGGCACCGATAAAGATCAGAGTCCAAAATTCGTTCATTCCTTGCAATACAAAGCCAATTACGCTTGTTGTTGGTCCGAGGATTGCGCCAACCAGAAGCATATTTTTTCCAAAGCCACCGGCTTTATCTCCAAAACGGCTTCGCAATCCCAGCATTCCCACAGCCAGCAGGGGCAGGCATATGAACGATAGAATGCCAGTGAGTAGAAACCAGTAGCTATCTCCCAGGAATGCCACAAACAGACTTAGTGCTAAAGCAATGCCTCCCAGTATGAACGCCCAGCCCGCCTTGCGAATATCTTCTGGTTTCATTTCCTTTTTCATTTCAATCTCCTTTTGTGCGTGTTCCGAAATCACGCTTTGTATGAGATCAAGAAGCGTGACTGCCCATAGCCTGAGCATTCCGCTTATCCCACCCTGGCGAACTGCCCGCAGACAACAACTCCGAAACACATCCACCATGTCTGTACCGTATTTCTGTTGGAACTTGGTGGGATATGCAACGAGAAGTGTCTGATAGACCCTGACCGAAAGCGCCACGATGGGAAGTTCTGCGCGCTCGCTGATCATGTCGCACCGCCCGAAAAATCGGTGGCTAGGATGTTCTTTGTCTTGGCAATCTGTACCTGAGAGGCCAGCCGTTCCGCTTCCATGCGGAGGATACGCCTGCCCAAATTGGTCAGACGGTAGTAGGCCCGGCGGCGGGGATCATCCATTTCCGGGTCGACGCGTTCGTCGCTTTCTTCGATGAGGTCTGCCTGAAGCATGCGCTTGATCGAGCCGTACAATGTGCCAGGACCCATCAGGACTTGTCCCTTCGTGTTGGCTTCCACCTCCAGCATAATGCCGTAACCATGTTTCTCTCCATCTGCCAGCGCCAGCAGGATATTGAACACAGCCGGGGTGAGGGGGATGAATTCCTCGGGGTTTTGCAGGGTGTTGGTCATAAAATACTCCTTGGTGCGGATTTTATATCTGCGACGAATATATCCGTTGCAGATATAATACGATAAAAAATAGGACTTGTCAAGTCCTATTCGTCAAGTTGCAGCTACGCACTAAGATTTATAAGTCAATGGGCCATCTTTGCGTTTCTCCCCTTATCGGTGATAATTGACAGGGACGAAATCCAAATGCCAAAGCGCAAATTCTCTGAAAACACATCCACCACCTCATTTGGCTCACCGGGGCGGGAGGGGCATGATGCCTCAGCGTTCTACCAGACTCGTTTGTATGCCGACCAGTCCCAGGCTGAGTCCGAAGCGTATATCGAGAATCCGACCTCCGCTGTGGATGTGATCTTCAATCATTCGTCTGAAAAGATGAGGGAACTGCCGGATAGCTCGGTGCACCTCATGGTCACGTCGCCGCCGTATAACGTGGGCAAGGAATATGATGAAAACCTGACGCTTGATGAGTATCTGGCTTTTCTCCGGCGCGTACTCCTTGAGACGCACCGCGTGCTTGTGCCAGGCGGGCGGGTCTGCGTGAATGTGGCAAATCTGGGTCGCAAGCCTTACATTCCAATGAATGGGTTGATCGCCAGGGAATTGATCAATCTGGGCTTTTTGATGCGTGGTGAGATCATCTGGAGTAAAGCCGCCTCGGCCAGCACGTCCACGGCGTGGGGCTCGTGGCAGTCGGCGACCAACCCCACGCTGCGCGATACACACGAGTATATCCTTGTGTTTTCCAAGGGCAGTTTCCGCCGCGAGAAGATGGAGGGGCGTGAGAGCACCATCTCGAAGGAGGAGTTCCTGGAATTTACCAAGTCGGTCTGGGAGTTCACAACGGAGTCGGCCAGGAAGGTTGGGCACCCGGCTCCGTTCCCGGTGGAACTGCCATATCGTTTGATCCAGCTTTATACGTTCTCCAATGAGATCATCCTGGACCCGTTCATGGGCAGCGGCCAGACCGCGGTCGCGGCATTGAAATCGGGAAGACATTTTATTGGTTATGAAGTGAACGAGGAATATGTGCAGTTGGCCTGGGATCGGATTCGGGGGAGTGAAGCTTCGGGTTGATCCAACTGGTCAAGCTAGACCGTAAACAGAAAGATCGCTGTGAGAGTAAGCAGAATGCCCAACCCCTGCATGCGCGTAATGCGCTCCTTGAGTATGATCCAGGCCAGGATGATGGTGCTGCCCGGGTACAGAGAACTGAGCACGGCTGAAACGTCGAGCCGGCCAGCCTGGCTGGCGAGGATATAGAAAAAGTTCCCGGCCAGGTCAAGTGTCGCATTCAGGAAAACTACCAGCCATGCCTCCCGCGGGACCGTAAATGACTCGCGCCGCGCCAGCAGGACAATCCACAAAAGTAAAGTACCGGCGACGCGCGAAGCAATCATGGTCCAGATCACAGCGTCATTTTCATGGGAGGCGTAGTGCACGAAGATAAAGTAGCAGCCAAAGCCAATCCCGGCCAGAATGGGGAGGCGCAGCTTAGCCAGGTCTTTGAGCTGAGTGGCTATGCCATCATCCGAATGTCCCTGGGAGGTCAGCCAGACTGCCGCCAGCGCGAAACCGAAGCCTGCCAGTTGATAGGGAGTTGGCAGCCCCTGGGCGAACAGTCCCACGACCACAGGCAATAGCGCCGCGAACAGGGCCGACACAGGCGCGGCGATGCTCATCTTCCCGACAGTGAGACTATAATACAACACCAACAGGCCGAACGAGCCGAGTGCACCTCCGATGGAGGCGTTGAGGAGAACCGCGGATGATGGAAGCGGTTCGCGATAGATCGCGAGGACGGGTAAAATGATCAGCAATCCAAGCACGTCGGCGTAAAATACGGCGCGATACGCGCCCAGCTTGCGGCTGGCCAGCCCACCTGCAAAATCGCCCGAGCCCCACGACAAGGCAGAGAATAATCCGTAGAGGATGGAGAGCAAATCCTTTTCCTTTGGTGCTGGAAACAAAATATCACCCTGAGTGCATCAAGCGAAGGGTCTCAGAGTGATATTTGCGTTATCGTGTCCAATTATAACTGTCATCCCCAGGCTTTGGTCTTTAATGCTGGTTATTGGTCTCGGTGTGACTCCCACCAGTTGAGCAGGGTGCCATAGATGATCTCATCGCCGTCCGAGAAGCCTTGCAGGGGATAATTCCTGCTTGTGACCAGGATAATGTTCACGTAGTTGGTCACGCGCCCGTAACGCCCGCGTACAGATTGCATCTTGATCTCTTTGACTTCGCGCGCGCGGATGACTTTTTCTTCAAACAGCGTCTCAATCGTCAATTTCTCCGGTTCAACCTTGATCGAACTGACCTGAAAGAATGGAAGGATGATCATGATGCCACAAAAGGCCGCGGCTATGAATGCACCGACCCTGTTCGCCGGTTCCGTCATTGCCGTCCATACCGCAAAAAAGAAGAAGGGAATCACAATGAAAAGGATCCCATACTGTTTGAGAAAGCTTTTACTAAAGGTTCTGGTCCCATGAAAGGAGGGTGGGTAGGAAGAATTGCCATAGCCTATGGCTGGCGAGCTTTGATATTTGCCCCGCGACGCCGGAGCAGTAGTCGCGCCGAACAGATCAGGACGCCGCTGGCGGATCAGCTCCACAATGCGCGGATACCCGCTTACCTGGGTCGAGACGTTTACCACCTGGCCTGTTTTGCTGGAGAGTTCCAGCCGACGCTTCATGGGCGCAGACTTTATCGCAGCGATTTCGTCCCAGCGGATTTCTGCGCTGGAGAATATCCCGGAGGCGCGGAGACCGGCGTCACTGACCTCAACTGTGGGTAAAAACGTCATGGCGCCCAGGCCGGCCAACGCGGCCAGGACGAGAAAAAGCAGGCCGTTGACGATGTTCTGCGATGCGACCAGCAAACCAACACAGCCAAAAAACGCCACGCAGAAATACATCAGGATGCGCCAGAAGAGGGGATATTTGAACATCAAAGGTTTTTCTATTATTAAAGAGCCATCGAGTTCAGCGGCGGCCTGGGGCTTTACCGTTGGTGATTCCTCGACCCAATTCCATTTGGTGAACGTATTTTTGACATTCACAGGTTGAGTGATCGATTTGCCCACGGAAGATCTTTCCGTTTGGGGCCCGGACGGTGCTTGTGACTCTGGCTTTTTGGAAGATGCTTCCCTGGAAGGTAGCGCCATGGGCCGCGGTAGGTTGACAGAAACATTCGCATCCGCGTGGAAAGCCCTCATGGCCATACGATCTAATTTCAACAGCTCTTCACGCGCCATCCTGTTGGCTGGTTCCAGCGTCAAGACACGGTTAAGGAGTTGTCGTTTGCGGTCAGGCTGATCCACGATCCCGGCCAGCACCAGCATGGCCTGGATATCGTTCGGATTGGCCGTGAGTGCCTGCTTGAGGAACTCCATAGCTCTATTTTTATCGCCCTGTTGGGCGGTTTCGATTGCAGATCGAACCAATGGATGCATATAACTCTTCTGAGGGGATAGATGTACACCAATGTACCAGAGTTCTTACTCAGCCGCCAGTATCATTTTCATCTCAATTTCCCTGCCGCGCGTGCCCGATCCAGCACCTTTTGCGCGTTCTTTAACAACGGCATGTCGATCATTTTTCCATCGAGCGCGTACGCGCCTTTACCCTCCCTTTGACTGGACTCGAACGACTCGACGATGCGCCTGGCATACTCAATCGCAGAATCGGACGGCGTGAACGCCTCCTGCACCACCGATACCTGATTCGGGTGAATGATCTGTTTCCCGCTGAAGCCGAATCCGGCCCCCTGCTCCGCTTCGCCGCGCAGGCCCTCGGGATCCTTGAAATCGATGAAGACGATATCAATGGCCTGCAAATAGTTCGCGGCGCAGGCCGCGACCGTGGCCTGCCGCGCGTACAACAACTCGGTCGCTTCTTTCGTCCGCACCGCGCCGACCGACGCGGCATAGTCCTCCCCGCCAAAAATGATCGCTTCGAGACGTTTATCGGCTTCGGCGATCTCCTTGATATTCAAAATTCCTTTCGCCGTTTCCACCCCCACCAACAAACGGATTTTTTCAATTTGCTTATTGCTTGATAGCTCGTGCGTTTCAATGTGATCACTGACCCACTTCACCTGCCTGGCCGATTCGATCTTGGGCACAACGATCGCATCCGGGTTGGCGGTGAGCGCCGCGGCCAGATCGTATTTCTCCAGGCCTGAGCCGAGGCTGTTGATGCGGATACAGCGCTCCGAGGCGCCGAAGTCCAGGTCCTTCATCGCCTGCGCAATGACCGCCCGCGCTTCACCTTTCTTATTCATCGCCACGCCATCTTCCATATCCATGCAAATGGAATCAACGCCCAGGGTGGAGGCTTTTTCGATCTTGCGCCGGTCATCGCCAGGCATATATAAGAGTGCGCGTCGGGAATGCATAGTGTTCCTCTGTCATTGCGAGTCTTCGAGAAGCAATCTCGTGTTGTTATCTAACCAATTGGTTGCTGGTCAGTTGAGATTGCCACGACCCGCGAAGCGGGTCTCGCAATGACGGATAGTGTTATTTCTTCAAAAACATCGCCGTCCGTTCAAACTCTACCACAATAGTACCGTCTGGTTTCTTGCCCCAGCATTTGATCCGTACGATCCCCGCGTTGGGCCGGGACTTGGACTCACGCTTCTCGATGATCTCACTCTCGGCGTAGATCGTATCGCCGTGAAAGACGGGATTTGGGTGCATCACTCTATCATAGCCGAGATTGGCCACAATTGTGCCTTCGGTGAGATCGGACACGGTCAGGCCCACGACCAGTCCAAAGGTAAACACGCCGTTCACCAGCCGCTGACCGAACTCGGTCTTCGACGCGAAATCTTCGTTGACGTGCAACGGCTGGGTGTTCATCGTCAACGCGGAGAAGAGCACGTTATCCATCTCGGTGACGGTACGGCCGCCATGTTTGAATTTCATCCCAACTTCGAGTTCGTCAAAGTATTTTCCGGGCATAGGGCTCCTTTGCCACACACCTGCCTAATTGGCTATGAATTGCCATGAAATGCTAAGGCATTTCAAAATTCAAAAATCACGGGCGGTGCCAGGGGAGACACTGAGAAATCCCTTTTAGTTTCTCCATGCCTCCGTGGACAATTTTACTTCGTCTGGCTGCCTATCAACTTCTTCAACTCGGCGTGTTTCTCCTCCATGCTCAACTCCAGTTCGTGGATATGACGCATCAGGTTGTTGATCTCCAGTTCGGCTTTGGTGTTCACCTGATGATCGATTTCCGCCGCCAGCCTGTCCTTGGCAGACTGCCGGTTCTGGCTCATCATGATCACCGGTCCCGCGTAGGCGGCCTGGAACGAGAGCATCACATTCATCAGGATGAACGGATACGGGTCCCAATGTTCGATCCAGGCGATCGTGTTGATTATTATCCATAACACAATCAGGATGCTCTGGATAATAATGAAACGCCACGAGCCGATGGTATCCGCGACCCTATCCGCGACGCGCTGACCGAGCGTCATCTGCTCCTCTTCCACTTCATTGACGTTGCGGCTCACCATGCTTCGCAGAATGCGATCATTTTCACGCAGGCGTCCGCCCAACTCTACCAGCACATCGATGGCAGCATGTGTGTGCGTACGCAGAAATTCAAAGAAATCATCCCGCTCCAACGTCAGGGTTGTGACCTGGTCTACAGCGCGCACACGTGCAGAGCGCGGCTCATTCGTGAGCATTGAAAGTTCGCCAAAAAATTCCCCCGGGCCCGCCTCCTGCAGAACCACATCCGAGCCAGCCGCATCCCGTATGATGATCTCCACATGCCCCTCAGTGATCACATAAAACAGATCGCCCACCTCACCTTCACGGATGATCACCTGCCCTGGCTTGAACCTGGTCTCCTCCATAATGGCACGGATGCCAGCCACCTCCTGCTCGTCCATTTCACTGAACAGCGGAACTTCCCGTAATTCGATCTCAGCCATGCTTTCTCCTTTAGTCGATCTCTATTAATATCTGCTCGCGCTCCACGGTCTGGCCCTGCTTCACCCATAATTTTTGAATCACACCTTCACGCGGCGCGTGGATGCGGATTTCCATCTTCATCGCTTCGAGCACCATTAGCGTTTGACCTTTTGTCACAGTTTCCCCTTCACTGACGTTCACCATGCGGACCTGCCCGGGCATGGGAGCGGTCAGTTCACCCGCGGCGTGATGATGACCGCCTCCGCTTTTACGCGCTCCTGCCGCGGATTTGGTCAACACCGACGTCTGTCCATGAATCGTCACCCAGCACTTGGTGCCATCGGATGAGACATAGGCCGTCACGCGCTGACCATCAATCAGCAGGTCCAACTGTCCGCGCTCCGCGTGCACACGGAGGATTTCAACTTCAACGGTTTGATCTCCCATTGTGGCCCGATAGGATTTGCCGGATGGCGTCAGGTCAATATGGAAGGATTGAGAGTTGAAATCAAAAGAAAGTTTCACGAGGCGGATTCTCCAAGTAATTCATCGGGAATATGTCCACCTGTCATGACCCAAATCACATGCAATTGATTATCAATCCATCCACAACGGACCCCATAATGCTGAGTAGGGCAGTTAAAAGTAACATTATAAATTCGGCTATCTGGATGTTCTTCCATAAAAGCCACAAGTTGTTTCATTGCCTCAAGATTGTGGGAAATGTTCTTCACTACCATAACCTCCAATCGCCGCTTCAATGGTGGCACGATTTCTTTTGCGGGAGCAGAGTCTTCAAAGTAGTGGATATCTGGATGGTTTGGAAGCTTGATTAAGTCTGCCAAATCAGAATCTCGTTCGAGGTACGGAACCAAGACATTACTGGAAAGGATGGCGGCGAAAAAAGCTTGATTGGAAATTTTATCCATTATTCCCACCTATCCGAAAGCCACTCCGTGCTTTCCACGGACTGAATGGATCAGGCTCATTTCGATTGACGATTGACGATTGACGATTGACGATTGTCAGGTCGGCGAGCGCGGCGGCGATTAAACTTTGGAGTGCGGGAGCTTGCTCCCGCATATTGGACAGCAAGCTGTCCGACTCCAGAGTTTTTTCAACCCATCTGGTCGTGACTTTTCCGCTGGCAAAATCGGGATGGGACAAAACAGATTGCATGAAGTCAATATTGGTCACCACGCCATGCACGATAAACTCCCGTAACGCGGCTTGCATTTTCTGAATCGCTAATTCTCTAAATTCTCCGTGAACTATTAATTTCGCCAGCAAGGGATCGTAGAAATGTGTCACTTCATTGCCCGCTGTAAATCCCGAATCGACGCGGATGCCGGGGCCGCGCGGTTCGATGTACTGCAGGAGTTTTCCCGTGCTAGGCAGGAATCCGTTGGCGGGGTCTTCGGCGTAGACGCGGCATTCGATAGCGTGTCCGCGTTGGGAGAGTTGCGCCTGCTCGTAGGGGAAATGCTCCCCTGCTGCGACGCGGATCTGCCATTGGACGAGGTCGAGGCCAGCTGTAAGTTCGGTGACGGGGTGCTCGACCTGTAATCTTGTGTTCATTTCAAGAAAGTAGAACGTCAGTGTATCGGGGTCGACGATGAATTCAATGGTTCCGGCGTTGTAGTAATTGACAGCTTTCGCTGCCCTGACTGCAGCTGCACCCATCTCGTCGCGCAGTTGCGGTGTCAGCAGCGGGGAGGGAGTCTCTTCGATGATCTTCTGGTGACGGCGTTGCACGGAACATTCGCGCTCGAACAAGTGGACGAGCTGTCCGTGCTGGTCGCCGACGATCTGAAATTCGATGTGATGCGAATTGGGGAGGTATTTCTCGATCAACATGCGTTCATCTCCAAAGGCGTTCAATGCTTCACGCCGCGCCGATTCGATTGATTCATTCAATTCACTTTCTTGATTTACAACCCGCATCCCCTTGCCCCCGCCGCCCGCCGCGGCCTTGACCAGGACTGGATAGCCAAGCTCCTGTGCAGCGTTCTTGAAGTCGGTTTCTGATTCGAGCCCTTCGTAGCCGGGAACCGTCGGTACGCCGGCTCGCTTCATCAGGATCTTGGATTGAGCTTTATCGCCCATGGCGCGGATGGAATCCGCTGAGGGGCCGATAAAGGTCAGGTGGGCAGAGGCCACCGCGGCGGCGAAGGAGGCGTTCTCTGAGAGGAATCCATAGCCCGGGTGGATAGCGTCCGCGTTTGAGGAGAGCGCGGCCCGGATCAAGACATCCACATTCAAATACGATTCTTTCGGTGAAGCCGCGCCGATATGGACCGCCTCATCGGCGTGTTGTGCGCTAGCATGCAGGGCATCTTTATCGGCATCCGAATACACGGCGACCGTGCGAATGCCCAGTTCCTTGCAGGCACGCATAATGCGGATGGCGATCTCGCCGCGGTTGGCGATGAGGATTTTTTTGAGCATGTTCAAAGAATGTTCTGTACAAAATATAGCCCGACGCTGACGATGAGCCCCACAAAGAAAAAGACGTAGGCCAGACGAATGTATCTATATTTGGTCTGTAGAAGATATCTACCCGAGTAGTAAATATCTTTGACCATGATCTCGTAGGTGGCATCTGAGTCGTTCATGATTTCTGCCAAATGTTCGGCATATTCAGGATATGGAATATCACCGTAGTTGCCGAAGAAGAGTGGGCTGTAATCGGGGTCGTTAACAGAATTTTTCCGCAGGTTGAAGACCTTAAACCTGCCAACGACTGTAAGCAGCGCGAAGTAAATCGTAATGAGCAGGAAGAGGTCGAGACCAGTAACGGAGATCGTAAAGCGCGGGTCATGGGCCTGTGTAAGCGAAAGAGATAACAGCACGGATGACAGACTGAGCAGGATGTGCGCTTTGGTATCTGCCATCTGACTGAAGGTGACCAGGTTATTGCGGGTTTGCCTGATCATATGGTCAAGTTGTTGACGGGGTTCGGTTATGTGCATATACACTTCCTCATGCTTGTTCAAGGGCTTACCCCTGAACGAGCGAAAATATTATCCACACAGCCTCCGATTCTTCAATTGGTATTCTGTCTCTGTTGCGAAGAAATCGAAGCGCAAACATTGGCCGATGAGCCAGTCATCATTGGCAGGTGTACCGCCCCCTGCGATCCAGCCGGGATCGGTGGTTCTGAGGTTGAAGGTGATTTCAGAGAGCCAGCCGTTACTACCAGGGAAGATGGTCACGCTAGTTACCTGATATTCCTGAATCCGGCCATCGGCGACGAAGCCATCCATGGTCTTCTTGAAGATGGCATTTGCAACGGATTCCAGTGCATAGGCCTGGATTTCACCTGTTCCAATCTCGCCGAAGAGGGTTAGGTCGGCTGTGGGGCCAGGCACGGTCAGTGTAAAGGGAATAGAGGTCGGGGGTTCAGTATTCGGAATATTTGCAGGGACGGTTGTCTGTGTTGCAGGCACAGGTGTGACAGTGGGTGGAACGGTCTGTTGGCTGCAACCAGCCAAAAGGAACATCAGAAACCATGCACTGGGTCGTATATTTTTCATGTGGCTGTAATGATCAGAACTCTTATCTTTTCAATAAATTCAATAGCTCCTGCTCGCGGTCAGGTTTCAAGCCGGCGCGCCACTCATACTCTGCCGGCCTTGTATTGGCCCAGGCAATGGTGTCACGCACAGTATCCGCCAGTGGGCGAAATGTCAGGCCAGCGCGGATGGCTTTGGAGAGGTCAAAGCGTGAAAAGCCCGCATCTTCGACCGTATCAGGGACCCAAACGGGCATGTCGCTCCACGGCGCCACATTGTTTTGATTCAAAAACTCCACGCTTGCCCAGTGAATAGTAGCAGCGCTGCCACTAACCTGTTTACTAGTCTCAAGCAGCCCGCCAAGAGTCAATTCGTAATCAGGTCCGGTGGCGTTATACACGCCCGAAGCGTTTTCTTCGATCAATTGGATGGTGAATTCTGCCAGGTCGCGCACGTCAATGATCTGCACGGGCGCTTCAGGTTTTTCGGGCGCCAGCACGTCTCCGCCTTGCGCGATGCGCACCGGCCAGTAGGTGAAGCGATCGGTGGGATCGTGGGGTCCAACAATCAAACCCGGGCGGACGATCAAGGCACGATCGCCGCCGAAGGTATCCTGTACCGTTTTTTCGCACAACGCTTTCAGCGGACCGTACGTCTCACCGGTGATCTCCTCAACGGACCCATCCTCCAATTTGCCGACGGGATCTGATTCATCCTTGCCAATCTTGCTGAAATTCGCATACACGGAAATGGACGAGATGAAGACGTAACGCCCGACGCTACCCGCTTCGCGCAACCCGGCAGCTGAGAGGCGGACGATACGCGGCACGTACCCGCAAGTGTCTATGACCACGTCCCATTCGCGCCCCGCCAGCTTCGGAATGTCATGTTCGCGGTCGCCCTGGATCGTTTCCAGTTGCGGGAACAGGTCCGGGTTCGATTTGCCGCGGTTGAACAGGGTGACTTGATGTCCACGTGCGAGGGCCGCATCCACAAGATGGCGTCCCAAAAAACGCGTGCCGCCAAGGATGAGAATGTTCATGGTTTGATTCCTGTCATGGAGAAAATCGTATCTTCAGGTTTGACCGGTTCGAACGTAAATTTGCTAAAGACTTGAATATTCTTGAAGCCTGCCTGCTCGAACAGCGCGATAGCCTCTGCCTGCGTGAAGGAGCGCGTTGCCGGCGCCTGTTCATGGACTTCGGATTCAATTACCTGCCCGTCCTTGATGACTTCCCAAATATCGCGTGAGTCATCCATCTGCGTTTCAGGGTGGAAGCGATACCAGCCTCTCCTGCGGACGGTCGCACCGTCTTCGGGACGTATCGCTTCCTGCGTAAATTCACCTTCGAGTGGAGCGCCTTCTCCCCACAGAGCCATGAACGGCGCAGCAACTACACCGCCGGGTTCAAGATGGGCATAGAGGCGTTGCGCAGCCTGCAAAGGTTCTTCTGGCTTCAGGAGCAACTGAAACGAACTGGATGGCACAAGGATGGTCTTATATTTGCGCGGCAGGTTCAACTCGGTCATACTCTGGTTGTAAAGGTTCGGTTTGAGTCCTTTTTTCTCGGCGTTTTGTCTGCAGATGGAAATCATCTCAGGTGAGATATCCACACCGTCGATATCAATGCCCTGCGAGAGATAATCGATCAGCAGGCGGCCCGCCGCGCAGCCGATGTCGAGAACGGGCTGGCCGTATTTCTTGATCACGTCGAGATAAAAGAAGCGATCCTCCCAATTGGATGTGTCGCCGCGCATCAAATCCCAGTATCTGACCATCAGGCCGTAGTATTCATAGTCGGGTGTTGTCATCTATGATCTCTTTCTCCGTCATTGCGAGGAAGCCCGCAGGGCTTCCTCGCAACGACATGGCCCCTTTATTTCTTCACTCTCATCAATGTCGCTTCTGTAGCTTTCGCTTCGCCATACTCAGGGTGGATGTTGTAGGCGGCGATGACGAGATGATCGGCATCCACCAACTCGACATCCGTGCGCCAGCCCCAGTCTGGTCCGCCGCTGGGATCGGGGTAACTGCCCAGGACGGAGAAGCCATTCTCAGTGGCGCTGCCTGTACAGAACATAATGGCGGTGTTGTTGTGGAATGAGTCCACCCAACTGGCTTCGTATTGATCGGTCGTCGTGTTGTAGCCGACCATGAACATGCCATGTTGTACTTCGCCTTCGATGGAGCCCTGATATAGATACAGTGCAAATCGTCCATCGAGGATGATTTGGATGGTTCCAACGACGGGTGATTCGTCAGTCAGTTTGTCAGGCTCCAGCCAGAGCCTGGATGTGCCCGTCCAGCCGCCTGCGAGTTGAGCAAGAAAATGATGTGGGCTGCCTGAGGTTTTTTCAAATGTCATAGTCAAAATCCTTATTTATTATTGTTGGAACAGAACTCCGAAGGAGTGGGATGATTATAGAATTTTGGATGAATTTTTGCTAACCCCGTAGGGGTGTCATAAGGTTAAAAAATCATGTCATCCCTTCAGGATTGGATATGCTTTTTGTTCTTGTCTAGAATCGTTTCATCCCTTCGGGATTGAATGTGGTTTTGCATTTTGACCTAAAGGATATTCTCCATGACATAAACAATCGTACTGGAGATGATGCCGAGGAAGAAGAATATGTATCCGAGCTTGACGTAATTGTATTTGGTATATTGCAGGTATCGCCCGGCGAAATAAAGTTCATTTAACTGAATCTCATAGGTGCGACTGGGATCACTCAGGACCTCTTCCATGTGTGTTATGTAATCATGGTGCTTGACGCTGGCATAATCCCCGAAGAACAGAGGATTGAAATCGGGATCGGTCACCGAACGCTTTCGCTTTCCAAACGTGCGGATATTCGGGATAAGCGTGAGCAGCGCCATGAGCACAGTCAGCAGTAAAAAGAAAAGCAACACGATCGCGGCGGACATCAGCTTTAGATCGTTGACGCGGGTCAGGACCAGGGTGGCAATGACAGATGAGATGCTGAGCAGAATATTCGCTTTTGTATCGGCCATGATGCTGAAGTCGATCAACTGCCGGCGCGTTTGCAGCAGCATGTGATCTAACTGGAGGCGGGGTTCTAGATGCATTTTCTCCTCACTTTCTACATTCTAAATACACCAAAGTTTTTCTCTTCCACTGGCGCGTTCAACACAACGGATAAGGCCAGACCAAGCACTTGTCTTGTATCAACCGGATCGATCACGCCATCATCCCAGAGACGTGCGGTGGAATGATAGGGATTGCCTTCGTTTTCATATTTCTCCAAAATGGGGCGCTTGAATTCATCCGCTTCTTCCCGGGTCATGACAGGTTTGCCTTCGCGGGCGAGTTGCTCCTGCTTGATGGTGAGCAACACGTTTGCGGCCTGTTCCCCGCCCATGACCGAGATGCGGGCGTTGGGCCACATCCACAGGAAGCGCGAGCCGTAGGCGCGTCCACTCATGGCGTAGTTGCCCGCGCCGAACGAGCCCCCAATGACGACGGTCAGTTTGGGGACGCGGGTGGTTGCCACCGCATGGACCATTTTCGCGCCGTCCTTGGCGATGCCGCCCACTTCGGCCTCTCGTCCCACCATGAAGCCGGTAATGTTTTGCAAGAATACAAGCGGAATGCCGCGTTGGTCGCATAACTCGATGAAGTGAGTCGCTTTGAGTGCGGACTCGCTGAACAGCACGCCGTTATTCGCGATAACGCCGACCGGGTATCCGTGAATGCGTGCAAATCCGCAGACAAGTGTCGTGCCGTAGCGCGCTTTGAACTCGCGGAACTTGCTGCCATCTACGAGGCGGGCGATGATTTCATGAACATCGTAAGAGGCTCGGAATGTGCTGGGCAAGACCCCGTAAATTTCTTCGGCGGGGAACAAAGGTTCTTCCGGTGGAGCAACTTCCAGCCTGGAAAGATGCGTGTGCAGGTTGGGCGTCTGCAGCGTTTCCACGATGTCCCGCAGGAGTTGAATGGCGTGGTCATCGTCCTCTGCAAAATGATCCGCAACACCCGAGAGACGCGTGTGAACGTCTGCGCCGCCGAGTTCCTCGGCCGTAACGTCTTCCCCCGTTGCTGCTTTGACGAGCGGAGGTCCGCCGAGGAAGATGGTGCCTGTGCCTTTGACAATAATGGCTTCGTCGCTCATGGCAGGGACGTACGCGCCACCTGCCGTGCAGCTACCCATCACCGCCGCAATCTGCGGAATCTTTTTGGCGGACATGCGTGCCTGGTTGTAGAAGATGCGACCGAAATGGTTGACATCAGGAAAGACCTCATCCTGCAAGGGCAAAAACGCCCCGCCCGAATCGACGAGATACAGGCAGGGCAGATGATTCTCTTCGGCGATCTGCTGGGCGCGCAGATGCTTCTTGACCGTCATCGGGAAATACGATCCGCCTTTGACCGTGGCGTCGTTGGCGACGATCATCACTTCGCGATCCGAGACGCGCCCGATGCCCGTGACGATGCCCGCGCCTGGCGCTTCGAGATCATACATGCCGACCGCCGCGAGAGGAGAGAGCTCAAGAAACGGCGAGCCGGGGTCGAGCAGGCGTTCGATGCGTTCGCGCACGAAGAGTTTGCCTTGTTCTTCATGGCGTTTGCGATATTTCTCTCCGCCGCCCTGACGTACATAGGCGAGACGTTCGCGCAGCGTGTGGGCAAGTCCGCGGTTGTGTTCTTTGTTGGCGGTAAATTGTGGATCGGAAGGCGAGATGGAGGTTTCGAGGGTTTCCATGTGCAGAGTCTAGCATAATTTAGCCACGGAGACACAGAGACACGGAGATTTTTACGCGCGAAGAACCGAACATGTCACTCTCCCGAAGGACATCGGGACGATGTGAGGGAGCGTTCGTCGCGACCGACACTTGTCCCGCGCCTCCCGCTTCAGCGGGACCCGACGGGTCCGGCTTCAGCCGGATGTCAGGGAGCGTAAGTGCCGGGGAGTGTAGGTGAGGGCTCAGACTGACATTTCCTTTGAGGAATAAAGTATGGATGAATGTCAGTTGTATTTTTGATTCGTTTCTGCAAAGATGGAGCTATCTTCACACACAGGAGGTCCACTGATGAGACCGGTTTATGCAATTTCAGGCGGGGTATCGAAGTTTGCGAAGGCACGACCCGAGAAAACGTTCCAGGCGATCATCAAGGAAGCCTACGACTATGCCATTGCCGACATCGGACTGGATTTTCGGACGTTCACCAGGATCGTGGATGGATCTGTCGCTTCGTATTTCTCGGATCATTTCACCCGGCAGTTGATGGCCGGCATCATGGCGCAGGATTACCTGGGGCTGTGTCCCAAGCCTGGTCACCGAGTGGAGGGCGGCGGCGCGACCGGTGGACTGTGTTTCCAGGAGGCGTGGAAGTCGGTTGCCAGCGGTCACATGGACGTGTGCGTGGCGTATGGCTTCGAGACCATGTCGCATGTGGAGACTTGGAAAGGAAATGAGTTCATCGCCCTGGCCTCCGACGTATCGTTCGATTATCCCGTCGGAGGTTTTTATTCCGGTTACTATGCCATGATGGTCACACGGCATATGTGTGAGTTCGGCACGACCGTCGAGCAGATGGCACATGTCAGCGTGAAGAACTATATCAACGCCTTCCACAATCCGTACGCGCAGAAGAGCCAGCGCATCACGATCCAGGATGTGCGGAATGCGCCGATGGTGGCGTGGCCTCTGACGCGGCTCGATATCTGCGTGATGTCTGACGGCGCAGCGGCGACTATCCTTTGTTCAGAGGAGGGGCTCAAGAAACTCGAAGCCGCAGGTGCAAAGGTGACGCGTCCGCTGGTGAAGGTGACAGGTATCGGCCGCGGCACCGACGCGATGCGCATGGCAGACCGTCCGCATTTCGATTATGACACATTCATGCGCGACTATGCTACGCCGCAGGAACAATCTTCAGATGAGACACGCGCATACTATAAAAAACTCTGGGATAAAGGCACGCGCTACCCGGGAGTGCATTCATTCCGTGCGGGGCGCGCGGCGGGGAACATGGCCTGGAAACACGCCGGCATCCAGGATCCACTGAACGAACTGGACTTCATCGAACTGCATGATGCATACACGTCGTCTGAAATCCAGACGTATGAAGATTTGGGCTTATGTCGCTACGGCGAGGGAGGTCCGTTTGCGGAATCCGGCAAGGCGTTCCTGCCAAACATTGATTACGGCTTGACGTTGAAGGACAAACCTGTCTGCCCGGTTAACCCCTCCGGCGGCTTGATCGCCTGCGGACATCCGGTTGGCGCGACGGGGCTGATGCAGGGCGTCTTTGCCATCTGGCAGCTGCAGGGGACGATCCAAAAACATTTCCGCGACGACCAGCTTCAGGTGAAGGATGCGAAGCGGGGCGCGATCCATTCCCATGCCGGCACGGGGACATATGTCTCGGTG
>DASTOH010000037.1:0-20865 GCA_035720235.1 Anaerolineales bacterium | reverse complement strand
GCATTGGAATTGCTTTACGATGCGCGTGCCACCGCGGATGTGTTGCTTGCGGCCGCAAAGTCGGCTGGCGAGGGAGCTGCGCAAGCTCTCCCCTTTAACGACGTCGTGGAATTCATTCGGAGCAAATTGACCAATCTCATTGGCCAGGCGGACGGTTCCTTCGTCGCTTCAGAAATTGACTCCTTCTCGGCCTACTTCCAGCAGCATGGTGGCTGGTGGAGGAATACGGCTGAACTCACCGCGCCGGCCGCTGCGAATGTGCTCGGTAGGGATCTGAATGTGGAAGCCGGGGGTGCCATACATGAGGACGAGTTCTTTTTCCTGCCCTATGTTTCGCCGACCCTAGGAGAAGCGGGAGCCAACAAGCCCTGGTTGCAAGAGTTGGCCGACCCGACGACGACCGTGATGTGGAATACCTGGGTTGAAATCAATCCACACAAAGCCGAAGAACTTGAAATCGAGGATGATGATGTGGTTCGTATTGTGAGCGAGGCTGGGACGGTGGAAGCGTCTGTTTACAAGTATCCGGGCATACGTCCTGATACGATCGCCATGCCATTTGGGCAAGGTCACACCGCTTATGGGATCTACGCCCAGGGGCGGGGTGTGAATCCGGCGGATGTTCTGAGTGCGCATTTCAATACGGCCGGAGACCTGGCGTTTATGGGGATGAAGGTCAAGATCGAAAAGACCGGCAAGAAGCGTCTGTTAGCGCGGATGGAAGGCAAGTTGGGCGTATACGGGTTTCACGAAGAAAAATAGGAGAGCTTTATGACTACTGAAGCAAAATTACCCGGGTTTACAAACCAATCAGAAGAGGAATTGGGCGGGCGTTGGGGGATGGTGATCGATCAGGATCTGTGCACTGGCTGTCAGGCTTGTGTAGCTGCCTGTTCCATGGAAAATAATGTTCCAATTGTAGGAGAAGACGATGCAGGATACGGCCGTGCCATGCATTGGATCCGGATTGAACGTCTGTGGGAGAGCATGGAGTTTCCTGAAGTCAAGATGACTGATTTTCAGCCGACCATGTGCCAGCAATGTCACAATGCACCATGTGAACCAGTCTGTCCTGTCTTTGCCTCGGTGCACAGTATGTCTCAAGATTTGAATTTGCAGGTCTACAATCGTTGTATCGGCACGCGTTACTGCGCCAATAACTGTCCCTATCAGGTACGTGCTTTCAACTGGTTTGATTATAACGATGAACGGGTTTACCCCGAGTTAACCACTCTGCATAACCAGATGAATCCCGACGTGACCGTACGCCGGCGTGGTGTGATGGAGAAGTGCACATTCTGCATCCAGCGCATCCATAAGGCGGAGGATAAAGCCAAGTCCGAGGGCCGCGAGATCGAGGATGGTGAATTTACAACGGCTTGTGCACAGGCTTGTCCGGCAAATGCCATTACCTTTGGGCGCCTGGACGATCCAGAGTCTACAGTTAATAAGATCGCTGCTGCGAATCCCAGCCGCGCCGGTCATTTGCTGGAGGAACTGACGACACAACCTCGTGTTACCTACCTGGCAGGAGGAGTCTAAATGACAACAGTTGCCCAACCCCTCGCGCAGCCTCATGGTGAAGAACACGAAGATCCACGCGAACAATTGATGTTCGATCCGCTCCCGCGCGGTGAAATGAACAGGCTGGCCATGGAATCAATGTATGCCACCAGTTGGAAGTTTTGGCTGGTGACAGGAATATTGGTGATCGTGATTCTTTATTGTTTGGTGTATCAGTGGTATATCCTAATTATGGAAGGACAGGGCATGGCGGGCGTCACCCGGCCGGATTATTGGGGTGTCTTCCTGGTCAATACCGTTTTCTGGATTGGTATCAGTCATGCTGGCACATTCATCTCGGCGATTTTGCGAGTAATGAAGGTGGAATCTCGCCGCCCATTCACGCGCGCGGCGGAATTGATGACCACATTTGGCCTCATTCAGGCTGGTTTCAGCATTTTCATGCATCTTGGACGTGTCTGGCTTATATATTGGATGATGCCCATTCCAAATGTGCGACGGTTATGGCCTGATTTCCATTCACCATTGATGTGGGATCTGCTGGCGATTACCACCTATGTGTTGTGCAGCACCATGTATCTCTTCCTGCCGCTTATTCCGGACCTGGCGATGGCACGCGATCGCACGGAAGGCGGCTGGCGCAAGATCTTTTATCGCGTATTGGCACTGGGCTTCCGTGGTACCGAAGGTGAGTGGAAGAATTTGACCACGGCTATGAATATCTTTGCCTTTGCGATTATCCCAGTCATGTTTTCGGTGCATACCATCGTGTCTTGGGATTTCGCGATGGCGACCCGTCCTGGTTGGAATTCGACGGTCTTCGGGCCCTATTTTGTCATTGGTGCGCTTCATTCAGGGATGGCGGCGGTGGCCATCGTGTTGTTTATTATTCGTTATACGATGAAACACATGGAGTATTTTATACGCAAGGAGCACTTTAACACTATGGCCATGCTGATGTTGATTGTCTCCATGGCCTGGGCGTACTTCTATTTCAATGACTACTTGGCTCCGTGGTATGGCGGCGATCGCTGGGACAAACTCTTTCAGGAGTATCAAGAGGTAGGTCCCAAAGCATACCTTTGGTACACGATGCTGATCTGCAATATCGCGGTTCCCTGGCTGACGCTCTGGAACAGTAAATGGCGCCAAACCCCGTGGTTGCTGGCGATCGTCGGTATACTTATTAATGTAGGGATGTACCTCGAGCGCTACCTCATTATTCCGGTTGGTGTGACCATCAATCGCATGCCATTCACCTGGCGCCAGTATGAACCGCGCATCGAAATTCCCATGACCATCAGTACATTTGCTCTTTTCCTGCTGCTCTATATGATCGCTTCGCGGTTGATCCCATTGATTCCGGTCTGGGAAGTGCAGGAGGGCCAGGAAAATCACACGCTGCGTAAGGTCGGGAAAGCGCATATTCCCGCGGTCAGCGAGTTGGAATAAGGAGCGGAACCGATATGGCAGAATCTTCGACTACACTCCTGGCTGTGTTTGATGAAATTGAACTCACGACGCAGGGCATCGAAAAGTTGCATGAGTTGGGAGTACAGGATCGTGACATCAATGTGATCTCCGGTGTTCCCATCCCGGGGCGGGTTCTGGGTCGTCCCAGTGCCTTGACCAATGTCTCGCGCATTGCCATGGTGGGAGCCGGGTTCGGCATGCTCTTGGGCCTATTCCTGATTTACGGCACTCCTTACCTATATCCCTTGCAGGTAGGCGGCCAACCAATTTATCCTGTTCCCATGGGCTGGATCGTTACGTTCGAGATGACCATGTTGGGATTAATGGGGTTTGCCTTCATTGGTCTCTTTGTCGATAGCGGATTTCCAGCCTATACCCCCATGGAATACATGCCTGAAATCAGCGATGGGAAGATCGCCGTGCTTTTCAGTGTCCCAAGCCAGGATCAGGAGAAATTTGTGAATGCATTAACCAGTGTGGGTGCAGAATCAGTTACCCCGGCGGAGGCGCGTCACCTATGAGCACAAGCCTGAGCGTCATCCTTAGACGATTTGCAATGATCTTTGCCGTGGTGGGTGTGCTCTCTGCGATTGCGATGTTGTTTTCGTATGACATTATCAAGATCGAGTGGCCCAGTTTCATGGAAATGCAGCCATCCTATCGGCCCATGGAAAGCCCGCTTCCTGTTCCCGAACAGTCGATTCCGATCGAGGGACCGATCGCTATCTCGGGCCTGGGAGCGCCGGAAAACCCCATGCCGGCGGATGAAGCCTCCATCACGCGCGGGCAGCAACTCTTTGTGATCAACTGCCAGATGTGCCACGGCGTGACCGGTGCGGGCAACGGGCCGATTGCGCCGTTCCTGCTGGACTTCAAACCGGCCAACCTGACCTCTGACGTGGTCCAATCCAAGAGCGATGGCTCGATCTTCCTGACCATCAGCAACGGCCTGGAGGGTCGCATGCCGGCGCTCAACGAAAACCTGACCGTTTCGGAACGTTGGGATGTAGTCAATTTCGTGCGCACGTTGAAGCTGGAAGAAGAATAGGGTAGGAGTCTTTTTATGAATGATGATGTTCGTACTACGATCTATGCAACTATCGCGTTGTTTCTCGTCGTGGTGACTGCCTGGCTGGGGCTGATCTATGTTTCCTCCTGTGGGTTTACGCTCACCTGCGGTCAGGCTGCACCTAAAGTGGACCGCACACCCATCCCGACCCTGATCCCTGTGGCACACTCGGAGATCCAGCCGGGCCAGGGCGCGATGCTGGAGTCCAGCGGCTGCCCGGTGAATGCTGCTGATCTGATCGGCACCTGGGTGACGGCCGGTTCGCCCGAGACGGAACCGTTCCCGTTCAACGATGTGAATGGCAACCCCTGCGAAGCGACCTTTGCCGATATCCAGCCGCTGTTTATGGAAAACAGCCTTTGGGGCAGCCGCATCATCGGCTGTACGTCCTGCCACAACGCCGACCTGACCGAACGCAGCGGCGGCCTGGACCTCATGACCTACGATGCCATCCTGCTCGGCTCCCGCCGTGTAGCAGGCGCCAGTGCCGCCGGCACCGACATACTGGGCGGCGGCGATTGGGAGTCCGCCCTATTACACAATGCACTAGTCAACCAAGGCTTTGCTCCCGAGGGTCACTCCGCTGAAAATCCCCCGGTGCAGTTGATCATCTATGCCGGGCAGGCGACCGCGGAAGCCACGGTCACTGCCACGCCGACGCCATAAAGTTACGTGGATAGATAAAGACTGGTCTATGAACAGGCCAGTCTTTTTATTTCACGGCAGAGGTAATGGAGGCCTGAAATTTCAAATGCTTTGCAATGATTCGCGGCAAGTTTTCTTCTAGTAAAATTGCCGCATGACCAAGCTCACTGCCGAGCAGGTAAAGTCACTTGCGCCTGATCCATCATCCCTGAAATCCGCCCAGGGATTGGCAGATGCCCGGCACTGGGCGAGCCTTGGGGGAAATAACGTCGCGTTATGGGGCGAATGCAAAGGAAGCGGAAAGGAACCCTACAAAGTACGCGTGGACCTGGCGAACATGGGATATGCATGTAGTTGCCCCAGCAGAAAATTCCCTTGCAAGCACTGCCTGGGGTTGATGTTGATGTCAGCGACCTCTTCCACCAGCTTGACGGAGAAATCGCCTCCACCCTGGGTAACCGAATGGCTGGAAAAACGCGAGGAGCGCAAATCCAGGGCTGAGAAAAAAGCGCCAACCAGGGAGGAAACGCCAGAGACCACCGCGGCGCGGCAAAAAGATGCGGCACGCCGTGCGGAAAAACGTGAGAAATTAACCGATATAGGAATCGATTCTCTGGAAAAATGGCTGAAGGACTTTGCCCGCGCGGGACTCGCATTCGCACAGTCTGCGCCACCCTCTTTCTGGAACGATCAAACCGCCCGTATGATTGATTCGCAGCTGCCCGGCGCGGCGCGGCTGATCCGCGAGATGGCAACTCTTCCCGGAACGCGCGCCGATTGGGCGGAAATTCTCCTTCTCCGTCTGGCGCGCTTACATGCACTGGTCAATGCTTATCGGAGGCTGGAGGGGCTCCCGCAAACCACACAGCAGGACGTACGTGGCTTGCTGGGCTGGTCGGTGAATCAAGATGAATTATTAGCCTCTACACAAGGCTATCGCGATGACTGGCTTGTACTTCACACGTACACTGAACTCGACGAAAAGACGAACCTGCGGACACAGGTCAACTGGTTATGGGGACGAGTCGAAAAAAGGATCGCGCTGATCCTAAACTTTGCGCACCAATCACAACCAATGGACGCCAGCCTCGTGCAGGGATTGGTCTTGCAAGGGGAACTGGTATATTTTCTCGGCGCGCATCCCTTGCGTGCAATCTTCAGGGAGAAAAGAGTTGTCAACGAGAAGGTCGTGCCACAGGGCTTTAAAAGCGTGCGTGACCTGCTGGATAGTTACGCCGTCGCGCTGGGGTACAATCCCTGGCTGGAGAATTTCCCCGCAGTCCTGGAAATGGCGACACCGATGCGCGTACACGCAGGTTGGGTCCTGAAGGATACGGAGGGATATATCCTCCCGTTGCCCGCATCGCACCCCTCAGCATGGGAGCTATTTGCGCTGGGTGGCGGTCATCCTTTGACCATCTTTGGAACGTGGGACGGATCCACATTCACGCCGTTGGCGGCATGGGAATCAGAACGACTGGTGAATCTTTTGTAAATGAATATGGATGCCTGGAAATCACTCGTCAAAACTGCGCTCCTGGGAACCGGCAATGGTTTCACACCTCCAGTCGTATCTGGACTCTTGCAGGATACATTGAACCTTATTCCACGGGATGATCAAGACACGGCCTTCTTCTCAACCGCCGCGCTGATTGGCCTCGCGAGCCTGGCGGGCACAATTCCAAATAAACTCGAAGAGACCGGCGCGGCCAGCCCGGCCGAATCCCTGAACATGATTTCAGGTGAAGCATCCGTCTTCCTGAAGCGGATTCTGGGAGGCGAACACGAGCAGGTGCTGCCTGAATTTCTGGTGCTGACCGCATCACAAAATCGCATCGTTCCGCCGGAGACCCTGCCTGCTCTGCTTGGACTCGGAAAACACAAACTGCGCAAACTGGTCCTGCCTGTCACCGGGGAACGGGGAAAATGGCTCGCAAGTCAAAACCTTGCCTGGTCTTATGCGCTTGGACGGGAAGATGCGGACGATGTTTGGGAGACAGGCACGCGGATGGAGCGCGTCCAATTGCTGGAGCGACTGCGCGACTACCACGCGAAACGGGCCATCGAGCTGATTCAAAGCACATGGGCACAGGATCCGCACGAGGAGCGCGCCGCGTTTGTTGCGGCTTTATCAAACGGCCTGAACATGGACGATGAGCCGTTCCTCGAATCCTGTCTCGACGACTCGCGCAAGGAGGTGCGTGAAGCCGCGTTGGATTTGCTGATCCGCCTGCCAGAGTCCAGACACTCGAAGCGGATGATTGCGCGGCTGGAACCGTTCGCAGAATACAAATCGCCCATGCTTGGGAAAGACAGCCTACGCGTTAGCCTGCCCGAAGGTGTTGACGCGGCGGCGAAGCGCGATGGGATATCGGGAGCAACTTTGCACAAGAAACTGGGAAAGCAAGCCAATGTGCTGGTGCAAATGATCGCTCTCGCGCCTCCCTCGGTTTGGAGTCAGAAGTGGAAACAAGCTCCTGAACGAATCCTTCAAGCCGCGTTGAGGTCTGAATGGAAGGATGCTTTGATCCTGGGATGGTCGCTCGCGGCGGAACGTTCGAGGGATTCGGATTGGGCAGCGGCAATTGCCGATGTGGTGGTGAAGCAAACCGATGGTCGAGAGATCGCTCGGGAAATAGATTTGAGGGGCCTCATAAAATTGATCCCCGTGGAAAAGCTTGAAGCGTTGGCAAAGGCTTCCATCGTCAAAACCATAAAAGAACTCGACGATGCCCATCCAATGCTCGGGCTACTGGAGGCTTATGAGGTGCAGTGGAGCGAGCCATTGGCGCGAACAGTAATGGCGAGCATGCAGAGACAGGCAGGCAAAGGTCACTGGAGGTTGATGAGAACTCTGCCATCCTTCGGGTTGCGTATTCCTGTTTCATTGACGGAAACCTTCCTGAAAGGCTGGCCGGATGATTCGAAAGGGTGGGAAACATGGCTTGACCAATTCTGTGCCGTCTTGCGTTTTCGCCGCGATATGACTGATGCTTTGAGGAGATGACCCATGACGACCCTTTTACGCGAGCATGCTGAGCAACAATTTGCCGAGGAGTTGGAGGCCTTATCAAAGGTGGATAAGCGCCAGCGACCGCCAAACTGGAAACTTTCACCCTGGGCGGTCACGACCTACCTGCTGGGCGGAAAACTCGATGACGGATTTATGGTGACGCCAAAATATATCGGGAATCGCCGCACCGTGGAGGTGGCCATTGCGACCCTCGCAACGGACCGGGCGCTCCTGCTGATTGGCGTGCCTGGCACAGCCAAAACCTGGGTATCGGAGCATCTGGCAGCGGCGATTTCGGGTGATTCCACTCTGCTGATTCAAGGCACGGCAGGGACGGCAGAAGAATCGATGCGCTACGGCTGGAATTATGCGCGGCTTTTGGCAGAGGGTCCAAGTGAGAAGGCGCTCGTGCCAAGCCCGGTGATGATCGCCATGCGAACAGGCCGGATCGCGCGTGTGGAGGAATTGACGCGTATCCCGTCAGATGTGCAGGATACCTTGATCACGATCCTTTCGGAAAAGACCCTCCCTATTCCCGAACTCGGTGCCGAAACGCAGGCGGTCAAGGGCTTCAACGTGATTGCCACCGCCAATAATCGCGACCGCGGTGTGAATGAACTCTCGTCCGCATTGCGGCGGCGTTTCAACACGGTCGTCCTGCCGCTTCCCGCGACGGTGGATGAAGAAGTGGACATTGTGAGGCGCAGGGTGGAGAGTCTCGGACGGGCGCTTGAAATTCCAGCCGAGCCGCCCGCCCTGGAGGAGATTCGCCGCATCGTAACGATTTTCCGGGAACTTCGTGCTGGCATGACCGGTGACGGAAAAACAAAACTCAAATCGCCAAGCGGCACACTCTCCACGGCAGAGGCCATCTCTGTGGTGAACAGCGGGCTGGCCTTATCGGCGCATTTCGGGGATGGAAAGCTTCGTGCCCATGATGTGGCGTCCGGGCTGGTGGGCGCGATCATCAAAGACCCGGTCCAGGATAAGATCGTCTGGCAGGAATATCTGGAGACGGTCGTCAAGGAACGAAAGGAGTGGAAGGATCTGTACCGGGCATGCAAGGAATCCATGGATTGAGTGATGAAATGATTTCTGTCTTCGGCATTCGCCATCATGGTCCGGGCTCGGCGCGTAGTTTGCGCAGGGCGTTGGAGTCCTTACGACCTGATATCCTTTTGGTTGAAGGTCCGCCTGACGCGGATGAATTGATCCCGCTTGCTGCGCACGGGGAGATGGTGCCTCCGGTGGCACTTTTGGTCTATTGCACCGACCAGCCGTTACAAGCCGTCTACTATCCCTTTACTGAATTCTCACCCGAATGGCAGGCCATACAATTTGCACAGGCCGCGAAAATGCCCGTGCGGTTTATGGATTTGCCGCAGGCAAACCAGTTGTCATCAGATGGAAGGCAAATACCAGAGATAAAAGAGTCGGATGAAGGTAATCCAAGACCTGCGGACCCATTCACCTGGATTGCGGAAGCCTCCGGTTATACAGACGGGGAACGCTGGTGGGAACATTTTGTGGAGCAACGGCGGGAAAGTCGCGATGTGTTTCAGGGAATTCTTGAGTTGATGTCAGCTTTGCGCGAAGAGACAGAGAAAACATTCCCATTGGACAAGGATGATAATGTACTCCGCGAAGCGTCCATGCGAACCATCATCCGTGCCGCGCAGGCTGAAGGATATCAAAATATTGCTGTCATATGCGGTGCCTGGCACGCCCCCAAGCTTGTGCAACCTGAAAACTTCAAAGAAGATGCCGGTCTCCTCAAAGGACTGACCAAGACCCAGGTTTCAGCCACCTGGGTTCCGTGGACGTACAACCGCCTGACCCGCACCAGCGGTTATGGCGCAGGGATTGAATCGCCGGGCTGGTACGAACATATTTGGGAAACGAAAACCGCCATCGTCGAGAAATGGATGGTCAAGGTTGCGCATTCCATGCGCGCGGAGGATCTGGGCATTTCACCCGCGCATGCCATCGAAGCGACTCGCCTGGCGGAAACGCTTGCCTCGCTCCGCGAGAGTCCATTGCCCGGCCTGACCGAACTCAATGAAGTCGTTCGTGCAGTTTTCTGTTTTGGGGATGATGCCCCGTTGCGACTCGTGCACGAGAAGTTGATCGTTGGGGTACGCATGGGTAAAGTCCCGCCGACCACTCCTTCCGTTCCGCTGCAACTGGATTTGGCCGCCACACAAAAACGGACACGCCTAGAACCATCGGCTTCGCCCGAAACCCTCGACCTGGATCTTCGCAAACCGCTCCTGCTGGAACGTAGCCGCCTCCTTCATCGTTTGAACGTGCTGGGGATTCCATGGGGACAGCTTTCAACCACACGCGGTGCAAAAGGAACCTTCCACGAACTGTGGCAGATCGAATGGAAACCTGAATTCGCGGTCAATGTGATCGAAGCAAGCCTGTGGGGCAATACGGTCCTCGACGCGGCGACGAACAAAATTGAGTCCGATGCGTCGAAAATGATCGAGTTGACGGCGCTGACGAAGCTGGTCGAATCCGCCCTGCTGGCAGACCTCCCCAATTCCATTTCAGGCTTGATGTCGATCATCCAGAAAATTGCTGCGACGAGTGGCGATGTTTCACACCTGATGCAGGCTTTACCGCCCCTCGCCAATGTTCTGCGCTATGGGAATGTCCGCCAGACTGATACAAGTATGGTGCGGCAGGTGGTGGATGAACTGATGGCGCGCGTTTGCATCGGTCTGCCATCTGCCTGTTCCGCGCTGAACGACGAAGCGGCTGGGCAATTCTTCGAGCATATCAATGCCGTTCAGAGTGCGGTGGGGATTTTGCAGGATGACTCTCATACCCAGGCCTGGACGAATGCTCTTGAGCATCTCGTCTCACAGGATGGCGTTCACGGTCTGATCCGCGGCCGCGCCTGCCGCCTGCTCTTTGACCGCTCCAACGCTGACGGCGATACCGCCAGGCAGATGGGCCTTGCGCTTTCGCCTGGAACGCCCACACCACAGGCCGCGGCCTGGGTGCAGGGATTCCTGCATGGCAGCGGGCTGGCACTGATACACCATGCCTCCCTTTGGCGGCTTGTAAATCAGTGGGTTATGTCTCTTTCCGGTGAAACATTCATTTCAGTCCTGCCATTGTTGCGGCGAACTTTCGGTACTTTTCCTGCCGGTGAACGCCGCCAAATCGGTGAGTTGGCGAAAAGCGGCGGTCAAGCGGAAATCCTCCTCGGAGAGGATCAGCTCGACATGTCGCGCGTGGAAAAAGTGTTGCCATTGTTAATTAAGATTTTAGGCCTCTCAAAGGAGGCGGCGTGACAGACTCCTTCACCGCTGAACAAAGACGCCGCTGGCGGCTTATGCTTGGGGGCGAAGCGGATGGCACGGGTTGTACGCTTGGTGAGGCTGATCTTGGGATGGACAAGACTCTTTCCGCCCTCTATGATTCCAATCCAGATGAAAAACGGACGGGTGGACTGGGCGGTTCCTCCCCCAAAGTTGCGCGCTGGTTGGGCGATATTCGAACCTACTTTCCAACCTCAGTGGTTCAAGTCATGCAAAAGGACGCGCTCGAACGACTCAACCTGCGTCAGATGCTGCTTCAACCTGAAATGCTGCAATCGGTCGAGCCGGATATTCACCTGGTATCTACCATCATTTCCCTCAATCGCGTCATACCTGAAAGGACCAAGGAAACCGCACGCATGGTCGTTCGCAAAGTAGTGGAGGAACTCGAGAAAAAACTGGAGGGTCCCATCCGCCAATCCATCCAGGGAAGTTTGAATCGCTCGGTTCGTAATCGCAGGCCCCGCCACAGCGAAATTGACTGGCACCGGACCATCCGCGCCAACCTGAAGAATTACCAGCCCAATTACAAAACCATCATTCCCGAAACCCGCATCGGATATGGACGAAAGAAAACTTCCTCTTCGCTGCGCGATATCATTTTGTGTGTTGACCAGAGTGGCTCCATGGCAACATCGGTCGTGTATTCATCCATCTGTGCGGCCGTCATGGCGTCCATTTCTGCGGTCAAGACCTCACTGGTTGTATTCGATACCTCTGTGGTGGATTTGACGCCCGAATTGGACGATCCCGTCGAAGTCCTTTTTGGCACGCAACTCGGCGGCGGCACCGATATCGAGCAGGCACTGGCGTACTGCCAATCAATGGTCCGTACGCCAAACGATACCATCCTGGTTCTGATCAGTGATTTGTATGAGGGTGGGAGTCACGAAAAACTCTTACGACGCGCGGCTTCGCTTGTCAATTCGGGTGTACAGGTCATCACCTTGCTGGCCCTCAGCGATCAGGGCGCGCCTGCATCTGATCACCATGTTGCATCTCAATTTGCCGCGCTGGGAGTCGCATGTTTTGCCTGCACGCCTGACCAATTCCCGGACCTGATGGCGGCCGCCATCAAACGCGAGAATATCAATCAGTGGGCTGCGGCGCGCGGTATTGTCACTGCCAGAGCAGAAGGCTGAGCTGTTGGATAGAACGGTTTGGTCGCTGCCTGAGCAAATTGCCGCAACAGAATAGCCAGGTCTCTTCTCGGTCCGGCGATTACTGCTCCATTAACCTTTTCCCAATCTCCACTCCAACGCCGTAAAGCGCTGTGCCACCTTGTTATTTTTCACCGCCATTCCAATGGCCCGACGGCTGCCCGCCAGCACGCACAGTTTGCGGGCGCGAGTGATGGCGGTGTAGAGCAGGTTGCGCTGTAGCATGGTGTAGTGTTGGGTCACGATGGGCATCACGACCACGGGGAATTCCGATCCCTGGGCTTTGTGGACCGAAACCACATAGGCCAGTGCAAGCTGGTCGGCTTCGCTCCATTCGAAGGTGGCGAAGCGTCCGTCGAAGTCGACCTTCAGCGTTTGCTCGATCAGGTCCAGGGAGCGGATGAAGCCGATATCCCCGTTGTAGACATCTTTGTCATAGTTGTTCTGGGTCTGCATCACCTTGTCGCCCAGGCGAAAGGTTGTGCCAAACAGGCGGCGTTCCGGTTTGTCATTCGCGGGAGGGTTGAGCTTTTCTTGCAGGCGGTCATTCAATGAGGTCACGCCTGCCGGTCCGCGATAGATGGGAGAGAGCACCTGCATATCCTGCACCGCATCGAAGCCAAACTTCTGCGGAACCCTTTCCGTGACGATCTGGATGATCCAGTCCGCAGTGGTCGCGGCATCTTCGGCGGCGAAGAGGAAGAAGTCGCCCTCACCTTGAGAAAAAACTGGAAATTTGCCCTGGTTGATCAAGTGAGCATTGGTGATGATCTGTGAATGGGCGGCCTGGCGAAAGATGATATTCAGTCGTGTGACCGGCGCAATGCCACTGCTGATCAAGTTGCGGAGCACATCGCCCGCTCCCACCGAAGGGAGCTGGTCCACATCCCCGACGAACAGGATATGCGTCCCCGAGCGCACGGCTTTGAGCAGGTTATTTGTCAGCAGTAGATCGAGCATGGAGGCTTCGTCCACCACCAGAAAGTCCAGGTCCAGCAGATTTTTGTCGTTGTGTTTGAAGCCCTCTACCGGGGAATATTCCAACAACCGATGAATTGTTTTGGCAGGCCGTCCGGTTGCCTCGGAGAGTCGTTTAGCGGCGCGGCCGGTGGGGGAGGCCAGCGCATATCTTTTGTGCTGCGCTTCTAGCGTGATGATCAACGCTTTTAGGCAGGTGGTCTTTCCGGTTCCCGGTCCTCCAGTCAGGATGCTGACCGGATGGGTCAGCGCCATTTGGATGGCCGCCTGTTGCTCATCGGACAGGTTCTCTTCCGGGAAAAGGACAGGGTTTATCGGTCTGGCAGGTGCGGATGAATTTGCCAAAGTCCTCAAACGTTCTGCCACACCTATCTCTCCGAAATAAAATGGGGTCAAATAGATCACCGGTGAACCGTAGACTCCCGCGGCTTCACTGACCGCGTGATTTCCTTTTGCATCACTTCCATCCTTCAACGGAATCAGGTCTGGGCGGATGCGATCTGCCTCGGCCAGGCGGTCCAAAGCCGGGGCGATAAGCTCCGGCGAGACGTTCAGCAGCTCGATCGCGCGTCCTGCCAGAAGTTCTTTCGGGACATAGACATGCCCCTCATCGATCATTTCGTTTAACGCGAAGACGATCCCAGCCTCGACGCGGGACGGATGGTCCACAGGCAGGCCCAGGGCTTGCGCGATACGGTCGGCGGTCTTGAAGCCGACTCCATAGATGTCACGCTCAAGTTGGTAAGGATTCTGTTGGACGGTCTCCAGGGATTTTTCCCCATAGGTCTTGAAGATCTTGATCGCAAGGTTGGTGCTGACGCCATGGCCGTGCAAAAAGACCATGATCTCCTTGACCTGTTTTTGGTCCTGCCAGGCTCTCGTGATCCGGCCTGTGCGGTCCATACCAATGCCGGGTACTTCGAGCAGGCGCTCCGGTTTCAGTTCGATGATATCGAACGTTTCTTCCTTGAATTTCCCGACAATGCGCTCGGCCAGTTTTGGTCCGATGCCTTTGATCATGCCCGAGCCAAGATAGCCCTGAATCCCCGCGACCGTGACCGGCAGAGTCTGTTCGCACACTTCCACTTTGAATTGTGAACCGTGTTTTGGATGCCTGTCCCACTGTCCCTGCAGGCGCAGATGTTCCCCCGGTGAGACCTCCGGTAGATTCCCCACGACCGTCGCCAGACCGTCGAAACTCAAGCCAGATTTTGGCGTAGAGTGGATGCCTTTTGGATGATCCGGGCGCAGGCGCAGCACCGTGTATCCGTTTTCAGGATTGTAGAAAGTGATGCGCTCCACGGAGCCTGTGAGGGTATCCATGGATTAAGTATACACGGCAAGGTGACGAACTCGGACACACCTGGCACTGGACATCGCATGCTGGAAGCTGGGAAGTTCCTAACGCGAACAGCGCGAAACGGCGAAGGTCGCGAAGTTTTTTCTCAAATCTTTGGGCGATTTAACGTCAGTACGGGATAAGGGTTATGACCTGTTATCCTGGAGGCTGACCGTGCGGCGCGCAGACTGCGAAGCGTGCAGATTTTTCCTTTCATTTATCAGCGAAAATCAGCGTTTTCACCTGCCCTGGCGGGCGGTGCCAGGGTCAGCGTCCCAACACACTAACCCGAATTCATGTTATTTAGTTCGCAGCCCACTCCATACCTCAAGTTTTGCCTGCACACGTTGGATCACCTCATCCGTGAACTCGGTGGTTGACATTCTGCCACCCAGATCGGTGGTGGCCCTTCCAGCATGCACCGCTTCAAAAACCGACTCCTGGATGGCGCGCGCGGCCTGGTTTGCTTTCGGCGTTTGAATATAAGAGAGCATCTCTGCCCCGGCCAGGATCATCGCCATCGGGTTGGCAATGTTTTTCCCCTCCAGCGCCGGCGCGGTCCCATGAGGAGCTTCGGCCATCACCACTTTTACGTGTGCCGTGTCATCAAATGCCAGGACCAGGCTCTCAGAGGCGGCGATGCTGCCGAACATCTGCAGGACCATATCGGAGAGCAGGTCGCCGTCCCGGTTGAGGGTTGGAATGACAAGCGAGTCTCCATCGCTTTTCAGCAAGAGCGCCAGGGTGGCATCGATCAACTGTGGATCATAAGTCACATGCGGGTGCCGGGCTGCGGCAGCGTCCAGTTCTTCTTTGAACATGCCTTCGTACACAGGGCTGACAGTATACTTGGGACCTCCGAAAACGCGCGCCCCCATACGCGCCGCAAGCTGGAACGAGAAGTCGGCCACCGACCGGCACGTGTTCCGGCTGATCTTGGAAGTGCGATACGCCAGCTCATCTCCATCGGGCGTACTCTCCCTCCACTCCTTGGCTCCGTAAGCATCGTCCACGGCCATGCGGACAATGGCAATGGGTGCATGTACCCCGCCCATTGGGCGCACACGCGGGATACGCCGGCCGATGCGCAGGATCACCTTCCCATCGATCTCCTCCCGCAGAATAGCGTTGGGACTGCCCACATCGTTTGGATCGGGTGGAGTGATCGTGGCCGCTTTCCATCCTAAGCCGGTCTGAAGCATCGCCGCGGCGGCGTCTTTCACGATTTGATTTTGCGTGGCGCGCCGGTTTTCCAGGCTGATATCGAAGTGCTGGAAGTTCAGCTCAAATCCGATCACTGCCGGGTCTAACACGCGCAACCCTTCCTTCAACAGCTCTTCGCCGGTCTGATCGCCGTGCATGATCACAATCGTAGGGTTAGTTGAATTTGCTGACATTTCTTTCCTCACTAAGCAAGAAAGGCTGTCCTAAGTTGTAGAACAGCCCTGTTTTTACTTCTGTTATTCAACATGCCGCATTGTACCATGATAGCTTTTCTGGAAACTGGAAGTGCCTAACATCAGAAACAGTATGTCATTCTCCCGAAGGACATCGGGACGATGTGAACGACCGCAGGGAGTGAAGAATCCCGCCGCTGTGCGGCGGAGACCCTTCGCCAGAGAGCGGCTCAGGGTGACATAAATTGATGTTTGTCTTTGAATTTAGGCACTCCCCAAGTTCCCAAAATAAAAACGCCTCACAATTCGAGACGATTTCTCTGGCGGTGTCTGTTTGAAAATATCCGAACCGAAATCACTGGGCTCGGCGGAACCCGTTAAAAATGTTTAACAACCGCTCCCATCAAAGCACTGCATCAGGCCGGAGATCATAGGGTATACCCAGAACAATGCGAGTAGGACGGCCGCAACAACACATAAGCCGAAAGTGATCATCCGTTCTTTTACCTTGCCGTCGCGTACGATCCCCACGGCATAAAATATGAGGTAAAAAAAGATCGAGGCGAGGAGCCATATGAGAGGAGTATGCCAGATCGATATCGAATTCGTCGCCTCTGGGTTTTCGGTCAAAATCTCGAGCCCCACATACACCAGCGCGAACAATAATCCGGAAATCCCTGCAATGATTCCTGTCGAGGTTTTTGCGTTCTTATAGTTCATAATTTTTTGCGACAAATTCTTTCTTATCTTTATTCTGCGTTTGCCACAAGTAAGTTTTTCCGCCAATCTTCGGCTCGCCTGCCTAATCATACATCATTGCCGATTGTTGGTGAAGATGTGTTCATTATATGGCTGTCGCGGCAATAGCCACATGCCACCTTACACGCGGGCGGACCGAATCAAAAACGCCTCACATTTCGCGAGACGTTTTTCTGTTTCCTGGCGGAGAGGGCGGGATTTGAACCCGCGTTGCCTTGCGGCAAACACGCTCTCCAGGCGTGCGCGCTAAACCGGACTACGCGACCTCTCCCTGTTTTGAGCGACGGGATTATACCAGAAATTGAGAGTCTGCTTTCAGCTATATTTGTGCACAATGCACAAGAAGCCTGTATGCTCCCTGCGCCGCGCTTGCGTACGGCGCAGGATTTATCCACGAATCGCCGCCGAGGACGGCGGCTTGAGCGTGAGAAGAGATAAATCTCTGTGCGCGTAGCGTCAGTGCGCTCTGTGATGAAATCTTTCAGTAAGCCCGCCAAATCAATCGCGCTCGAGCCATGGGATTCTAGTTTTCCAGCGCGCCCTGGTTGATCCAATCGATGATGGGTTGGATCTGGGAAGGCGTCAGTTTGGGGCCGCGCTTGGGCATCTTCTGGTTAACCAGAAGCTCAACCAACAGGCTGTTATTAGCGCTGCCAGGCGTGACGACTGGACCATTTTGCGAGCCTTTCATGATATCGGCATAGGATAACAAAACGAGTCCCTCTTCGATCCTGTTGCCGCCATGACAATTCTTGCAGCGGCTTTCAAACAGGGGCAGAATATCGACTGCAAAACTGACTATCATCCCCTGGCTGGAGGCCTGCGTGGCAGGGACATTGGTGGGTGGGACAGGGCTGCTCTCAGGAACAGCCGTGTCGGAGGGGGCCGAGGTTTCAGTCATTCCCTGGGTGGGCTCGACAGAGACTTCGGTCACTTCAAAAGCAGCGGCGGGCGCCTCCGTTGCCTGAGTCCCGCAAGCAGACAGAAGTCCAACGATCAAGAGGGCGATGACGAGCGCGGCGTGCATTGATTTCATTCCTGTGTTCTCCTACATTCCATATAAGATGACGCCACCCAAAAAAGCCAGCACCAGGGCGATAAAAAAGCTCAAACCGTAGGCTGCAATATAGACCAGTCCGTTGCCTCTGGTGAAAATTTCCGGGTTGCGGTAACGAACAACACTGATGCCTGCCGTTAACATGAACAGGAGCGTGGCCAGCACAATCTTTACGCTGGCATTGGGCGCTTCACCCTCATAATTACTGATGTTATCGTTGACACCAGTGAGACCTGCGACGATGGTGCTGACGGAAGCTAGCACGATGTTTGCGAAGGCAGTTTGCTCCAGCGAGGCATTCTTCCTCCAATAGGCGAGCAGGATGAAAAAGAAGGCCGCGCCCGTGAGAGCAATCGGGAAGTGCACAAACATGGGGTGGGTGGGATGCACTTCGGTCAGGGCATGGATGATCTGATTGATGAAATCCATAGTTTTCTCCTCGTATTCGAGATAAGACCCTGGAAGGCCAGGGTCTTAGTTAGATCATCTCTCAGACGAAGGGTTGTGCAGGTTGCTTACCCGGTCGTTTCATCGTTCTTTGATTCTGATTCAACCGGTTGAGCAGGCTCCACCCTGGGGCCTTCCGGAACGGACCGTGGCGTCAGGGAGATCCGCCATCCGGTGAATAGCTTGTAAACCAGCCAGACGATGAATCCCAGAATTGCCAGTTGGATCAGGAGGCCGAACACGGGAAAGATCCCGAAGCCTCCCCCGCGGCCCACCATGCCAAAGTTGCCCGGTCCCCAGCCCCGCTCGAAATTGCGCGGCATACCTGGACCGAAGCCATGCATCGGCATGCGTTTCCAGCCAAAGTCATCGCCGCGCGCGAAGGGTGGAAGGACGGTATCGCTATTGGAGGCTGCCAGTGCACCCTGTTGAAAACCATAACGATAGCCGGCAAATCCGACGCCGGCCAGTACTCCGGCGATCAGGATGATGGCTAGCAATGTGAGAACAAATCTTTTCATGTTTTATCTTCCTTTTCTGATATCTCACCAACTTTAACATGCCTGTGTAAAGGATCGATGTGAAAATTGTGTGGAAATTGTATAGATTGAACTAACGGACTCATTTCCTGGGCAACCTGATGATGACCTTCAGTCCCTGCCCCGGTTCCGACTCAGCCAAGAGCTGCCCGTTGTGCGCCTGAAGGATGGACCTGGCGATGGCCAGTCCCAGGCCCGAGCCGCCCGGAATTGCACCGTCGCGCTGGCGGGATGAGTCGGTGCGATAAAAGCGCCCGAAGATGCGGTCAAGGTCTTCGGCGGGGACGCCGGGTCCGCTATCTTGCACGGCGAGTTCCACGTACTCACCGGCCTGCTTCGCAGAGAGAATGATTCGTCCGCCTTCGGGGGTGTGACGCGCGGCGTTATCCAGAATATTTGTGAGGACCTGAGTCATTCGTCCAGGATCAACTTCAATGTTCGGAAGGGGCGTTGCGATATCCAGTTCCAGGGAAATATTCTTTCGTTGAGCCTGGTATTGGTACAGCGCGGCAACTTCCTGAAGCAGTCGTTGGGGTTCGATGGTTTCAAGTGTCATGGTCAGTTCGCCTGCGTCGGCCAGTGAAAGCGTGCGCAGATCATTGATCAGATGTTCGAGTCGTGCGGCTTCTTCGCGGATGATCTCGAAGTTTTCGCGTGTGGGAGGCAGGACGCCATCATGCACCGCTTCGGCATGACCGAGAATGAGGCTCAGTGGCGTACGGAGTTCATGAGCGATATCGGCTGTCATTTGTTTGCGGGCGTTGACAGAGCGCAATAGTTCTGCGCTCATCTTGTTGAAAGCTTTGGCGAGCTCGCCCAGTTCGTCATTGGAACGTATTGGGACTTGTTGAGAGAGATCTCCCTCCGACACAGCCTGCGTCGCTCGTGTAAGTTCGCGAATGGGGCGAGTAAGTGTGCGTGAAAGAAAAACACCTAAGAGCAAGGCAATGATAACTGCCATCAACGCGCCATCTCGCAATGTGCGATTGGTGCTCTCGATGAATTCAACTTCGCGTGGTTGCTCTTCAAAAGGCACGCGCATGGGAAGAAGGATGCCGTAAATTTTGCCACCTTCCGTGATGGGCACACCAAGCGCCAGAGCGGATTCGGGAACACGGTCGCCAGCTTTGTAGCTTTCGTTTGATATGATAACATTCCCGCTCTCATCTGCCAGTGTGAATGGCGCTATTTTCTTTCTATCAGGCATGGGCCCAAAGCCTGGTTGCTTGGGCACCTCTCTGAAAAGAAAGATTCTCTCAACTCCATCCCACGAACCATTTTGAAGATGGTAAATTGAAAGTTGCGCGATGAGATCCTTTTCAGCTTGATCTGATAAAAAGCTGATGAATGCCGGCCTTGTGCTCGAGCGCGCAGTTGTGAAAAGGATGGAAATGCTGATGATGCCAATGCTCAGGAAGGCGAGAATAAGTTTGGTTGAGATCGAACGCATGCGCAGCCGCATCATTCCCTCTTGAACCGATAGCCCACACCATAAACGGTTTCGATGTACTGCGGATCCCGCGGGTCTGATTCGATTTTGCCGCGCAAATTCTTGATATGCGTATCGATCGTGCGTTCATACCCCTCATAGCGCACACCCTGAATGATATCTAGCAGGTCGAGCCGGGAATGGACTCTTCCAGGTGAGGACATGAGCGCCGTCAGAATATCGAATTCAGAGGGGGTGAGATCCACATAGGACGCTGAGACCTTTACGGTGCGTCCGTCGCGGTCCAGCACGATATCCGCGGCTTTTACCACTTTGGCAGAAGGTTCCTTTTCACCTGCACGCCGCAACACAGCACGGACGCGCGCCACCAGCTCCCGCGGGCGGAAGGGCTTGGTCATGTAATCGTCGGCGCCCACCTCCAGACCAATCACTTTCTCTTCATCGTCCACGCGGGCGGTAAGCAGAATGATCGGCGTATCCTTCTCAGCGCGATGTTTGCGCATGAACTCGTAGCCGTCCATTTCAGGCATCATCACATCCAGGACGATCAGGTCTGGTTTCTCGCGGCGTGCCACGGTCAACGCATCCCTGCCATTGTGTGCCGAGACGACCCGATACCCTTCCTGTGCAAGATAACTCTCGACCAGCGAAACCAGACGTTTTTCATCGTCCACGACCATAAT
>DASTOH010000036.1:0-7124 GCA_035720235.1 Anaerolineales bacterium | reverse complement strand
CCTGGCGGAGTGGATCAAAGTGCCAAGTCTTGGACCAAAGAAGATCGGTCTGATCTATAAGACGTTGGGAATCACGACTCTGGCCGAGCTGGAGGCTGCTGCCAAGGAAGGGAAACTGCGCGACCTCCCAGGCATGGGCGCCAAGTCAGAGTCAGCGATTCTGGAAGGCATCGCATCACTTGGACGGCGCTCGGCCAGGATTCCGCTGGGACGCGCTTATCCGCTTGCGCTGGAGATCATCGCGGTGCTCAAAGAGGTGAAGGGAGTCGTCGATGCGCAACCAGCCGGAAGCCTGAGAAGGATGCGTCCCACCATTGGCGATCTGGATATCCTAGTCGCGGCAAAAGATTCCAAACCGGTGATGGAGGCATTTATCGGTCTGCCACGCGTCCTGCGGGTGCTTGGCAAAGGCGAAACAAAGGCGAGCGTCGAGTTTATGGACGGCGTGCGCGCGCAGGTCTGGGTGCATCCGCCCAAGGAGTTTGGAACGGCGTTTCTCTATGCGACCGGCTCCAAAGAACATAACGTACGTTTGCGTGAAATGGCGCTGGCAAAAAATCTATCGCTGTCAGATCATTCATTTCTGAAGCTAAAAGGAGAAGGGGAAATATTTTGTGCAACCGAAGAAGAAGTTTATAAAACATTGGGCTTGCCATGGATCCCCCCTGAGTTGCGCGAAGACCGCGGTGAAATCCAGGCTGCCAAGGCAAACAAACTCCCGGAGCTGATCGAAGTCAAAGACATCAAGGCCGACCTGCAGACCCATTCCACCTGGAGCGATGGGAAGTTATCCATGCTCGAGATGGCGCGTGCCGCCGCCAAACGCGGCATCAAGGTGATTGCGTTCACAGATCATTCCGCCAGTCTTGGAATCACACAGGGCTTGAAAATGGAGGATCATAAGAAACAAGCCGCGGAGATCAAGAGGATTCAAAAACAACTCGGCGATAGCATCCTGGTGTTACACGCCAGCGAAGTGGAGATCAAAGCCGATGGCACACTGGATTATCCCGATGAGTTTCTGGCAACCCTCGATCTGGTGCTGGCCTCCATGCATACTTCCCTGCGGCAGCCACGCGAGAAGGTGACCCAACGCGTCATTAATGCCATTCGTAACCCACATGTCGATATCATCGGTCATCCCACGGGACGTCTGATTCCCGACCGGGAGGGCGCCGACCTGGATATGGATGCCGTCCTTAACGCCGCCGCCGAGACCGGCGTCGCGCTGGAGATCAACGCCAGCCCCTATCGCCTCGACCTGGAAGATATCTACGCCCGCCGCGCCAAGGAACTGGGCATCCCGATCAGTATCAACACCGACTCCCATTCTGAAGCCGACTTCGACATGCTGCCCTACGGCGTGGCAACTGCCCGCCGCGCCTGGCTGACAAAGAACGATGTGATCAACTGCTGGCCCAAGGATAAACTGTTGAAGTGGTTGAAGAAGAGAAATTAAAGCAATTCCAGTGGTCGAGTGTGGCGCTTGCAGCGCCACGCATCGAGACCACTACTAACGAAAATCATTTTGCTTACACGGTGGTGTCGACTGCTTGCGCTCGACCAACCAGAGCAAGAACAGATAGAAAGTGAGACAAAATGAAAAACCCTTTTGGTGATCAACAAGTTCCTGGCTCTTATCACAACCTTAAAGAGCGCATGTACAAAAAGGTTTCGGCGAACGTCAACGAGCAGATTCGCGAAATCATGATGAAGGCTTATGAAAATGCGTTGTACGAAGAAAACGTTGTGTTGAGCCGCCCCGAAAGAAATCGCTTGTTCGCCCAAATTTTGAAACTCGTTTTGGATGATGTGCTCAAGAAACATTAGAATCCAGGGATGAATGAGAGAGGCATGAATAGAGAGGCCGCTGAAGCCTTAATCAAGCGGTATTTTCAAAGCTGGATTCAACAAGACCTGTCTCTCTTTTTGAGTACATTGTCTCCCGACACTGAGGTCGTTGAATGTTATGGACCAGTCTATTGTGGGACGGATGAGCTGCGTCAATGGTTTGTCAATTGGCATTCAAACGATGGAAAAGGAAAAGTCACCAAGTGGGAAATTTTCAACATCCTGTATGATGAAACACAAAAAATGGCGGCAGTGGAATGGGACTTTGAATGTATCTATGCTGGAAACCTGGGTTCGTTCCTGGGTGCGAGCTTATTCCATTTCGATGAAGCAAAGATAGTTCGGATTCAGGAATATAAAATGGAGAGGCAACAATACCGCCCATATGGTGAAAAGAAACAGTGATCATGAACATCAACGCTCTCGAGACAAAGATGGCATGGCGCACATTAAATTTGGGACAATGGATGACCAGCGCTGGATCCGGGGAGTAAGATAAAAAGAACCCGCATCAGGAATTGCCCGATGCGGGTTTGACATGTGCCTATGGAGGAGAAGTGTTTTATAGGCACACCATTATTCTGAATTACATGCTACGAGCAGGATACTTTCGGATTCCAGTCCTCGAACATTCCAGAGGGGTTATTCTCCCAGACCCAGATGTTAAGGACATACGCTGCGAGGCTCGGGTTGAGATGGAACTGGTGACCCATAAGCTGTGGCCACCCGGTATGCGTAGCATTCCATGCCGCCACCGGAACAATGTACTCCACCGCTGCGAGTTGCAGCGCCCCATTCGAACCGCGTATATAGACCATTCCCTCAGGCTGCAGGAGTTCTACATTTGCATCGATCAGGCCCGTATTGAGAAAACGGTAGCCCAGCCCGCCAAAGCCCGAATTTTGGAAACACTGGTTGAGACCAGGCATCAGGCTGTACCCGGCGGCTTGAGCCGCCTCCAGGCGCTGGAACTGGGCTGTAGCCAAACGAAGTTGAGCCAGATCACTGTGGCGATTGGTGCCCATCATCAGGATTCCAATCAGCCCAAATATGAACATGATTCCTTTCATTCTGATCTCCTTTCCTGCTGGTAGAAAGACGGATCAAGCATACTTGCCTGCGTGATATGATCCACAGGCATCTTAAGGTAGGCATATCGTACGCCGCCCTGCCATGAAACGCATCGGTGACTCCACCTATCTTGGTGGAGACCACCACCTATTTTGAGTTTTTGCCTGGAGGGAAGTGGATGCCCAGTGAGGAAATATGGTGTAAGGCACTACTGCTGTTCACGCTGTGATGCCACGGCGAGGCCAAACAGCATCAAGCCTCCCATAGCTGCCAGCACCGGGATAGGAGTGTCAGTAACGATCGCTCCTACCAAAGGTATGATCATGAAGATGAAAAGAAAGAATTGGCGGATCATGGTCTGATCTCCTTACGCTTACCCGATTCGATCTCCTTGAACCTGGTGGTGAGCGCCAGCTTGATCTTCGAAGCACGACAAAGGCTGGATGAATCCAAATCAAATCGTACATCATGTTGACGTCGATTTCATCGGCAAGTCCACCTACATTGGCGGACCACACTACCTACTTTGTATTGAAAAGTCGAAGGCTGTGAAATATCTACCCTGTATCAAGCAGGTGCTGCTTCAACGACAAGGCAACCGCCTCTGCACGCGTTTGCACACCCATCTTCTGCAAAATGGACGCGGTATGATGTTCAACCGTGCGGACTGAGAGGCTGAGTCGTTTGGCAATGGCTTGATTACTCAGGCCTTGGGTAAGACAAGCCAGTACTTCCATCTCGCGGGCCGTAAGGCCAAACGGATTCTCGCGCGTGGCAGGCCTGGGTCCGCGCGGGACGGAGGTCCCCTGGGCGCGCATCTTTTGTTTGAGTTTTTCTATGATCGGACGCGCACCCAGATGCTCGAAAATCTCCAATGCCTCGAGCTGCGCGGCTTCATCACCGTCCATCAAAGCCATGGCCTGCTCGTATGGGCAGTTGCGGTTCTGCCACTCCTTTGCCGCGCCGCGCCAGTCTCCCGCGATTTGCAGCGCAAAGGGTCCGGCGATCCAGGCAGGAGCCGAAATTTCTTCACCCACTCTCCAACGCCAGAAGGCCAGTTCTCCCGTGATCCAGGGATGTCCCTTGCTCATTGCCAGATCATAGATCAGGCGCGTTTCTTCGAGTACGCGCTGGTAATTACCGCCTCTCAGCCACACGCCTTCCGCCCGCGCCGCCTGTACTTTGCCCATGCGCGGAATGGAATCTGCCTTTAAGGCCAATTCAAGTGCTTCCTCGAGAATGGCCTGGGCCTCTGAATCGCCTCGACGGAGGCGCAGCCGCCCCAGGGCAAAAAGTGCGAGAGTGTGGGTCTCGCTTTCCAGGTATGGGCTTTGCAACACTTCCGATACATTTTCAAGCGCTTCTGCCCAGTGGCCCTGGTAGACCTGTATTAATACTTGCGACGTTAACATCCCCACCACATGATGGTCATCATCATGATCCATGGCATACTCAATGCCTTCTCTCAGGTAGCGCTCGGCATCTGCTAATTGATACACTTCTGCCAACATTAAGCCAAGATCACTCAATGCACCTGATATGGAAAATGTTAAGTTGGCCTGCCGCGCGACGGCCAGACTTTTCTCCATAAGCGCACGGCCATGCACATAATCGGTGACCAGCATGGCCCCGCCCATATAATTGTAAACATGTGCAAGCGTTTCCTTATCCTCGAACCGTTCAGCCAGCGCAACGGCCTTCTCACCCCAGCGTATGGCTTCCGCGTAATCATCATGCATCATTCGAATGTAACATTGTTCTTTGTATGCTCGCGCTAGCTCGATACTAGGCGGGAGGGCCTCCAGCATGGCGATGGCAGCTTTACTGGTCTGCTCCGCTTCTGTATTGCGTCCAAATAGATAAAGCCTTCCGGCTAAGTATGCCAAATTTGCGCCCTGCCTCAGGCGATTTCCAACCGAAGCCCACAGGTCAATCGCCTTCTGAATAACCATAATGTTTTCAGCAACACGGTTGTTAAAGTCCAATTCAACCATGTACGCTTCCAGCAATTGGGCATGCTCGGCAGGCGGCAGCGAATCGGCATAGCGCAACGCCAGTTCATACAACGCGGCCGCTTCGCGATGAGAGCTGGCCGCGGAAGCCTGCCGGGCTGCGGCCGGTGCATACACAAGAATGGCGTTTACATCTTTTGTGTTCTGAGCATGGTTCACGAGCCGTGCAAAATCGTTGGGTGTTTCAGGGGCATCCTTGAGCGCGTTCAAGGCCATGCGATGCAAGGTAAGTTTTCGTTGCGGAGCGATGGATTCAAGGATGGTCTGCCGCACCAGTACGTGACGAAAGGCGTACATTTCGCCTTGCGATTGAAGCATTCCTCTTGCGATACACTCCTCCACATGCGCGTATTCTTCTCCGGCGATATTCGACAAAAGCCACGCCTCCACGCGTGATCCGATCACGGCCGCGGCTTCCAACAGGCGGCGCGCGGCGGCTGAGAGTCGCGCGGCGCGCGCCAGCACTGCATCCCGGACCGTTTCAGGGATACCGCCATCCACTGCCAAAACTTCAGTTACAAAGAACGGGTTGCCATTGGTCAAACGATATAGTTTGAAGGAGTCAACCTGTTTATTCTTCGACAGTTCATAGACTGCAGCTCTTGAGAGAGATGAAAGGGGTATACGATGAAGGGCCTGCGATGATGAGAGGTCGCCCAGCAGCATCCGTAAGGGATGGTCCGCACCGATTTCATCATCACGATAGGTAAGGATCAGCAATGATGTGGTTTGGCGGATGCGGCGCCCCAGGTATTTGAGCAGGTCAAGAGTCGCCTCGTCCGCCCAGTGGACGTCTTCAATGACCAGAATGGTTGGCTGTTCCTGTAACTCATTCAGGCAGGCGGAGAAAATCGCCGTCCGGTTGGATTCTGAATCGAGCAGGCTGAACAGGCTTCCCTGAGTCTGGAACGCAATGTCATATAACGGACCCAGCGGGCGCGGCGTGAACAACGAGTCACATGCGCCCTGTAAGATCCGCCTTTTTGTTTTATGTTCATTGAGAAAATGTTCGACGAGTGCTGTCTTGCCAATCCCTGCTTCGCCATACACCAATGCCACGCGACCTTCAGTATCCGCCTCGCCCAGGGCGGAACGCAAAGCCTTCAAGTGCAGATCGCGTTCCAGCAACGCCATCAGAGAAACCCTTGACGCAGTATAGCACAGGTCTCAACTCGTCATGCTGATTGGTTGGATTTGATCTGACCTCTTGTAACGATGACTGCAATTCTATCCCGCGCCGGGTTGTGGCATTGCGACCAGATTCTCGGGACGCCAGGAACCCGCATCAGGGATTACCCAATGCGGGACTGACGTGTGCCTGTTGGATGGGAAAATCACCAGAAACGTGAGAAGCGTCTCGACACACGCTGGTCATTTTTCGAGCTACCTAATTCTCACCCCCAGAACTCGGACTTCAGCGGTAGAACTATCTCGGTGCAGAGAGATCTGCACATAGTAATAGTAACTGTTGAAATCCAGCACATGCGCAGTCGACGTTTTTTGAGCATGTAAAGTATGGAGTTACGGAAGTGCCAAGACGATGTATAGCGGACGTTGCCATCCCTCCATAGTCGTCTGGCCGCTCTGACTAACGCACCGCCAGGCTGCGGTGGATGAAGATGAGTGTACGCGTCGGGTGAGCGCAGAGGGTGACGGTGAGGGCTCGCTGAAAAAACAGGAGCGCGCTCACTCGGGTCATCGTCACGCATTCATCTCCCTGAGGCGTATCGTGGTCCAGACCCAATTGCCGGGTATACCAACTCATTACTTGCGGCAGGTCGTCAGAGGTTTGGTAAGCGCTTTGCTGGCTGAGGTTTCCTGTAGGTTGAAACCGCAGCTGGAACTGGGCAGCCGCCTGACGCTTCGCGCTAGGATATCGTACCAGGTTATGATTCCAGATCAATCCAGCCAGCAGGCTGGCAATAGCTAAGCCTACGATCAGACCGCCCGCCGTAAGTCCGAACCCGACGGAGCGCGCCCCACGAGAAACTTCAAGCGTGCCCGTTTGATGCGAGTCTGTAAACATTTCATTCTCCTGATTGATTGGTTTTTCTATTCCTGAACCTCACAATAACGAATCGTTAGCTTTGGGTCACCCTTCAGTTGTCAAAGATATTAAGGGCAGGATACCTTCGGATTCCAATCCTCAAAGATGCCCGAGGGATTGTTCTGCCAGATCCAGGAACCCGC
>DASTOH010000035.1:0-8996 GCA_035720235.1 Anaerolineales bacterium | reverse complement strand
GAACCTGGATAATTGCTTGAGATTTTTTACGCCAGCTCCAGCCAGCGCGCGATGTGCAGGCACAGATAGTTTAGGGAGATCGCTTTGCTTCCGCGTCGAAGGGCTGGCAGCCTGTTTGCCTGCAGTCTTTTTGGATTTGCTCTTTGAAGCCGCTCTCGTTGCTTTCTTAGCAGCTGTAGGTTTGGGGTTGTTCAATTCGACCGCCGCGCGGACAAGCTCTTTCAGGGCGGCCTCGTCGATTGTGTCATTTTCAAAGATATCAATGGCGCGCGTGGTTTTGGCTTCCAGCCCGGCGTTGAACAGGTGACGGTCGTACAGCAGTGCCCCGTGGAAGAAATTGATCTTCACGAGATTCTGGAACGCGCCAACCGCCAGGACATTTCCATTGTGCGACCAGACCGGCGTATCCCACTTCCATTCTTCCACAATATCCGGTGCGGCCTCCCGGACCAACTGGCGGATGTGAGCAATCCTTTGACCACGCCAATCACTCAACTCTGCAATTCGCTTATCAATGAGTTCAGATGCGTTCATAGGGATCAAACTCCTTCTTCAGCCTTAGATTGAAAAGTTGCCATCAGCACTCCGGTGGTGGTCGTTTTCGTGTCGACCAGCTGAAGCGTTGCGTAAACGCCATCGGCAAACAAGCGGCGACCCGACCCCAGCACCAGCGGGTGGATCAGGAGTATGTACGTATCGATGAGATTGTGCTTCATGAGCGTCTGGATGAGCTCACCACTGCCCAGTACCACCAGGTCTTTCTCCTGTTGCGCCTTCAGTTTGCTCACCGCTGCTGGCACATCACCTTTGAGCAGGGTGGAGTTGACCCACGGAAGCGGCTCCTTCAGCGTCCTTGAAGCTACGTACTTCTGGCTGTTGTTGAGCACCTCCGTGAAGGGGTTGCCACCGGTGCGGTTCGGCCAGACCTTGTAGAAGTCTTCATACGTTCGACGACCAAACAGCAGACCACCGGTCGTTGACATGCTTTCTCCTGCGGCTTTGCCCATGGCCGGATCGGAATAGGGCGCTGCCCAGCCGCCATGCTGAAAGCCTCCGCGCGGGTCCTCGTCAGGTCGGCCCGGCGCCTGCATGACGCCATCGAGTGTCACATTGTTGAACACAACAATCTTGCCCATTCGAATTTCCTTTCTCTGTTCGATATGGATATTCACCGCGGAACTCATCCAGGTCGGGTGTCATGCACTCGTTGGATGGATGTTCTGATTGAGGCGGAAAAGGTTTGTCGGGTCGTAACGGGCTTTGATCGCGGCGAGTCGCTCCCAGACGCCGTTTGGATACGCGGCGCGAATGCGGTCTGGACCTTCATCCCCAAGGAAGTTGACGTAAGCCCCGGTATCGCCCTGCTGCAAGGCAGCCGCGAAATCCGTCACCCAGGCTTCATGAGTGGCCTTTTGATCAGGCACCTCGTAGAGCGCAGCGACGTTGACCATGATCTTTGAACCGCGATGCGCAAATGCAGTCGCATCCACAGGCACACGTGCCATGGCTCCACCCAACACGCGTAGCTGCGCCACCGCCATCGAGGCAGTGGAGGACTTCAGATAGTCGAGGATCGTCTCAGCCACCGAACGATCGATCGAATCAACGAACATTGTGCGTGAGGCGGCCACCGGATGGTATTCAGCCTGTTCCGGCTGGTATATTTCCGGATATTTCATTGGCTTGACCATGTCCGCAATCGGAGTGGCCAAGGCCCGGAACGGAGAGATGACGCGCTGACCACCCTCAACATCACCCGCATAGACCAGGAAAGCCATGATGATTGGCTTGCCATGATATTCCTCAGGCAGGAATGGCATGGGCGGCGCGGTGATCACGTTGGCAATCGTCGATAGTTCCTCTGGAGCGGCCTCCGCCAAGGCAATGAAGGATGCGATGGTGTCAGAGGTTGCCGGCAGGAACAACATGCCTCCCACCACTGAATCAACTTCATGCAGGCGGAATTTGAAGCGCGTGACGACTCCAAAGTTGCCCCCGCCGCCGCGGATCGCCCAGAACAGATCGGGTTGCGTATTCGCATCGACGCGGGACAGTTGACCGTTAGCAGTGACAATTTCAGCCGCCAACAAATCATCTATCGTAAGGCCGTATTTGCGCGCCAGATACCCAACACCTCCGCCCAGCGTAAGGCCTCCGATCCCTACTGAGCCAGTATCGCCAAAGCCAGTGGCAAGACCAAACGCACCAGCCGCGGTGGTATATTCGCCGGCCGTCAGACCGGCTTCTGCCCAGGCAGTTCGCCCTTCGACATCGATCTGCAGGTCTCGCATCCCTGATAGATCAAGCATGATGCCTCCGTCAGAGACGCTATGACCCACGACGCTGTGACCGCCGCTTCGGACCGACAATTCGGTCCCTGTTTCGCGGGCTAACGAGATCACGCGCGCGACCTCACCTGCGTTCTGGACGCGGATGATGACAGCTGGACGATGGTCGATCCCGCCGTAAAAGGTCGTCCGCGCGGCATCGTACCGGGGGTCACCGGGAAAGATGGCGCGCTCGTTGAACGTCTCATGAAGGTCTGGAATTGACAGGGAAGGGGAAGCTGAGTTTCTGTTTACCATTAATGGATCTCCTCTATTTCATCTATTTATTGATAATGCACCCTGCACAATATGTCTGGTTAGGCGCAGGGGCATCCCGCCTAGAATGATCGAGTTACTCGACGATCCTGACGGGTACCCTTCGGACATAGTAGTCAGCCCCACTGTGCTTTCTGCATGGACAAGGATAATCCCCTAACGACACAAAATCGCTGAGAAAAGGATTAGAACATTGCCAACTGCGCCGCTGGACGTCTTCCATCGAGAAGCAGGAAAGGAGCGGCGCGCGCGACCAGTATTCCCATTTTGCGAAGAGACGTCAAATCCCGCAGCTTTCCCATTCGACGGGCGTTCAGGATCGCTTCGGCGCCCTTCAAGCCGATGCCTGGCACGCGCAGCAATTCGCGTTTCTCTGCCCGGTTGATCTCCACCGGTTTCTCAGAGAGATTCATCTGTGCCCAGGCGAGTTTAGGATCGGTGGGGAGGGGCAGGTTTCCGTCACGCGTGAACGGCATTTCTTCCAAGTCAAAGCCATAGTCACGCAGCAGGAACGAGGCCTGATAGAGTCTATGCTCGCGCATCGGGTCCACCGCCGCCTTGTTCTCAAGCGGCGTATCGCGGATGGGATGAAAGGCCGAGAAGTAGGCGCGCTTGAGGCGTACATTTTTCATCAACCAGTCGGTGGTGGTCAGCAACTCCAGGTCGCTTTCATCCGAACCACCAGCCACAAACTGTGTCACAGTGGAAGGATATTTCCCGTTCCAAAACTTATAGGCGGGCTGGCTGCGACGGATCTGCTCTACCCAGCGCAATGGGCGGAACAGTTCCTCGATGAATGTTTTTTGTGGGGCAAGTTTTGCGAGCCGTTCTGTATTGGGCGCCTCCAGATTGATCGAGACGCGGTCCGCCAGTTGCATGAGGCGTTCTACCTGGCCCTTTTCTGCGCCAGGCATGATCTTCAGATGCAAATATCCACGAAAGCCAAGTTTATTTCGCAGGATGTCAGCCGTATCCAGAATTCTGTTTTGTGTATTGGCTCCGCCCGCCGCGATGCCCGAGCTTAAGAAGATACCTTCCGCGGCGTGCGACTGGTACAGTTTCATGAACAGCTCGGCAAACTCCTGGGGCTTGAACGTGGCGCGGCGAAAGTCGCGTCCTGCACGAAATGGACAATAGAAACAATCCCGCTCACAGGCGGACGAGAGCAGGGTCTTCAATAATTTGATCTGTTTTCCGTTGGGGAGTTGAGCCGGGTGAACGAATGCGGCACGCTCTTCCTTGGGAGTGAAGCAGGCCGGTTTGGCAGGCTCGCTGCGGGCCTCCTCGGCGTGCTCCAATTCCATCTGGCCAGAAAGCTCAACCAGGGTATCAAGTGCATTCATAGTTGAATTATAGAACAAACGTGCTAGTTGTCAAGCCGGCATTTGGTTGTCCTCCTCCACGGGATGGAGTGGGGATGAGCAAGAGATGCATTCGGACATCCTGTACTGATCCTGTATTCATCCTATATGATGCATACTAGACCCCAGGCAGTGACAAGCTCTTCATAACGCTATCCCTGGGGAAGGGCACCAGTACTATCAATACAACTGGCAAAACAGTACAACTTTGGAGTGACGAGCATCGTTACGGAGGCATTCTGTTGTAAAATCAGGTAAAGGGAACCACATGTCTATCACCCCCGGGACTTCGTCAGCAAGTGGAAGCGTGCGGAAGCGCGCGAGCGCCAGTCGGTGCAGGAGCATTTTATCGATCTGGATAAGTTTGCTAATTTGCTGAAAACGATTTGGAACAAGTTGGCAGATGATAATTAACAAATTGGAGGCTGAAATGGCAAAGAAGGTCGAATTAAAGACGAAAGTCAATGCCGCAAGCGTGGAAGGCTTTCTCAATACTGTTACAGATGAACAAAAACGCGAAGATTGTTTTGAGCTTCTCAGATTAATGCAGCAGGTGACAAAAGAGGCACCAAAGATGTGGGGTTCAAGTATTGTCGGTTTTGGAAGCTATCACTACAAAGGTGCCAGCGGACGTGAAGGTGACTGGTTGCTGACTGGCTTCTCCCCTCGTAAACAGAACCTAACGCTATACATTATGGGAGGTTTTGATTTACATAAAGATTTACTAAAGAAACTCGGCAAATATAAAACAAGCGTAGGATGTTTATATATCAAGAAATTGGATGATGTGGATAAAAAGGTCTTGAAAGAACTGGTCGCTGAGTCTGTAAAAACTACGAAGAAACTTTCAAAATGACTTACCTGATCAAGAGATTTCCGAAAGATCGGATAGAAAATCAATGTCACAGAATCTTGCCAAAACGCCCTTAGGTCCAATTGAATACCGTCTCGAAGGAACAGGGCCCACCATTATGGTTTTGAATGGCGGGCATTGCAGTCGTGATACCCGGCTTTCCCACGAAAGATTAACAGAACATGGCTTCGCGGTTCTGACACCCTCCCGCCCTGGCTATGACAGTACACCTTCCACAGTAGGCAAGAGCGCTCAAGCCGCTGCCGATGCACTGGCGGTGTTGCTCGACACTCTGCACATCACGACAGTGGATGTGATCGGCATTTCCGCCGCAGGACCTACCGCGTTGGCCTTTGCGCAACGCCATCCGAAGCGGGTTCGCAAACTGATCCTTGAGTCTGCTGTGACCACAGATTGGGACGAAGGAACCAAAAGGCGTTCTCGCCTCCCTTTTGGACGCGCTGAAAAAGTCACCTGGGCATTCATGCATCTACTGTTGAAACTCTTTCCGATGGTGATGATCAAAGCCCTGCTGCACGATCTGACGGTTCTCGATGTGGATGAGGTCGTCAGGCGGATGAGCGATACCGACATCACCTTCATTAAGCGTATGCTTCAAACTTCCCGATCAGGAACGGGATTTGTAAATGATATCGAACATCGAGTGGATAACCTGGCTTCCATATCTGTGCCCGTTTTGGTCATGTATTCGCCCCATGACAGAACCGTGTCGCCAAAGAATGCCCGGCGAATTTCTGATGAAGTAGAAACCTGCGAGCTCTACCCAGTACCCTCCGACACGCACCTGATCTGGATCGGCAAATCGGCAAGGGATGTCTGGCAAAAGCGGTTAGCATTTCTCAAGCTATAATTCCTCCATTCTGCCTGTGTTTTAGAAATAAAAGTAAATCTCAAAAAGCGGAAGGAATAGATTGCCAATCACTTCATGGTAGAATATAAAGGAATATGTTCCAAAACGTTTTGGTGAATTATGCGCCCTACTATTCGCGATGTTGCTAAAAAGCTGAACCTTTCCATTACCACCGTTTCACGCGCCCTGGATGGGTATGATGATGTAGCCGAGCCGACCCGGCAACTGGTTATCAAAACTGCGCGTAAACTGGGGTATGCTCCCAACCGTGCCGCGCGGCAGTTACGTCGGCAGAAGGCCGAAACGGTTGGCTTCATCTTGCCGGCTGGCGCGCAACATTTTGCTGAACCCTTTTTTACTGAATTTATTGCAGGCCTGGGCAATGGACTGTCCTCAAGGAATTTTGACCTGCTTGTGTCTGCGGTAGCCAGTGAAAATGAGGAGCAGGAGATGTACCGCCGATGGACAAACAGCGGAAAAGTGGATGGCTTTATTCTAAACCGCCTCCGATTGCGCGACTGGCGGGTCAGGTTTTTGGCCAGGCAGGGTACACCATTTGCAACGCTGGACTATTCGGGAGAGGGAAAGTATCCCTGTATTCGTGTGGACGGCGCACATGGCTTTGTAGAGTTGGTAAAGCATGTGCATAACAATGGTTTTCGGAAATTTGCGTTCATTGGCGGGCCTGCCAACCTGGTCAACCAGGCCGAACGTTTAGCGTGGTTCGGTCAGGCACTTCAATATCATGGTCTTGTATTGAATGAAGACCTTATCACTTCAGCAGACTTGACCAGTACTGGCGGATACCAGTCAGCCATCGAATTGCTTAGCTTACCCGATCCCCCGGATGCGATCCTGTGCATCAATGATGAAACTGCCTTCGGGGTACTCCATGCCGCGCACAGCCGCAATTTGCAGGTTGGGCAGCAGCTCGCCGTGGCTGGATTTGATGGTGTTCAGGATGCAAAACATAGTGAGCCCCCTCTCACTACTCTGGATATCCCGGTTTTTGACATTGCGCGGCAACTCGTGGAAATGCTCCTGACAACGATTGCCGGTGAGGCCGCTGAGACTCCTGTTTTCATCAAGCCTGCTCTTCTGGTCCGCCCCTCGACGGGTGGTTAATCTCTTTCATTTTAGTTATATTTTTTTGTGGATTATCCAAAACGTTTTGGATAATCCATGGTCGACAGCTGGAGGAAACGATGGGATATGATTTGAAAGATAAGGTCGTTATTATCACTGGGGCAAATTCTGGCATAGGCAAAGCGGCGTCCATTCAATTGGCCATGAGTGGCGCAACCGTTATCATGGCCTGTCGCTCGAAAGAACGCGGCGCGCAGGCATTGGTGGAAGTGCGTCAGGCTGCGAACAGCCCTCACGTTTATCTAATGCAGCTCGATCTATCGTCGCAAAAATCCATTCGCGACTTCGTTGAGGACTGCCTGGAGCGCTATCCGCGACTGCATGTATTAATTCACAACGCGGCCAATTTTGATCACACGCAGAAGAAGCCCGTAATAACGGATGACGGTGTAGAAACCATTTTTGCCACCAATCACCTTGGGCCGTTTTTGATGACCCACCTGCTGCTGGATAGGCTCAAAGCCAGCGCGCCGAGCCGCATCATTACGGTGGCCAGCAAGGGCTTGATCAGTTACCCATTTCTAGATATTGAATTCAATAACCTGAATGGGGAACGGAAATTTAATCTGCAGCACGCCTACTATCATGCCAAGCAGGCCCAGGTGATGTTTACATTTGATCTGGCTGAACGCCTGAGGGGCACAGGTGTGAGTGTACATTGCGTGCGCGTGGGCAATGTGGCTATACCTGACGAACGTCTGGCTCATTTGCCGACGTGGATGCTCAGAATGTATGAGGTCAAACGAGGCTTCTCCATGACGCCTGAAAAAATGGCCGAAACCTATACATGGCTTGCCGCGGGTGGTGTTGGAGAACAAAGGTCAGGTGGTTATTGGGACGCCCCTGGCATCGAAGTCAGAGCCAATAAAAAAGCTTATAACCGAGAGACGCAACGACGTCTCTGGAACATCAGCGCGCAACTTACCGGGGTGTCGCTCACATGATCTGGATTGAATTCCTTCTCTGCGCAGGATTGGTTTTCTGGGCTGGCTCCCTGCTTTCGAAGTATGGCGATGTGATCGCCGAAAAGACCGGGCTGGGACGCGTCTGGCTGGGCGCGATCCTGATCGCCGGAGTCACGTCCTTACCTGAACTGGCTTCAGGTGTCTCAGCCGTGGCATGGCTGAATGAGCCAAACCTCGCCGCGGGAGCCGTCTTAGGCAGTTGCCTGTTCAACCTGGCCCTCATCGCCATGATCGATCTGGCTTACCAGCCAGGCAGGGTGCTTGCCAAGGCGCAAGAGGTTCATATTCTTTCAGGCGGGTTGGGCGTGTTGATGTTGGGTATCGTGGCGCTGGGAGTCCTGATCGGCCCAGCACTGAACGGATTCGGCTTGCTGGGAGTCAGCGCATTGAGTGTTGCCATTCTATTGCTCTATGCCATCGGTGGAAAAATGATCGCCAACCTGGAACGGGAACGTACCAGTGAAGTGCTTGAGAAGGAAGCGGCTGAAGGTGATTATGCTAGCATTTCAGTCCAAAACGCCTACATCGTATTCATACTAAGTAGCGTTGCTGTGATTGGGCTCGGGATCTGGCTTGCGTCCATTGGAGACCGGCTCGCAACCACGACTGGGCTTTCGCGCAGTTTCGTTGGCAATCTTTTTCTGGCAATCACCACCTCTCTACCAGAGATTGCTGCCAGCCTGGCGGCCATTCGCCTGGGAGCCATTGACCTGGCCATTGGCAATGTGCTTGGCAGCAACCTGTTCAATATTACCCTCTTCTCTGTATATGATCTCGCGGATGGGCAGGCTAACTTTTGGGCATCCCTGACGAATGCCAATGCTTTTGCTGCTGTCATGACTATGATGATGACCGGCGTAGTCATTATCAGCCTCATGTACCGGGCCTCACCCAAGACGCCGTACCACCTTTCATGGGATGGGTTGGTGTTGGCTGGTATGTATCTGGGCTCTATGATTTTGTTGTATCTGATTGGGTAACACAATGGAACAAATTCCCAAACTAGAATTTGTGATTACAGGGATACTATTAATTGTGGCAATAGTCACGATTATCTTAAGACGTCTAAATATGCTAGAAAATAAACCCTATAAAAGTATTACGGTAGGGCGACCCAAAAATAGATCGCTTGAGGCTTACAAAGCTTGGATGATGGATATCTCTGAGCAATTCACAACAGAGAAAACTGATATCCAA
>DASTOH010000034.1:0-23130 GCA_035720235.1 Anaerolineales bacterium | reverse complement strand
TATGGTGATTGCCTGTAGCTTGCATAATCTTCGTGTTGAATACAGAATGAAACCTTTGAAGCTATGACCAAATTACTTATTTCCGATAATGTCTATTATATTATCCCTGCAAATAGGGATTGAATATCAGCCTAATAAGATTTAAAATATCCTCATTGCAGATCCTGTATTCGGCTGAATTGAGGAGCAAAGCCTTGACAAACAAAGGCGACGATAGCGAAGTTATCTCAAAAAGATTTCTCGACTGGCTGACGGGGGTCAGTGCTATCGCGACCATACTCACCACTATCTTTGGTCTCGTTGGCGATAATGAAACAGCAAAAGTATGGGCATTTGGCGCCGCAATTGTTTTGGCTCTCACCAGCAGTGGAATATATTTTTACCAGCGCCGCCGGGCGGCAAAATTGAGGATCTCCGAATCGCTTGAACCACTTTCAGCCACTGCTGCCTTACGCGGACTCCTGCCCTTCGAAGAAGGTGACGATCTCCCCGGACGCGGACGAGATGTGCAAGATATACACACGCTTGTTTCAAGTAGTACATTTCGCTTTGGGGTGTTATGGGGTGAATCAGGTTGCGGCAAGACCTCCCTTTTGAGGGCAGGTTTGGTTCCCAGATTAAGAAAAGAGAATTATTTGCCGCTTTACATCCCCAAACCAACACAAGACCCGCAAGAGGCAATCAGAGTAGCCTTGGCAAAAGAATTGGGCGGATCAACCAAAAAAAGCGATAAAGACTTGAAGAGTCAACTCAAAGCCGCCGCGCCCAAGGGTAAGAAAGTGGTCATCTTGGTTGACCAGTTTGAAGAATTCTTCATCACCAATCGCACTGCCAGTTCACGCGCAGGTTTTATCAAATGGTTAGGAAGCGTCGTGAGCGACGATACATTGCCGATTGCCTTCCTGATTGGCATTCGCGGCGATTTCTTTGTCCAATTACAAAACTTCGCACCACAGATTCCTGAGCCAACCTCAACGCGCTCCACGTATCAATTGCAGAATTTCGATTTAGAGCAAGCCAAGCAGATATTCAGCGCGGCGGCAAAGGCAGATGGGCTTCAGTTCGAACCGGAACTGATCCATGCTGTTATCAAAGAATTAGAAACGGAGGATTTTGTCCGTCCTGCAGAATTGCAAGTGGTAGGCACGCGTCTCAAGCGAAAGAATATTACCAGATCAACTCAATATGAGGCTCTCGGAGGCGCACGCGGCATCTTGAGTTCTTACATCAACGATGAAATCAAACAGTCTGCCAACGAGCAAGTCGCACGGTTGGTATTGCGCTTGATGTGTGCTGATGCAGCAGAGACGAAATCCCCAACGGATTTAAGTCTCGATGACATTGTGCATGGGATAAGCGGCACAGAAGGAAAAATACCTTCCAATCGTCCAGAGGAAGTTCAGACGATCTTGAAGAGATTTGTAGACGCACGTGTACTGATTCACACCGATGAAGATAAATACAACCTGGCCCACGATTATCTGGCTCCGTACGTGCGCACTGCGACAGAAGGCACCGAGACAAACACCGAGCGCGCTAACAGGATGATGAAACGCTATATTGCTGAATTCAAAGAAGATTCCAGAACACGCATTCCTTTTGGACGTGTCCAATGGATTCAAAAACACGCTTCAAACGATGTAAAGAGTGGAGGAAATGCGCGAGAATTAATCAAGAAAAGCAAGCAAACATTTTACGGCATCGCCTCTATTCCACTAGTCCTAATTACATCTCTTTATCTTTTCTTGTTCAGTTCTTACTACTTCGGTATTGAAGGTTCAAATATTGTGATTCGCTCTGGTCATCCCAAGTTGCAATTTTTCCCCGGGTTTAATCGCGTGGTGATTCGGACGGATTTCAAAGAGACAGACTTCGATTCGAATTTCAGGGATGAGATCATAAGAGGTGAAGTAACTGGGTTCCGGTTTGAGAAAACCGAAGGAGGTCATCACGCTTGGGTAGAACAACTAGCCAATCACCTCGAAGGGAATTCTCGGGCACAAACGTTGCGTTTGTTTGCGCAGACCAACCTCTCTCTAGAGTTCTTAGAAATAATAGATCCCTACAACACAGATGCCCTGGTCCAACTAGCTCAAGCCAGACCTGAGTTGGTCACCTCCGCGATGCTCCAACCTCTAATTGATACACTTAATAATCAACAGGCTGATGGGATTAATATACGCTCCACCTCAGATGCCCTTGTCCAATTAGCTCAAGCCAGACCTGATTTGGTTACCTCCGAGATCTTCCAACCTCTAATTGACATTCTCACTAATCCGAAGGCCGATATATATATACGCTCCTCTGCTTCAGACGCCCTTGCACGATTGGCTCAGGCCAGACCTGATTTGGTTACCTCCGAGATGTTCCAACCTCTAATTGACATTCTCACTAATCCACAAGATTATTACTATGACGATCAATATTTTGATAAGGATTACACTTTACGCCCCTCTGCCACCTATGCCCTTGGTCAACTGGCTCGGGCCAAACCTGAAATTGTCACCACCGAGATGTTTGAATCCTTATCTAATATCCTTAATGTGGCCGATCCATCATTTGATCGAGATATATACTCTGCCGCGGCAGATGCTCTTAACCATCTGGCTCAAGCCAGACCTGAGCTCGTCGACCCTGAGACGTTCCAAAAGCTATTTCATTTCCATATCTTTCCGGATGAACTCTCTGATTACGATGCTACCCAAACTGCCGCAGATGCCCTTGGTCAACTGGCCCTAGCCAGACCGGACCTGGTTACCCCTGCGATGTTCCAAACCCTGATTGGCAACCTCACCAATCCAGACACTACTCGCTATTTGACATCCGTAATTGCTGTCCCATATTTCCTCGGTCAACTGGCTCGAGCCAGACCTGATTTGGTCACCTCTACGATGTTCCAAACCCTGATTGGAACCCTCGCCAATCAAGCTAATTACGAAGACGATGTCCGCTCCTCGGCTGCAGATGCCCTTGGTCAACTGGCTCAGGCCAAACGGCAATTGATCACCTTCGAGATGTTTCAATCCCTGATTGACATCCTGACCACTCCAGAAAGCACTACTCACACTGTAGGTCTACCCTCATCGGCCGCATATGCCCTTGGTCAGTTGGCTCAAGCCAGGCCTGAGTTCGTCACCCCTGAGATGTTTCAACGACTCATTGATGTTCTCAGTGAACCAAATGATCCAGAGGCTTATGATATAGATAACGTATTTATGCGCTCCTCGGCTGCAGATGCTCTTGGTCAACTGGCTCAGGCAAAACCGAAGTTAGTGACCCCTGAAATGTTCCAAAGCCTGCTTGACATCCTTAATAATCGACCAGCTTTTTACGATGCATTACCGTCCACGTCATATGCGCTTGGTCAACTGGCTCAAGCCAGACCAGAGTTTGTCACTTCCGAAATGTTTTCACTTCTGATTGATCTACTCACTCATGCTGATAATACTGACAGCTTAGAATTCTCCACCGCAAGCGCCCTCACCAAACTAGCTAAAGTAAGGTCCGACTTAGTCGACCCTGAGATGTTTCAGCCCTTGATTGACATCCTCAATGATCAACAATTTGAATACCCTAAACGCTTCTTCATTGCATATATCATTGGCCAACTGGCTCACGATAGACCTGAGTTGGTCTCCACCGGGATATTACAAAGCCTGATCGATATGATCACCCAGGAAGCTTATTACTACGATTTGATATCTTCCGATAAGCTCTTCCCCACTATATGGTCCCTTAAGAACTGGGTGCACGCCAGACCGGAATTAGCCAGTTCCAAGATGTTTCAAACCTTGATTGACATCCTTACCTATCAGTATCAGCAGGCTTATGACTACGCTCACTACGCTCCCTCCCCTGCGAGCTATGCCTTTACCCAAGTGGCTCAAGCTAGACCTGAATTCATAACGCCTGAAATGTTCCAAAGCCTATTTGATTTCCTTATTGTCGCCGATTTAGTATTTGACCAGCAGTGGTGTTCCGCCGCCGGGGCCTTTGACCAACTAGCTCAAGGCAGATCTGAGTTAGTCACTTCCAAGATGTTTCAACCTCTGATTGATAACATCACCGAACACCACGATTTTGAGGTAATTTGCTCCACAGTGCCACCTCTTACTCAGGTCTCGCGGGCAAAACCCGAGCTTGTTGAACAAGATATCATTCCGTCTCTGATTGCTCTTCTCAAATCAGATCTGGACAGTGCTGGCCGAAAGACTGCGGCGTATGCACTCTTCGAAATCGCTCTAGGAAATGATGAATATGAAAATATTATTCGTAAGCAATTACAAGATATGCAGAATGACCGTAAACCTCATTGGCGAATAGCTGCGTCACGGACGTTAGAGATGATAACAATTGGTGGTTTGGCCGAAGAAGCGCGTTCCAATCCTAAGCGAATCGAGGGTATCAAGTCAAGGCTAAATTATCTTATTGGACTTGACAATTCATTTCATGAAGATCATCTTAAGTTTGCAGCTGAAATTGTGTTGCGTGAAGTTGAAAAAATCGAGGCAGAGAACAAGTAATCGTTCTTATCTAGCCTTCTTTGCCTCCTGCCACAGTGACTCCATCTCATCCAGAGTCAACTCAGATAAATTCCGTCCTTGCTTTTTCGCACCCTGCTCCACATAAGCGAAGCGTTTCTTGAATTTCGCGTTCGTCGCCCGCAGAACGGACTCGGCATCCACTTTTTTCCAACGCGCCAGGTTAACCATGGCAAAGAGCAGATCACCGATTTCAGAAGCGAGCTCGAAGTCAGTTTCGGCGTTCTTGATCTCTTCGATTTCCTCCCTGATCTTGTCGAGCACACCCTGCACTTCGGGCCAATCGAAGCCAACACGAGCTGCTCGGTCCTGGTATTCCTGTGCCTGACTTAGGGCTGGCAAAGCCAAAGGAACTCCATCCAACAAACCTTTCCCATCTTCCTTCTTTCCTCTTTCCTGCTCTTTTAGCTTCTCCCAATTCGCCAGCACACCCTCTACCCCATCCAGTTTCAGGTCGCCGAACACATGCGGATGTCTGCGCACAATTTTTGAGTGGATGCCATGAATAACCTGGTTAATGTTGAACTGTCCCTCGTCGTTCGCGATCTGTGACTGCAGCACAGCCTGCAATAACAAGTCGCCGAATTCCTCACGCATGGCATTGAAGTCACCGGAGTCAATGGCGGTAATTGCCTCATAGGATTCCTCCAGCAGGTGCTTTCTCAACGACTCGTGCGTTTGCTCCTTATCCCAGGGACAGCCATCCGGCGCGCGCAGGTGGGCCACAATCTCAGCGAACGATTCGAAGGATGTCCCTTCGGCCAAAGCCGGGACGTACAAACAAGTGTCCGCTGAAACATCATCACCCCTCATCGATTCAATTCTTTCCACTTTCGTCCCTTCGAGACCTTCGGCAGGACGGCGCTTTCCACTGTCCACCCAAACCACTTCATGCTCCTTGGGATACGTCGTCAGCAACACCTTCTTCAACTGCAATGCCATTTCGCCAGAAGAGACATTCGTAAAGAGAGCCGGCATATCAGGTGGATAAGGCGGAACATGCGCAGAGCTAAGAGTCTGCGCTTCGAGCAGGACCAGCTTTGGGGGCGGAGTGAGGCGGAGGGCGTCAAACGTCCGAGCAACAAGTGAAAAGTCCATTAGGAACTCCAGTTAAAAACATTATCCGTAATTCGTAAATTGTATCTTACGAATTACGGATAACCAATTATCGCGTAGCATCCCAGTGGGACCAATTACTCGAGAACTAACGCTTGGTGTAGGTGGGCGCCTTGCGGGCTTTCTTGAGGCCTGGCTTCTTGCGTTCCTTCACACGCGCATCGCGAGTGAGCAGGCCATGTTTGCGGAGCGAAGCGGTCCAACCGCCATTGAGCGATTGCAGGGCGCGTGCCAGGCCCAAGCGGACGGCCTCGGTCTGACCCGTCACGCCGCCGCCACTGACCTGTACCGTGATGTCGTAGCGATTGGCATCCTGATCCACTGCGACAAACGCCCGCAGAATGTCCTGTAGATCGCCGGTGCGCGGAAAGTACGCGGTGGCTTCCTTCTCGTTCACCTGGAACTTGCCGGAGCCATCCACCAGGCGCACACGTGCCGTGCTTTCCTTGCGCCGTCCAACTGCTTCGTAATACTGTGCCATAACTTCTTTCCTCTTTCCTTTATTCCAGCGGCTCGGGGTGGTTCGTGCCATGCGGATGATCCGGACCGGCGTAAATCTTCAAACGCTTCAGCAGTGCGCGGCCCATGCGGTTGTGCGGCAGCATGCCCCACACCGCAGTGCGCAACACCCGATCGGGATGCTGCTGCAACTGGTCGCGCAGTGAGATGGACTTCAGACCGCCCGGATAATTCGAGTGCTGATAATAGATTTTGGTGGTCAGCTTCGAGCTGGACTTGGTGCCGGTAACAGTGACACGTTCAGCGTTCACAACCACCACGTAATCACCCATCTCCACACCCGGTGTGAAGGTCGGCTTGTGTTTCCCAAGCAGCACATGCGCGATGCGCGTGGCCAGGCGACCCAGGTTCTGACCATTCGCATCCACCAGAACCCATTTGCGATCGATTTCGCTGGCTTTCGGATAGTACGATTTGTACACTTTCTGATTCTCCGTTTCTTCTCTTCATTGGCGCTAAAGAGCGCAAACTACTATTTTTAACCAACTGACTCTCAATACGTGACTTCGACCAATGTCAATCCATGGGCAGGTGCTAGGCCAGAGGGAAGTCTGCTTCGCGCCGTAGCCCTCACCTGCACTTGCGCCACACCTGTCCCTGACGGGCCGGTGTCAGGGAGGTGCAAGTGTCGACTCGGCTCAGGGCTAACCGGTAACTGCTTCGCTAAGGCTTGGGCAATCGCCTCTGCTGGAACCTTTCCCTGCGCAACCGCGATCTGAACAAAAACCATCCGGCGCACCATGCGGTAGAGGAAGGCATCTGCCTGCACTTCAAACTGCCACGTCCCATCCTCAGCAGCCTGTGTCCACTCAGCTTTCTTTACAGTTCGCACCACGGTGCCTTTGGGAGTAGTGGGGGAACCGAAGGCCGAGAAATCGTGCGCTCCCATCAAGAGCTCCGCGGCGGTTGCCAGGAGTTCCGGTTTGATTGCAGGTTGCACCCGCCAGGCAAAACGTTCTCTGATGGGGTCACGCAAGGACTGGCAAAACAGGCTGTAACGATAGCGGCGGGAAGTCGCATCAAAGCGCGGATGAAATGTATCCTCAACCGCTTCGGCCGACCATACCGCCACATCGCTCGGCAGAGCCGAATTCAAGGCGCGGACCAGGTCGCTTTCAGGGTGGGACCAGGCCAGGTCAGCCGAAGCAACCTGCCCCGTCGCGTGAACGCCGGTATCCGTCCGCCCGGAAAGAATGACCGAGCGTGCGGTCCATCCCAGCGTACGCAGAGCCTTTTCCAGTTCGCCCTGCACAGTTCTGGCTTTCGTCGCAGCCTGACGCTGGCTTCCGGCAAATCCGGAGCCATCGTATGCAAGAGTCAATTTGTAACGTGCCATTGTAGTAACGACTTTAGTCGTTATCTAGCGACTGAAGTCGCTACTACGATTATTCTTCGACCAGTTCCAACAGTACCATCTCAGCCGAGTCACCCATGCGGGGGCCCAGCTTCAACACACGAGTATAGCCGCCATTGCGATTGGCATAGCGCGGGGCGATCTCATCGAAAAGCCGCGCCAGGATCTGGTTATCACCCAGCTTCGATGCCACCATACGACGGGCATGCACTTTTTCAGCATCACTCTTCTGGGCCGAATTGCGGGCCAGTGTGATCAGACGTTCAGCTTCCCCACGGATGGCGGCCGCCTTGGCGCGTGTGGTCGTGATACGTTCATGTGTAAAAAATTGTTTGATAAGATTGCGACGGAGCGCAAGCCGTGCGCCTGTGCTGCGTCCCAGTCTGTAACCAGCTATTTGATGTCGCATTTCAAATTACTCCGGGGAACTCGATTCTTGTTTCAAGTAGCCCTTCTCCACCATCTTCTGGCGAAGTTCATCGAGACTCTTTTCGCCAAAGTTGCGGATGGACATGACTGCCGATTCACCCTTTTCGAGGAGTTCCAGCACATCACCGACAGTTGTGATGCCTGTTCGCTTCAACGAATTGAACACGCGCACCGAAAGGTCCAGTGCTTCCACCGGGGTATCGGCCAGTTCACTGGCAATACGGCTCCCGCCGGTTTCCTTTTCAACTGCAATCGCTAAAGTCTCTTCACTGATACCTGCAATATACCGCAAGTGGTCAATCACAACCTTGGCAGCCGTGCTGAGCGCACGTTCCGGGGAAATGGTTCCATCGGTCCAGATTTCAAGGACCAGCTTGTCATAATTGGTGCTTTGACCCACCCGGGCGGATGTCACTTCCCAATTCACACGTTTCACAGGGCTGTAAATGGCATCGATGGGCAATTCGCCAATCGGCATATGTCCACTGCGCTCGTTGGCAGGCGAATACCCGCGGCCGCGCTCAACGGTGAATTCAATATCCAGTTTGGTTTTCTGGTTGTCCACCGTAAACAGGTACAACTCCGGGTTGACGACCTCCACCTCGGCAGGTGTGATGATATCAGCGGCGGTTACAGTTCCTTCGCCGCGCACCTCCAGGTGCATACGCGTGCTATCCACGCCATCCAGTTTCAAGCGAAGCTGCTTCACCTGCAGAGTCACCTGAATGACATCTTCGCGCACGCCAGGAACTTCACTGAACTCGTGAAGCACATCCGCGATGCGCATGGATGTCACTGCCGCGCCTTCCAAAGAGGAAAGCAGAACGCGGCGCAAAGCATTGCCCAATGTCACGCCATATCCGCGCTCCAAGGGGCTGATGATAAATTTTCCGTAATTTCGAGCCTCAGCATCACGCTCGATCTTCGGCATAACCATGTTTGTGATACCCGTCACGGTTCACCTCTCCCTGTAGTTACAGTAGATAATCTGGCTGATGGATGTGTCCACAGCCAAACATAATGAAGATTAACGTGAGTAGTACTCAACGATCAATTGTTCGTTCAAGTTGCCATCGATTTCAGGGCGTTCAGGCAGACGCTGAACGACACCCGATAATTCCTTGGTGTTGCGGTTCAGCCAGTTTGGTGCGGAACGAACATCCGCCAGATCACCCAGTCCCTTGAAATATTCGAGCGAACGAGAACCTTCACGCACTGCCACCGTGTCACCTTCGCTCAACAGCATGGAAGGGACATCTGTGCGGCGATCATTCACTATAAAGTGACCGTGGGTTACCATCAGGCGTGCCTGAGCACGGCTGGAGGCATATCCGAGACGATACACCACATTATCCAGACGGGATTCCAGAATCTGCAGGAGAGTCAAACCCGTCAGACCACGGCGAGTAAGCGCAACTTCATAATAACGCCGGAACTGGCGCTCCAGAACACCATAAACCCGACGGGCGCGCTGTTTGGCGCGCAGCTGGCGCAGATAATCTGATTCGCCGGTGCTGCTGCCACCACGACGGCTTCCACTACGTCCATGTTGACCAGGCGCGAAGCTGCGTTTTTCAAAGGAGCATTTGGGTGTGAAACAACGCTCACCTTTGAGATAGAGTTTTTCACCTTCACGCCGGCAAAGTTTGCAAACCGGACCAATATTCTTCGACATAACTTCTTTCCTCTAGACTCGACTAAACTCTGCGCCTCTTCGGCGGACGACATCCATTATGCGGAACAGGTGTAATATCCGAGATGGAGCGGACTCTGAGTCCCATCGACTGAACTGCCCGAATGGCATTTTCACGACCGGGGCCGGGTCCTTTGACGAACAAATCCACTTCCTGGATACCAAGCTGCTGGGCAGCCTTAATTGCCTGTTCGGCAGCCAGACGGGCAGCAAAAGGTGTGCTCTTGCGAGAGCCTTTGAAACCAGCCGACCCTGCGCTGCCCCAAGCCACGGTGTTGCCTTCTGTATCGGTAACAGTAACGATCGTATTATTAAAGGATGCAAAAATATGCACCTGGCCTGCCGATAAGGAGCGTTTTCCTTTTTTGGCGCCGCTCGGACGGCGCGCTGAGCGTACACTTTGAGCCATGTTCTCTCCTGCCTGTTATTTCTTTGCGCCGCGACGTCGACCACGACCGGCCACTGTCTTCTTGGCACCTTTTCGGGTGCGCGAATTCGTCCGGGTCCGCTGGCCGCGTACGGGTAGATTACGACGATGACGCATGCCGCGATAGGAGCCAATCTCGATCAATCGCTTGATGCTTAATTGAACTTCACGGCGGAGATCGCCTTCCACCGTAAAATGTTTGGAAACATATTCACGAATGGCCGAAACTTCAGCCTCTGAAAGATCCTTGATACGTGTATCAGGATTCACCTTCGTGTGGTCCAAAATTTCGTGCGCGCGTGTTGGACCGATCCCATAGAGATAGGTCAAACCAACTTCCACCCGCTTATTGCGGGGCAGATCGACACCTTCAATTCTTGCCATAGTTCACATCATCCCTGTCGCTGTTTATGCTTTGGATTTTCGCAGATGATAAATACTCTGCCTTTGCGCCGTACAATTCTGCACTTGGCGCAGCGTTTCCGTATCGACGGTGAAACTTTCATGAGTTCAAATCTCCTTGCTGACTGCTGGCGTTCTACAAATAGCCAAGAGTACAATTATATACGTTCATCTTTCTTTCGTCTAGATTACACGCAATCTCTGCACGTCACAGGACAGTCAGGATTAGAGGTTCTCCTTCGGTGACGGCCACAGAATGCTCAAAATGTGCCGTCAGTGACCCATCTGCAGATACTACGGTCCATTGATCCGATAGTACGCGTGTCGCAGCCGTGCCAACCAGCACCATCGGTTCGATGGCAACCGTCATACCTTTCTTCAGCAAAATGCCGGTGCCAGCCTTGCCGTAGTTTGGCACTTGTGGACCTTCATGCATCTGCCGCCCTACACCGTGGCCGGTGTACTCGCGGGTGAGATGAAAGCCTTGGCTTTCAACACAAGTTTGTATCGCCGCAGAGACGTCACCCGTCCGGTTGCCGATCCGCATCTTGTCGATACCGGCATAAAGCGCCTCTTGCGTAACGGTAAGCAGCTTCTGTGCCTCGGGGGAGATCTCGCCTGCTCCAGCCGTAAAGGCCGAGTCGGCCACCCATCCATCGAGTATGGTCCCGCAATCAATGGATACGATGTCACCAGCCTTCAGTTTCCGGTTTTTGCTCGGAATACCGTGAACCAGTTCCTGATTAAGGCTCACAGTGATGGAACCCGGAAATGGCGGATGACCATATCCTTTGAACGGCGATACACATCCGTGTTTCTTCAGCACTTCCTCAGCAGCCGCGTTGAGGTCGGCTGTCGAAACACCTGGTTTTAAAAGTTCTTTGACTGTTGCCAGTACTTTTGCATTGATTCGGCCCGCTTCGCGCATCGCTGTCAGTTCAGCCGGGCTCTTAAGATGGATCTGGCGTGCCCAACTCATACTCGTTACTTCTTCAATGCTTCCATCATAGATTGGGTTACATTCTCTATGGGTTGTATGCCATCAATTTCAATCAGTTTGCCATGCTCCCGATAATAGGATATCAATGGGGAGGTCTGATCCATATACACTTGAATTCGCCGTTTTACCGTTTCGGCCTTGTCATCGTCTCGCTGATAAAGCTCTGATCCATCGATGTCACACTTTCCAGGTTCTTTTGGCGGATTAGACTTCTCGTTGAAGACGTGTCCATTTGCCCGGCACGTCCAGCGTCCGCCCAAACGTTCCACCAGCACATCCTCAGGGGCAGTGATAAATGGCACTGCATCGACATGGCCATTGAACTCTTCCAGCATCGCATCCAGGGCCTCGGCTTGCGCGGGGGTACGCGGAAAGCCATCCAGGATGGCGCCCGACTTGCAGTCGGGTCGACTGAGGCGTTCCCGGATCATGGCGATCGTTACATCGTCAGGGACCAGTTCTCCCTTGTTCATGTAGGTCTGCGCAAGTTTTCCGAGCTCGGTTTGATTCTTCAGGTTTTCTCGAAACAGATCACCCGAAGAAATATGCACCAGTCCCGTTCTTTCAGCCAAGATTTTTGCCTGCGTTCCTTTGCCTACGCCGGGGGGACCCAGCAAAACGATGTAAGTTGCCATGTTTGCTCCGCAGTACTAGCTGATGAGAAGCTTTTCCTGATAACCGTGCAATTTAAGTTCAGCCTCGATATTCATAAAAGTATCGCGAACCACACCGACAACGATTAACAATCCCGAAGAAGACACCAGGAATATACCTATATTATTGCTTGCACTGGGCAGGACCAGTTGCAGGAGAAACGGCATGATGGCTACAAATCCCAACAGCAATGCGCCTGGTAATGTAATGCGGCTCTGGATGCGACTCAGGTACTTCTGGGTGGCAGCGCCGCTATGTACACCAGGAATTTGGGCTCCCGAACGCTTCAGGTTGTCGCCATAATTTTGCTGCTCAAAAAGAACTGTCGTGTAGAAATAGGTAAAAGCGACAACCATGAAAAAATACATCAACCAATAACTCCACGAATTCGCGCCTGTCGGATTGAAGAAATTCTGAATGCCAGCAGAAACGGTTTTTACCCATTCAGTATCAGAATTCACAAAGAATCCTGCAACGATCGCGGGAAATTGCAGTAGTGCGCTGGCAAAGATCAAGGGAATCATGCCAGACAGGTTAACCATCAGTGGCAAAATGGGCTGTGGCATCTTGACCGATTTACCGCGCTGAATCGCATAAAACACCTGGCTTTTGTGAGGGTACATAATCGGAACATTTCTGCGGCCCTGCTGAACATATACGACGGCGAGAATGGTAATAAAGATAATGAACACCATTGCAGAGATCAGCGTCCAACGATTTAGCTCATCGTTCCACAAGGATACAAAGTTTGCCGGTATTTGTGAGACGATCCCAGCGAAAATGACCAGGGATAATCCTTGACCACGGATGCCATACTCGGAAATCAATTCGCCAAGCCAGATGGCAAACATCGTCCCGGCGGTCATAACGAGCAAGGTAGTTACAGAGCTTAACCAGAGTTCAGGAGTAAACCCAAACGGGATCACCAGCTGTCCGGTTTGCTGTTGAACTAGGGCATTAAACGTATTGATCTGACCAATGGCTGAAAGCGCTGCCATGGGCACGGCCAGATAATACGTCCATTTTTCCATCCAACGCCGGCCCTCGCGCTGGTCGTCCTGCATCCGTTTTTGGAGAGCTGGGATAATCGGAATCAAGAGCTGCAAGATGATCTGAGCAGTAATGTAAGGATAAACACCCATAGAGAGGACCGAGAAATTGGAAATCGTGCCACCCGACAACAAATTCAGGAAATCCAGAAAACCACCCCCGCTGCCACCCTGAAAAAAAGATTCCAGAGCCGCGCGGTTTACGCCGGGCGCGGGCACATTCGCAGCCAGACGGAAAAGGATCAGTATCCCCAGTGAAAAGAGCAGCTTCTTCCGAATGTCCTGCGAGCGCCATAGGAATCGCCAGGCAGATTGTTTCTTTTCAGGCATGATTAGGTTCCTTTAATTAGGCAATCAATTCCACGCTGCCGCCAGCCTTTTCGATCTTGGCTTTAGCCCCGGCACTGACACGATGGACGCGAATCTTGAGGGGGACAGTCAATTCACCACGGCCAAGAACAACCACCGGATTTCGAGAATCACGCAGCAAATGAGCGCCCGCCAGACTCTCGGGCGTCACTTCCGCATCGGCCTTGAAAGACTCAGCCAATTGATCCAGGTTGACTTCATTGTAGTCAACGCTGTTCAATGGCGTAAATCCCTGGCCACGCATGAAGGGCAGGCGTCGGTAAAAGGGCAGGTTGCCGCCCTGGCGATACACCTTGCCACCTTCACCAGAACGGGCGCCCTGTCCCTTGGTACCGCGGCCGGCAGTCTTACCCTGACCAGCAGAAATACCACGCCCGACGCGTTTTCGATTCTTCTTGCTGCCCGAATTGGGCACGAGATCATGTAATTTCATCTCTTTTTCCTACTCTTCGACCTGAACCAGATGGACGATCTTTTGGATCATGCCACGCAAGGTTGGGGTATCCTTATGTTCCACCGTCTGGTGCATCCGACGCAGGCCAAGCGCCCGCGCCGTCGCCCGCTGATCCTTTGTATAACCAATCGGACTGCGCACCAACGTCACACGAATGACTTTGTTGTTGGTCTGTCCTTTAGCCATTTTTCTTCCTCCGTTCCCAGAAGGGTAGAAGGTCGTTGACATTTTTTCCACGGCGGGCCGCCTCTTCCTGTGGTGATTTCAACTGCTCAAGCGCATCGAAGGTAGCCTGCACAATATTCAGGACATTGGCACTTCCCTGTGATTTCGTCAGGATGTCGCGCACACCGGCAACTTCCAGGACTGCACGCACACCACCACCCGCAATCACGCCTGTCCCGGGCGAGGCCGGTTTGAGCATGATGCGTGCACCGGCCACTTTACCAAGCACTGCATGCGGGATGGTGGTGCCGGCCAGGTTCACGACCCTCATCTTCTTGCGGGCGCGTTCTGAGGCCTTCCGCATGGCATCTGGCACAGCATTGGCCTTGCCCACTCCCATGGAGATGCTGCCTTTCTTATCGCCCACTACCACGGTCACACGAAATTGAAAGCGGCGACCACCTTTTACCACTTTGGCCACGCGGGCAATCTCGATGACGCGCTCTTCAAACTGGTCTTGCGACTCAAAATTTTTCTGTTCGGTTTTTTGATATTCAGCCATTTCCTTCTCCGCTAAAACCTAGAATTGCAAGCCGCCTTCACGTGCGCCATCCGCCAGGGCCTTGATGCGACCACTATAGCGATAACCGCCACGATCAAACACCACCGATTCGACGCCCTTGCTCTTGGCGCGCTCGGCCACGGTCTTTCCGATCAATTTGGCTTGTTCCGACTTCTTCAGGCCTTTGACCTTTTCTCGCAAATCCCGATCTACGGTGGATGCCGACGCAAGCGTATGACCCGCCTGATCATCGATCACTTGGGCATAAATTCCAGACAGACTACGAAAAACGTTCAAACGTGGACGTTGGGCCGATCCTGTCAAATCTTTTCGCACGCGCATGTGACGACGTGCCCGCGCCACGGAACGAGATTGATTAGCCATAATTTACTTGGCTCCCTTTCCAGCCTTACCAGCTTTGCGGCGAACCTTTTCGCCAGCATAACGAATGCCCTTGCCATGATACGGTTCCGGCGGGCGGACGGCTCGGACTTCAGCCGCCACCTGCCCCACGGCCTCACGATCAAAACCGCTGACTTTGATCTGACGCGTCTTTGGATCCGTTTCAAATGTGATGCCAGCCGGAGGCTCAACCCTCACCGGATGTGAGTATCCAACGTGCAATGCAAGGGTATTCCCGTTCATTTCGGCACGGTAACCCACGCCCTCCACTTCCAGCACCACTGTAAATCCCGAGCTAACGCCATGGATCATATTTGCAATCACCGCACGGGTTGTACCGTGCAATGCGCGCTCTTCAGCGTTGTCTGACTTGCGCGTCACGAGCACCTGCCCGTCCTCTAAAGAGATCGCAATCAGCGGCGAGAAAGTCCGCTTCAGCTCACCTTTCGGACCTTTCACGTGGACATTCGAGCCTTGTACATTGATCTGCACACCGCTCGGGATGGCCACCGGTAATCGTCCAATACGAGACACTTTTACCTCCTGCCTTTCTACTCTACCAGACCTTGCACAGGATCTCGCCGCCCACGCCTAACTGCCGGGCGCGGGTGCCGGTCATGACTCCCTTGGGAGTGGAGAGGATGGCAACGCCAATGCCAGAAAGAACCCAGGGAATCTCCTGCTTCTTTGTATAGACACGGCGGCCCGGTTTGCTCACGCGCTCCACACCTGAGATGACAGGTCGGCGGGCGCGGCGCTCACCTACATATTTAATCTTGAGGCGCAGTGTTTTCTCAATGGACTGCTCGCCTTCAACAATTTCAAAACCTTCCAGATAGCCCTCGTCCTTCATGATCTTGGCGATTTCAACCTTCAATTTGGAACTGGGCACTGCAACCAGTGCATGACCAGCCATCACGCCATTGCGGATGCGAGTCAGCATATCCGAGATTGGATCATTTATAGCCATGCGATTACCTCTATCCGTTTACCATGAAGACTTAACAACGCCGGGGATTTTGCCCTGTAAGGCCAGCTCGCGGAAGCAGATCCGGCACAAACCAAATCGGCGGATATATCCACGCGGGCGTCCGCAACGGACACAGCGATTTCGAACCTGGTTCACATATTGACGGCGTAATTCACGATACTGCATGTTTTTCTTCGCCATAGTCTAAGCTTCCTTCTTATTGAACGGCATACCCAGCAATCTCAACAACATTCGGGCTTGATCGTCATTCCTGGCAGTCGTTACGATGGTAACTTCCATGCCGCGCAACTTATCGATTTTGTCGTACTCGATCTCCGGAAAAATCAGTTGATCGTGAAGACCCAGCGTGTAATTGCCGCGTCCATCAAAAGCGTTGGCAGAGACGCCGCGGAAATCACGCACGCGTGGAAGCGCGGTATTCATCAAACGGTCCAGGAAAGCCCACATGCGCTCACCACGCAAGGTCACCTTGGTTCCGATCAAGCGGCCTTCGCGCAGCTTGAAATTGGCGATGCTCTTGCGGGCCTTGCTCATGACTGGCTTTTGTCCGGTAACGATGGTCAGATCAGAAACCGCCGCCTCCAGCGCTTTCGGGTTATCCAGCGCCTCACCCACGCCAATGTTGACCACCACCTTCTCGACGCGTGGCACCTGCATGACATTCTTGAAATCGAACGCCTTGCGCAAAGCTGGAACAACTTCTTTGTTATATAAATCCTGCATTCTATTCATGCTTCATCACTCCAAGGCTAATCGATCAGCGCTTTGCAGTTCTTGCAGACCCGATGAACGCCATCTTCATCTCTTTGCACGGCCACGCGCGTGGTTTCCTTGCAACTGGGACATACCAACATTACGTTAGAAATGTCGACAGAGCTTTCGAATTGAATCCGCCCCGGATTCATGTTTCGGCCGGCCTGGGTCTGGATCTGTTTCTGGTGTTTGGTACGAATGTTCACACCTTGCACCACCACGCGGCGATCATCCAGAACGACATTGATCACCTCACCACGCTTGCCTTTATCTTCCTCCCGGCCGCTGATTACTTCCACCAGATCGCCTTTGCGAATCTTCACTTTCATGCCTAACTCCTAAAGCACTTCCGGCGCCAGTGAAACAATCTTCATGAAGCCTTTTTCACGAAGTTCCCTGGCAACAGGGCCAAAAATACGGGTGCCCCTGGGATTTACGCCATCTGCATCCAGGATCACCGCGGCATTATCATCAAAACGAATGTAGGAGCCATCCTCCCGGCGCCATTCCTTGGCACACCGCACAATGACGGCCCGCACCTTCTCGCTCTTTTTCACAGCGCCCTGAGGCGTGGCAGATTTGACAGAAGCCACCACAACATCGCCGATGCTGCCATACCTGCGAGTAGACCCACCCAGCACGTGGATTACCAACAACTCGCGTGCACCGGAATTATCGGCAACCTTCAGTCGGGACTCATGCTGAATCATGGCTGTTCCTCGACCTTCAGATCGGCAACGCCGGTATCTGCCGTGCGGATTTCACGTTTCACCACACTTTCGACTACCCAGCGCTTATCACGCGAGAGTGGACGCGATTCAACAATCTGCACTTCATCCCCAACCTGGCAGCCGATCTCATCGTGAGCTTTCACGCGCTTGCTGGCGTGAACCACTTTGCGATAAAGGGGATGACGAAAGACACGCGTGATTTCCACCACGACCGTCTTGGTCATTTTATTGCTGGTGACCACACCAATGATTCGACGACGATTGTTCATGCTTCACCTTTTACAGCTTCAGCGGCTTTCTGCTCACGCAGGATGGTCTGCATGCGAGCGATCTCTCGACTCAAAATTCGCAGACGGCTGCTATCACTTAACTGGCCTGTTACTTGCTGAAAGCGCAGCTTCATTAATTCTTCACGGGCATCGGAAAGCTTGGTCTCGATTTCGCCCGACTTCAAATTCCTTAATTCACTGGGTTTCGGCGACTTCATGCCTGCTCTCCTGCTTCGTGCCGCGCCACAACCTTGGTCTTGATCGAGAACTTATACTGGGCATTCTTCAGGGCCTGCACCGCGGTCGCCTCATCCAGGCCGCCCACTTCGAACATGATACGGCCCGGCTTGACAACTGCAACGTAGTACTCCACATTCCCTTTGCCGGAGCCCATGCGGGTTTCGGGTGGCTTGTGAGTGTATGGCTTGGCCGGGAAAATCCGGATCCAAACCTTGCCGCGTCTCTTCATCTCGCGGACGATGGTCCTGCGCGCAGCTTCGATCTGCCGCGCCGTCACCCAGCCGGGTTCCAGGGCCTGCAGACCAAATTCACCAAAACTAATTTCCGCGCCGCGCAGGGCCTTCCCTTTCATACGACCGCGCATTTGCTTGCGCCACTTTACACGTTTAGGCATCAACATAATTCATACCTCTCAAAAGACAACCAGCATCTACGATGATCATTCGCTCACGTAGACGCCTTCGGTCGCCTCCACTTTTTCTTCCACTTCAGGCGCGGCTTCGCCCTTGTAAATCCAGACCTTTACACCCAGCTGACCATACGTGGTAAGTGCCTCCGCCTTGGCGAAATCCACGTTGGCACGCAGAGTCTGCAGAGGCACGCGGCCTTCACGCAGCCAGACATCACGTGACATTTCTGCGCCGCCCAGGCGTCCGCCCACCATGATCTTGATCCCTTCCGCACCCTGCTTCATGGCTTGTTGGATGGCACGTTTCATTGCACGACGATATGCAATGCGACGTTCCAGTTGGTCGGCGACATTAAAGGCGACGAGCATTGCATCGGTGTCGGGAGAGGTGATCTCCTTGATATCGAGATCCACCTTCTTTCCTACCAGGGTTTCCAGGCTCTGGCGAATCTTTTTGACACCTTCGCCCTTGCGCCCGATCAGAATGCCAGGCTTGGCTGTAAAAATGGCAACACGAATCTTCCCCGGATAGCGTTCGACTTCGACGCGCGAAATTCCAGCTTTTTTATTCTTGATTGTATCGGGCAGCCCTCTGCGAAGCTTGCGCACCGGCGCATTCTTGGCCGCGCCGCCTTTGGATTCAAGTCCCATCAACAGGCTGCGGATGGCGAAATCCTGATGCAATTGCTGACGATATTGTGAACCTTCAGCAAACCAGCGTCCCTGCCAGCCCTGATTAATGCCTAGTCGCATTCCAATTGGATGAACTTTACGGCCCATAATTTCTCCTTCTCCCGGTTACGCCCCGCGCTCGCGCAAGACGACAGTGACATGTGAATTACGACGCAGAATCGGCTTGAAACGTCCGCGTGCGCCAAAGCGACGCCATTTGCGAGTGGTGGCCTCATTTGCAAAAATTTGGGCCACATATAGATCATCGCGGCTCACACCGAAATTTTCCTCTGCATTCGCAACTGCGGAAGCAAGCAATTTGCGAACCGGCAGCGCTGCAGCCTTGTTCACGAAGCGGAGCATTTCCAAGGCTTCATTGGCATTCCTGCCCCGCACGAGATCGACCACCAGGCGCACTTTCTGGGCAGACATCGAGAGCGAGCGCAAATGCGCTTGAATATCTTGCATGGCTTATTTGCTCCTTCTCCCTTACGCCGCGGCTTTTTCTCCCGCGGTATGCCCGCGGAAAGTACGCGTCGGGGCGAATTCGCCCAATCGATGGCCGACCATATTTTCGGTAATATAGATCGGGACGTGTCGGCGTCCATCATGAACCGCAATGGTGTGTCCCACCATTTGAGGGAAGATCACGCTTGCGCGACTCCAGGTCCGCAAAACCCTCTTCTCACCTTTCTGGTTCATGGCTTCAACTCTTTTCAATAACTTGGGTTCTACAAAAGGACCCTTTTTCAGTGATCGTGACATAGCGTACCTCTATACCTTTTAGCGGCTCTTCTTGCTGCGGCGGCGAACAATATATTGATCGGTCTTCTTGTTGCGCCGCGTCTTATAGCCCAACGTGGGCTTACCCCACGGGCTCTTGGGGCCAGGCAAACCGATCGGCTGACGGCCCTCACCACCACCATGTGGATGGTCACGCGGTGTCATCGCAGAACCGCGGACGGTCGGACGGATACCTTTATGTCGTTTGCGCCCCGCCTTGCCAAGCTTGACATTTCCATGATCGAGATTGCCGATCTGACCGATGGTCGCAAAACAGGTCTGGCGCACAAGCCGCACTTCACCAGAAGGCAGGCGGATCTGCGCAAAATCACCTTCCTTGGCAAGCAGCTGGGCAGCTCCACCGGCAGAACGAACCATCTGGCCACCGCGCCCCTCTTTGACCTCAATGTTGTGGATGAGGGTACCGACGGGGATGTTCGCGATGGGCAGCGAATTTCCGGAGCGGATTTCGGCTCCCGCGCCAGCCATGACTGTATCACCTACTTTGAGATCCAGCGGTGCGACGATGTAACGCTTCTCACCATCCGCGTAGAAAAGCAACGCCAGACGGGCTGTGCGGTTAGGGTCATATTCGATGGCGGCCACCTTGGCCGGGATGCCCGGTTTATCGCGCTTGAAATCCACAATACGAATGAAGCGACGATGTCCCCCGCCGCGATGGCGAACCGTAACACGCCCATGAACATTACGCCCACCACTCTTCCGCAGAGCAACCAGCAATGAACGCTCTGGTGTGGATTTTGTGACTTCCTCAAAAGTGTAACCGGTCATCCCGCGCGTGCCGGGAGTTACGGGTTTATATTTCTTGACAGCCATTATTGCACCCCTTCAAAGATCGGGAGGGTTTGTCCCTCAGCCAGCGTGACGATCGCCTTCTTGAAGGCACCCTTGCGAACAAGCAGGCGGCGACTGCGAAGTCTGCGACCACGTTTGGCTGAAGTATTGATAATGTTTACGCGTACCACCTTTACATCGTAAAGGGTTTCAATTGCATCCTTTACCTGAGTGCGGGTGGCCTCGTCAGCTACCACGAATGAATATTGATTCGCTTTGCCAGACTGAGCACTGGTTTTTTCAGTCACCAGCGGACGACGAAGGATTTCAAATACTGTGTTCATGTCTTCTGATCCTATCCGAGACTCGCCGCGAGGGCATCCAAAGACTTGACCGGTAACACCAGTTTGTCATAGGTGAACAGGTCACGAATATTTAAGTAACCAACCAGCAAGACCTTGGCATCTTCGAGATTGTCCAGAGCACGTACAATCAATTCATGCGCCTGATCTTTTTCTGGCAGGACAACCAACACGGTGGCGTCCCCCACCAGATTGCTCAAGGCCTTCTCCATCAGACGGGTCTTGGGCTCATCCAGCACCAGATCATCTACCACTACCAATCCAGCTTCAGCCGCTTTGGCAGAAAGGGCGGAACGCAAAGCTGCCTGGCGCATTTTCTTCGGCATACGCATTTCATAACTGCGCGGATGCGGCGTATGAATACGCCCGCCCCCCACCCATTGAGCGGCGCGGCGAGAACCCTGGCGGGCGCGACCGGTTCCTTTTTGCTTCCACGGCTTGGCGCCTCCACCTGCAACTTCCGCACGCACCTTGGTCTCATGCGTACCAAGGCGTGCATTCGCCATCTGGCGGACATAAGCCTGGTGCATCAAATCCACATTAATTGGGGCATCGAAGATCGCGGCCGGAAGTTCCACTTCGCGAAGTTTCTTGCCTTCCATGTCTACTACATCTACTTTCATGATTCCATTGCTCCGTTTCCTGGGCCTTTACTGCTTACGGGCTTCCTGAATCAGGACCAGGCCGCCTTTGCCGCCAGGTACAGCACCATGCACGCCAAGTAGATTGCGCTCAGCATCCACCATGACAACCCTTAAAGCCTGGGTGGTTACCCTGTCGCTGCCCATATGACCGGCGCCGCGCGAACCTTTATACACACGACCGGGGGTGGTACCAGATGAACGGGAACCTGGCGCGCGAAGGCGATCGGACTGGCCGTGGGTCTTCTTTCCACCGGCAAAGTGATGGCGTTTCACGCTGCCCGCAAACCCTTTGCCTTTGCTGGTTCCGATCACATCCACCCGTTCCCCGACCGAGAAAACCTCGACGGTCAGCTTATCGCCGATATTGGCAGATTCCTTGGAGCGAAATTCGCGCAGGAATTTCAGCGGCGGAAGGTTGTTTGAGTTGAGGTGTCCTAATGCGCCCGATGTCAGCTTCTTCGGATGAATTTCATTGAAGCCCAATTGGATCGCGGCGTAGCCCTCTCTTTCGAGAGTGCGGACCTGGGTAACGTAACATGGCCCAGCTTCGATGATCGTCACGGGACGCGCGACGCCTTGCTCATCGAAGATCTGGGTCATGCCGATCTTCTTTCCAATAAGCCCTTTCAACATACTCGGTTTTCTCCTTCAAAATATTTTGTGAGACTGTCAACCGGGGCTTCGGTTGCATCATCTCCAGGCAACGCAGTCAAACAACCTCACGGGACGCTCGGATTTGTTGATCCCGTCAAAGGATTGTTCTTGCGCTGTCGAAATTCGAGAGCAGGGATTGGACTTGCGGTCCCTACTCTCGATAGACGACCAAACTATATCTTGATTTCGATATCCACACCTGCAGGCAGGTTGAGTCGCATCAACATGTCAATTGTTTTTGAGTCCGGGTCAAGGACATCAATCAAACGGTTGTGCGTGCGGATCTCGTAATGCTCGTGCGAATCTTTATCTATGAACGTCGAGCGACGTATTGTAAACCGTTCGGTTCTGGTTGGCAAGGGTACAGGACCAACAACATGAGCGCCACTTCGTTCGGCAGTTTCAACAATGCGCTTGGCAGATTGATCAAGTACACGATGATCATAAGCCTTTAGGCGGATACGGATCTTTTGCTTCGTCATGCCTGCACCTTATGCGACAATCTTGGTGACGACACCGGCACCGACGGTGAGACCACCTTCCCGGATGGCGAACTTGGAGCCCTGCTCCAACGCCACCGGCACGATCAGTTCCACCGTCAGGTTCACGTTGTCACCCGGCATCACCATCTCCACACCTTCCGGCAGGGTGATGTTGCCCGTCACATCCATGGTCCGGATGTAGAACTGCG
>DASTOH010000033.1:0-20277 GCA_035720235.1 Anaerolineales bacterium | reverse complement strand
GCCTTTACGAACATGACCCTGGTCTCGGGCAGTCTGTACACTGCCACTGCCAACTTGACTCCTGGCACGCACTCGATCCAGGTGAGAGTCACGGACAGCACCGGCAAGAGTAGTACCACGGCGAACGTGGTCATAGTCCAGTAAAGCATTTTCCAGAAAGGAGTTTCACCATGAAAGACAATCTCAGACTCAGCGTGATGATCATCACCGCTCTGCTCGTCGTGTCGATGAGCGTATTTGCGGCACCATCAAATGCCCGGGCTGTCAACACTATTTATTATGTTAACTGTGCCACTGGCAGCGACTCGAACAACGGTCTCAGCCCGTCCACAGCCTGGCGCACAACCACACGCGCCAATCAGCAGACCTATTCTGCGGGTGACCAGATCTTGTTCGCGCGTGGCACGGTCTGCTCGGGCGCGGCCTTCAAGCCGGTAGGCAACGGCGCGGTCGGTAACCCGGTCATTGTCGCCGATTATGGCACCGGCAATCTGCCCGTGATTGACGGCGTGGGCGCTCATGAGCCGGCGATCTTTCTGCTCAACGTGCAAAACTATACGGTCCGCAACCTGGATCTGACCCAGCATGGCCAGGCGCCACAGCTGATTGAGAGTGAGCATGGCAAGGATCAAGATCAGAACTCGGATGAGTATATGAGGGCCATCGTGCATATTCTCGGCCTGGGTCCATTGGGCGTCCAGGCCTGCGGTGAGGCCTGCACCGTCCGCAACATCCGCCTCGAGAACCTCAAGGTGCACGATGGTTCGTGGAATGGCATCTACGGCGGTGCTGGTTATTACCAGCTCGATACAAACACGTTTGGCTATATCGATAATCTGGTGGTTACAGGCGTTGAAGCCTGGAACAACCAGAAATCTGGCGTGGATGTCACCAGCACCTACACCAAAACCATTATTTATGGTTCCACCAATATCCAGGTGCTCAACTCTTATTTGCATCATAATGGCGCCGATGGAGCCGTGGTTGGTCCGGCAGACCACGTTCTGATGGACGGTAACGAGGCTTCCTACAATGGCCAGACACGCAATGCCCGCCTGGGCCTGTGGACCTGGGACTCGCATGATACGACCATCCAATTCAACAATTCGCACCACAACATGACTCCGGATAACACGAGCCATGCCCGCGATGGCGGTGGCTTTGACTGTGACCTAGGTTCTGAGGATTGCATGATGCAGTACAACTGGTCGCATGATAACGAGGGCGAAGGCTTTCTGATCCTGACCTGGCCAATTGGTTACGGCTACGCGCGCGGCGTGAGTCACAACATCCAGATGCGCTACAACATCAGCGAGCGGGATGCCAAGGTCCTGGCGTGTCCCATCACGATCTTCGGTGGTGTTCAGCCTGCGGTGATCTACAATAATACGATCTACTATGAGCCGGATCGCCCGGCAGGCTCACCGATGTTCCAGGCCGAAGGCGGCGCGATCTGTTCCAGCGTCTGGGGTAAATCAGGTACTCCGAACGCGTATATCTACAATAACATCTTCATCAACAATGGTACGGTGAATCCCAGTGCTGTTAGCAATAATGCCTGGGCAGATGACAGGGGCACCTTTACCTTCAACCGCAACATTTGGTATCGCGTGGAAGGCGGCGTACGATTCGATTGGGGAAGCGTGATCAACACCTGGGCTGGCTGGCAAGCTCAGGGCTACGATGCTCAGGGTTTCAATACCAATCCGCTGGTCACAGGCCCGCTAGGCAGTGGTCCCAATGCCTATAGATTGCAAGCCTCTTCCCCCGCGATTAACCAGGCCCAGATTGTTACCCAGGCATTGCGGGGCATGGGCCTGCGCGACTACTTTGGTGTTTCTATCCCGCAAGCCGGTGCCTATGATATCGGCGCGGCAGAATCGACGGGTGGCGGAGGCCCGACCAATACTCCCGCGCCGCCGACCAACACGCCCACCGGTCCCACCAACACGCCGACGCCGACTGCTACATTCACACCCACTCCCAGCGGCTCTGTCGTGATGCATGTGTTCGACATCTATACGACGGATGTTAACGGCAATCCGCAGAGCACCTTTATCCGAAGAGATACGGTTTACTGGCGTGCCAGGATCGTCGATCAATCCGGGAATCCTGTCAGCGGCGCTACCGTGACATTCGTCCTGTACCGGCCAAATGGAAACCAGTGGACCACCAAAACAGCGACAACCGGCGCGGATGGTTGGGCACTGTCGGAGATTGGAACGGTGAACAACAGTCCATTGGGCACGTACACAATCAATATCACCAACGTAACCAAGACTGGTGCCACGTACAATCCCGGCGCCAATCTCAAGAGCTCCACGACATTCGTTTTGCAGTAGGACCATTGATCTGCACAGCGATGGACGAACATCCGAATGCATCCCTCTGCTCCTGGAGTCGGGTCACTGACTCCAGGAGTTTTGTTTGACAAGCGGCTGAGCCGATGGTATGACTTTGTATTCGCGAAACAATATGACTTCACACAGAAAACGCACCGCGCCGCGCCGCTCTGTCTGGAAGCTGGGAAGTGCGGTAGCGGTTTTGATCCTGGTTTTGGCCTTATCTCTTGATTTTGGTGGAAACGAAAAGCCCATTGACCTCCTGATCGACTTCCACCAGTATCACTATGGTGCCGCGCCCGAAGAGTTTGACTACGACGCGACGGGCTCCAACGGTCCCGTCTTGAGTGCTGGACGACCCTTCTGGCGCGTCTACCTGGACCGTAACGCTCCCTCACCTGAACTGGTCCTCATCCAGGCTGCCACCCTGGCCGAGCCGGATCATTATCCCATTGCCCTGTTGCGGGATATGCAGGCAAAAGACGTGACACTCTCGGCTTATCTGAAACCCATGGGCGGGACAATGGACCAGAGTCAGGGACTGCTCTGGCGCGTCCGCAACAAAGATAATTATTATGCGGTGCTCGCCAACGCGCGAGACAGCCAATTGCAACTGATCAAAATGGTGGATGGCGAACCACAGGAAATCGCCTCTACCCCAATCCAGATCGCGGTCCAGTTCGAGCAGGACGCGCCGACTCCCACCTGGGGCTGGTATACGTTGAAGGTCGAAACCGAAGGCAGCCGCATCACGGCCTGGTTCGACGGCGAAAAAAAGCTCGAGGCGACAGATAGCACATTTATGCGCTCCGGAAAGCTCGGAGTCATCACCCACGCCGATTCGGTCGCATTGTTCGATGACATCTCCGTGCAGGTCGGAAAGAGAAAATAATCATCGTTCAAAACTTCTTCTTACGCACCCTTCTCTCCCGCAGAAAATCCTTTCTGTGGGAGATTTTTGTATCCAGAAGAGAACGAATTGAATCCTTTAGGGCATGATTTCTCCTGTAATCAGGAGTACTCTGTTATCAGGAGATCGCTTTTCAGTTCTTCCGTTTCTTGATTCCAAAGACCAGCTACAGATACCGAGTTATCAAGATCGGCAAGGAGGCAGCCTGCAAAAAATATACCGCGACCAACTCCCTCAACCTGGCTTTCAACAAAATGTTGACATATACTGAAAAGGAGAGCAGTTCACATGTCCAAGACGAAGCGTATCTTCTCTGTGGCACAGACGATATTTCTCGTTATCGTGCTCTTGATTACCACGACACCGGTACAAGCGGCCTCCGCCACCATTACTGTCGCTGGAAGTCCGTGGGGGATCAGCACCTGTTACATTGGGGCCACGGAAGGCAACGTCCGTTTCAATGTTGCCGATCTGCAGGACGCGGGGTTGAACACCTATCGCATCTATGGCGGAATGTCACGCTGGGAACGTCAGGATGATGATGGCGTATACGGATCACCGTCGATCGACGCAATCAAGGCTAACCCGAACCTGGTCAACTGGGCCTGGTGGGATAACATCATGACGACCCCGCCCAACGGCAGTGACTATCACTGGTCAGGCGAACCGGGAACGACCTGGCAAGGCAACGCGCGTACGATCTTCCAGGCCCTCAAAGATGCCGGCATCCGCCCGGTACTGACTGTGCGCAACGTGGATAACAATATTGAACCGGCCTGGGCGGAAACAAACTTGAACCCGCCGAACACGCCAGAGGATTGGAACGAGTGGTGGGAGCATGTGTTCGCCACCGCTTACTGGCTCAATGTGCGCAACGACTATCGCGTGGATGATTACGAGATCCACAACGAGCCGAATAACGCGGGTCAGGGATTTAATGGCACGATTGAGGATTATTACCAGTTTGTGATCTACACCAATGATGCCATCCAGCACGTCTATTCCACGTATCTTCCCGGCCGCACGCCGCGCGTATACGCCCCGGTGTCCAATAGCACCAGCTGGCCCCGCGATGTGATGATCAATGTTGGGGACCACTTCACGGTTGTGGACTACCACAATTACGGCGGCAACATTCTCAGCGGCAACCAGACCATGCATGGTCATATGAACGCGAATGGCTTTGCCAATGCCGAACTGTGGTTAAGTGAATGGGCAACCTACCGGGGTGGATACACCAACGCCTCGACCGGGGTCAAAACAATCATCAACAACCTGATCCGCGGGTCCCAGCCGGCTAATGACCATATCGATGGAAGCCACTTGTTCACCTTCTATGACTGGGACGGCTTCCATGGCGGATTCCAAAATTTCCAGGGACTGGTAGACAAGAACGGCCTCAAGCGCTCAAGTTTTTACGCCACGCGCCTTGGCACGCGCGCCCTGCAAGCCTGCAAGACGACCTATCAAAGCACAACCAGCAACGGCAATTTACTGGCGATCACCACCAGGGATGCCACCGGCAATACCTATCTACTGGTCACCAACAGCGCCGCGAATACCTCGTATACCGTCGATGCCAACCTCTCGGCTTTGATCACCAGCGGCACTGGCGCGATGTGGCAGTACGACGCCACGCATCTGGATGTGATCGTTGGCAACCCGGTGCTCAATAACGGCCATGTCACGTTCACCATTCCCGGCACCAGCGCCATCGTCATAAGATACTAGGTTTCTGTCACTCTGAGCGGAGCGAAGAGTCTCGAACTTTAGTTGCTGAAAGGCAAAATCCGAGATTCTTCGTCGCCGCTGAAGCGGCTCCTCAGAATGACATGTAAAAGAAAGGCATAGCATCATGAAAAACAACCTGAATCGTGCAAGCCTGGTTTCGATCGTCATCACGGTTGTACTTTTAGCCGCGGTGCTGATGGCAAGCCTTGGCGCTGCCCCGGCTAGTGCGGCCCCACCGACTACCCAGACACCCACACCCACCCCGGTCCCTGCTGACACCTATTATGTTGACTGTTTGGCGGCCACAAACGGCAATGGGACGCAGGCTAGCCCCTGGAATAACCTGACGACCGTCAATGGACGCACCTTTGCGCCCGGTGCTAGTCTGCTCTTCAAACGCGGCACCACCTGCACCGGCTTCTTCTACTTCTCATCGTCCGGTACAAGCACCAGCCGCATCACGATCGGCGCCTATGGGACCGGCGCGTTGCCGATCATCGATGGAAACTTCTCACAGGCCGCGGTCGAACTCATGAATCCCTCCTATGTCACCATGCAGGACCTTGAGGTCATCAACGGCCGCACCTGGGGGATTCTCGCCACAACGAATGTGGAAGGTGTCTCCACCGGTCTGACCCTTCAGAACCTGGTTGTGCATCACGTAACTGGCGGTTCATACCAGCCTCGGTCAAGAAAATGGACGGGCCTGGTGGTCATTGCCCCGGGTGTGGTGAACCTGCCTCAGAACGATACCGATGGCGGTTTGCAATGGGACTGGGTACGGCTCAGCCATTTCGATACCGTCCTGATCGATAACGTCAACGCCTACGACACCACGCTCTGGGGTGGGATCTTCGTCTGGGGCATGCAACTCGAAGGCGATACCAATTGGAGGAACCATGCGCAGGACCGCACCCGCCGCAGCCAGAATCTCATCATCCGCAACTCCACTGTGCATGACACCTATGGCGATGGCTTCGCCGTCTACCTGAGCGACAATGTGTTGATGGAGAACAACGTCGTCTATCGCTCGGGCATGGAGCCTCCGAACCCGGCCAATCCGACCGGTGGGACGATCGGCACGCCGGTCGCGTTGTGGTATTGGGCGGCCGACAGTGTCACCGCTCAATTCAATGAGGCTTATGATAACCACTCCCCGGGGGTGGACGGCGGCGCCTTCGATCTGGATTACTACAGCAGCAATGGCAATTACCAATACAACTACGCCCATGATAACTCGGCCTACTGCGTTGGCATCTTTGGAGCAGAGCGAAAACCCACGGTCAACTCGATCTTCCGCTACAACATTTGCGCCGGCAATGGCACCCAGGCTACACTGGTGGATGGCAGTCCGAAAGAAGGACGTGGGGAAATCTATGTCTGCACCTGGAATCGAGGCAGCCTGGATGGAGTTCAAATCTACAATAACACGCTGTATGTGACGGCGACCGTGGCGGTGGACTGGTGCTCAGGTGGTAAGGCCAAGTTCGGGACGAAGCCAATGACCTTCCGCAATAACCTGATCGTCTCGACCGTCCAGAACCCGTATGGGCCAGGGCTCTCACTATTCCCCTGGCAGCGTGATTACAACCTTTGGTATTACACGCAGGGTAGTCTCGCGGCGGATCCTTCGCCAGAGCCACACGGCATTTACAACCAGAATCCGCTGGTGGATAGCCTTGGATACCATGGCATCGGCAAGCCGACCACACAGTGGACACTGCAAACTGCCTCCCCGGCGATCAATGCCGGCATCGATCCATGCACCGGCGTTACCGGATGCACCCCTGGCACGCGTGACTTCTTCGGAAATTCCATCCCGGTGGGCGAGTACGACATTGGCGCTCACGAGCATCCCTGAACCCTTTCCTTGGCGAAGTGAACGATGTAAGCGAGAGTGATGATTAATTCCATTTTGAACCACTGAGTCACGGCACTCTTCGAGTATGCTTCGCGAAGACACAAAGAGAAAAAAAATAAAAACTCCGTGACTCCCCTGGCACCGTGCGCCGCACGAAGTACAGTGCGGGGTACCAGGGCAGGTGAGTGTCTTCGTGGTGAGGGGTTAAGACCTTGCAAGAGTTCTAATAGAGAAAGGAGAGCCATGAACAGCTATGGAATTAAACCGAAGTACGTTGTTTTGACCCTTGTGGTCCTGATCCTCCTGGCAGTGGGCGCGGCGGCATTGGCGACCTCGTTCGTCAGGGCAGCCGGCACCACCTATTATGTGGATTGCTCCGCGCCTACCAATGGCAGCGGCACGCAGGCCAGTCCATGGAATAACCTCGCCACGGTCAACAGCACCACATTTGCAGCAGGCGACCAGGTCCTGTTCAGGCGCGGCACCACGTGCGTGGGTCAGTTATGGCCAAAAGGATCCGGGTTGAGCGGCAACCCGATCACCGTCAGTGCCTACGGGACCGGCGCGCGCCCCGTTATCAACGGCAATAACGCAGTCGCGCCAGTGGTGACGATCAAGGATCAAAACTATTGGACGTTCGACAACCTGGAGATCAAGAACTCGACTGGCCTGGGCCTGTATGTGGATGGCAGCAATGGTGCGGACCTGTACGGCTTCACCTTGACGAACCTATATGTGCACCACGGGGGCATGAACAATGGTCAGCACCTGATCCTCGTCGGACTGTACCAGGGTCATAGCGTCCACGATGTGTTGATCGATAATGTGGAAGCCAGCAACGGCTGGCGTGGCATCGAAATTGGCGGCAAGTGCTGCAACATCCCGGCCTCGCGCTCGACCAATATCACCATCCGGAACGCCAACATCCATGATGTGCAGAGCGACGGCATCCTGATGGCCAGTTCGAATAATGCACTGACCGAGTACAGCGTGGTTTCTAACACCGGTTTGATGACCGAGTTGCAGAATCATACGCCCAATGGCCTTTGGACCTGGGACTGCGATGATTGCACCGTGCAGTTCAACGAAGTCTATACAAGCCATTCGCCCACCTGGGATGGTGGCGCGTTCGACATTGACTATTTCAACCATCGTAATTTCGTTCAGTACAACTACGGCCATGATAACGATGCGTACTGCATAGCGATCTTTGGCGGCGATGGTCAGGATGCGACGACGGACAACGTTGTTCGCTACAACATATGTTCGAATGACGCACGCGACGGCAGTTACGAGGAGAAACGCACGGGCGGAATCTATATGACCGTCTGGTCGCGCGGATCAATCCACGACTCGTACATTTACAACAACACCATCTACTGGAACCCGGCTGGCGCGTACTATGCCATCAAACTCTTCAACATCTGGCATGGCAAGGAGATCCTGAACACGAACGTTTACAACAACATTATCTACTCCGCCAGCCCAAATCTGGTGAACGTGGCCAATTACAGCAGCCAGACACACATGAACTATAACCTGTACTGGTACACCGGCGCAGGGAATCCGAATTTCCTGTGGAATGGCACAAACTACACCTCGTTCAGTGCCTTCAGAACCGGCAGCGGGCAAGAAGCCAATGGCCTGTATGTCAATCCTTTGTTGAATGACCCAACGTATCACGGCAATGGTTTTCCGATCACTTCGTTCACCTTACAATCTAGTTCCCCGGCCATCAACGCTGGCGCGAACCTGGTGGCGCTGGGGCTGCAAACCAGCATGGGTGCACGCGATTTCTTCGGGAACACCATTCCACAGGGCGGCGCCTTCGATATCGGGGCGCACGAATTTACCGGCGTGATCCCGCCCACGGCGACGCCCGGCGGCCCAACTCCCACAGCGACGAACACGCCGGTCGTCCCCACAGCCACCTTTACACCCAATCCCAGCAACAACCTGGCATTGAACAAGCCGGTTACCGTCTCGTCGTTCCAAAACGGTTATCCGGGCAGCAATGCGGTGGATGGCAGCATTGCCACCTACTGGCGCACGATCAAACTCCAGAATCATTCGCCGCGAACCAATCCGGAGTGGATCAAGGTTGATCTGGGCGCGAATACCAGCGTGGGACAGGTGGTGTTGAAATGGGATTCCGCCAACCGCTACGCCACGGCGTATTCCGTTCAAGTCTCCACAGATGGTACGAATTGGACCACGGTCTATAGCACGACCAGTGGCAACGGCGGGACGGATACCATCAGCTTCAGCTCCGTTTCGGCGCGGTACGTGCAGATGCATTCCACCGCTTGGAACATTTCCTGGGAGGGCAACTACCTCGACGAATTCGAGATCTATCCGTAACCCGCCGGAAGGGCCCATATCCGATAGGGGCGCGAGGAGGAGCGCGCCCCTATCTTCTTGTTACCGCTTGTCTCCTTAATCGAAACTTTTCGATTGTTCTTGCAGCCTTAAATTCAAATTTTTGGTTTAGATACGCCAGAGGCGTGCGGCACTCTCTAATGACGGTAGAATCATCGCTATGAAAAAAGCGGATTTGTGAACCTTGCACACGGGCTATTGCTGTCACTCATCATTTTGATTGCCGGTGGTTGCAGTGCTGCCGTGACCCTCGAGCCGGGAAGCACTGCCCCTGAGTTTGCCTTGCATGCCGTCCGCGGCGGTGAATATCGCACAGCGGACTTAACGGGTCAGCCTATCCTGCTTTCGTTCATCAACACCCAGGCTGAAGCCTCCTCGGCTACGGCCGATCCATCGCGTGCTCAAATCGTCTTTCTCAAAAGCATGCAGGAACAATATGGGCCGAAGGGCCTGGTCGTATGGATCGTGGACGCGGCCCGCATCGCGACTGGCAAACGGCCCTCCCAGGACCACTTGATCAACTTCACCTACGACTGGCAACTGGATGATATCCCGGTCCTCGATGATACGGATAGCTCGGTCGCCAGATCGTATGTGGTCGAGTCAACACCAGTCACATTCTTGATTGGCGCCGATAAAGTCATTCAACAGCGTTGGGATGGCTTCGCCTCCGCCTCACAACTGGCATTGTCGATCGAGGCGCTGGTAGGAGCGCCAGCTCACCGTCCGGCTGACACAGCGGAAGGCCCCGCAACTCTTCCGGCGGCTACCTGCCCGAACGAGGTACAGCCTCAGGCAAAATTTGCAGGAGTTGGATTGGCGCGTCCGCTTTCGGAGGCGCTCTGGGTCGTCGATGGCGGAGGCTCCTGGGGAACCGGGGCGGACTTCCCAGTGCAGTGGATCCTGATTGATACCAGGAACCTCACCCAGCAGGCCCCAGTACATATCAAGGTGCTTGGTCAATATACAGAGGACCAGCAGATCATCACATTAACCGACCAATCCATGGAACTTCTTGCTACCGACGTTGCCAATGGGTTACTCTCCGGAAATGTCACCCCGCCAACAATGTACTCCCTGGTCACTACAGTGCTCCTCGAACGACCCGGCTGCATGAGGATCTGGGCCGTGGTAACGCGGGACGACAGTACGGTCCCGCTTTATCAGGGCAGCCTCGACGTTTCAGTGAGATAAGGGGCTAGCGTCGATCATCATCCTTATTTTTCATCTCGCCAAATTATCTTGCATAGCCCTGGTGGTTGTCGGCATCGAGCTGTCTTTCCCCATCACGGGTGTATTAACCTTCGGTATAGGCATGGCGGTTCTCACGGCGCCGATGCCTGCGGTCTTCGGCCCGGGCGGAGTGATCGCTTGGTTGACCTTCACAATAATCCTTCCGACGATTGCCAGCGCATTACCGGCTCGAAGCGCATCGAAGCTGACCGTCAGAGATACACTGGCATATGAATGACCCGATTTGGCGGATACAAACCGGAGAATTAACTTCCTGATCTGCTCTTGAGCACATCGAGCGAGGCTTTGTATACCAACTCAAGTGAGTGCAGGATCTTATTCAATTGATCAGGTACCTGCCAGCGAAATTCGGCCAAACTATCCATGCCAACTACTACCGAAACAGTTGGAATCTTACGCACTTGACCAACCGTGAATAGTCCTGCAGATTCCATTTCCACAGTTTTCACTCCCTCTGACTGATATTGCCGGATCTCATCCACAGTCTCGCGATACGGGGCGTCGGTGGTCCAGGTGATTCCGCGCAAACATTTCCCCGAGTGAGCGTGGATCGCCTCGGTCAATTGATCTGCCAGTTCCGCATCGGCCTCTACGTATTTGGCGGGAGGTAGGTAATGATAGGACGTCCCTTCATCTCGAATGGCGCGTTCAATGACGATAATATCCCCGGCTTTCAAATCGGGTTGTAGCATGCCGCCCCAGGTCATGAGGATCATGCATTTCACGCCCATCGCTGCGAATTCCTCCGCCAGCTCTACGGTCATGGGAGAACCACCACCGAAACCTGTCATGATGCCGATCTTGCCCTTCGGTTTCCGCAAGGCATATAGATCACCATTCATTCCACCTGCGCGTATCACCGGGATTCGCCAGCGCATCCGCCGGGGCAATCCGCGTTCCAGGCAGAAGAGAATCCCCACCGGAGATGACAAGCTGGGCATGCGGTGAATCTGCTTACGATACCGAACAATCTCCTGTGCGCCGTACAATTCCTGTAGTTTATGTTTTTCAGGATAAATCGGGTAGCTCACGAGACACTCCTTTTCGAGGGGCGAGAATTCCTGCCTTCCACGCAAACAGTAACAAACCGGATTGCACTGTTTCCGCCGCCAGAACGGACCAGCCCGCGCCAACCGTTCCCAGGCGCGGAATCAGCCAGAAGTTCGAGAACAGAAGGACCATCAGCGAGACGAGTAAAACGCGCATCAATCCTTTTTCCGCCTTGGCTGTCAGAAACACGAGCGAAAGAAAGGAATTAATGGAATAGGGGATCAGGGTCAACGATAAGATCTTCAGAACTGGAATGGCTTCCGCATATCTCATTCCGAAGAAGAGACTGATCAGTGGTTCTGCCAGGAAGAATAACAAGATCGTGATGCCGATCGCCATCACAATCAGCGCGGACCAGGCTCGTCGTAAAATTTTATGAGCGTCTTCATTTGCGTCAGCTCTCGCCATCGCAGGATAGATCGCCGTCAATGCAGAGAAGTGCACGAGGCGCGTCGCCTCCACTGCACGCGTCGCGGCGGAAAATGAGCCTGTCAGGGCGGCGCTGCCAAGTATGGACAGCATGGTGATGGTAATTCTTTGATTGAGGATTCCCAGTGTGGCAATCGCTGCAATTGGGAGGCATTCAAAGAAGAGAGCGTTTAGCGCGCTTCTTGTGAAATGCCAGCCCTGCCGGAAATGGGGAATGTACAAGACACATAGGATCCCGGCCAGGATGGCGGCGGCCGCTTGAACGATCAACAACCAGCTGGCTAGCCACACGATACCAACTCCCGGCGGAATGAAGAGCAATATTACGACAAGCTGCAGGGCGGCTACCGTGAGATTAAGCCAGGCGTAAGAACCCATTTTCTGAACGCCGCGCAAGGCAGAGGTAAAGACTGTAAAGAACGCCAGCGGAATCAAAGCGAGGCTGTATATTCGCAAGGCGTACAGGCTTTCAGATGATTGGTTTGGCAGATAGGGGGTGAGCACAAAAACAAGCAGGATGGACAGGCCCGACAAAGCTAGTTGAAGGATGAGAGCAGGGGACAGGTGGGAGAGGGCAGTTTTCGCTGCGATATCCCGAATGAGAACCATGTCTGAGCCGAAGGTGGTGAGGGTGTTACCGATCAGGATCGCGGCAGCGATGAACGAATATTCGCCGAACTCCGCCAGGCTCAATCGTCGTGCCAGCAGATAGGTGACGATCACCATACAGACTTGCGCACCAACACGGGCGATTGACAACCATAAACTGTCACGAGCGAGCCGGGCGAAGAGACTCATTTCCGCCTGGGCCGGTAACGCAGCGTGATCATAAAAAAATCACCCCAGCCGCGCCAGGGGCGGCGAGGGGCCAACCGGTCATCGAGCCAGCTCAAGGTCTGATACAGGCGCGGGTGCTGGCTGACAAACTTCTTGCCTTCCGCGGTCGGCGTCAGCACGGACAATCCCTCGATCGCCAGGCAGTCATACTCATCCCCAAACCATCGCAGGACCTGTTGCTGCGTGAAGTAATACACCTGGAAATACAATCCCTCCAGGTGAGCGCGTGTCCCCTTGGGTGAGAAGCGTCGAAGGGCGAGACGCGGACGCCCGCGAAAGATCTCTGCCAGCTCCCACAGGCAGACCGGCGGCATGAGCGTCCACGTCACCAGCCCATTCGGGCGCAATACCTCTGGAAGTTGATCAATAATCGGCGAAAGATTTGGGACGCAATTCAAGCCGCCCAAATTCGAAAAGACGACATCATATGGCTCGCCTGGAATCTGATCCAGTTCTGTGAATGAGCCTTGCTGGAAGGTGATCCTGTCACTCAAATCAAATTTCCGAACTTTATCGCGCAGCCTTTCCAGCATGCCGGGCGCGTTGTCCATCGCGTGGATGATGTAGCCGCGTCTTGCCAGTTCGACAGCGTCAGTGCCGGTGCCACAGTTCAGTTCGAGAATACGAGCACCTTTTGGAATGAAGCGTTCCAGATGAGCATACACTTTGTTACGCATGCGAGTGAGGTGCGGATGGTCCGCTGCAAACGAATCATATTTTTCCGCGGTGCGCGAAAAGGCTTCAGCGATGATCTCGTTTTCAGCAGCAGGCCGCATCTTATCTGACATCCTGTTTCTCGATCATGATCCAGGGAAATGGGGAATCTACCCGACCCAGCAGTTGGTTCATACGCAAGGTGAGCGGACGACCTTGGTAGAGGGTTTTCGGCCTGAATGCGTTCAAGTCGGAGGCGCAGTGATGGAAGTAGTGTTCTGCCATCTGCGGAAAGCCGAGCGAGGAATAGTATTGAAAGCTTCGATGCGCAGCCTGGTCGCGTTTGGCGTCTGAATAAAGCGGACTATCGATAATGTGAATCTCTCCCTGTCCTTTCAAATAACCGAATAGCACCAGCAATAGGGTATTAAGATCACGAAAATATTGGAGGACACTGGCAAGCAGAATCACATCGAAGGTTTGGGCCGCGAACGGAGCAGCGAATATATCTGCTTCCAGGAAAGCCAACCCTGCCTTCTGCGAGAACACCCGGGCCGCTTGTTTGAGCTCATAACGGTTTTGGTCCATACCGATCACACAGTGCCCGGATCGGTGCATCAGGTCTGAAAGCCAGCCATTTCCGCATCCCAGGTCAAGGATGGAAAGCGGCTTGGGTCGGCGCGACAGGTAGCGGGTCAGGCGCGCCGCGGAGGCGGAACGCGCGCACCATTCCTTCGCAAGCGGATGCACATCCGAAATCGAAGGCAACCGTGCAACCATCTCGTCGGAATAAAGACGCCCTTCCTTTTCGCGTACGCTCAAATAAAGATCAGTATCCATATTCGTGTCGCGTTCCGTCAGGGATTGAGAACCAAACGTCGGGAGAGGCTGGCTTGTTTTCTCAGGCGCAACTCGGAAACAAACAACCCGATCAGGTAGTAGGGCGTTTGCAGCGCTTTTTTCCAGTCCCGTTTTTGCCAGGCCCGGCGCATTCTGAACTCATAGTGCACGCGTTTGTGCAGGAGGCGATAAAACTCCGTGGGGAACGGGCCGCGATACAACATCGCCAGGTCTTCCGAGTCAACCCAGTTTTGTTTTTCGCCCAACTCCAATTTCACGTGCTCGAAGAATTTCGTTCCTGGCAAAGGATATGAGACTGAAATTCCGATATCATCGGGCGCGCACTCACGCACCATCCTCAGCGTCTTTTGTACATCCTCCCAGGCCTCACCGGGGTAACCGAACTGCAGGAAGAACCCAACTTCAATTCCATGGGCATGCAACAACCGCGCTGCGTTATAGATGTCCTCTACGGTATCCCCCTTGTCCATTGCATCCAAAATCTTTTGCGAACCGGACTCGGCGCCGATCCAGACGGTCCTGCATCCGGCCTTTGCGAGCGCTGCGGCAGTTTTCCCATTGACCAGATCGGCGCGCTGCAAACACTTGAACGGAATCACGGCCTCTGCTACCTGCAATAAGGTTGCGAAACTCTCGATCCAGTTCGGCTTCAATCCCAGGATATCATCAACAAACCAAATATGCTCAGGGGCAAAGTTTTCCTTCAGCCACTTCATCTCTGCCACAACATTTCCCGGTGAACGCGAGTTATAGCGCTGACCCCAGATCGGTTTGGCGCACCAATTGCAGTGATATGGGCAGCCGCGCGTGGTGACCATGTTCATCGAAAAGTATCCGTGGTGCTTCATCCAGATCGAACGATATTTTTCAAGATCCACGAGATCCCAGGCGGGAAAAGGCAGTTTATCGAGATTCGTGATATCGGGACGGCGAATAACCTGTAACGTGTAACGTGAAGCAACCCCAACCACTTGCCCCGCGTCTTTATTTGCCGACAACTGATCCAGCAGTTCGATGAGTGTCTCCTCCCCTTCGCCGATGATGCAGTAATCCGCGCCTCTTTCCAGATACTCTTTGTGGTGATCTGTCACATCCGCGCCGCATAAGATGACAATACAGCCGCGCGACTTTGCCATCTCGATCATTTTGAAGGCGGCGGCGCGCATCCTCAACAAGCACATCTTGGAAAGATAGTTGAAGTTGTCTTCATAGATGATCGCGTATTGCGGTTTGTGCTCTCCGAGCGCGACACCCCATTCCTCTTCGGATTCAGCCAGCATGGCATCGAACAGTGCCACCTCATAGCCATGCTGGCGCAGCCAGCTCGCAGCATATAAGGTTCCCAAGGGCGGGTACGGCTGCATTGCCTTCCATAATTTAGGATCGAAACGGAGGTAATAAGATTGACCAAACAGGATCTGGGCCATATTCTTTTAGCCGATAAAGGTTGTACGGTCCATTTTAAATGCGGTCGTGTCCGCCAAAGCGATGGTTCTCTCGTTTTCGAGCGCGTCTACTCTGCTCTGAAAGGCTTTCTGCGTCCATTGTCGGTGCTCATGAAAATTAGCCTGACAGATATCGCTACTGAAATTGGTTTCGGCACTGGTTCCATAATGACGAGCCATACGCTGCAACTGGAACTTCATCACCCATCGTTCCAGAGGCACACCAAACGCATGGCGTAATATCCATTCCATTAGACGCTGCAGGTGGTTCGATCCCTTTCGAGCAGGAATTTTTATCAGATCGGGTGCAGACAACTCAGCATTAGGCAGAAAAGATTCCGTCCATGTGTTTGCGGCTCGAAAGCGATTATATAGATCCATGCCCGTGATGGGTGTCATCTGGCAGATTTCACGGGCGGAGTATAGGTCATGCTGTTGCCACGTCAGTGCCTTCTCTGAGAGTAACAAGTTCACACAAATTCTGTACCCGAACAGGCGCATGATCCGGCCAACGATTACGGCAAACGCGCGACCCGTCCATAAGCCTCCGGGAACCATAACAAGCAAATAATCAAAGTCGGCTTTGTTGGAAGCATTCATCACCACCAGAGAACCTGTGATAGCAACCATGCGGACAAACGGCAAAGATCCAAGCATTCGTCCGTATCTCAGAGCATGCGGCAATAATCTTTCCGAATGCTTTTTACGTTGCTTGCGAGTCTCCACAATCTCATCGCGTCCGGTGAGAAAGTAAAAACCCTCTTTCTCTTGTACCTGCACATTCATGGAATCCAGGACCTGTGATAGTTGCTCTATTCCCACCTGGGCCGGCAAACAGCGGTGCAACTCATCGAAGCGCAAAGGATAGTCGAAGATATCAGAATAAGCCAGAGCTTCGAGAACCGCACGCTGAACATTACCGGTAAGCATATTGGACAAAACTATACTGCCCATACGGGCTTCTGTCAAACGGACAGCCTACATCCATGCCGCCCACAAAAATCCAATTTCAGTTTTCATACGTACTGTATTAAGGATTATTGTTGTCTGAAACTTGTTCCCATGAGATAATCCGCACATTCCATGCATCTGGTCATCGTCAGCCCATTTCCGCCGGCAATTACTGGTATCGGACAGTACGGCTATCATGTCACACGTGCATTCGCAACATCAGGTGCGTTTTCGCGTGTTACAGTGCTGGCAGGGTCACAGGTCAACGGAACGGCGCCCAATCATCTCGGTCGTACTGAAATAGACTATTGCTGGCGACCCAGTCAATGGAACGCGCGACCAGCCATCTTATCACGCGTGAAGAGCTTGAATCCCGATTTGGTTTGGTTCAACCTGGGTGCGTCCATTTTTGGCAAATCGCCCTGGCTCAATGTCTCTGGTCTGCTTACGCCAATGATTGTGCAGAGTTGGGGATATCCCACCGTCACCACATTGCATGAATTGGTTGAATTGACCGATCTTCGCGCCCTCGACGCGCCAGGCGGACAGCTTGCCCCGTTGGGCGCACGGCTGTTGACATCCCTGACAACCCGGGCGGATGTCCTGTGCCTGACGATGCGGCATTATGTCGAGTGGCTCTCGGCGCGGCAGGTGGATTGTGCACACATCCCAATTGGCGCGTATCATGAACCGGAATTGCTCGCAGAAGCGGATGTGCCCGAGCTGTTATTCTTTACTACGCTGGCTCCTTTCAAGGGACTGGAGATTCTGCTGGAGGCATTTTGCCGACTACGCAAGCAACATCCGAGATTGAGATTGACCGTGGCAGGTACAGATCATACGCGCTTCCCTGAGTATGGCCGCGATTTGAAAGCGCGCTTCAGCCACACGAAGAACGTGCATTGGCTTGGACAAGTTGCCGAGGAAAATGTGAAGGATCTTTTTCGCCGGGCACAAATTGTCCTGCTGCCTTACACAGCCTCCACGGGTTCATCCAGTGTGCTGTACCAAGCCGCTACCTGGGGACGTGCCGTAGTGGCTTCGGACTTGAGCGAAATACGGAAATTAGCAGATGAAGGGGACCTGCAAGTCGAGTTCTTCCGATCTGGGAATATCAGAGGATTGTGTAACGCCATTGAGAGCCTGCTATGTTCTCGCGCAAGACGCCTTCAGCAGGCCTTACACAACTTCCAGGCGATACAATCCACGCGTCCAGGCGAAACCTGCCGCAAATATCTGCACGCTTTCAACCGTGCCTTGGAGAAACGGGCCATCCCCAAACGGATCGAAATCCCAAGCGTGGAAATTCCTGCATGATTCCGCGCCGCGTCCGGAATGCCGTCTTAATTGCCTTTCTTTGTCACGGCCTTTTCATCCTTACTGCCCGCTACCGCCTGAGCTATGACGCCTTTACCCATATGCTCTTTGCTGAGCACTACGCTGAAAACTGGTTTTCGCTCTGGGAGCCGCGCTGGTATGCGGGCTTTACGGTCGTATCCTATCCGCCGCTGACACACCAACTCGTTGCTTTGTTTGTGCCGGTGCTGGGCTTTGAAAAAGCGTTTGCCCTGATTCTTTGGCTGGTTACAACGCTGTATCCGCTTGGCGTGTATGCCTTCAGCCGCATCTTCATAGGCAGGGTTTCTGCCTCCTACGCCGCGTTGGTCTCTTCAGTCCTGTTGCCGATTTACGTCGCGGCGCATATCTTCGGGCAGTTGCCATTTCTGGCAAGTACACTTCTGTCCCTGGTCAGCGCCGTGAGTCTCAACCGCTACCTGCGAGAAGGTGGGCTGCACAATTTTCTCCTTACGGTCTCGCTTTATGCAACGACGATGGCTTTACATCACGCCAGCTTGCTTGTCCAACCCTTTCTTATTTTTGCCGTCCTTGTAAATCATAGTCTTGGTGCTGGTCGCAAGACTCAATGGCGACAATTTATATTGCGCGTCTTGCTCATTTGCCCATTTGCTATTCTGTCCTCCTTCCTCGTCATCTGGCCCTTCTGGCAATGGGGCGCGCATCAGACCATGCAGACGCCCATTGACCACCTCTCGCGGCACAACTTCTTCACCGATCCGCTTGCGTCCGCCGTCTTCTTTTTTCCCATGTACGGCCCTCTATTTATCTTCATTCCCTTTCTCTTGCGAAAATGCCAGCCGCGTTTCATCGGTCTACTCATTTCTTTTGCTGTCCTCTTTCTCCTTGGCCTGGGTGGAACGACTCCGCTCCCGCGCCTTTTCTTCGGGGATTCCTGGGAATGGCTGACGTATGACCGCTTCGCGTTTTGGGCCAGCCTGACATTGACGCCTTTTTTCGGGATGCTCTATATCGGGCTTCGGAGGAAGTTCCGCTTCACTTCCACACTGAGGCCTACTGCAATTCGAAGGGGTGTGATTCCAGGCTTGACCTGGTCCTTCTTTACGATAACTGCCCTCGGCGCCTGGCTCACGCCGTACTTCTTCCGACTCCAGCCAGATCCCATCGACACGCAACCTATCGTGGACTTTCTCAACGCGCCGGAGCGCTCAGCATATCGTTACCTGACTTTTGGTTTTGGTGATCAGTTTGTATATCTCAACCTGCTCACAGACGCCACCACCATCGATGGCAGTTATCACACCGCGCGCACTCTCCCTGAACTGCGCGTGAGCGGCATCGGACAGATCGACACGGTCTATTGGGCACTGAAAGGGATTCCTGCCATCGATGCGATTATGAAGAAATCCGGCGAGTATGGCGTGCGCTGGGGATTCGTCAATCGGAAGGATTTCGTGCCAGCCTTGCAGAAGATGGGCTGGGTTTATCTCAAGACATTGTCAAATGGCATCCAGGTCTGGGAGAATCCACAGGCTCTCGTTCCCGAAGCGTCCTCGGCTCGCGAAGCCGATCCATTCACAGCTTTCTCATGGGGGAGCTTTCCATTCCTTTCGCTTGTAACAACCCTGTCCTTGGGAGCTTTGCGCATTATGCCAGTTCAGGCTGAAAGAGTCTTGCGCGGCGTTCATGTCATCCTGGTCGGATTAATTCCGTTGAGTCTGTGCTTCTGGTATTACAGGACGATAGCAGCATTTCCACACGCCCGCGTCTATTTCACTTATACGGACGCTCTTTTCTTCATCACGGACGCGCTGGCAGTGTTCGCAGTCGTTCTCTGGCTGTCCGTGATCATAGCCCGCTCATCCAATGATACTGGTCAAACCTCCTTGCTCATTCTTCCTTCCTCCTCACGGCCTCGTTCCATACGAGATTTCATCTTTCATCCTTCATCTTTCATCCTCTTTCTCTTTTTGCTCTTTTTTCTTTCCTCTCTCAGCGTCCTTTGGTCCCGCGATTGGCACATCTCCCTGTACATCAGCCTCCACTTTTGGCTCGTTTTTCTGCTCATCCTTTCCTTGGGAGATTGGAATCGCTCATGGAATTTCGTGATGTTAGGCCTCACGGCGGCACTGAGCTTTCAAATCGTGCTGGGATTGATCGGCTTCACCCTGCAATCCACTGCATTTCTGAAACCGTTAGGGTTGAACTGGCCCGGTTTACTCGATCCGCTCACGCCGGGCGCGGTCGTAGTGCGTA
>DASTOH010000032.1:0-65551 GCA_035720235.1 Anaerolineales bacterium | reverse complement strand
CATTTCGAGGAGGAGCGTTTGATCCCAGGGTTGGCTGGTGGTTGCTTCCAGGTAACGGATGCCGTGTTGGCGACAATCGGCCTGCGTGGATTGGATCCAGGCGCGGGCCCGAGCACGGTAACGTTCGCGCAAGCCGCCGTCGAGCGAGACATCCTGAGCGTGATTCGTTTCGATATCAATCAACTGTAAATCGCCGGCCAGCGGCGGGTCGAGTTCATCGGGCGCAAGGACGTGAATCAACGCGGCTTCGTGTCCACGCCCCATAAGCTGACGCAGGCCCGTTTCATAGCCGTCAGAGGCAAACAGGTCGGAGATGAGAATCACCAGCCCGGCACGGCGCGGAATGATGGAGTAATCCCGCATCGCGCGATTCAAATCCGTCTCGCCGCCGGGCTCAAGGTCTTTAAGAAAATGAAATAAGCGGGTGAGAGAGGCTTGCCCACGCAACGGGCCAAACTCCGCGACCACCTTGCCGCGTTGCAGCAAGCCAATGGAAAGCACATCCCCCGAAGCAAGTGTGATGGCACCCAGCCCGGCTGCCAGCTTGAAGGCGTAGCTGAACTTGTTTTCCTCACCTTCCCCCCAGTCCATGGATTGCGATCCATCCACGAGGATGTGGACCGCCAAGTCTTCCTCCTCTTCCAACAACTTGATAAAGGGACGTTCGAGCCGCGCGTAGATATTCCAATCCAGGCGCCTCAAATCATCGCCGGGCGCGTAATTGCGATAATCGGCGAATTCCACGCTGGAGCCGCGCCGCGACGAACGCCGCTCACCCTTCATCGCTCCACTGCGCACGCGGGAGGCGACCAGCGTCAATTGATTCAACTTGCGGAGGGTGGATTCATCGAAGAGCATGAAGGACTTTTACCACGAAGGAGCACAAAGGGTCACAAAGAAAAACCTCTGTGTACCTTCGTGACCCTTTGTGGTTAACCGGTTTGAGGCTGTAACTCAGTTAATAGTTCCCCTATCACATCATCCGTCTTCACCCCATCTGCCAGGCCGTCGAAGTTCAACAGCAGACGATGACGTAAGGCCGCGGGAGCCACGGCTTTTATATCGTCAAACGACACATTGAATCTTCCATTCAATAAGGCGGTAACTTTGGCGCCCAGCGATAGTGCCTGCGCGCCGCGTGGGGAGACACCATAACGGACGTATTTCTTCGTCAGCGGAGAAGCGTTGGAATCTTCGGGGTGTGTGGCCAGCACCAGGCGCGCCACAAATTCCTTGACGTGTGAGGCCAGCGGCACACCGCGCGCCAGTTCGCGCATCTGGAGGATGTCCGCGCCGCTGGCTGCTCTGCCGGCCGCCGGCGTTTCCTTCCCGGTCGTGCGGTCCATGATCTCGACCATCTCTGTCACATTGGGCAGGTTCACGTTCACTTTAAAGAAGAAGCGATCCAATTGCGCTTCGGGCAATGGATATGTCCCTTCCATTTCAAGCGGGTTCTGCGTGGCCATCACAAAGAATGGTTCGTCCAGCCGATAGGTTTGCTGCGCTACCGTCACCGATCCTTCCTGCATGGCTTCGAGCAGCGCCGATTGAGTCTTCGGTGTAGCGCGGTTGATCTCATCTGCTAAAACAAGATTTGCAAACAGCGGGCCCGGTCGAAAACGAAAGTCGCGGCGCCCATCCTGGTCGGTGAGAATTTCAGTCCCCAAAATGTCGGCGGGCATCAGGTCCGGCGTGAATTGGATGCGCGAGAACTTCAAGTCCAGTGCTTCACCGAGCGTGCGGATCAACATCGTCTTGCCGAGTCCTGGCACACCTTCCAGCAAAACGTGTCCACCTGCCAGGATGCTTACCAGCACATGGCGCACCACTTCGTTCTGGCCCACGATCACCTTACCCACCTCGGTTTCGATTTTTTCTGCGTGCGCTCGAAATTGAGCTACAGTTAATGCCATGAATTCTCCATGTAACGCGACATTTATGTCGCCCCTCAGTTGCGAGATAAATCTCGCGTTACGGTTTCAACGAATCAAAATAATTCTTGATGATCTGCATGAATTGCGCAGGAATATCGCTGTTCTCGATCGCCTGATTATTGATCTGCTCGTACTGTGAATACACTTCGTTATAGGGCACCGTACTTGTGCCAGGCTGGCCGGGCGTGGTTGGACCCTGTCCAATCACATCACCATCATTCTCACCAGACCCTGGCAAACCGACTTGCGGCCCGCCTTCACCGCCCAGTAGTTGCGGCGCGTAGATTTGTTCATAGGATGTTTCGCCACCATCGCCTGGACCATTATTCTGTGCGATGGGATCGCTGCCCGCTTCACTTCCCGTTGAATTTGTCCCTGTGGAACTCCCCGTCCCGGAGCCTGATCCGCCGCTCCCGGATGTCTGGTCGCCCTGATTCGATCCCTGTCCCGGACCTTGTCCCTGACCTGGTTGATTGCCCTGGCCGCTTTGATTGGCCTGTTGCTGACCTCCGCCTGCGGCAAGGACCTGTCCCGCGCCCTGCTGCATCTGGCTGGCGGCCTGACTTGCGGTCTGCGACGATGCGAGTTGCTGTCCCGTCTGCGCCATAGATTGCGCGGCGTTGCTCAGTGCCTGTTGGGCGGCCGCGGGATCACCATTGCGAAGCGCCTCCGCGGCCTGACTCAGCTGACTCGCCAATTGCGGGTTCGTGGATTGCAGTGACTGGGCCAGCGCGTCCAGTTGGTCCGCGAGCTGCGCCTGCTCTGATGAGCTCAATTGGCTCACGTCCAGATTTGCCAATTCATTGGCCGCGTTGACCACATCCCCCTGCGCCAACTCCTGCCCGACCGATTGCAGCGGGCTGCCATCCTGTTTGGAGAGTTCGGTGCCCGTTTGCTGTAACGCTTCAGACATCGCCTGTGCCTGTGGGTCGGACAGGGCTTGCATTTTTTCGCCGGTACTGGTTAACACCGATACTGAATTTTCCAGAGAGGGATTATTCTGTAAAGCCTGCTGCGCCTCTTTGAGCGGCTCAGTGAGCGCCTGCTTCTGGGCTTCGGTCAGATTCTCATTGGCTTCGATCTGTTTGATGAGTTCTTCAATCTGCGCGGTCTGTTGCTCAACGGCCTGTTGCACGGCACGCGCCTGTCGCGCGGCATTGAACCATGTCTCGCCGCGCAGCCACACCAGGCCGATCAATGCTACAAAGAGCAGGGCCAGGAGTCCTTCGCGTGATTTCACTCCCAGCGGCAGCGCGCGGTTGGCGTTCACTTTTCTGGATGCCGTGACCGCGTCCTCCAGTTGGAGGGAAAGGATCTCAGCGGGAACATCCTCGGGGTGTTGATTCAGTTCGAAGGCGGTACTGACGCGTTCCTTCAGATGGAAGAGCAGGTCAAAGCGCCGCGCCGCGTTGAGAGGCTGAATCGGCCAAAGATAGGCAATTAATCCAAACAACAATGGGGTGATGAGTGAAAGCAAAAGGATCAGGAATAAAAATTCGTCGCGTAATAATCGCGCTTGATACAAGCCCAGTGATCCCAATGTGAGGGAAAGAGCGAGTCCCACGATCCAGCCGCGCAAGGCCCAGGTCAGGGCGCGCTGCAATCGTAAACGACGTGTCCAGACGCCAAGGGTTTGTTTTAGGTCGGTGATTGATAACATCTTGAAGTATCACTTTGGATGATAATACGCCAGCAAGTCTTATGATGGCGCGCGAGCGACACTGGCTGCTTCCAAATTAGCGGTCAGGCCTTTTGACATAATAGATGCTCAAGAGCATCAGCACTAGGGTAAGAAACAGGTAGAACACGACGTAGATGAGCCAGGGTGAGATGAGTATGGATGGACCAGAGCTTCCAAACAAGGAATTCGTGGTGTAGAATAGGCTTTGCTGATCCACCAGGATCACTTCGCTGATCACGGCTGCCATGAGCGGATTGGTGGAAATGAGAAACCATAATATCATCGTAAGAACATATTCCATGGTCTGGCTGCCAAACGTGTTATAGGAGAATGACTCGACATAGGCCACCAGAAAGAAAATCACCACCAGAATCAAAAACGTCAACAGGATCACAGCGTAGGAAGCCACCGTGGCACTCAGTGTGCGCTTCATGAAGCTGGAAAAGAAAATACCCAGTGTGCAAAAGAAAACGGCTGTGACCACCAGCATCAGGCTGGAGGCGACCATTTCTCCGAGACCCACGCCTCCCAGCAAAAATGCCAGGCTTTGAATGGGCAGGGCGGAGAGGATCAACAGGAAGAGGAATGAGAGCGCCGAACTGAGTTTTCCCAGGACAAGTGAACGGGCCGAGAGTAGGGTGGTTCGCAGGATTTCAAAGGTCTGACGCTCGCGTTCGGAAGTGATCGCCCCGGCGGTGAGGCCCGGTGCGATGAAACTCAACAGCAGGAGCTCAAGGAGGACCACCGTGCCGAAGATCGCCTTGCCGGCTCCCTGGCGGGCACTGGGATCCCAGGTAATGGAGCTGGTCAACCCCAGCAGGTTATAGACCAGCATGATAAACACCGCGATCAATCCCAGATAGACGGTCAGCAGGACGAAGGCCTGCCGGCCGCGCATACGCCCGCGCAGTTCCTTCAGGATGACCGGGTTATCCAGCACCGGTCTGAATGGGTTTCGCCATTTCGTCATCTTTTTGTTCTCTGGAATGGACGTTGTACTTTCCATGTTGGTTCCTTTACATACACCGTCCCGAAGGTTTGTCTCAGGTAATTTTGGAGTCTGCTCTCAACCTTCGGACGTTTTTCAGGCTTACGAGACAATCCCACGCGTGGCGCGCATGAAGACTTCCTCGAGATTGTGCGTGTCTTCGCTGAAATGCACCACGGGAAGCCCCTGCGCGAGGAGGTTGGCGAGCAGGGCGCGCAGGGCCTCATCATCGCCGACGAATTCCGCTTCGAGCGCGACCCAATCGGCCTTTCCAAGCCCATCCTGGGCACGGACGTTGGAGATGCCCGGCAGCTCTGCCAGCGCGGCTTGCGCGTTCTCCACCTGGATTTGATTGAGGAAGGCGACGCGAATCAAACGGTGGGGGACCGCCCTCTCGGCGAGTTGATCCAACGTACCAACCGCCACGATTTTTCCTCCTTCCATAATACCCACACGGGTGCAGAGTTCGGCTACATCCGCCAGGATATGGCTGGAAAAGATGATCGTTTTGCCAAGTCGTGCGATCTCCAGCAGCAGTTCACGGATTTCGACGCGGGCGCGCGGGTCGAGGCCGGAGGCAGGCTCGTCCAGGACCAGGATGTTTGGGTCGTGGATCAGGACGCGGGCGAGTCCGAGGCGCTGTTTGAGGCCGCGCGAAAGCGTGTCCACCATGTCATCGCGGCGGTGGGCGATATCCACCAATTCCAGCAGGTCATTGATCAGGCTGAGGCGCTGCGGGGGAGGGATATGGTAGCAAGCCCCAAAGAAGTCGAGATATTCCTGCACAGTCATGTCGCCATAGACGCCAAACGAATCGGGCATGAACCCGATCAGGCGGCGCACTTCGCGCGGAGATTTTCCAACCGAATGACCGCCCACCAGAATCTCACCATGATCGGGCTGCAGCAATGTGACGAGCATGCGCATGGTAGTGGTTTTGCCGGCACCATTGGGACCCACCAGGCCGAAGATCTCGCCACTTTCAACGGCCAGGGTGACGTGGTCCACCGCCAGCCGTTTTGCGAAGCTTTTGCTCAGGTCGCGGATTTCGATGATCGCGCTCACGGTTCGACCACCATTTGAATATAGGAAGCCCTGATCTCCGTCCAGTCACTGCGGTTGACCGTCACTTTGATCCTGATCTCACCGTTGGGGCCAACGTAGCGCTGCGGGTCCGGAATATTGGTGTTGTATGCACCTTCTGAAACTTGAACCCATTCCTTGATTTCATAATCCCAGGCGGAGGCGATCAATTCGTTGGGAAGTGCATTGCTGGTGAGCTGGAAGTTCATGGATTTGATCGTGCGGAAATGAATTGGGATGCCGGGCCTGAAATGCAATACGTATCCACCTGAAGAAAGCTGTCCATAATACGGCGAAACTTCCGGGGTGGAGGATTCCCATGCGAACAAGCTGACGGGAAGCCTGAGTTCACTCCCTTCATATTGTATGGCCGGCGAAAGCCTATGGAAGTACAGCATGGTATCCACGGTCTTTGATCGTTTGTCCTGTAACCCCACCGGCAGCACCGGTTCGTCCACCCAGCCCATCAGGTAAATGCCCCAGTTGCCATCGTTCCGTTGATAGTCAGGAGCCAGCACATTTTGAAGCAGGGCATAGCGGCGCGCCGAATGCACATCCGTTTGAATATCGTCATAGCCCAGGTTCAAGATCGTCATGGGATCAAGCGTGTAAAACTCGGGACCGGTGCCGCTGGGTGCGAGAGAAACACCAACCAGTTTGGACGTGCCCGGCCTGAGATCGCCAAGTCTTTCCCAATTGGCCGGCGTGATGAGGATGGCATCCTTCAACGTGTATTCGCTGTTATTGACGATGGTACCGGAGAGGGCCGGGTTTGTCTGGCCAATGGAGAGGACCATATTGTGGCTGATGGCCAGGACTGGCAGAGTGCCTTCCATGGCCACGGCCTGCATTCCACCAATTTCCACGCGGATCTCAGGCACGATCGTCTTCGACCCTTCCTGTATCACTGTCCAATCATTGTTGGCCTGCACATCCCCAATTCCGCCTGCAAAAGGCTGGGGCAGGAAGGATTCGGTTGAATCCAGGTCATACCGGGCGCGTATGGGCGAATAGATGCCCACCAGGGCCTGCGTATGTGCCTGAGCTACTCCATCCCAGGCTTGTGCGACTACCAATCGATTCAAAATGGGGGTGCTTCCACGATAGAACAGACCGGAACCATAGGCCAGAAAACTGAATACGATCACCAATGCCGGGATGGTCACCCAGGCGAGTTCGCGGCGCTTGAATCGGCTGAGTACGAAATAGTTGAGTGGACCTACGAGCAGCACATAGGTTCCCATCAGGCACGAAATGTAGAGAATGGAGGGCAGGCCCAGTTCAGAGATAGCACCCAGTGCCTGGTTTGCATTGTAGCCATACCAGAATTCTTTCGACCATCTTGGGCTCGTTGGCCGGGCACCGAGCAGGGCCGTATAAAAATCCGGGTTGCCGCCCCAGCCACTTAGGGGTTTTAGAGCTGGGTCAGCCGCGAGGAAGTAGACGGTACCGAATCCCACCGGCTTTTGGACGATCAACGGGACGCCATCCTGCTCGACCAATATGTCGGCTCCTTCACGAACCGTGCCCACCGCTAGAACTGTTCCGATTTCGAGGGAGCTTGGGTCTGCGAAATAAGCCTGCAAGGCAGAAAGGCTGCTTACGTTTCTTGCCCCATTGATATCCACCGGCATGAAGTCCTTTAAACCCGCCACGGTGCCTTGCCATCTGGGTCCACCGGTGACCAGCAATTTACCGCCAGCGCCGAGCCAGCTTTCTAGAGCCGCTTTCTGGTTGGGGTTCAAAGTCCCGGTATCCACATTGGAAACTACCAACGCACTCAGAGAATCCCAGGCCTGTGCCTTATCCGGCAGGTCAGAGGGTTGTAACAGTGCCACCCGCGTGAAACCTGTAATTGGCTTTACATCATTTAGGACATTATATGGAGATGGATCCTCTGCCAGCACCCCGATGAGCATGTTTTCACTGGTGAGGCAGTTTGCCGACAGAGTGGCTTTTTCCAGCACCTTTTTGCCATCCAGCAAGCTGACGTTGAAGTTTCGCATGAAGCCCTGGGGCAGGATGTATAAAAAGAATTCCTTCCGGGAGGTGGAAGGCAATGAGATCTCCATGTTGGTGGCTGTGATGCCGTTATTGCTGTTTGTGTAGGAGGCCCGGATGGTTGCATCAAAATCCGAGCCTGTGTTTTCGACCTCCACGTGAATCGGAAGCCACTCATCCTCCTTGCAATAGCCATCGAAGCCCACCTGGACTGTTAGTCTTATATCGCCTTGGCCCTGTGCACGCACGGGTTGCCATGGGGCGATGACAGATACTGACAGCACAAGTATGATGGCAAGCAGAAAAATTCGAAGGAATCCTGGTAGGCGCAGGTCGATCAAGCCAGTCTCTCCTGCCGCATTGCGGCATCGCTCGAGTTGGCTTATCATAACATATCCGGGTTTCTCAGAAACCTGCTCTCAGTCCCAGGGTCATGGCATTCTCAAGGTCGGGAATTCTCAAAGCAAATAGCACGAAATGGCGATGGAGGCCGCGAATTTTTCTCTAGTATTTGCGCCATTCGCCCATAGGCGTCATTCGCGTTAAGGCTCTGCCACAACACGGGAAATTTAACACGTGCCTTTCAGAAGCCTACAGTCCTATGGTATTCGGTCGCCGAATCCATAAAAGGAACAACTTCAGAACCTGTTGAAACGTTCCAGATACTTTAGATTACCGGATTCCTCAATCTCCCAATCCCTTCGATCTCTACTTCGACAATGTCGCCATCGCGAAGGAAAATGGGCGGGTTGCGTTTGAAGCCAACGCCTTCGGGTGTGCCGGTGGCAATGATGTCTCCAGGCTCCAGGGTCATCAGTTGGCTGATATAGGCAATGGTTTCAGCGACGGAAAAGATCATATTACGAGTGTTGCTTTGCTGCAGGGTTTGACCGTTGACGCAAGCGGAAATGTTGAGATCCTGCGGGTCGTTGACTTCGCCGATGACCAGAGCCGGTCCACAGGGAGCGAATGTGTCCAGGGATTTCCCGGATAGCCATTGACCGGTTCGGAATTGCAGATCGCGCGCGCTGACATCATTGAATGCCATATAGCCCGCGACGTAATTAAGAGCATCTTCGGCAGCTATGTCCTTGCACTGCTTCCCGATGACAACCGCCAGTTCCGCCTCATAATCGATCTCTGCGCTCACACCGGGCAGGAGGATCGGGTCTGTGGGTCCGGCCAACGCATTGCGATATTTCGAAAAAAGGATGGGAACTTCCGGTGCTTTGAGGCCTGCCTCCTCGGCATGGCTCTTGTAATTTAAGCCCAGACAAATGATCTTATCCGGGTCGGGGATGGGCGGACCGAGCCGGGCACTATCGACCGGAAAAACAATCAGGTTCGAAGGCTTCGCCTCTGCGATGTCCGACGCGGCGCTTTCGAGTCCTGAGTGCTGCTGCGGATTTAACCGAATGATTTGACGATTCGAAATCCATGCAGTATCGAAATCAAGCAGCGCGGCTTTTGCAGCCACAGTCGCATCGACAACATTGTCACCCACCATGAGCCCGGCCCGCCATTTTGCATCTGACTCATACGTAACCAGTTTCATTGGAAACACATCCTCTCTTGTTGAATTCACCAGAACAACTTATCACCATCATCTATGATCAGTATCACACAAGAGCAAGAGACCGGCAAGTGCCTCATTCGAGTATTTTGGAGAGTTCTATGTGCCCGGAGTCAAGTTGATAAGTTGTACGAGAACTATATTGATGAATCAAGTGAGTAGATTTGCGGACTGGTTGTTGGTATGATTGCAGTTGTGGGACGCAGACCGCGAAGCGCGCAGACACCTGTACTCCCGATTTTGAATTTTGAAATGCTTACGCATTTCATGGCAATTCGTGGCAAATCGCGCTTGCGCCACACCTTCCTGCTTAAGCAGGACTTCAGCGGGACCTGACGGTTCCGGCTTAAGCCGGATGTCAGGGAGGTGCAAGTGAAACGCGGATTCTTTCCTTTTGAATCGGCGAAATCAGCGTTCACACCTGCACTCCCCGGCACTTGCGCCCGGGGCAAGTGTGCGCCAGGTGCAAGTGTCAGCGTCCAAAACATGCCTGTTTATAAGGAGTTTTTCTCATGCCCACTGCTATTCTCTCCGTGCACGACAAATCTGGAATCATCGAATTTGCAAAAGGACTCGCCTCTCTCGGCTGGAGGCTGCTGGCCTCCGGCGGCACGGCCAGACTTCTGCGCGAAAACGGCTTGACTGTCACTGAAGTTGCCGATTACACCCAATCGCCTGAACTCCTTGGTGGACGAGTCAAGACCCTGCACCCGGCCATTCACGGCGGCTTGCTTGCTCGTCCTACTGAAGAAGACCATCAGCAACTCGTAAACCTCGGCTGGGATTACATTGACCTGGTCGCCGTCAACCTCTATCCGTTCGAAGAGACGATTGCGAAACTGGACGTCACCTACGAAGAAGTCATCGAGAACATTGATATCGGTGGCGTAACGCTGATTCGCGCCGCGGCCAAGAATCATGAGCGCGTCACTTTGGTCTGTGATCCTATCGATTACACCAATGTTTTGGAAGCGCTTCGCAAGGGCGCCGTCCCATTTGACGTGCGCAAACGATTGGCAGTCAAAGGCTTTAAGTCCACCGCGTATTACGATACAATCATCTGGGAATATCTGGCAAGCCATGGATGAACTGTACGCCCTCTCGCCCCTGGATGGACGCTACGCAGACTCGACCGCACCTCTGCGGGATTATTTTTCCGAGTTTGCGTTCCTGCGTGACCGCGTCCGCGTCGAGCTGGACTTTTTATCGGCTCTTTCCAACACTGGCCTGATCCGCCCTTTGAGCGAATCCGAGATCTCCCTGCTCCGATCACTTTCCCAAAATTTTAGCCTGGAGGATGCACAAGCCATCCGCAGCTTTGAAGCAAAGACGCGCCATGATGTCAAAGCCATCGAATACTTCCTGCGAGAAAAGCTGCAGGCTACATCGCTGAACGATCTGCTTTCGTGGCTTCATTTTGGCCTGACCTCTGAAGATGTGAATAATATCGCGCAGGCCATTGCGTTGAGTGGCTCGCGTGATCATGTTATCCTGCCCGCTTTTGACCGATTGTTTTCTGCCCTGTGTGATCTTGCGATTGACAACCGCGCTGTTCCCATGCTTGCCCGCACGCACGGACAACCTGCCGTTCCTACCACGCTAGGCAAGGAGTGTGCAGTGTACGTTGCTCGCCTGGGGAATATCCATTACGAAATTGCCGGATACAGCTTCGAAGCCAAGCTGACTGGGGCAGTAGGAAACTTTAATGCCTTGCAAGCCACTGCTCCACAAGTGGACTGGATTTCCTTTAGTGAGCATTTCATTGCCAGTTTTGAGCTTGACTCCAATCTTTTTACAACCCAAATCCTGCCTTATGACAATTGGATTCGCTACTTTGACCTTCTCCGGCTGGCCAATTCCATTTTGATCGACTTTGCACAAGACATTTGGCGTTACATCAGCGACGGTTATCTCAAGCAGGCCGTTGTAGCTGGAGAGGTGGGTTCATCTACCATGCCACAGAAGGTCAATCCAATCGACTTTGAGAATGCCGAGGGCAATCTCGGCTTGGCAAACTCTCTCCTGGCGCACTACGCTCAAAAGTTGACTATCTCCCGATTACAACGCGACCTCTCCGATTCAACCGTACGTCGCACATTTGGTACAGCCTTGGGTCATACGCTCGTGGCGTGGAGCAATCTTGAGCGTGGATTGAAGCGCATTGCTCCTGATGAAGATAGGCTCAAGGCCGAACTGAATGCGCATTGGGAAGTCGTCGCGGAGGGCGCACAAACCATTCTGAGAGCGGCGGGCTGGACCGACGCCTATGAATCTCTCAAAGAACGAACGCAGGGTCGTGTCTTGACCGAAGCCGATTACAAAGTCTGGTGCGATACTATCGATGTGGATGAGGGAACGCGGGCGCGCCTGAGAAAACTCTCGCCTGAGCACTATATTGGGCTTGCCATTGAGCTGACGGACCGCCTCGTAAAGCAAGGCTAAAACCAATAATTGACAGTGCTGTGGCAACCGCGGAGGTTATGATCTAGGGTTACTGGCTGCTACACCTACGAGATGATCTCGAGAAAACCTTTTACCACCCTGGGGTCAAAGTGTTTGCCGGATTGCTCTCGGATGTACTCCAGCACTTTTTCCCGCTCCCAGGCCGGGCGATAGGGACGGTTGGAAGTTAGCGCGTCCCAAACGTCAACCACTGCAAAAATCCTGGCCGCCAGAGGGATTTGCTCACCTTTCAAGCCGCGCGGATATCCCGTTCCATCCCACTTTTCGTGATGGCAATAGGGAATATCCAGGGCCGGGCGCAGGTACTCGATGGGATGCAGCATCTCATAAGCCAGTTGTGGGTGCCGGCGCATGAATTCCCATTCCTCCTCATTCAGTTTGCCGGGTTTCAACAGGATGGCATCTGGGATTCCCAGTTTCCCCATGTCGTGCAGAAGCGCCCCGCGTCGAACGTGCATCAGCCCCTCTCTGGGCATGCCAAGCGCTTGTGCGAGCTTTAAGGTCAGATCGGTCACACGCTGAGAATGGCCTTCGGTCTCCTGGTCGCGCAGATCCATGGCGCGTGACCAGCCTTCGATCGTCTCATCATAGGCATAAAGAAGCTGTTTATGAGCCTCTTCAAGGTTTTTCCGTTCGGTCATGAGTTTGCGATAACGGTTAAGCCTCGTGATTCCCAGAAGGCGGGCCCTTAATTCGTAGCGGTCGAACGGCTTGGAAATGAAATCATCTGCTCCAGCTTCTAGGCCATTCAGTAAAGATTGCCGGTCATCCAGGGCGGTCAGGAACAGGATCGGAACCTCCGCCAGTTCTTTTTCACTGCGGATTCGGCGGCAGACTTCGAAGCCGTTGATGCCAGGCATCATCACGTCCAGCAGAATCACATCTGGCAGGATAGCTTTTGCCTGTTCGATAGCCTGATACCCATTTTCGGCCAATACCAGGTAGTACCCTTCTGGTTCCAGAATTGATTCCAGGGTTTCGCGCCCGGCGGGCTCGTCATCAACGATCAATATCGTAGTCCTCATGTCATCCATGATAGGCTCCTTTTTTAAGTTTTATGGCTCGTCTCAATATCGTTAATAAATAAGCTTTTCTCCTGCATTGTAAGCCAAAAATTTACATCCCCAGGTAATACAAAATGTTGGTGCTTTGTTTATCGCTTACAGTATGCCTGGCAGACCAGATTTCAATCCACAAGATGATATTTGACGGCCAGCCTGACCAAACCTGCAAGATTGCGGACGTTCAATTTTTCCATCAGGCTGGCCCGGTGTTTTTCGACCGTTTTTTCGCTGATGAATAGCATCGCCGCGATTTCACTGCTGGTGTGTTCTTCGGCAATCAATTGCAGGATCTCCTTTTCGCGTGGTGAAAGGTTTGAAATCGGGTCATGATCCTGCCCGGCCGGGCGCGGGTGGACGGCGCTCTCCACTACGATCTCCGAGATCTGGCTGCTCAAATAGGTTTTCCCCTTGGCAACCGCCTGAACGGCCCACAGTAACTCATCACTGACTGATGACTTAAGCACATAGCCTTTCACGCCACTTTGCAAGGCCTGGTAGACCAGCCCCTCGTCAGCGTACATTGAGAGCAAAAGGATGTGAGTGGGGACTCTCAGTTTCCGAATGTTTTCAGCGGCTTGAATGCCATTCATGCGCGGCATCATAATATCCATGATCAATACATCGGGCTTGAGTTTCTCCACCATTTCGACGGCCTCCTGTCCGTTGGAGGCTTCACCCAAAATGTTCAGGTCGCCGGTTTTTTCGAGCAGGGCGCGGATGCCAGAACGAACCATGAGATGATCTTCGGCGATCAAGATACGGATCACGTGACCTCTGTTTCCGTGGACGGGCGAGTCTTCACGGGTAGTGATGCCGAAAGGATGGTGCCGCCTTCGGAAGGCGAATGCAAGTGGAGTCTCCCGCCAACCAACGAGAGACGCTCCTGCATGCCAGTAATGCCGATACCTTTGTTTTCTCCGGGTTGCAGTCCGCGTCCATTGTCTTGCACGATCAGATTGACAGTGTCCTCTTCGACATTAAGTTCCACCCACACGCGGCTGGCCCGCGCATGCTTGGCGATATTGGTCAGCGCCTCCTGCAGGACCCGATAGAGGATCACATTGTATGCGTCGATCAACTCTCGAAGCGTTGGATCAATTTCAAGCGTAATGGGTAGATGGGTACGGTTGGTGAACTCGCGGCAGTATGTCTCCAGGGAAAGTTTCAGCCCGAGTGTATCGAGTACAGGCGGGCGCAGGTCGTGTGCCAGCCTGCGAATCTTCACGAAGATTTCATACGACTGTTGGTGGAGGTTTTCCAGGCTCTCGAAAAGCTTGACCACGGGGATGGAAAGGTCGCTCTGTAAGTTGCGGATGGCGAGCAGGTGCGTGGTAAGTGCCTGTCCCAGATCGTCATGCAGTTCACGTGAGATACGCAGTCGTTCCTCCTCTTGAGCGGTGACCACGCGTTCGGCCATTTCGCCCAGTTTGTCGCGTTGTTCGGCCAGCGTACGATACCGGTTGAGCCGCGTAATGGTACGTACGCGCACGAGCAGCTCCTTACGGTCGATCGGTTTCGTGAAGAAGTCGTCTGCGCCCGCCTCCAGCCCTTTCAGGAGGGAGTCGTGGTCGTCCAGGGCGGTGAGAAGGACGATCGGCACCTCAGCAAGTTCCGGCGTGGAGCGGAGACGGCGGCAGACTTCAAAGCCATCCATACCGGGCATCATGACATCCAGTAAGATCACATCTGGCCGGGTCTGGCCTGCCAGCTGAAGCGCCTCCGGTCCATTCTGGGCTGTGACTAATTGATAGCCCTGACCATCCAACGTCGCAAGCAGCGTTTCCAATGCAGAGGCTGAATCATCTACGAGGAGTATCGTGCTCATGATTTCTTCCCGGTCCCGGAGTCGGGCAGGTACCTTTGTATGGTTTTCGCCAACTCCTTCAAATTAATAGGCTTGCTCAGGTAATCATTCATACCAGCTTGGAGACAGCGTTCACGATCACTGGTCATGGCAAGGGCGGTGAGCGCAATGATGGGCGTGTCTTTCAGGCTAGTTTCTCTCCTGATCCTGCGCGTTGCCTCCAAACCATCCATGCCGGGCATCTGCACATCCATCAGGATCAGATCAGGCCGTATGGTAATGGATCTGGAAACCCCATCCAAACCATCCCGGGCAATCTCCACTTTGTACCCGCAGAGTTCCAGATAATCCCTCAACATCAGGATGACACTGTCCGTATCCTCCACCAGCAGGATGGTTCGTTTATCCTCGGCTGAACGCCTTCTGATCGGTATTTTGCCAGTGATCTTGAGTTTATCAAGGGTATCGCTGGTCACAGCTGGATCCCAGGGCAGGATGACGGTGAACTCGCTGCCCTGCCCGGGCTGGCTGGAAACGCTGATACTACCACCATGCAGGCGTGCCATCTCGGCGACCAATGCCAGCCCAAGACCGGTGCCGGTGCTTTCGCGTGAGAGGCTCGAATCCAACTGCACAAAGGGCCGGAAGAGACGCTTCAGATCCTCCTCGGGGATACCAATACCGCGATCCCAGACAGTCATCAGCAGCTTCATATCTTCACGGTCAACACGGGCCCGAAGACCCAGTTGGCCCTCGCTGGGGGTGAACTTGACCGCATTGCTGAGTAGGTTGACCATCATCTGTTTGAGGCGGCGCTCATCGGCCCAGACATATCCGATCTCGTTTTCGATCTCAACCTCCACGGTCTGATTCTTCTTTTGGGCCAGCTGCTTGATCATCCGCAGGCTGGCATCACAAACGGTGTTGATATTCACCTTACCCGGTTCGAGCTTGATCTGGCCCGATTCGATCTTGGCCAGGTCAAGGATGTCGTTGATCAATTCCAACAGGTGCCGGCCGCTTTCATTGACTGTACCCAGGTATTTCTGTTGTTTCTCGTTGATGGGACCGGCGGTCTGTTCGAGTAGGCTTTCCGAGAGGCCGAGGATGGCGTTGAGCGGGGTACGCAGTTCGTGGCTCATATTGGCAAGGAACTCATCCTTCATGCGCATGGCACGTTTCATTTCGGAGTTGGCAAGCCGCAGGGTTTCCATGGCATGTTTGCGATCGGTATCGTCAAAGAGCGTGGACCGGCTTGTCAGGTATCTGCCGTCTTTATCGTAGATGGCAGTGGCGCTGACAAGGGTTGGGAAGATGGAACCATCCTTGCGCAGCATTTCGAGTTCAAGGTCTCTTAGTAAGCCGTTTTGTTTGAAGGTCGGGAAGGATTCTCTAAAAGTTTTGCGGCTTTCATCGGTAATGAAATCCTGGAGGGAGTGCCCCAGCACTTCTTCGCGGATATAACCCAGCCAGTTCAATTCGGTTTGGTTTATTCTGATAATATGACCGGCCTGATCCAACGAATGGTAACCGCAGGGGGCATTGTCGTACAGATCCTGCACTTCGGCAGTGCGTTCATATACACGTTCCTCAAGTTCCCGCGCCAGGCGGCGGTATTTCTCCTCGCTTTGCCGTAGGGCCTCTTCTGCGATTCGACGATCCCAAATTTCCTGTTGGGCAGATTGATACAGACGCGCGTTTTCGAAGGCGGTGGCGGCCTGGTTGGCCAGCGTTGCCAGCAGGCGTTCATCCTGCTCTGAAAAGGCCTCGCGCTGCTCACTTTCCACACTAATGACACCCAAGACGCGGTCTCCCATTTTGAGCGGCATGTACAGCCCCGACTGCATACCTTCATACGTACTCACATAGTGTGGATCCTCAGACAGGTTGCTTGTACGAAGGGGGCTGCCGGTTTGAACCACCCAGCCACTGATGCCCTGTCCCACCCGGCTGACATGGGATTTCATCCGAAGCTCTTCCTTGACCGTTGTGCCGTCCACCATGTGCGGTAGGTGGAAGGCGACCAGTTCTAGCTCATCGCTCTGATCCTTGCATAGACGAATGGTGACATGATGCCAGGATAGATAACGCGAAAACGTTTCGATGATACGCTGCCCGATGGCACGCGGTTCCAGCAGACGGCCGACCGCCAGCCCGTTTTCGTACAGCGCTTCCAATTCAGCCAGATGACGAGTGATCTCAGTCTCGTTTTGTTTCCGTTCGGTAATATTCTCCTTGACGGCAATGAAGTGTGTGGTTTCTCCGCGTTCGTTGAGAATTGGTGAGATCGTTACGGCTTCCCAATAAAGCTCACCGTTCTTTTTTCTGTTCAGAAATTCACCATGCCATTCTTCACCTGAGATAATGGCCTTCCACAGGCGTTCATACGCTTCTGGCGGTGTAAAACCAGATTTCAACATACGTGGATTTTGTCCGAGGGCCTCTTCGAATGTGTATCCGGTTGTCTCTGTGAATTTGGGGTTGACATACTCGATGCAGCCCGTTGGATCTGTAATGACAATGGTGGAGGCGCTCTGCTCCACGGCGCGCGAGAATTTGCGGAGTTCTTCCTCGACTTGTTTGCGCTCGGTGATATCTTGGATTTGGGCAATGAAATACCTTGGGTTGTCATCTTCGTCCCGCACAAGGGATACACTTAACCAAACCCATATAATATTTCCCTGTTTATGGAAGTAGCGCTTCTCCATCTGGTACGATTGGATCTCGTCTGCCAGCATCTGCCTCACGTAGCTCAAATCCAGTTCCAGGTCGTCTGGATGTGTAATATCCTGAAAGGTCCTTTGCAATAGTTCTTGCGATGAATAGCCAACCAGTTTGCATATTGCCTGATTGACGCGGAGCCAGTGCCCATCCGGGGAGACCAATGCCATGCCAATCGTTGCGTATTCAAATGCATTGCTGAAGCGTACCTGGCTCTCACGCAATTCTTGTTCCGCACGTTTACGCTCGGTAATATCTGCCGCAATGCCTGCCAGACGGACGACTTTGCCCGAATCATCGAAAATGGGGAAGGCCCGGTCCCAGATCCAGCGTACGGATCCGTCGGGACGCGTGATGCGATATTCCATTTCCGTTTTCCTGCCGCCTCTTTGATCCACCAGAACTTGCAGGACCGCCTCCCGGTCTTCGGGGAAGACAGTTTCGATAAATGCCTTGTTCTGCAACAGGCTCATGCGAGGACGCCCCCATATTTTTTCAGAGGCCGGGCTGATGTAGAGTTCTTCGTTGCTGATGGCATCAGTCATCCAGAATGCTTCTTCAATATTATCCGCTAGTTGACGGAAGCGTTCCTCAGAGGCGCGTAGTTCCGCCTCCGCCCGAATGCGCTCCGTAACATCCTGCGCCGCGCCGATTACCCTCACGATGCGATGTTCTTTTTCGTCCCATACGGGCCGCGCAAAATCGCGCAGGTAGCGCACCTGACCCGATTTGGTAACGATGCGGTATTCGGCGATATTTTGCTCGCCTACATAAATTTTCTCAACGTGCTCCTGCGCCAATTCGAGATCCTCAGGATGAATGAGTTTCTTCCATTCACCTTCGCCGAGCAATTCATCTGGATGGTAGCCAGTGATGCGCTGATAGGCGTCGGTGACCCACTCCTGTTGAACACCTCCATCAGGCTGGACGCGATAGGCGTATGCATAATCCGATACGAGTTCTGTCACGGCGCGGTAACGCTGTTCGCTTTCTGCGATGATCTTTGCCGCCTGTTTGCGTTCAGTGATGTCGCGGAAACTCCAGACGCGGCCCACAACTTCGTCCCCTAATCGTTGCGGCTGCGAATAGCGTTCGAAGACCCGCCCATCGTGGAATTCCAGTTCGTCGAAGGAGGTCTCTTCGGTCGATTGATAGAGCGCCTCCACTTTGGCGGTGAAGGCAGATGGATCCTTCAACTGACTCAAAACGAATTTGAGCAGGGCGTGGTCATTTTTGTGTTCCGCTAGGTTGGGAGGGATGCGCCAGAGTTCCAGAAATTTCCGGTTGAAACTGGTTATCGTCCTATCCGGCCCAACCACCAAAATGCCATCCGCTGTGGATTCGAGCGTGGCGTTCAGCAGGGAATGCGAACGTTTCAACTCATCCTCTGCCTGCCTGCGCTCGGTGATGTCATTGGCAAGGACCAGTTCGGCACGCCGCCCGTCGAATTGCACCACGTGCGAAACGATTTCCACCTGGATCGGCGAGCTGTCTTTTTTAATGTGCTGCCAAACACCAGCGCTGTCAATTCCATTCGTGACCTGTGCGATGTTTTCAAGGAGTTTGGGCACATCTTTGGATGGGCGAATGTCCTTGATGGTCATGGACATGAATTCTTCCGCAGAATAGCCATAATGGTTGATGGCAGCATCGTTCACTTTCAAGAAGCGCAGGGTCTTCAGATCATAGATCCACATGGGCAGTGGGTTGCTCTCAAACAGGAGTCGATATTTTTCTTCGCTTTCGCGCAATGCAGCTTCAGCTTTTTTGCGTTCGGTAATGTTTGACAGGGCGCCAATCATGCGTATCGGCTGGCCTTTTGGATCGCGTTCGATATAGCCGTGATCGCTCACGTATGCATAGGAACCGTCCTTCAGCAGGAGACGGTATTCATCCAATAACACTGCATCGCCGCGGCGCATGGCAGTATTCAATTTGGAAAGTACACGCTCACGGTCTTCAGGATGAATATGTGTTTCCCACCAGGATTCATCCGGACCGATTTCGTGAGGTGAATAACCGAAAGTGAATTCCGCATTTTCCGTCCAAAGGAGTTGATTGTTACCCAACTTCCATTCCCAAATGACATCCTTGGTTGCAAGCGTGGCAAGACGATAACGGGCTTCACTTTCCTGTAGCCTGGCCTCCATTTGTTTGCGTTCGGTGATGTCTTCTCCCGAGCTTAACGTGCTGATGACCCTCCCATCATTATCGTGTACCAGTGTGTTATGCCAGGCAATCAGGCGTTCTTCGCCGTTCCTGGTCAGTATCGGATTCTCATAGTACCCAAGAGGTTCGTGCTCCCCGTTCATTAACTGCCTGAACACGCCCTTTATCTCATCTCTGTTAGCCTCTGGCAGGAATGTATCAATCCAATCTTTTCCAATGATTTCGGCATAGGTATAGCCAAGAATCTCACAGCCCTTTTGATTGATCATGGTAACCGTGCCGGTTTGATCAAGAGCCAGCATGAAGACACCGGCAATATCCAGATAATTTTGTGTCCTCGCGCGCTCTCTGCGAAGCGTTTCTTCTGCCTGTTTGCGTTCGGTGATATCCACAGTTGTGAAAATGATCCTGGAATAATCCTTTTCATGGCCGGGGGTGACAGAGGCGGCCAAATTTATCTCAATCTGTTCACCCGTAAACGTTTCGTCAGGGCCCTCCCAATTGAGGCTGAGCTGTCCTCCGGAAATGCTGATAAGAACCTCTTGGAGTTGTTTCAGCTCGGTCTCGCTCACAGCTCCTTCCAGGTTTCGCAGCAATTTCTCTTTGCCCTTCGCATGATACATTTGCACGGCCGTGTTGTTGACATCCAGGATTCTGATTTTGTGGGCGCATTCCAACACGGTTTCAGGGTGAGCTGCAAAATAGGTGCGGAAATCCGTAACGCCTTGCTCTCTCAAGGAATCCAAATATGTTTTGACTTCTGAGAAATCCTCCTCCCAAATCGCGACGGGCATATCTTCGAACAAGGCACGATAACGCTGCTCACTCTGCCGCAATGCAGCTTCAGCTTTTTTGCGCTCGGTAATATCCCGGTCGATTCCCAGAATCACCTCACGGCCACCGAGCGTGACAATGGATGTGGATACCTCGATAGGAAAGATACTGCCATCCTTGCGCCGATGAAAATCATCATAGCGCAGGATGCCAGCTTCCCGAACTTGTTCAAAATATTCCAGACGTCCAGCCGCATCGCCCGGTGATAGCGTGAGGATATCGATTGTCTGTCCAATCAATTCCTGGCGGGTATATCCATTCATGGAACCAGCAGTCGCATTGCAATCCAGAATAGGCCAGTCGCCATGAGGATCAACCAACATGATCGCTTCGGGCGAGGCCTCAAACAAGGTGCGGAATTGTTCACTGGTTTCGCGGAGGGCTTGTTCTGTCCGCTTGCGCTCAGTGATATCCTGTACGGCACCCAGGATCTGAATCACTTGGCCCTGCTGATCGTAAATGAGATCCGCGCGTTCCTCCAAGATGCGTTCAACGCCATCAGGACGGATGATCCGATGTTCAATCTCATACGGTTTTTTTCCGGCAATTGCCTGGCCTATAGCTTCTTGAACCTTTTGCCGGTCAGCTGGGTGAACGCGTTCGAAGAATAGATCAACTGTGGATTCCACCTTGCCTGGTCCATACCCAAAAATTCTATACACCTCATCGGACCAATGCAGGGGATTCTCATTCAGAATTTCAGGGTTGCTGACTGCAATTTCCCAGGCGCCCAAATGCGCCATCTTGCCAGCCTGTGCCAAAATCGCTACACTCCGCTGAATATCATCCTGTGCCTGTTTGCGCTCGGTGATGTTTTCATGCGCCAGCACCACCCAGATTTTGTTTCCATCCTCAAATCTTGTGATCCGCAGGAGGAACCAGCGGTGCTCTTCGGGGCCGTGGCATGGGTATTCCACCCAGGCTTCTTTTCTTTGCCCGGTGATGACCTCCCGGATCGCCCTGGCAACCACCGTCGCCTCCTCCGCGTTGGAACCGATAGCTAAATCACAAATGTCAAGATAGTTATAGCCAATACCACACTCGGGATCGGTGAACCCGTTCTGCTCGCCAAACTTGCGCCAGGCCGAGTTGACCCGGACGATTGTCCCTCCTTCATCCAAAATGGCGATGTTGGCTGAAAGCGCGTTCTGTATGCTTTCCAGGAACTTTTCTGATCTTTCGATCTTCTCAATATCGCGCTGGCGCAGGATGGCAGCCGTCAGCTGCGCCCCGATGTATTCCATGCGCTTCAAATCACCAGCAGTGAACAGGCCGGAACCCGAAACATTCAGCAGGCCAACGATCCTCTCATTTGAGATGAGAGGAACCAAGACCGTGGAGTTTATATTCAAAAGCCTATAGATCTGCGGGATAAGCTTGCGGATCGCGCCGCGTGCCAGAGGAGGCAGGAAACTGGTCGCGGCAAATTCAGCGAACCAATTCTGAATTTCTTTCGGGTTGCTCGTAATTGTGCCGCGTCTGGACTGTAGAACTTTTTGAAAAAGCCCACCTTCTCTTATTGGGATCTGGACCATTGGGATGGTGCTTCCGATCATCCTTTCGATTTTGCGTGTGAGTCCTGAAGGAAGGACGAATTGTTGCAAGCTGAGCGAGCGCTCATCAGGGCTAAGTATATAGATGCTGCAACTCTGGCTGGAGAAAATACGTTTCATCTCCATCGCCAGCAAATTCACGATGGCCTCGAGATTCCCACCTCGAACGATCAGCTCATTGATGGCATTGATCAGGCCCAGGTCCTCGTTCCGATGTTGAAGCTCAGTTTCGGCCTGCCGGCGTTCCGTAATATCACGATAATTGACGACCACCGCCCTGACGCTGGGTTCACCTAGCAGATTGGTCACGACAGCTTCCATCCAGCGCCATGAACCATTGGCATGACGCAGGCGGAAGGTGCCGTACTGGCGGCCTTCAGGCTCATGCACAAGTTTTGCGAACAGTTCGCTTGTCCAACCGCGATCTTCCGGATGCATTAATTCGAACATGTCTCTACCAATATGTTCATCAGGCTCATAGCCCAGGTTGCGCACTACTGCCGGGCTTTCCCACAGAAGATGTCCCTGTGCATCGAGCAGGGAAATATCATCCAGTCCGTTCTCGATCATGGCCCGAAAGCGCTTTTCGTTCTCCTCCAATGCGTGTTGGGCCTCCCTGCGCTCGGTGATATCCTGCAGGAAACCTTCGTACCACAGGATATTTCCGCTTGCATCGCGTACCGCACGCGCTGAGGCGGATGTCCATATTCTGGTACCATCCTTCCGAAGATCCTGCGATGTAAAGTCTTCGATCATACCCTTCGACTGCATCAACCGGGTGAATTCGTTGCGATCCTCCGGCTTGAGGTAGATCTGATTACTGATATCCTTGACCGACTCCATCAATTCCTGAGGTGAATCATAACCATAGATTCTTGCCAGTGCAGGGTTGGCGCTAAGAAAACGTCCATCTGGAGTGATTTGGAAGATGCCCTCCGCCGAATTCTCAAAGATGTCCTGGTATTTTTCCTGCGCCTGCCGGAGATCCGTGATGTCCGAGAGGGTGACCAACACCTTCGCATATGTCTGTTCGTAGCCGGGCAGCACAATCCAGTTGATGATTACATTGCGCAGATGGCCGCGAAAGGTAAGCACGGAGCTCTCGGCACGAAACCCCAGTTCTCCTTTGGCAACCGTCAGGAGTTCATTCTTGAATCCCGTGAGTTCCTCGTTGGGAAATGAGTTCCCCAGGCTACCCAAAAGTTCCGCCTTGCTGGAGGCTTCATACATGATGAGTGCGGCCTGATTCACATCAGTAACTTTTACTAATTCGACGCACTCACGGAGCGCCTCCTCATGGGCTGTGAGATATGCATCGAGGTCGATGACACCACCATTTCGTAAAACCTCCAGATAAGACTTGGCTGCCGAGAAGTCCTCCTCCCAAATCGCAACCGGCGAATTTTCAAACAGGCTTCGATAGCGCGCTTCGTTTTCACGCAGGGACTGTCCGACCAATTTTTGCCCTGGCACATCAATGATCTGATCAGTTTCAACATCCTCGAGTACCATGGGAAGTTGATAATCATCGAGCATGCGATCTTTCTGCTCCAGATCGCGCTCCAGTTCGGCAATACGCTTTTCAGCGGCTTCAAGCTTTGAAATTAACTCAGTATTGTTCAAGTCTCTGTTCATGGGATTTTCCCGCAAAAATAACCTATTGATACGGCAAAGATGGTCTAACCTGTCATATTTTCACATATTGCTTGCCTGGGGGAAGGGGGGTATTCCCTACTCTCTGAATTCAGTGGAAATTATTGCAAAAAGGGAGGAATTCCCTACATGGAATTTGGCGCAAATCTCGAATCGTGCAGGGGACGCTGGTGGAAGCGTCTAACGTTCCCATCGGCTTCACATCTGTTATGGCGGTGCCAGGGAAGAACGCCGACTCAGCGGGAAGAATTCTTAGATCTTGAACTTATTATCCCCCGCAACTTTGGCGGTAGCCGCCGAGCGCGTATGGACGTCCAGTTTTTCAAAAATCGCCTTCAAATGCCGTTTCACTGTATTGGTGGTGATGACCAGCCGTTCGGCGATTTCCTTGTTGGTTAACCCCTGCGCCAGCAGATCCAGAACTTCGCGTTCACGCTCGGTGAGAGCGCTCAATTCACTTTGCGTCTGGTACTTCGATTTGGTCTCTTCCACAGCGCGGCGAAACGCGGCACGATCAAAAGCCTGTTTCTCGATGTAAGCCGAGATCGAATATTTCGAATAAATCTGCTGAATTTCCTCCGGCTCGGAAATACCGCTGACGACGATCGTCGGAATGCCATTGGTCTGTGTGGCAGCCAGCAATTGATAGCCTTCCAGATTCGAACTATTCGCATCTGCATTTGTAATCGTGTTGACCATCCCCTGTAAAGACAGATCAATGATGGACAGTGCAAATCTGTCGCGGCGCAGATAGCCCAGCGCTTCGCCAAAGCTGGCGCACGTCCGCACCTGGAAGCCGGCGTCGCTCAAGAGTTCCTCGAGGATGCTGCGCCAGCCGGCATCATCTTCGACCACCAGCGCTTTTTCGCCCGGACTCTTCAAAGGGCCGGTCTGCCCCTGTGCAGGCGAGGCAGAGGTGCCTGAAACAGAAGCAGCAACCGGCGTGGTCAGAAGCGGGGGGCTGACCAGGATTCGGTACACGATGTCGCGGAATTGGCTGCGATGAAAACTTTCCTTGCGAAGAAAGGTAAATGCGCCGTAATCCGTCAGGGCGGTGACAGCCAGTTCAACGGTGGCAAATCCGGTTAGTAAGATCGATCGGCAATTGGGGTCAAGGCGGCGGACAGCATCCAGCACGCGCAATCCATCTACGTTGTTGTGATCATTGGGAGAAAGCGAGAGATCCACCACCGCGACGCGATGCGGCTGGGCCTTGAGCGACCGCCCTGCTTCATCAAGGTTCGTGGCGATATCCACTTCCAGCCCGCAATCGGTAAGGATCTCGCTGATGATTTGCTGCCAGGAATGATCGTCCTCCACCACTACTGCGCGCAAAACCTGTGCCATTACGCTTGCTCCGCGTTGACATAGGCAACCGATGGCAGACGCAGTCGAAAAGTAGTGCCATGACGGCCATCGCTTTCCACGGTAACTGATCCACCCAGGCGGGTCATCAATGTTTTTACCCACCACAAGCCAAATCCAAGCTTTCCAGGGTATGCCCCCGTGCGAGAAAAATTCAATTCAAAAATCTGATTCTGTAATTCCGGTGGAATTCCGGGTCCACCATCCACAACCGAGACTTCCACCCATTCCGGCGCGGCGATGCCCTGGATGGTGATCAACCCGTTCCCATTCATCGCTGCGACGGCATTTTCGATCAGGTTCCTGAACACAAACGTGAGACTCTGCCCTCCGGCCATGACGGTGGGTAACTCTGCCAGGCCGTGGGTTTCGATCTGAACGGTGGCCGGCACTTGCGCGGCGCGAATCGCATCGGCCACACGTGCCGCAATATGGACTTTTTCCATGCGGATGGGGCGCAGGTGTGAAAGATTTTCCTGCACGATCTGCATCGCTTCCGTCGCACTGCGTTCGATCTCAGCCAGCGTGTTGGCGAGGTATGCATCGGTTTCAAGCACCTGCTCATACTTGTCCTGAATGGCCTGCACCCTTACCGGGATGGCGCCAACTTTATTGTTCATGTTGTGCAACAGGTTGGCAGAAATATCACCCACCGCGGCAAAGGTCTCCGCGGTCCAGTGTTTTTGCTGTGAGGTTCGGAGGGCCTGCTGGTGGGATTCATTCTGGACTGCCAGCACCGCATAATTTGCAAGGCAGGCCAGCACTTTCTTATCCCACTCGGATCTGTCGACGCTTCGCCCTTCGCCCGGTTCTGCGTTGAAGACCCCAAACATTCCCAGCGTCCCCTTCTCTTCACCGAGCGGAACGAGCAAGGCGTTAGGTCTATTCTGCGCCTCTGAAAAATTTTCAACTTGTTGGCCGGAGCCATCCGACGATGCCAGTTGGAATTCACCGGTTTCATTCACCAACCAGATCGCACTGGAGGACGTGTTCAACAGGTCATTTGCCATCACACAGAGCCGGTCCAACACTTTCCCGGTCGGCTGCGAGATCAACAGCTGCGCGGCTTCCTGTAACGCATCCAGTAGACGTACTTCCTGTATGGCGGTGATCGCATAGGTCGCCAGCGATTGCAGCATGTGATTGTCGTCTTCAGTGAAGGCGCCCAACTGCGGGCTTTCGAGATTCAATACTCCCTCGAGCCGTCCGCTGGCGTTGATCAATGGCACGGCCAGTTCGGAGCGCATCTCCAATTTTGAATCAAGAGGATAGTAGATGCGTGACCAGGGTTCCTGTGTTAGGTCTGAGATGAGCAAAGGCTCGCGCGTCCGCGCCACATGTGCCATGATGCTGTTGCCCTCGAGCGGCAATTTTTCTATCAATGGGCGTTCCAGATGCATGCCGCTCACGGCACGGGTGACCAGGAATTCACCCTCCCTGTCAAGGAGGCGAAAGATACCATATTGAGCATTCGTGATTTCAAGTGCCAATTGCAGGATGGAGTCGAGTGTCTCTTCGAGCCGCAATCGTGAGGAGATCAGCAGGCCTGCGCGGCGCAGTTGATTTAATTCATCGTCCTTGCGAAGCAGGTCACGCCTGACCTTGGCAAGCCGCCGGGCATGATAGATCGCCATGGCAGCCTGACTGACGAAATTATCGAGCATGAGCTGCTCCAAACGGGTGAACTGGCGCTCCTCAAAGAGATAAACATACAATATTCCAACTACCTGTTCCGCAACGATCAAGGGAAAACTTGCAACCACTCGCACCCCCAACCCGGCATGATAAGGATGGACATCCAGATCAGGTTCCTCATAGGATAAACACCTGAGGCGGCGTCCTATGGCCCGCATGCCAATGCCATTCGGACGCGGCGCGTCATCTGGATGTTCTACTTCCGATTCAGATATGTAACCTGCCCGTTTCGCAGAGACACGCGACTGGGCTTCGAACATCCCTGTAGCCTGATCGTACGTATAAATCACCGCGGAGGATCCCGGCACCACACGAATGGCGCTGTTCACGATCAGCTGCAAACTCAAATCATTTTGGTTTGCATCATCCGAGCCGATCTGGTTGATGGCGTTGCTGATCTGGTTCAGGATTCGCAGCGCTTCCAGTAGACGCGGATCGGTGCCTTCGGAAGAAGATGGGAAAGGTTGGGTCGTCATCTCAAACAGGATCTGTTCACGAACTGAGGACGATTTTCCCATCGGTTGGCTATCCGTGCAAGTTCCGGTCATTGCAAATTTTGCACAAGTTTCCAGGCCAGCTGCAATGCAAAGAAGCCGAGCGCAGTTCCGCAGGCTGCATTGACCCAGCGGAAAAATATCGGCGTGACGAACTTGCGCCCGAATGCCACAAGGCCTGCCATGATAAAGCACCACAGGATGGCTCCACCCAGAAACCCGGCAAAGAAGGTGACGAAATGGATCGGCTGTGGGCTGCCGGAGATGGAAGCGAATATAGTTGTGCCAAGCCCGGTCCAAAAAACGATATTCATCGGGTTGCCAAGTGACAGAACGGCGCCATTGGCAAAATCTCCGCGCGTGGTTGAGAGGGAGGAGGTGTTATCCAGATCCCTGCCATGCCGTGCATCACGGATCGCATCCCAGGCGAGTTTGAGCATTAGCAGGATGCCGATCAAACTGAGAATGATCCTGGCGAGATTGTTTTGCACGAGAAATGCCAGCCCGGTCAGAGCGATGATCGCCCAGGTGGTATCGCCGACCAGCGAGCCAAACTGCACGAACAGCGCTGGGAAAAATCCACGCGCCGCGCCGCGTCGGACCGTTTCGGCGGTGATCACGCCCGGGGGAGCACAGAAGGCAATGGCAAGAAAAAAGGAAGAGATAAAAAGGGACATAATTCTTCAGAAAACAGACCGAGGGTGTCCCTCGGTCTGTCTAATTCTGTCATTGCGAGGGCGATAGCCCGAAGCAATCTCCAACTTTGCGAGGAGGAGATTGCTTCTCGAAGACTCGCAACGACATGACGTCGATTAGCAATCGAAATACAGCGTAAATTCATACGGTGTCGGGCGGATGCGGACCGGGTCGAGCTCCACCTCGCGTTTGTAACCGATGTAGGCTTCGAGGAAGTCTGTCGTGAAGACGTCGCCTTTGAGCAGGAACTCGTGATCGGCTTCGAGCGCCTCGAGCACTGCGCCGAGGGAGTCGGGCACCTGCTTGATGAGCTTGGCTTCCTCGGCCGGGAGTTCGTACAGGTCCTTGTCAACCGGTTCGCCGGGATCGATGCGATTCAGGATGCCATCGAGACCTGCCATCAAAATTGCGGAGAAACACAGGTACGGGTTGCTGGAGGCATCTGGCGCACGGAATTCGATGCGTTTGGCTTTGGCGCTCTTCGAGTAGACCGGAATACGGCAGATGGCGGAGCGGTTGCGCTGCGAATACGCGAGATTGACGGGCGCTTCGAATCCTGGCACGAGGCGGCGGAAGGAGTTGGTGGTGGGTGAGGTCAATGCGAGCAGTGCGGGAGCGTGCTTGAGCAAACCGCCAATGTAGTATTTTGCAGTCTGTGATAAACCGGCGTAACCGGAGGTATCATAAAATACGTTGGTGTCGCCATTCCACAGGGAGGAATGGCAGTGCATACCGGAACCGTTGTCGCCGAAGAGCGGCTTAGGCATGAAAGTCGCGGTCAAGCCGTTGGCGCGGGCAACCGTCTTGACCAGATATTTATATTTGGTGAGCTTGTCAGCCATGGTAACCAGGCTATCGAAACGCATGTCGATTTCACACTGTCCTGCCGTAGCCACCTCATGGTGATGCACTTCCACATCCACGCCCGCTGCGATGAGCGCCAAAACGATCTTACTGCGGACATCCTGCAAAGTATCGGATGGTGGTGTGGGGAAGTAGCCACGCTTGGGAGCGATCTGCGCGCCGAGGTTTGGTTTTAAGTCCTCGCCAGATTTCCACCAGCCCTCGTTACTATCGATGTAATAAAAGCTGGAATTGGCGCCCCCGCCGTAGCGCACGTCATTAAAAAGGAAGAATTCGGCTTCAGGTCCCCAATAACTCTGGGTGGCGATGCCGGTCTGTTTCAGGTAAGCCTCGGCTTTCTTGGCGACATAACGCGGGTCGCGTTCATAGGGCTGGCGGGTGATGGGATCATAGACATCGCAGATGATCACCAGCGTCGGGACTTCGAGATATGGGTCAACGAAGGCAGTATCCGCGTCCAGAAAGAGCAGCATGTCTGACTCGTTGATCTCCTTGAAACCGCGGATGGATGAGCCGTCGAAGCCGATCCCCTCCTCGAACAGCGATTCATCCATGGTGGATGCCGGAATGCTGAAATGCTGCCAGGTTCCAGGCAGATCAATAAAGCGCAGGTCCACCATCTTCACTTCTTTTCCCATTTTGAGCACGTCAGCAACAGTTTTTGCCATTTTCTTCTCCTTATTCTTATTCCATTCTGTATTGTTGGAAGATTTCGCGGGTCATTGTAGTAGCGTGAGGGGGTACCCGTCTATTACCCAAACGGATCATATTTTCACCCTCTGGCATGATGTTGTGCCGGCAAAGGTATAATGAATATTGATAATTTTCGTGGTGCGGGATACCCTGCGAGTACGATGTGTTATCCCGCCAATTGTAGGTATGCAGGATGCCCCCATCGGGGACTGCCGCTTCGCGGCGTTCGCGACCATCCCGCGCCACTTTGACACTGCCAAATGATTTTATGGATCACGTACTAAAGGATATTGCCAGCCTCTTCGGGGACTCATTCGACATCATCAAGCCTCACCTTCAGACCGCGCTGGCCTCCGCTGCGGACCCGCAGCGTTCGCTTGTTTATCTCGAGCGCCTGCTCGAAGGCCGGGATGAATCGCTGGTGCACGACCTGGAAAAAAATCCGCGCGTCATCGAAAGCCTGGTCACTATCTTTTCCGGCAGCCAGTTCCTGACCGAGATCATTTTGCGCAACCCTGAGAATGTCAGTCTGCTTTATCAGCGCAAATCCTTGACCCAGCGGAAAGGCGCAGAACAGGTACAGGCAGAGGCGTGGAAGGTGATCCATGAAACGCCTCAGGAAGCGATATTCGATGCCCTGCGACGCTATCAGCGCGGAGAGATCCTGCGCGTCGGCGTCAGCGACCTGCTGGCCCTATATGACCTGCGCACCGTCACGCAGCAGCTTTCCGATCTCGCTGACGGCTTGGTACGCGCCTGCCTCGATCTGGCCAGCAGGCAGAGCGGCATCAGCGCCGCCGGTTTTGTCGTAATCGCTCTTGGCAAGCACGGCGCAGAAGAGCTCAACTACAGTTCCGATATCGATCTGTTGTTCATCTCGGCCAAAGATCCTATCGAAAAGCTCAAGCTGGGCCAAGCTCTGATCGACAACATTGGCCGGGTCACACCTGAAGGCTTTCTCTACCGTGTGGACATGCGTCTGCGTCCGTGGGGTAGGGATGGCTTCCTCGTTACCACATTGGAAGGTTATCTGCAATACCTCCAGGGCCACGCGCGCTTGTGGGAAAAACAAGCCTTGCTCAAGGCGCGTCCCATCGCTGGCGATATTCCCCTCGGTGAAAAGTTACTTGCGCAGGCTCATCCCTTTGTCTTCGCGCATGCGCCCGAAGAAGTGCGCGCCAGTGTCTTTGCCATGAAACAACGCACTGAGCAGATGCTCCAGGCGAAAGGACGCGAGTGGGGTGAAGTAAAACTCGGTGAAGGTTCCATTCGTGATGTGGAGTTTGTCGTTCAATATCTTCAGCTTGCCCACAGCTATCAATATCCCGATCTACGCGGGCGGGCCACGTTGCAGGTCCTGCCGCGTCTGGCTCACCATCGTTTGCTCACTAACGAAGAGGCCCGCATTCTCGCCGACGGTTACACGTTAATGCGCACCATCGAGCATTACATTCAACTGATGCATTACCAGCAGACCTACACCATGCCCTCCGACCCTACCGCGCTGGCGTTGCTCGCAGGCCGGCTGGGATTCAAAAACGCCGATGCACTCATTCATCGTTATGACGAACATCGGAAAGCCGTCCGCGCCATTTACCTGCGGCGCGTGGGAAATGAATCCGCCAACGAACCGGGACCACAGGTTGTCCAACACATTGCGCGTCTTGGCGCTGACTACGTGGATTCATTTCCAGACGACGAGATCCAACACCACGCCGACCTGGCGCGCGGCATCAACGAACAAAGGCCTGCGATCGTCGAAGCGCAAGCCCTCAGCCGGGACACATGGCGCGTCACTGTTGTTGGTTATGATTATCCCGGCGAGCTCTCCATCATTTGTGGTCTCTTCTTTGTCCTTGGACTTAATATCATCGACGGGAACGCCTTCACCTATGAGCCTTTACCGGACGCCCGGGCCGAATCCCGCCCTCAAACTTTGCAGCACTTCGACTCCACCCGACGTCTGCCTCCGCGCCGCAGACCTTCATCCACACCCGAGCCGGATACCCGCCGCAAGATTGTGGACGTGTTCACGGTCAAGTCCATTTTGTCTGCTCCACCTGACCACTCCATCTGGCAAGCCTACACCTCAGACCTGCATCATCTTTTGCGTATGATGCGCACCGGTCAACGCCGTGAAGCGCGCGGTGAACTGGCTGTACGCGTCGGGCAGAGGTTCGAAAGCCTGCCGGGCAAAGCTGCACCGCTGCTCCCGATCGAGATCGAGATCGACAATGACGCGGACGAACATTACACCATCCTGCGCATCGACACGCCTGACACCATCGGCTTCCTGTACGAGTTCACCAATGCCCTGGCGCTGACACGCACCTACATCGCACGTACCATCGTGCAATCGGTTGGCTCGCGCGCACAGGATATTCTGCATGTCACTGACGAGAACGGCCAAAAGATCACCTCACCCGAAAAGCAACGGGAACTACGCGCCTCCGTCCTGCTGATCAAACACTTCACGCACCTTTTGCCGCATTCACCCAACCCTTCCGCGGCCCTTCTGCACTTTCGCGAATTCCTGGCCCAGCTCTTTCAACGTCCCAACTGGTTCACTGAGATCGCCTCCATTGAAAAACCGGACGTGTTGAACGCGCTGGCGCGTTTGCTTGGCGTCAGCAACTTCCTGTGGGAGGATTTCCTGCGCATGCAGTATGCAAACCTCTTCCCGGTCGTGAAGGATATCGACGCGCTTTCGACCTCTAAAAGCAGGCTGCAATTGGAAAGCGAACTTGCAGAAGCGCTGAAAGAAAACAAGGTTGGAGAAATCCAATACCCCGAATGGCGCGCCACCTTGAACGCTTTCAAAGACCGCGAACTGTTCCGCATCGATATGCGCCACATCCTGGGACTGACCAAAGAGTTCGATGATTTTTCACTTGAGTTGAGTGACCTGGCCGAAATCACAATATCGGCCACCTTGAGGCGCTGCGAAGCGGAATTACGCTCCGTTCACGGCGAACCACTGCTGGAGAATGAAGAACCCTGCGGCTTGTCGCTCCTCGCCCTGGGGAAATTCGGCGGACGTGAATTGGGTTTTGCCTCGGATATTGAATTGATGTTTGTGTATGCCGGTGATGGACGAACGAAGGGCGCAAACGCGATTACCACTGCGGAGTATTTCGAGCAACTGGTGCGTTCGGTAGTCAGCGCCTGGCAGACGCGGCAAGAGGGTATTTTTCAGATAGACCTGCAACTGAGGCCATATGGGAAGGCGGGCAGCATGGCCGTTTCCCTCGATTCGTTCCGCCGCTACTATGCCCCCGACGGGGCAGCCTGGGCGTATGAACGACAGGCACTCGTCAAGATACGGCCTATTACAGGCGATATTAATTTGAGTAATGAATTATGCCAGTTGCGGGATAGATATGCCTACGAAAGCGGTCCCTTCGATGTGACCGCCATGCGTGCCATGCGTGAGCGACAGGTTCGTCATCTGGTGACCGGTGGCACCTTCAACGCCAAATTCAGTCCCGGCGGTCTGGTGGATATCGAATATCTCATTCAGGGACTGCAGATCAATCACGGTGCACAGAATCGCTCCCTGCGTTTGACCAATCTGCGTGAGGCCATGTCTGCACTGCACACGGCCGGTATCCTTTCCGATGATGATTACACCCGCCTGCGCAAGGCACATACCTTCCTGCGCTGGCTGATCGATTCGCTGCGGGTCGTGCGCGGCAACTCCAAAGACGTGACCATGCCTCCGTTTGGCAGTGACGAGTTCATCTTCCTGGCGCGTCGTCTCCGCTATGAAGATGCCGAGCACCTGCGTGCAGACCTGGCGCGTTACGTTGCCGATGTGCAGGAGATCAATACCCGTTTGCTGGGCAGGGAAAGTTATGATTCGAATATCAATTAGCAAAGTCTTGGTATCGCGACATTCATGTCGCTTTTGCCTGGAAGGCGAGACGCTTCGCAGTCTCGCGGTATTAATTTAAACCTTCGGGCGGTTGAGACCATGGTCTCAACCGCCCAGTTTTTGAATAAAGGTCCCGTCGCAGATCTCTGAAGGGCAGGTTTGATCGAAAGTATCTCAATCAGCTTAGAAACCTGCGGGACGCTTCATCTGACGAAGCCTTAATCCGCGGCTACCAGTTCCTTGCGGGCATCGATATCTCCCTCATAGGTCAGGGCGTCGTGTCCGCGCTCGCCTGTGCGGATGCGGATGACTTCATCAACAGGATACACAAAAATCAACCCATCGCCGATACTTCCGGTCTGCGCGGCCTGCGTGATCGTCTCTATGGTTTTCTCCACATTGTGATCGCTGAGGATGATGTTGAGCTGAACGCGCGGCAGCAGGTCCACTTTGTAAGTTCCAGTTCGACCTGCCAGCTCAATGCCGCCCTGCCGGCCATGACCGCGCACTTCGGTCACATTCATACCAATGATCCCGATCTCGTACAACGCTTCCTTGACGGCGTTGAGTCTTTCCTCACGAAAGATAGCCTCGATTTTCTTGGTCATGTCTAATATCTCCTGTAAATTCCTCGAATTCAGGCAAAAGCCCGCTCACCATGCTCACTGATGTCGAGACCAACCTCTTCCTCGTTCTCCGTGACGCGCAGACCCATCGACCTGCTCAACAACCGGGTCAGTACAAAAGTCATAGCGAAAGAGAAGAGAATGGCGGCAACCACAGCAACGCCCTGGATCAGAAGCTGATTCGGATTGCCATAGAACAGCCCGTCCGCGCCGGCCGGGTTCACCAGTTTGGTGGCAAACAGCCCGGTGGCCAGGGCGCCCCAGGTGCCACCCATGCCGTGACAGGCCCACACGTCCAGCGACTCATCGAGCCCCCAGCGTTGGCGCAAGCGGATGGCATAAAAGCTGATCGGTGCGGCCACGCCTCCTATTACGATCGCGGCCAGCGGCGTCACAAAGCCAGCCGCAGGCGTGATGGCCACCAGGCCGACGACGGCGCCGGTCACGATCCCCAGAATGCTGGGCTTGTTATCCCGCCAGCTCAGGAACATCCAGACCACTGCCGCGGCCGCCGCGGCGGTATTGGTTGTAACGACCGCGTTGACAGCCAGTCCATTGGCTGCCAGAGCACTGCCACCATTGAATCCAAACCATCCCATCCACAAGAGACCGGCACCGAGTACTGTGAAGGGAATATTGCTGGGCTCCATCGTGGCCTGTCCAAACCATTTGCGTTTGCCAAGCACGATCGCAAAGGCCAGCGCGGAGAATCCGGCAGTGATGTGCACTACTGTACCACCGGCGAAGTCCAGCGCCCCGATATTGCGTAACATGCCGCCTACTCCCCATACCCAGTGTGCCACCGGGTCGTACACGAACGTGGCCCACAAAAGCGTGAATATCAGGAAGGCCTTGAAGCGAATCCGTTCGACAAACGCCCCGGTGATGAGCGCTGGTGTGATGATGGCGAACATCATCTGATACGCGGCAAAAGCCAGGTGCGGAATGGTGGCAGCATAGCCAGCATGTGGTTCTGCTCCGACGTTTGAAAACCCGAGGAAATTCAGACCTCCAAAGAGGCCGCCCACACTTTCCCCAAAAGCCAGGGTATAGCCGATGAGCACCCACTGCAGGCTGATCAGGCCGATGGTGATGAAACTCAAATTGATAGTGGAGAGTAAATTCTTTTTGCGGACCATGCCTCCATAGAAGAAGGCCAACGCTGGGGTCATCACCATCACGAGCGCCGTGGCGACGAGGATCCAGGCGGTATCTCCTGCGTTAATCTGTTCCATATCCTGATTCTCCTTTGAACGAAAATAATCTTGGGTTTCATTTTATGGAATTGACATCAAATGACTATTACCCTAACGGAGCATTTTGAGCAGACAAATTGACCATCTCGCTGATTTTGGCCGGGGATTCATTACCCAAATGGAGCATGTCGGGTGATGCAATGTGTGAGTTCTTAATCAACCGTAGGTCAGGCTTTTCGTGCACGCCGTCTCTACGGGCGGCAGTCCCTAAAAGGGGCAGCCTGACACCTTCTTGCATCCTCTGAGTTGGTACTTACGCAGGAAACCTAACATTACAGCGCAAGGTTGATTGATGTGCTGGCGTACCATCCCCGAATAAAACCACGAACCTTCGGCAAATGAGAGGAACAAATTCGCCGAAGGTTCGTGATAGATTCTTGGACGGTTGGGGCGCAATTCAGACGCCGCTTCAGACTTTTCGCTGGAATACTGATCAAGAGCTGTTAGGCAATTGATGTATAGCAATTCCGGTAAAAACATAAAACTCTTAACCACGGAGTCACTGAGTCACGGAGTTTTAATTTATCTCAGTGTCTTTATTATCTCCTTCAGGAGACCGTGTCTCTGTGGCTAAAAAGATTCTTACTCAGTAGCAAACCGTTGATCTTCCTGCACGCCCTGTGGCACCAGGCGGACGAAAGTGTTTTTCCAATCCACCAACAAGTTGAGGATTTTTTGTGACTCTTCACCTTGATGATTATGTCTCAATTCTTCAGCATAGATCGTCAACAGTTCCTGAAGGTTCTTCAAATCACGCTCGTCTACTTCCTGGAGGAGGACCTTCGCGCCCTTCGCCAACCGGCGCTTGATCGCTGCCTGGTCAAAGTTGAGATGGGGCTGCAGGTGCAAGTACAACACGCCGCCCGTCATGCCAGCACAAATCCATGGGCCCGGGTCACCCAGCACTACCACACGTCCGGAGGTCATGTATTCGCAGAGGAAACCTTTGATATTGGCGCGCGCTCCGATGAAACCGAGACTGTCGTTCAGCGGTTTCTGGATCTCGCCGCCAATGATCACATCTGCACCCGAAAGTCGGATGCACGCACGCGAGTCGGCGTTGCCTTGTACGATCACAATGCCATTCGTCCCGCCATACGCGAGACTCTTGCCCACCGACCCATCGATCAACAGACCATCGTGATTGTAGCCTTTCAAGATGATCACCCGTCCGCCGGAGATGCCTTTTGCTACGCCATCCTGCGCGCCGCCTTCCACCACGATGCGGACCGGCTCTGCATTGTACGCGCCCAACCCATTGCCTGGGACGGAACTGCTGAAGAAGCGCAACGCTGTTGTGGGGATGGAGTGCGTATCCTCATCCTCAAGTGGAGCAAGCCAGGTTTCGCGATGACCACCAACGCCACCGTGACCGGGAAGCCAATCCCAATTTTTGCGGTACCGTGTCAATGCGCCAGTAAGGTGTGTTCCCAGGGCGCGATCTACGGGAGTCACTTTATCGTCTTCGAAGAGCACCGTATCCTGCCGGTAATTGGTAAAACTTTCCATCACCAGGTTGGAGATAACCGTTGTCAGATGATTGCGCGGACGGTGCAAGGGACCCCGGTCGATCAACGCCGTTTCGTGGATGGGTAACTCAACGGGAATGGGCTTGGAATTGAGATATTCATCCACGGTGACCAGCATGTCGCGCAAATCGATTTGTTCGCAATGCGAAACCTGTTGGAGTAAATCAGAACGCCCCACGATCTCCTGTGCGCCTTCAAAGCCAAGCCTGGCAACGATATGCTGCATCGCTTCGCCGAGTCCGTTGAAGACGTTGACCAACGCCTGCGTCGCCTGTTCAAGATCACGCGGCACAAAATGCTTGACGCCTTTGGCGTGCGCGTCCTCCGCCGTTTCAATTTGTGTCGTGATTCCCGTATGACAGGTGCCACTCTGACAATCTCTACAGATCGTGCATCCGATCGCGACCATGGGTAGCGTTCCCAATCCGATACGGTTCGCTCCGAGGCACATCAACTTGACCGCGTCCGACGCGGAGCGGACTCCGCCATCGGCCCAGAGTTCGACTTTTTCGCGCAGACCAGCCTCGGTCAACGCGCGATGCGCATCCACGACTCCGATTTCGGCCGGGAGCCCCACATATCTCAGGGAGTGTGAACGCGCTGCACCTGTACCACCATCATAGCCCGTGAGGCAGATGATGTCCGCGTCCGCTTTGGCAATGCCGATGGCGATAATGCCAATACCCGGGACCACCGGAACCTTGACGGCCACACGTGCCTTGGGATTGATGGTCTTGAGCTCTTCGATGAACTGCGCCAGGTCCTCAATCGAATAAATATCGTGATTGTTGGATGGCGAAATCAAATCCACGCCGGGGCGCGCATGACGCGCCGCCGCAATCTTCGACGTGACCTTGCGTGCCGGAAGATGCCCACCTTCACCAGGCTTCGCTCCCTGCCCGACTTTGATCTCGATCAGGTTGGTGGCATTGATCGTCTCGGCGGTCATTCCAAAACGACCCGACGCAATTTGAATGCCGCGATTGAAAGGATACTTGCCAAGCAAATCAGGGATTTCGCCGCCCTCGCCGTTGAGCGAGAGCATGTTCAGCCGGTATGCGGCTTCAGCATAGGCGCGATAGGCAATCTCACCCTGCGAACCAAAAGACATGGATGAAATCAAAAACGGCAAGCGGTGCGATGTGATTCCCAGATCAACTTTGTTCGGGTCAACACTTGAATTGATATCGTAACGAAAATCAAGAATATTGCGAATCGTGACGGGGTTGGTCTTTGCCGTGTTCTCTACGTGTTCCTCATACGCGCGCCAATCGGCTTCGCCCTTGCCGAGTTTGCCCGCCATCTTCCAGATCTTTGGATAGAAATGATTTACGCGTGAAAGGTCGCCACGCCCGGCGCTGTGATAACTGGTTTTGCGCCCGACCATATCCGCATCCAGATGTTCCCAGGTCAAGCCACCCAGCTCCGACCCCGCATAATTGCTGACGCCAAGCGTCAGCGCAATCGCATTACCCAAGCCGATGCTCGCAAACAAACGTCCATAGCCACGAGACTCGTGAATGCCCATCGTGCTGGTGCACTTTTCGATGCCGGTGCGCAGGGCCTTCAGCGTGTTCTTCATACGAACAGACTGCTCTTCAGATGCCTTTGCATCGCTGAGTGTCGCTTCAAAAATCAGGTGTGGCACGACCGCGTCTGCGCCCATTCCCAGGCACATGATCATATCATGCAGGTTGCGGATGGCCCCACTGCGGATGACGATCCCCGCCTGCCGCCGCAAATTGACGGATGGATTCGATGCGACCAGGCCTAAATCAATTTTGCCGTTATCACTCAATGGGATTGGGGTGGGCGAGGTGGCTGGCAAATTTTCAACAAAGGATAGTCGCAGAGCGCGGTCCACGACTCCCAGCACAAGGATGGGATCCACCCAGCCGTTGGATTCAAGAAATGCCTCCGCATCATTCAGGACGATGAGCCTGCTCCCGTTTCGAACAGCCTCCACCGCGCGTTGAGCGATCCGTTCCAACGCCTGCGCCGTGGACTCGCCATCCAGAGTCACAGTTTGAATCTCGGTGACTTGTGAATTGGGGTATTGTTGAATCAGTCTAGCAAGGGTTGTAAAACCTGATTCATTTGCGATATGTTCAAGTTCATCAGTTCCAGCCGCCTGGAGCGTTGTTGGAGAATACTTTACATCATCCAACAGGATCGGCGTATCGAGAGTAAATGTAATTTCCTGTCCGAGTTCGCCGGGGATGAGCGGCGGGCGCGCACCGATGACCGTCTGCGTCGAGAAATGCTCCACTTCGCGCTCACGGTCGACAGCAGGATTGGTCACGACGGCGACGGCCTCTTTGAAGTAATCCGCAATGTTCTGGCGTTCCTTGGATAAAGGCGCAAGAGGTCCGTCATAGCCGAGTGAGCTGAGGGGATCGGTCCCGTTTTTTGCCAGTTCCTGAATCCACTCGCGGTCTTCACGTCCCCACCCAAAAGCGGACATGCGGTTGTCCAGGCTGACCTGTGCGGAAGGATGGAGCGGCGCGGATGATCCTTCGCTGAAGTAGGAGGATCGATGGTTGGAGGCAGCCTCGGGCGCAGTCTGGGCGAGACGCCTGTTCATGGTCTCCAATGAACCGAAGCGGCGTAAGGTCAGTTTGAGAATCCGCTGTTGGATGGTGGGGTAGTCCAGCACTTCGACGGCCTGCCCGCGTCGGACGCGGATGCGCATCTTTTCGCCTGGCGAGAGCGGGACGGGGTCGATATGCATTGTGTCGAGATGATAGACGCCCTTTTCGGAGGAGAAGAAGTATTCCTTTTCAGTATCGCCGAACCAGAGCGGGCGCAGGCCAAGGGCATCCACGCTGAAGACGCATTCATCGCCCTGCCGCGAGATGATGCCAGCCGGTCCCTGCGCAAACGGACCGAACGCCTGGCGATAATATTTATAGATGGTTTGCAATTCAGGAGAAAGTTTATCCACCTCGCTGAGGATCGGAGGGAAGGCAATTTCCATGGCTTCCAGCAGCGTGAAATGATAGTGATGGATGAGGGTGGCGAGCAGGCGGTCCAAATCTTGTGAGTCGCTGCCACCCTCCACCAGGTGGACGCCCAGCATCTGTGCCTGTTCACGCAGGCGGGCAATCGTGTTGATTTCGCCGTTGTGCCCAAGCAAACTGAACGGCTGGACGCGCTCGAAACTGGTGGCGGTGTTCGTGGAATAACGCGCGTGACCGATGGTGATGGTGGTCGTGAAATCGGGGTTGCGGATCTCGGGATAGTATTGATATAAGGTCTCAATCGAGCCACGGACTTTATACACAACCACATTGCTCGAAAGCGAAGCCACGCTGACTCTGGTGGTCCCTTCGATTTTGAGCGCCAGATCAAAGAGTGTGCGTTCGACATGTTCCAGCGGGCCATGCCTCACCATGCCCGCAATCTGCCAGAGATGCGGCGCCTGCATGCGTGCCATTTTTCCCAGTGCCTGTGGCCGGGTCAGCATGGGACGGTCCAGCAGGAGGTCGATGCCGCTGGTCTGCAATAGGTTGAGGATGGCGGTTTGAATTGCTGCCACATTCAGCTCGGTGTTGGGAATCATCAAATGCCCTACGAAGAAGCGACGGTCTTCGGCGAGCCAGCCGGGTTTGCCCTCATGTTCCAATGCCTGCGACCACAACAGCCGCGGGATATCAGTCATCACGCCCACACCGTCACCTTCGCCATTGACTTCGCCACTGCGATGCCCCATGATGCTCAAGGCGGCCAGGGCACGTTTGAGGTTGCCATGAGTCGCTTCGCCATTCTTACGAACTGATGCGACCAGCGCACAGGCATCGTGTTCATCGAGCCAGGTCTTGGTATCGGCGGCGGTTAACCAGTTGAATGAAGGCGGCGTACGCTGGTCATCTTCGGAGGGTTGTTGTTTGGTTTGCATGGTTCACCTCATCTTCTTCGGTGGTCGAGTGGAGTCGAACGAAGCGAGACCCGTATCGAGACCACCTGTTTCAGGTTATGAACTGTTTTCATGTAACTGTTGGTCTCGATATGTCCCGCGAATTGCACGCGGGACTACTCGACCAACGAATACTTTTGAAGTTAGCAATTTTATGAATTGATAAATTCTTTCTATCATACGGCTCAGACATGAAATTGCTACTACCCGTATGGGTACTTGTCTGGCAAATTCAGTTGATCCAAATGGGTACTCTTGCAAATATTGACATTTTTCCCATGCGTAGTAGAATACGGTCCAATCGCTATGAATTCTGTTTTCTGTTTCGAAACGAAGTCCAAGCGCAAGCCCAATCTGCGACTAATGTTGTCGGATTTGGGCATGTTTTGGTTAAACAGGAAATAGAAACAACTTGATGTAGTTCTGCATATCTACCTGTCTACCTAAACGCTCTCCGATAACGGAGGGCGTTTTTGTTTTTTTGTACCGCGACACGCTTCGCGGTGTCGCATTTCTTAAGCGAGACCATGGTCTCGCGGTACAGCAAAAGGAAAACTTATGCTTGAAATTTTGGATACCACGTTACGCGAAGGCGAACAGACTCCCTACGTCAACTTCACCGTGGACGAAAAAGTTGAAATTGCAAAAATGCTCGACCGTGTGGGCGTGGACATGATCGAGGCGGGCGATCCGTCCGTTTCGCCGAATGTTGCCAGAGCGATTGAACGAATCGCTTCTCTTGACCTTCGGGCTGAGACTGTGGCCCATTCCATTGCCTCCCGCTCAGGCATTGACCGTGCCAAAGCCTGCGGTGCAAAGCGGGTGGCAGTTTTCTATGCCACCTCCAAGATTCATCTGGACTCCAAACTACACAAGACCGAGAGGGAGGCTTTGGAAATCATCCGCGAGCATGTGTGTTATGCAAAGAGTCTGGGATTGAAGGTTCGATATACACCCGAAGATGCTACGCGTACAGACTTTGAATATTTGGTGGAAGTTTGCAACACCGCCATCCAAGCAGGCGCGGACCGCATCAGCTTTGCCGATACGTTGGGAATCATGCAGCCGCATACTATGTTTGAACGCGTCCGCATGTTGCGGAAGAATTTACTGCCCTGCAAAATTGACCTCCACTGCCACAACGATTATGGATTGGCGCTGGCGAACGCGATGGCGGGAATCCGTGCGGGCGCCGATTGTATTCATACGACCGTGAATGGACTCGGCGAACGTGTGGGGATTCCCGATTTGGCCGAAACCATACTTTCCTTCCACAATTTAGAGCAGGTGCAGAAGTACAACATCCAGCCGTTGATGGAACTCTCCGGTTATCTGGAGAAGGTCTCAGGCTTTTTGCTGGCGCCGAATAAACCGATCACGGGCCAGAACGCGTTCAGCCACAAGAGCGGAGTCCACACGAATGGCATTCTCAAGGACCCGCGCACCTATGAACCGTTCGACCCTTCCATTTTGGGACGTGAGCGCAAGATCGTGATCGACAAATACACCGGCAAAAGCGCGGTCGCAGCACGGCTGGACGAGTATGGAATCGAAGTCAGCGCGGCGGAGTTGGAGGTCATTGTCACGCGAATCAAGAACATGGGCGACCAGCGCAAACAGCTCTTTGACGCGGATATTTTGGAGATTGCCGAACAGGTTACGGGACGAGAGATGGACGTCATCCCGCATGACATCAGTGCCATGGTGATGCTCGAAGTCGAGTCACACGTGTACACGTCATCTGTGGTGCGACGATTGCGCGGATTTACAAACGTCTCCAGCGTGTATGAAGTGACAGGCGACCACGACATCAGCGCGTTCGTCAATGTGGAGAATGTGGCGGCTCTGAACAATCTGATCGAGGAAATCCGCACCGTGCAAGGCGTGAAGCGGACTGAGACGCGTATGGTGTTGAAGAAATATAACGGGAAGGGATGAGGGGAGACAGGTACACAAGTAAACACGTAGACACGTCGATTTGTGTACCTGTGTACCTGTTTACTTGTTTACGTATTTACCCAAAAAGGAGAACCTATGGGCACATTGATCGAAGAAATCTTTTCACGCAGGGCAGGCAGGACTGTGCAGGCAGGCGAAATCCTATTGTTGGATGTGGATTACATGATGAGTCACGACAACACTACACCTCTTGCCATCAAGGCGTTTCGAGAAATTGGCAAACCGATTCTTGATAAAAACAAAATCGTGTTACATCTTGATCATGCCTACCCAGCGCCGAATGTGCTGGCCGCGGAGAACCATCGCAAGATCCTGGATTTTGTGAAAGAACAGGAATTGCCTTATCTATTTCAGCAGGGCGTCTGTCATCAGGTGATGATCGAGGAGGGTTTTGTCACGCCTGGCGCCATCATCATCGGCGCGGACTCGCACTCGAACACCTACGGCGCGATGGGTGCGTTCGGCACAGGACTGGGTTCCACGGAAATTGGCGTGGCGTGGGTGACGGGGAAGTGCTGGTTCAAAGTCCCGGAGACGATTCGGCTGGAATTACACGGACAAACACAAAACGGCGTTTATGCCAAAGATGTGATGATTTATATTGCAGGTTTGCTTGGTATGGATGGCGGTACGTATCGTTCCGTCGAGTTTGGCGGCGAATATATTGATACTCTGCCAATGCATGAACGCATCATCTTCCCGAACATGTCCACAGAGATTGGGGCGAAGTGCGGATTGATCGCCGCGGACGATGTGACGCTTCAATATCTTGAAAACGAGACGCCTGCCAACGGTCCATTTGAGCGCATCGTCCCGGTCAATCCGCGTTATGAGCGCGTGCTCGACGTAGACGTCTCGGTGCTGACTCCGCAGGTGGCTTGTCACCCGGATGTGGATAATGTCAAGCCATTGACAGAGGTCGAAGGGTTGGAAGTTCATGAAGTCTACATTGGTACCTGCACGAACGCTCGCTATGAGGATTTGGAAATTGTGGCGAACATGCTCCATGGGAAGAAAGTCAATCCATTGACGCGGGTAATTGTTACACCCGCGAGCGCACGTATTTACAAAAAGGCGCTGCGAAACGGCTTGATCGAAATCCTGATGGACGCAGGTTGCACGGTGACGGGCACGGGATGCGGCGCGTGCATCGGGCGGCATGGCGGAATCCTTGCAGCGGGCGAACGCGCCCTGACAACCATGAATCGTAACTTCGTCGGACGCATGGGCAGCCCACTTTCGGAGATTTATCTCGCCTCACCGGCAACGGCCGCGGCGACGGCGCTGACAGGAAGAATTACAGACCCGAGGAAAGTCGGAGCGTAAAGAGGTATACACGTAAACAAGTAGACAAGGAAACACGTGTGTACTTGTTTACCTGTGTACTTGTGTACTTTCACAAAGGAGACATTATGCCAAAAGCCTGGACGTTTGGAGAAAACATGAATACAGATGAGATCATCCCGGGGCGTTACAACATCACGATCGATCCGCTGGAACTGGCAAAGAACGTATTCTGCGAAGTCAAGCCGGAGTACGCAAAGACAGCCCAGCCTGGCGATGTGATCGTCGGCGGACAAAACTTCGGTTGTGGTTCTTCCCGAGAGCATGCGCCGATTGCCATCAAAGGCTCGCAGGCGAAATGTGTCATCGCTGCGTCGTTTGCGCGCATCTTCTTTCGCAACGCCATCAATATCGGCTTGCCGATCCTTGAATGCCCCGAAGCTGCGGCAGATATCACCGAGGGTGATGATATCGAAGTAAATCTTTCCACGGGTGAGATTTTCAATCGCACCAACGGGCATCAATACCAGGCGCACCCACTGCCCGATTTCGTTTTGAAGATCGCAGAGGCGGGCGGCATCGTAAATTTCCTGCGTGAACATGATATTCAGGAATTGCTTGGATAATTTGGAGTCCGGGAGCTTGCTCCCGTATTCCTGAAGCATCACTGGACACCAAAAGAATACCTTATGCACAAAATTTGTTTACTTCCCGGCGATGGCATCGGTCCCGAAGTCATTGACTGCGCCGAGCTGGTCCTGCGTTCGCTACCTTTGGATGTGGATTTTGTCCGCGCTGAAATTGGATTCTCTGCCTACGAACGACTCGGGACTCCATTACCTGATTCGACTCTCGAGGAAATCCGCCTCTCTTCCGCTGCCTTATTTGGTGCTGTGACCACGCCTCCTAACATGCCGGACTATTTCTCGCCCGTGGTGAGGATGCGTCAATCACTGGAGCTGTATGCCAACCTCAGACCGTGTCATTCGATTCCTCATCCATGTTCACGCCCCAATATTGACTTCCTCATCGTCCGTGAAAACACGGAAGGATTGTACTCAGGCATTGAGCGATTGGAAGACGATGGCAACCGTGCCATCACAGAACGTGTCATCACTCGAAAAGGTGCAGAGCGAATCACCCGTAAAGCATTTGACCTGGCACGGCGGACGAATCGCAAGACAGTTCATGTGATTCATAAAGCCAATGTATTGCGTCAGACTTGCGGATTGTTTCGTTCGGTCGCAATCGAAATCGCAAAAGAATATTCCGACATCACGATGCAAGAAATGCTCGTCGACACCTGTGCGATGGAACTGGTCCGCGCACCAGAACAGTTTGAAGTCATCGTCACGACGAATCTGTTTGGCGACATTTTGAGCGACGAAGCCTGCATGTTCGTCGGCGGCCTCGGTGTCGCGGCTTCGGGAAATATCGGCGCCGACTCGGCGGTCTTCGAACCGGTTCACGGCAGCGCACCGACTCTGGTCGGCACAGGCAAAGCCAACCCGGTCGCGACCTTCCTCGCCGCGGCAATGATGCTCGATTATCTGAAGGAAAGTGAATCTGCCCAACGATTGAGAAGCGCAGTGAATGATTGCATTGCGAATGGCGAGTCCACCCCTGATTTGGGAGGAACTTTGACGACCACTCAAGTGACGGAAAGCGTTATTGAAAGACTATAGTTCATTATGTCATTCTGAGCGAAGCGAAGAATCTCTGTCACTGACAATCGAGACTCTTCGGTCGCAACAACCGCTCCCTCAGAGTGACACACAAGGAGTAACCATGATTCGAGTCGGCTTTTTATACACCCGTCTGCGGGCGGAGGAAAAATATTTGCTGGAAGAATTGGAGAAGCATCCAGATGTGGAGGTCGTGCGCATCAACGACGGAGATACCTTCTTCGATATCAACCAGCTTCCCGAACCTGTGGATGTGATGTTCGAGCGTTCCATTTCCTATTCACGCGGCCTGTATATCTCGCGTATCTTTGAGGCTCATGGCGTACCGGTTGTGAATCCCTCTGTCGTTGCCGAACGGTGCGGTGATAAATACGTCACGAGTCAACTTCTTGCGAAGAGCGGGATTCCAACTCCCAGAGTCCTGATGGCTTTTGACGAAGAGTCAGCTCTGCGGGCGATCGAAGCGATGGGCTATCCGTGTGTGCTGAAGCCAGTCGTTGGATCGTGGGGACGTCTGCTGGCGAAGGTCGAGAACCGCGAAATGGCAGAGGCATTGATCGAGCATAAGGCCACACTAGGAGTCAACCATCAGGTCTTTTACATCCAGGAATATATCAATAAGCCGGGGCGTGACATCCGCGCGTTTGTGGTTGGCGAGGAAGCAATCTGTGCCATCTACCGCTCCTCTGAAAACTGGATCACGAATACCGCGCGTGGCGGCGTAGCGACAAATTGCCCTGTCACCAATGAAATCGCGGAGCTGTGCTCTCGCGCCGCGCGTGCTGTGGGTGGCGGATTGCTGGCGCTCGATCTATTCGAAACGGAAAACGGATTGACCGTCAACGAGATCAATCACACGATGGAATTTCGCAACAGCATCACGACCACAGGTGTAAACATTCCGCAAAAAATGATCGATTACGTTCTGGCACAGGTTGCGGTGCCTCAAACTGGATGATTCTAAATTTGAATACCCCAGATATTTATATTGACAAATCAGGCGTTGTCGATATAATCACGCCAATTAAGCAAAACCTGATGATAACCGTTGTACTGCTCTGCTCCTGTATGGCCTGCTTGTGTATGTGTTGTATGACAACACAGAGAGCTGTTCAACACGCCATCCATCAGCCATAGCTACATATTTATAGATAGACAGGCTAAAACCGGTGAACAGTTCTCCTACGTGGAGACGGGTCACCGGTAATTTTTTTGTGCGAAGCAAAGTCCGGGATACCCCTGGACTTTTTTTGTTATCTGCTGATCCGAACCATCAATTTCCTGAGAGGTGATTCATGAAAGCTAGCAACAGTTTGTGGCGTGAACAACCCATTGAGAGTCCGTTTCCTGAACTCATGCGTGAAATCGAGATCTATGAGACCGAGATCGAATTGCGCAAACAGGGCAAAATGGACGAGAAATTATTTGCCGAGACTCGTTTGCGGCGTGGCGCGTATGGTCAACGGTATGATAATGGCCAACGTTGGGATGGGAAAGAAACACAGACACTGAAATTTCCGTCCAGCGCCACGGAATTGACCAAAGGTGCCAATACGGTTTGGGACGCGCCCGGTATGCAGCGTATCAAGGTTCCATTTGGCGGGATGAACCCGGAACAGTTGGAAGTGATGGCTGAACTCGCCGAAGAATATTCTGATGGGATCGCGCACGTTACCACACGCCAGGATTTTCAACTGCACTTTGTCCACGTGGATGATACACCCGCTCTCATGCGCCGGCTGGCAGCTGTTGGAATCACCACCCGAGAAGCCTGTGGTAACTCAGTCCGCAATGTGACAGCCTGTCCATTCTCGGGTGTATGTTCCACTGAATCATTTGACGTCACGCCGTATGCCAAAGGGCTGGCGTACTTTCTGCTGGGTCATCCCGATGTGCAGGATTTTGGTCGCAAGTTCAAGGTGGCGTTTTCCGGCTGCAAAGACGAAGCCTGTGGGCTTGTGAATATGCACGATATGGGTGTGATTGCGGTCAAGCGCATCGACGCCGAGAGCGGTGTGGAAAAACGCGGCTTTGAGTTATATGTGGGCGGTGGACTTGGCACTGTTCCGCATCAAGCCAAGTTGTTCGATGCATTCCTGCCTGAAGAAGAATTGCTTCCTACCGCCCAGGCCATTTCGCGTGTGTTTGCCCGGCTCGGCGAAAAGAAAAACCGGAATCGGGCGCGCATCAAGTTTCTGGTGGCGCAACTTGGCATTGAGGAATTCAAACGGATTGTGCTGGAGGAACGCGCCACACTTCCGGTTGACCCGCGCTGGACGAGGTACCTGGCTGAGCTTCATGCTACGGATGAAAAGCCGCTTCGCCCACCCTGGCCGTTGGCTGACGCGCCACAAACGGACTCTTTCCAACGCTGGTACAAGACCAACATCTGGCATCAGAAGCAGGAGGGATATGCGACCGCCACGATCACCCTTCCCCTGGGCGACATCACCGCCGATCAGCTGCGCGCCGTAGCAGACACCTCCCGACGCTTCACCAACGGGACCGTCCGCACCACCGTGGACCAGAACATTGTCCTGCGCTGGATCAGTCAAGCTGACCTGCCCGAAGTGCATGCCGCCCTCGAAGCCATCGGACTCGGTCAACCCGGTGCAGGGACAATTGTTGATATTACATCCTGCCCCGGCACCGATACGTGCAAGCTGGGAATTTCCGCCTCACGCGGCCTGGCTGGTGAATTACGCCAGAGGCTCGCTGAAAAGAGTCACACCCTGGATGAGGCAGTGCAAAATCTTCATATCAAGGTCAGTGGTTGCTTCAATTCGTGCGGACAGCATCATGTGGCCGACCTTGGTTTCTATGGTGTGAGTCGCCACTCTGGAAATTACACCGTGCCGCACTTCCAGGTTGTGTTGGGTGGTGAGTGGACTCACAACGCGGGTTCGTATGGGCTGGCAATGGGAGCAGTCCCTGCGAAGCGAATCCCTGAGGTGGTGGAGCGGCTCACAGGTCGGTATGTGAGCGAGCGGGAGAAGAATGAATCGTTCAAAGCGTTCATCCAACGTATCGGAAAAGTCCAGGTCAAAACCATGTTGGATGATTTGACCAAGATCCCATCCCATGATGAAGACCCAACGCTGTACACCGATTGGGGTGACAGCCGTGAATTCACGATTGGCGATATCGGTGTGGGCGAGTGTGCCGGTGAGGTCGTCTCGCATGCAGAGTTTGGTCTGGCAGCCGCCGAACGACAAGTGTTTGAAGCACAGATTTTCCTGGATGAGAACCAATATCAGAAAGCTGGTGAGACGGCATACGCTTCCATGTTCCAGGCAGCCAAAACTCTGGTGGAAGAACAGTTCTTCAATGTTCCAAATGATCCAGACCGCATCGCAGAAGAATTCCGCACACGCTTTTATGACACAAAACTTTTCTGGGATGAATATGCCGGTGGCAAGTTTGGACATTACTACCTGCGCGCGCACGAGAAAGCCAACGAGCCTTACACGCCCGAAGAAGCGCATCGCCGCGTCGAAGAGGCGCAGTTGGTGATCGAAGCCGCGCATAGCTGCTATCGGAAGTTGCTGGCTGCGAAGTCCACCCGATAAGCTCAAACCGCCGTCTCGGCGGCGTTCCCACGACATCTTGCGCCGACGCTTCGCGCGGCGCAAGGAGCAAAATAGATTGAAGGAGCGAACCATGAACGTACAACATATCAACCTCAAGTTCTACCTTGAAAACCCCGAAACTGTAAATCTGGCAGACTATGCCCTAGTATTCAATACTTGGATTCAAAGGCAGAGATTGGAAGAATTGTTGGTCGACGTCGCCGATTATTTGCATGTACACAACGGACCTGGAATCATGTTGATCGGTCATGAAGCGGATTACAGCCTTGATAACCGGGCTGGGAGACTCGGGCTGCTTTATAACCGCAAGGCGCAGTTGGAAGGTGCAACTCAGGAAAAGCTTGCTCAGGCCCTACGAGCCACATTAACAGCTGCTCAAATCCTGCAGAAAGAAAATGGCTTGAAGTTCAATGGGTCGGAAGTGCAAATCATCATTAATGACCGTTTATTGCTACCGAATACAGCAGAAACATTTGAGGCTCTTGAGCATGACCTGCGAGACTTCTTCAACAAACTTTACAGTGGAGCAGAGTATACGCTTGCTCATAACGACAACCCCCGTGAACGTTTCACTGTAAACATAAGAACTTCAGCGAGTTTCGATGTAGAAACGCTTCTCAAGAATCTTTCTGTGGAAGTTGCTCATGCCTGATAACAGGAGATTGCTTCGTCGGGAAGAACACACCTGCCCTGGTACGGCTTCAGCCACACGGTGCCAGGGAGGGCCCTCCTCGCAAGGACATGCAGCGAATGGGATTGTCTATATCGTCGGTGGCGGACCTGGCGACCCGGGCCTCATCACGGTTAAAGGATTGAACTGCCTGCGCCGCGCCGACGTGGTGTTATATGACCGACTGGTGGCTCAGGAACTTTTGACGGACGTCCCATCTCACGCGGAGTTGATCGATGTTGGCAAGGAACCCAAACGACATCGCCGCTCACAAGCGGAGATCAATGCTTTACTGATCGAGAAGGCGCGCGAGGGAAAGATCGTGGTGCGGTTGAAGGGCGGCGATCCGTTTGTCTTTGGGCGCGGTGGGGAGGAGTGTCAGGCCTTGGCGGAAGCAGGCATTCGTTATGAGGTCGTCCCCGGCGTGAGCAGTGCCATTGCCGTTCCCGCGTATGCAGGCATTCCTGTCACTCAGCGTGGTGTGACCACTGCTTTCACGGTCGTTGCCGGGCACACGGCTGGTTCAGACGCCAATATTGATTGGGATGCCATCTCAAAGATTGGAACCATCGTCTTTCTGATGGGAGTTGAACATTTGCCGGAGATTGTCGCACAACTTGTTGCGTATGGCCGTGGAATTGATACGCCTGCGGCAGTCATTCAAGAAGGTACCACCCAGAATCACTCTGTGGTCACAGGTACGCTGCAAGATATTGTCGAAAAGGCACAAGACATTGATCCGCCTGCTGTATTCGTCATTGGAGAAGTTGTCCGTTTACGAGAGCAAATCAATTGGTTTGACCCGCTCTCTATATCAATAGAGAATTTTCAGGCAGAAATCTTAGCTTCAGAGTTTGAAGAGGTATGATCATGACTACATCACAAAACAAATTACCCCACCCCCGACCCCTCCCCATTTCAAAAAACGAAATGGAGAGGGGAGTCGACGCCGTGGAATGGACGCCCGAATCTGCAAAACAGATCGGCTTGGAGTTGGAAGGCAGCTCGCCCGAAACCATTCTACGCTGGGGTTTTGAAAATTTTGCCCCAAGCATCGTCATGGCAACCGGGTTTGGTCCCGAAGGTATCGTATTGATGCATCTCGTATCCGAGATTCGACCTGAGACCATCGTCTTTTATTTGGATACGGACCTGCTTTTCTCTCAAACCTATGAATTGCGGGATGAACTTGTGAAACGGCTTGGGATTCGTTTCGAGCGCGTCCATTCCGGGATTTCGCTGCCTGAGCAAGCGTTTCGGCATGGTGACAAACTGTGGGAGCGCGACCCCGATACTTGCTGCCAGATCCGCAAAGTGATCCCTCAGCGACAGTTCCTGGCTAACTATAATGCCTGGATCACGGGCATTCGCCGCGACCAGACCGCCTTCCGCGCCAACACCGGGCTCGTCGAATGGGATTATGCCAACAAGATGATCAAGCTCAATCCGCTGGCTGCCTGGACGAGTGATCAGGTATGGGAACACATCAAGAAATCATGATCTGCCCTATAACCCTTTGCACGATTATGGTTATCCCAGCATCGGCTGCTGGACCTGCACCAAAGCCGTCGAACCCGGACAAGACCCGCGCTCCGGTCGTTGGGCGGGAAATGCCAAGACCGAATGCGGTATTCATCTTCCATCGATCAAGAAATCATGAACACGTGTTACCTAACAAGCTCCCTGCGCCGCGCGAAGCGTCGGCGCAGGATTTACCCGCAAACGCCGCCGAGGACGGCGGCTTGAGCATTTGAAATATGAATACTTATTATCCAGTCTATATTCAGCTGCGCGATCAGCCGTGTGTGGTAATTGGCGGTGGAAAAATCGCTGAAGGCAAGGTGGATGGCTTGTTGTCGGTTGAAGCCGAGGTGACGGTCATCTCGCCGAATCTCACAGCGCGTCTGCATGATCTTGCGGAGCAAAAGCGAATTACGTATCTTGCACGCACCTATCAACCCGGCGACCTCACTGGAGCCTTCTTAGTCATTTGCGCGACAGATCAGGTGGAGATCAATCATCAGGTCTGGCAGGAAGCGACGGCCAATCATCAACTCGTCAATGTCGTGGATGACACGCCGCGCTGCAACTTTATCGCTCCTTCCATTTTGCGGAAGGGCGATTTGACGATTGCGATTTCAACCAGCGGCAAAGCGCCCGCGCTGGCCGTCCGTTTGAAGGAACGGCTGCAACGCGAAATTGGACCCGAATACGAGCGGTTTCTCGAACTCGCTGGCGAACTGCGCGAACAACTCGCACAGCATGTCCCGGATTTTGAAGCCCGTAAAGCCTTATGGTATCAACTTGTCGATTCTGAAATTCTCGATCTTCTCGCGCGCGGGGATGAAGCTTCAGCACGAGAAATCATTTCACAAGTCGTTGGATTTCAATTTGAGTCTGCGTAACAATTTATTCCTCGCTCCCGAAAAGCACCGGGACTGTAGTGAGCGGAGCGCAGCGAAGTCGAAGCGCTGTTTGCCAAGCTGTCCTTCGACTTCAGGCTTCACAAAGAACAAGAACGTTCAGCCCTCCGCTCAGGACGAGATCTCCTGATATGCAACTAACCTTCGCCACCCGACCCTCTGCGCTCGCGCGCTGGCAAACGGCGCGCGTCATCGAACTCCTTCAAGCCGCGCATCCTGGACTTGAATGTGACGAGTACGTGATGACTACAACAGGTGATCACGTGCTTGATCGTCCATTACCGCAGATAGGTGGCAAGGGATTATTCACAAGTGAACTGGAAGAGGCACTGCTCTCCGGGAAAGTCGACGCGGCGGTGCATTCGTTGAAAGACCTTCCTGTGGAGGATACGCCGGGGATCCTGGTAGCAGCCATCCCTGAGAGGGAAGCGGCTTATGACGTGTTGGTGTCCGCGGATGGGTATACCCTATCCAATTTACCCGCAGGTGCACGGGTGGGCACATGCAGCGCAAGGCGCACGGCACAACTACTGGCTCGTCGTCCAGATTTAACCATCCTGCCATTGCGAGGAAATGTGGATACGCGCCTTCGAAAGGTAATGAACGGCGAGTATGACGCGATTGTGCTGGCGCAAGCCGGGCTGAGGCGTCTCGGCTTGCAATCATATATCAGTGAAGTGTTTCCTCTGGAGGTTATGTTGCCTGCACCAGGACAGGGTGCGCTGGCTGTGCAATGCCGCGCGGATGATACGGAAACGATTGAAGTTCTCGCAGCGATTCATGATCCGCTGACCGCGGCTGCCGTAGGGGCAGAACGCGCATTCCTCTCTGGCCTGGGTGGCGGCTGCTCACTCCCGGTGGCGGCTTTCGCGGAGAAAAATAATGGCACGATTATTCTGACAGGCGCGGTGGTTTCGGCAGATGGAACACAGGCGATCCGCTTGAGTGCGGTGGATCAAGAGCCGCACAGGTTGGGTGAACGCCTGGCGCAGCTGGTGCTCGAACGCGGCGCGGCGGAATTGTTGAGGGCCAACGTATGAACCTGACTGGCAATCCGTTGGTCGCATCTATCGGTCAATCACACAAAAAGCGGCGGAAGAGGCAGGGTTTTCCAATCTCGTGGTGGCAGACGAATATGCGACAGCCGGGCTGGTGGAAGCACTTACTACAAATGTTTATTCATAAATAGAGTAGAGGTCTTATGGCAACGCTGGAACTTGCACAACAAAATATAGTTCATCCATCAAAGAGTTTCCTCTCGAGTCGTCTGCGCCGTCTGCGCACAACCCCTGCCCTGCGCGCCATGGTGCGTGAAACCGAATTGAACGCACGCGATTTTATTTATCCTTTGTTCGTGCGTCACGGCACGGGTCGTAATGAGATTCGCTCGATGCCCGGAATTTATCAGCTATCGGTCGATGAAGCGGTACGTGAGGCGGAATCGGCCGCCCATTTGGGAATCCCAGCTTTGCTTTTGTTCGGCATCCCGGCAAAGAAAGACCCAATTGGCCTGGAAAACTTTTCTTATCATGGAATTGTCCAGCAGGCGATTCGAGCCATCAAACGAGAGATCCCGGAAATGGTCCTCATTACGGATGTCTGTCTGTGCGAGTATACCGACCATGGGCACTGCGGCCTCCTGAACACCGGCGAACATTATCAACCGCAACTCCCTGAAGGATATGTGCTCAACGACGCGACGCTCGAAATCCTGGGCAAGGTGGCAGTCTCCCATGCCGAATGCGGAGCGGACATGATTGCCCCCAGCGGTATGCTGGATGGCATGGTCGCCACAATCCGAACCACGCTGGATATCAACGGGTATGAAAATCTTCCCATTCTATCGTACGCAGTGAAGTACGCGTCTGCGCTCTATGGTCCGTTCCGAGAAGCGGCACAGGGCGCTCCCAAGTTTGGCGATCGCAAGTCGCATCAAATGGACCCGGGCAATGCGCGCGAAGCACTGCGCGAAGTTGCGAGGGATATCGAGGAAGGTGCAGATATGCTGATGGTGAAACCGGCCCTGCACTATCTGGATGTGATCCAGCGGGTGAGCGAATCTTTTCCCGATTTGCCCCTGGCGGCTTATAACGTCAGTGGGGAGTACGCCATGATCAAGGCGGCTGCGGCCAATGGCTGGCTCGATGAGCGTGCAGTCACACTGGAGACTCTAACCAGCATCAAGAGGGCCGGCGCTGATTTGATCATTACCTATCATGCCAAGGAAGCTGCACAATGGCTGGGAACGTAAAGACATTATCGAGCGATCTCTTTGAAAGAGAGAATGGATTGTCAACCAGATCCATCACCCCATGGAATTTCGCAACAGGATCACGACCACCGGCCTGAACATTCCACAGAATGCGGTTGAACATGTGCTGGTAACTGATTTGGTGCGGTAATAAACTGGCCCTTTCTCAGCGCGGCATACTACCCATTTGGGTACTTCTGAAAAATGGATTTGCTCAAAACTATTGACTCATTCCACATCGGTAGTAGAATTGCACCCAATATGCACTTGGCATTGGCGTTACCGCGTTCCCGTCGTCCGAAGCCTACTTCTCACCGAGAAGGTTGGGTCCCTTTCGTTTGGATGATGGAGCAGTAAACGCAAGTATGCGCTGACGCACGGATAAGTCCACACAAACAGCCTGCCTTCTCGGCGGGCTGTTTTTATTTTCCAATCTGGAGTCAGCCAGCTTGCTGGCGTAGTTGCAGGAGCAAGCTCCTGCATTCCAAAAGAAGGAGTATCGAATGAGCCCGAAATCAAAACCGCAAGTAAAGAAAGTTGTCCTCGCCTATTCAGGCGGATTGGACACGTCCGTGATCGTGCCGTGGTTGAAGGAAAACTATGGCTGTGAAGTCGTTTGTTTCTGCGCCGATGTCGGTCAGGGCGACGAGGATCTGGCGGGGCTGGAGCAGAAAGCCATCAAGAGCGGCGCAAGTCAGTTTGTCATCCATGATATGAAGGAGGAGTTTGCCAGCGAGTATCTCTTTCCCATGCTCAAGATGGGAGCAGTGTATGAACACAAGTATTTATTGGGCACCTCGGTTGCCCGTCCCCTGATCGCCAAACATCTCGTGGATGTTGCCCACGAAGTGGGCGCGGACGCCGTCGCTCACGGCGCGACAGGCAAGGGCAACGACCAGGTCCGTTTCGAATTAACCGTGATGGCACTCGACCCCAGACTCAAAATTATCGCTCCATGGCGTGAATGGGACATCCGTTCACGGGAGGATGCGATTGCTTATGCGGCAAAGCACAATGTCCCTGTGACCGCGACCATCAAATCCATTTACTCGCGCGATTCGAACCTCTGGCATCGTTCCCATGAAGGTGGTTTGCTCGAAGACCCGTGGAACGAACCCGAGGAAATGATGTACCAGATTTCCACGTCGCCTGAGAACGCACCTGAACAGGCCGAATACGTGGAAATCGAATTCGAGAGCGGTGTTCCCTGCACCGTGAACGGCGAACAGCTTTCGCCTGCAAAAATCGTCGAAACGCTGAATGCCATTGGCGGCGCCCATGGCATCGGTCGTGTGGACCTGGTCGAGAATCGACTCGTCGGCATGAAGTCACACGGCGTGTATGAAACTCCGGGCGGCACGATTCTCCTGTATGCCCATCGTGAACTCGAGTCGCTGGTTCTCGACCGCGAAACGCTGCACTTCAAGGAAATGGTCGCTGTTAAATATGCCGAACTCACCTACAACGGGCTTTGGTTCACACCCCTGCGCGAAGCGATCGATGCATTTGTCGATGCCACGCAAGGACCTGTTACGGGTACCGTACGCCTCAAACTGTACAAGGGCAACATCATCAGCGCGGGACGCAAGTCAGCATTTAGTCTCTATCGCGAAGATTTTGCTACGTTCGGCCAGGAGGATGTCTACGACCAGAGCCATGCCGAAGGTTTTATCCGTCTTTATGGTCTCAGCCTCAAAGTGCGTGCGCTCAACGGTTTGCCTGTCTCTGGCATGAACATGCCCAAGCCTGATTACTCAAGGTTCAAACGTGATTGATGTCATTGCGAGGGCGCTCTTGCTCTTTGCCCGAGGCAATCCCCAACTCATACGGAGATTGCTTCGTCGCTCTACGGGCTCCTCGCAATGACATGTAACGAAAGGAGGTACCATGACCCTCTGGGGTGGACGCTTTTCACAAAAACCCGACCAGCTTGCCTTTGAACTCAACGCTTCTCTGGCCGTGGATCAGCGCCTGGCGATTCAGGATGTGGATGGGAGTCGCGCCTGGGCAGACGCGATTCATCGTGCGGGCATTCTTTCGGATAAAGAGCACGCCTCCATCTCACTCGGGCTTGATACCGTCCGAAAAGAATTGTCTTCCGGCGAGTTTCCCTTCGCCCCTGTCGACGAAGACATTCACACCGCCGTTGAACGCCGCCTCACTGAACTGATCGGTGACGCGGCAGGCAAACTCCACACAGGACGCAGCCGCAACGACCAGGTCGCAACCGATTTCCGCCTGTGGATGTTGGGAGCGATCCCTGTATTGGACTCTGCGTTGAAGGACCTGCAATCCGCATTGGTGGAACAGGCAGAGAAAGCAGGTGAAACCGTGATGCCTGGTTACACCCATTTGCAACGCGCACAACCGATCCTGCTAGCGCATTGGTGGTTGAGCCATTACTGGCCGCTTCAACGCGATCATGAACGCCTGACCAATTTAACCAAACGCGTCTCAATTTTGCCGTTGGGTTCCGGCGCCCTGGCGGGTGTGCCTTTCGAGATTGACCGGGTTGCATTGGCGGAGTCGCTGGGCTTTGGAGGTGTTTCGCAAAATAGTCTAGACGCTGTTTCCGATAGAGACTTCGCCGCTGAATATCTGTTCTGCGCCACAATGATCGGAATCCACTTGAGCAAACTCGCCGAGCAGATGGTCTTGTTCACGAGCGCCGAGTTCGGCTTTTTCGAACTAGCGGATGCATTTTCCACCGGTTCAAGCCTGATGCCGCAGAAAAAGAATCCGGATGTCTTTGAATTGACTCGTGGCAAGGCTGGCACATTGCTGGGCTTGCTCACTGGGTTGCTGGCAACGTTGAAAGGATTGCCGTCCACCTACGACAAAGACCTGCAGGAAGATAAAGCGCCTGTCTTCCAAGCGACGGATACATTGCTGGCGATTCTGCCTGTCATCGCTGCCGCATTGCGAACGATCACGATCAAAACAGAACCGATGCGGAATGCGATTGACTCGTCCATGTTGGCGACAGACCTGGCGGACTATCTGGTGAACAAGGGTATTCCGTTCCGCAAGGCGCATGAGCTGGCTGGGAAAGTCGTCCGTGCAGCGGGGGAGGGAAATGTTCGGATGGAGGACCTGACCCTCGAAACGTATCGGGCCATGGGTCCGTTTGAAGCGGATGTGTATCAGGTCTTCGACCCCATGAAATCCATCGAGAAGAGAAATGCGGTTGGCGGCACGAGCCTCCAATCGGTCAAAAAACAACTGGCTGGAATCCGACGATCCCAGTCGTTGGAAAAATCTTAAGTCCAAAGTCTGGGGACTTTGGAATCCAAAGGAGAAAAAAACATGTCTACGATTACTTGCCCTGAATGTGAAGCCCAGCTGGAACTGGCGGCTGGAACCGAAGTCGGTGAAATCATTGTGTGTTCGGACTGCGGCGTGGATCTGGAAGTGACTGCGCTGGAGCCTGCCGCAGTGCAGCTCGCGCCGATGGAGCAGGAAGACTGGGGAGAATAAAACGGAAGACAAAAGGCAGAATGCGGAATCGCCTCTGCCTTTTGTCTTCCCTGGGACAAATCATTATGCAACGACGACTCAAAATTGGTGTGCTTTATTCACGTGTGCGCGTGGAAGAGAAGTGGATCTTCGGCGCGATGGAGAAGCGCGGCATCGATTATGACCGGCTCGATGACCGTGCCATCCATTTTGATTTGAATAACCCAAAGCCGTGGCAGGAATATGACGCGGTGCTGGAACGCAGTATCAGTTATAACAGCGGCTTATACGCGCTGCGCTTGTTGAATGCATTCGGAGTGCCGACGGTGAATACGGCGTCAGTGGCAGAGATTTGCGGCGACAAGTTGATGACCAGCGCGGCGTTGGCGCGTGATGGCGTGCCACAGCCGCATAATGCAACGGCCTTCACACCCGAAGCCGCTTTGGAAGCAATCGAGGCGTTTGGGTATCCTGTGGTGCTGAAGCCTGTGGTTGGGTCGTGGGGACGGTTGTTGGCGAAGGTCAACGACCGGGATGCGGCGGAAGCGGTGCTCGAGCATAAGTCCACGCTGGGGTCCGCCCAGCATTCGGTATTTTACATCCAGGAATACATCGAGAAACCCGGGCGCGACATCCGTGCAATTGTAATTGGCGACCGCGTATTGACGGCGATGTATCGCAAGTCGGAGCATTGGATCACAAACACGGCGCGCGGCGGCGAAGGGGAGTTGTGTCCCATCACGCCTGAGATTGAGGATTTGTGTCTGCGTGCAGCAAAATCGGTCGGCGGCGGGGTGCTGGCAGTTGATCTGGTCGAACATCCTGAAAAGGGACTGGTGGTCAATGAGATCAATCACACGATGGAGTTCCATACGATGCAGCCTGTGAGTGGAATAGATATTGCGGGTGAGATTGTGGAGTATACGGTGAGTGTCGCCAGGGAGTATGCCTGATGACAACGGTATCCATCATTGGCGGCTCTGGTTACGGTGGCGGAGAACTCCTGCGATTGTTGTTGGCGCATCCGCGTGTGGAAATAAAACAAGTCACCTCACGCTCGCACCTGGGCGAGTATGTGTATCAGGTCCACCCGAATCTGCGGAAACGGACTCAACTCAAGTTCAGTGACCCTGCCTCTCTTGAGCCTGTGGATATCCTTTTCCTTGCCCAGCCGCATGGGCAGGCGCAGCATAACATTGAGCAGTATTCCAAACTGGCGCCGAAGATTATCGACCTGGCAGCGGATTTCCGCTTGCGGGATGCTGCATTGTATGAACAATGGTATGGTGAGAAACATGCCGCGCCGGAGTGGTTAAGCAAGTTTGTTTATGGGTTGCCTGAGTTGCATCGCGCCGAGATGGCAACGGCATGTTACGTCAGCGGGGTGGGATGTAATGCCACGGCGAGCAATCTCGCCCTGTTGCCCCTGGTCAAAGCGGATTTGCTGGACTTATCCTCCCCAATTTTTATCGAAATCAAAGTGGGCTCATCAGAAGGCGGCGCAGAGGGAAATTCCGGTTCGCTGCATGCAGAACGCGCCAATGTGATTCGGACGTTTTCTGCATTCGGCCATCGTCACACGGCCGAGGTGATTCAGGAAATGAGAGTCAACGCTTCGCGTATTTCGCTTACCATGACTGCTGTGGATTTGGTGCGGGGTGTACTGGCAACGGCCCATGCGAAGGTGAAACAAGGTGTTGTTACCAAAGATTTGTGGAAAGCCTATCGCGCGGTAGCGAATGAGAATCCCTTTATCCGTGTCGTGAAGGAACAGCGCGGCATTTACCGTGTTCCTGAGCCGAAGATCCTGGCTGGTACCAATTACGCCGATTTGGGCTTTGAACTGGACGAGAGCAATGGTCACATCGTGGCGATGTGTGCAATTGATAATCTGATGAAGGGCGCGTCCGGGTCCGCGGTGCAGTGCATGAATCTGATGATGGGATGGAACGAAACGCTGGGGTTGGAGTTTATGGGGTTGCATCCGATCTAAAGGATGAAGGATGAATTATGAAGAATGAAGTAATCGTCGTAAAACTCGGCGGCACCGAGGGCGTGGATTTTTCTGCGATATGCAATGATGCTGCGGAGTTACGAAAACAAGACAAAACGCTTGTTCTTGTGCATGGTGGATCCGCGGAGGCAAATGCATTGGGCGAATCCCTTGGCATGCCGCCCAGGATGATCACATCACCTTCGGGATATACATCGCGCTACACGGACCGTAAGACGCTGGAAATCTTTTTGATGGCCGTGAATGGCAAGGTCAATTCGTTGCTGACGGAGCAGTTGCAGATGTTAGGCGTTAATGCGTTCGGGCTGTGCGGACTGGACGGCAAGTTGATCCGAGCCACCAGGAAAGATGCGATCCAAAGTATTGACGCAGAGCGTGGCAAACGGAAAATTATCCGTGACGATTACACGGGCAAGATTGAATCGGTCAATCATGAATTGCTTTTGATGCTGCTCAACGCAGGATATCTGCCTGTAATTGCGCCTGTGGCTGTCAGTGAGAAAGGCGAAGCGCTCAACGTAGATGCCGATCGTGCCGCGGCGATGATTGCCTCCGCGCTCAAGGCTGAGACTCTGTTGTTGCTCACGGCGGTGTCTGGGCTGATGAAGAATTTTCCAGATGAGTCCACGTTGATTCGACAGCTGCCGCAGAGTCAGTTGGCGGCGGCGAGTGAAGCGGCGCAAGGTCGCATGAAGAAGAAAATTCTTGGCGCGGAGGAAGCGCTGAAAGGCGGCGTGAGGCGCGTCGTCATTGCAGATGGAAGGATTCAAAATCCGATCTCCAATGCTTTGGAAGGAAACGGAACGGTGATTCAATGAACAACACTTTAGTGAACGCACAGGAAATTCTGGAGACCGAAACAAAACACTCAGCAGGGACATATGCCAAACAACCGCTCGTGATCGTGCGTGGACAGGGCGCATCGTTGTTCGATGCGGACGGCGTGGAATATCTGGATTGCGCATCGGGACATGGCGTCGCCAATCTCGGTCATGCCCACCCGAAAATTGCGGAGGCGATCTATCAGCAGGCCTCTACGCTGATCACGTTATTTGAGACGTTTCCGAACGACAAGCGTGCCGAGTTGATGAAGAAACTTGCATCGCTGGTGAATGGACTCGATAGGGTCTTTCTTTGCAACTCAGGCACGGAGTCTGTGGAAGCCGCGTTCAAGTTCGCACGGATTTCCACAGGGCGAAAAAATATTGTGGCGGCCATGCGGGCATTTCATGGACGAACATACGGTTCGTTATCGGCGACGTTCAATAAAAAATATCGTGAAGGGTTCGAGCCACTCGTGCCAGGCTTCAGCCATGTCCCATATAACAACATGGAAGCACTGGACAAAGCTGTGAATGAAGAAACTGCCGCCGTGATCCTTGAAGTAGTGCAGGGCGAAGGCGGTGTGTACCCTGCCGCGGCAGAATACATCCAGGCCGCGCGGCGGATCTGTGCTGAGCGCGGCGCACTGCTGATCGTGGACGAAATCCAATCGGGGTTTGGACGCACGGGCAGGATGTTTGCAATCCAGCATTTTGGCGTGACACCTGATCTGTTGTGCTGTGCAAAGTCGCTGGCGGGTGGTGTGCCGATGGGTGCCGTCTTGATAGGACCTCACGTGAAGAACCTGATGCCCGGAGTCCATGGCTCGACCTTTGGCGGGAATCCGCTGGCGTGTGCGGCGGCGGTGGCAGCGCTGGGCGTGATGGATGAGGAAGAGTTGCCGCGTCAGGCGTTGGTCAAGGGCGCGTATTTGATGGATGCATTGCGGAGAATCGAATCGCCGAATATCCGTGAAGTGCGTGGGATGGGATTGATGATCGGAATTGAGCTGAAACAGAAAGTTGCGCCATATATCAAACAATTGCAGGAGAAAAAGATCATTGCGCTCAATGCCGGGATGACCGTGATCCGTTTGTTACCGCCGCTGGTGATCTCGTATCAGCAGCTCGATCATCTGGTGGAGGTGTTGACGGAAGTTTTGTCAACGGATATTGAAACGGACGAACGGATGTTGTCAACGGATAGGAGCGGATGAACGGATGCGGTCAACGGATAGGAACGGATGTGGTCAGCGGATGGAAGCGGATGAACGGATGTGGTCAACGGATAGGAACGGATAAACGGATGGAAGCGGATGTACAACGGATAAACGAATGAGTGAAACGGATTTTGATACGCTGATCGGTTTGGTTTCTCAATATAGTCCATCGGGGCAGGAACGCGGCGCCGTGGAGTGGCTGGTGGCGCGGATGAAGTCGCTGGGCTATGATGAGGCGTTCCTTGATGAGGCAGGGAACGCGGTCGGTGTGATGGGAAGCGGACCGAAACAGGTGGTGCTGCTGGGACATATCGATACGGTGCCCGGGGAAATACTGGTAAGGCGGGATGCCATCCCGCCCCACGAAAAATTGTATGGGCGTGGCGCGGTGGATGCAAAAGGCCCGCTGGCGTGTTTTGTGGATGCAGTTGCAAAAGTTAGCCCAAGGGATGGATGGCAGTTTGTTGTGATTGGCGCGGTGGAGGAAGAACGCGATTCGGAGGGGGCGCGATTTGTGGCGAGACAATATAGACCTGACTTTGCAATTATTGGAGAGCCTAATCAATGGGATCGCGTGGCGCTTGGTTATAAAGGAAGCGCGTGGGCGAATATTACCGTTAAGCGTGGGCAAGCACATGCGGCGAGCAGGGAGGAGACGGCGGCCGAAGCAGCTGTGGCTGCGTGGCTGAAGATCAAGTCATATGCGGATTCGTTCAATGCCGACAAGCAAAAAGCGTTCGATAAGTTGTTAGTGACCCTGCGGGGAATGGAGTCCGCTTCGGATGATTTTGAACAGTGGGCGCGGCTAAAGGTCGGAGTCCGCTTACCGGTGGAGGTTTCGCCGGAGGTCTGGTATGGGAAGCTGGAAGAGACCTTAAAGGTTTTTGCGGACGAAACCTTTAGGGTCTGCATTGACAGAGCAGGATTTGCCATCCCGGCGTGGGAGTGTGAGAAAAACACCAAGCTGGTACGAAGTTTCTTGAGCGGAATCAGGTCACAAGGTGGGGAGCCGCGCTTCGTCTATAAAACGGGGACGGCTGATTTGAATATCGTCGCGCCGGTATGGAGATGTCCGGCTCTGGCCTATGGTCCTGGCGATTCGTCACTGGATCATACACCGAATGAGCATATTGATTTGCACGAGTACAAGAAGGCAGTGGATGTCCTGGGTGAGGCACTGGACAAGCTGATTTGACCGCGCATGGAAGGGCTAAAGCAGATTGCACGCTAGGGGCAGCAAACTTTTCTAACCCTTGAGCTAGTGCTTCCCAAACTGGAGTTCCTCTGTGGAACCTTTCATCGCGCTCGTGGATACGTCACCGCCTGTCACAGTTGTCTGTACGGTATCGAAATAGCCCGCACCGACGAATGACTGATGTTTCACCGCGCGGAATCCCATCGACTTTTCCATCTCGAATTCGTGCTCCTGTAATTTAACGAAGGCGGTCATGCCCTCGCGGGCATAGCCATGTGCAAGCTCGTACATGCTCGCATTCAGCGAATGGAAGCCTGCTAGGGTGATGAATTGGAACTTGTAGCCTATCTCGCCCAGGCTCTCCTGGAATTCGGCGATCTCGTTATCCTCTAGTTTGCGCTTCCAGTTAAAGGAAGGGGAGCAGTTATAAGCCAGCATCTTGCCGGGATATTTTTCGTGAATGCCCTGTGCAAAGTCACGCGCCTCGGCTAGATCTGGTGTAGAAGTTTCACACCAGATCAAGTCCACATAGGGAGCGAATTCCAGGGCGCGGGCGATGGCATACTCGAGGCCGTTTTTCACCATCCAGAAGCCATCCGAGGTACGCTGGCCGGTCAGGTGTTCATGATCGACACGGTCTATATCGCCGCGGATAAGGGTGGCGCTCAAGGCGTCGGTGCGGCCGATGAAGAGCGTCGGCACACCCATCACGTCTGCGGCCAGGCGGGCGGAGATCAGTTTCTGGATAAAGTCATGGATTGGCACAAGCACTTTGCCGCCCATATGTCCACACTTTTTCAAAGATGACAATTGGTCCTCCAAATGAATGCCAGCTGCGCCCGCTTCGATCATGGCTTTGATCAGTTCAAAGGTGTTGAGCGGGCCGCCAAACCCCGCTTCGGCATCTGCGACGATTGGTGCAAAATATTCCACTTCGCCGTCGCGCCCTTCCATGTGCTGGATCTGGTCGGCGCGAATGAAGGCATTGTTGATCTTTCGTAACACGGTCGGAACGCTGGTAACAGGATAGAGGCTCTGGTCCGGGTACATCGTCAACGCGTCATTGGCATCGCCGGCCACCTGCCAGCCGCTGAGATAAATGGCCTTCAGACCAGCCTGTACCATTTCCACAGCCTGATTGCCGGTGAGCGCGCCCAAGGCACGGATGTATTTCTCCGCTTTGAGCAAATCCCATAGGTGTTCGGCACCCATACGCGCAATGGTGTGATCGTGCTGGAATGTGCCGCGCAGGCGGTCTACTTCCTCAGCGGTGTATGGGCGGTACACACCCTTCCAGCGGACATCGGTTTCCCATTCCTTCTTCAATTCATCGACAGACTTGGGCTGGTATTTCTGATACATAGGTTCCTCCATGTTTTTCTAAATCATGAAAAACGTCCCGAAGGCTTAGGCGGCACAATAAGGTCATCCAAGGAAACCTTCGGGACGCTGCATATCAGCCTCTATTCCAGTTTTTCATATGCCGGCAAGGTCAGGAACTGTACAAACTCTTTGGATGTGACCAACTCATCGAACAATTCAATCGCTGACTCAATTTTGCTTTCAGCATAGGCCTGTGACCCATACAAAGTTTTGATCTTTTCGAGCTCCTCCGCAAGAAACTGGCGATACAATTTCCCTGATATTTTCCGTCCATCAGGAAGGGAAGCCGAAGGATGATGGATCCATTGCCAAAACTGGGAGCGGCAGATTTCGGCGGTCGCGGCGTCTTCCATCAGGTTATAGATAGCAACCGCGCCGGAACCTCTCAGCCAGGCATCCAGGTATTGCAGTGCCACATTGATATTTAGGCGCATCCCTGCTTCGGTGATCTCCCCGTCCGAGATTTTGAAGTCCAGCAGATCACTGGCAGTGACGTTGACCTCTTCGCGCAATCTATCCTTTTGATGCGGTTTGTCCTGGAGCACGCGATCAAAGACCTCCTTCGCTACGGGCACCAGGTCGGGATGCGCCACCCACGTTCCATCGAAGCCGTCGGTTGATTCTCGTAATTTATCCTCCTTCACTTTGGCGAGCGCGGTCTCGTTGACCTGCGGATCCTTGCGGCTGGGAATGAATGCCGCCATACCCCCCATGGCGTGCGCGCCGCGTCTGTGACAGGTCTTCACGAGCAATTCGGTATAGGCACGCATGAAGGGCACCGTCATGGTGATCTGCGCGCGGTCCGGGAACAGGAAATCGGGGCGCTTGTTGAATTTCTTGATAATGCTGAAGATGTAATCCCAACGGCCAGCATTTAGAGCGACGATATGGTCGCGCAACTCATATAAAATTTCGTCCATCTCGAACGCCGCGAGAATGGTCTCGATGAGAACCGTCACTTTGATCGTACCGCGCGGGAGGCCGAGCTTATCTTGAGAGAAGTTGAACACGTCATTCCAAAGGCGCGCCTCCAGATGACTCTCCAGCTTGGGCAGGTAGAAGTAGGGTCCG
>DASTOH010000031.1:0-74692 GCA_035720235.1 Anaerolineales bacterium | reverse complement strand
CACGATTGTATTTCTTACAGTTTCGCTGCGCGGCGAGCAAAGCCCGAAACCCCGCACTGGACATATATTCCAATCCCGCCATATCCATAACCAGTTTATACTTTCCGTTCTCGTTGGCGGTTTCAAGTGCCTGCGCCAGTTGAGGGGCTGTTGCGCTATCCACCCGGCCTTTGACAGTGATTAGATCGCAGTGCTTGAACTCCTGGACAGTAATCTCCATAGAACATCCTCCATGCTGAAAGTATGTGCTGATCGCAGCGATTATATCACGATACGTTTTCCTGGGTCTTTTGGACACAGCCAGACAGTTGCGAGTGAGTCACGCCTCGCCGCCGAACATACTGAACCCTCTTAGAGAAAAACGGTTCTCCCGTTTTGGACGGGTACTGCGGAACCCCCAACACGAAGGACACGAAGTACACCAAGGTCTGGCTTAAGCCAGAGAAATCACAACTTTACGGACTTTATTCCTTAGTGACCGTGGTGTACTTCACTGGCACCGTGCGGCTTAAGCCGTACCAGGGCAGGTGTGTGGTTGAAAAAACTTCTCCCGTTAAAAACGGTAGAGCCAGAAAAACCTAAAAGTCTCTACGTGCTCAGTGGCTTTTCAACCGATTGCCCGAATCGAATAAATACGATTACAATGGATAAGCTCTCGTTGACGCTCTGAGGAGAATCCCATGGATGGTGAGCCGATCCTGGTTGTGCTCGTAGAAGATAACGTCGATCATGCCGAACTCGTTATTCGAACCCTGGAAGAGCACCGCGTGGCAAACAAGGTGCGACATTTTCTGGACGGTCAATCTGCCCTCGATTACATGTTCCGCCGGGGTGAATACAGCGGCCAGGCCACCATCCGGCCACATGTCATCCTGCTGGACCTGCGCCTGCCGCGCGTGGATGGCATCGATGTGCTCAAAACCCTCAAGGAAGATGATGAACTAAAATCCATTCCGGTGGTTGTGTTAACCACCTCTGAGGCCGAAAAGGACGTAGCCCGCGCATATTACAACCATGCCAACAGCTACCTGGTAAAACCGGTGGGGTTCGAAGAATTCAAGAAACTGATGGATGATCTGGGATTCTACTGGCTGAGCTGGAATACACATCCCGAGATCAAAGATTAGGTCCGCCCTATAGAAATTGCAGATCACATGGACAGCTCTGTCCACATTCTCCTGGTCGAAGATGACCCCGCCCATGCGGAACTCATTCAGCGCGCCTTTGAGGATCGCGGCAGCATCTCCAAATTGACGATTGCCAGCACTCTGGAAGAAGCGCGCGCCCACCTGAAGGATTTCAAGCCAACACTCATCATTGCAGACTGGCGCCTGCCCGACGGCGAAAGCAGCGAACTGCTGCCCGAGGATCACTTGACGTCCACGCCCATCATCATCATGACCAGCTATGGGAATGAGCGCAACGCGGTGAATGTCATGAAATCGGGCGCGCTCGATTACATCATCAAATCGTCCGAATCGATGAGCGACATGCCGCACATTGCCCAGCGCGCTATCGAGCAGTGGGAAATCCTCCAGCAGCGCGAAAGCATGCAGCTGGCCCTGGCAGAAAGCGAAGCGCAGTTCCGCCTGCTGGCAGAAAACTCATCTGACATGATCTCCAAGCACGATATGAGTGGGTTATTCCTCTATGCTTCACCGGCCTGCAAGTCGATTCTGGGCTATGAACCCGAGGAACTGACCGGGATATCCATAGCCCAACTCATTCACGCCGACGATTCCAGTGCACTCATGGAATTGCTCAAGGCCTCCACCAGCGAAGATATCAACGTGACGGTACCCTACCGCGCCCGCCATAGAAACGGCGACTACGTCTGGCTGGAAACGACCGCCCGCCTCTTCTTCGACCAGCGCAGCCTAAAACCGGAATTTCAGGCCTCCTCGCGCAATATCACCGAACGGAAACAGGCGCAGGAAGCCCTCCAACAGGCGCATACCAACCTCCAGGAAGCCTACGATCGGACCATCGAAGGCTGGGTGCTGGCGCTTGATCTGCGCGACCGCGAAACGGAAGGGCACACCAAACGGGTCACTGAAATGACCGTCAGGCTGGCGTGCGCCCTCGGATTTACCGAAGAGGAAATCGTTCACATGCGCCGCGGCGCGCTATTACACGACATCGGCAAAATGGGTATCCCCGACGAGATCCTGCAAAAACCAGGCCCGTTGACCGATGACGAATGGGTGAAGATGCGCAGACACCCGCACTATGCCTACCAGATGCTGGCTCCCATCAGCTACCTGAAGCAGGCCCTGATCATCCCGTATTATCACCACGAACGCTGGGATGGCAGCGGCTATCCTCACAAACTCAAAGGAGAGGAGATTCCGCTGGTCGCCCGGCTTTTCGCCGTGGTGGATGTGTGGGATGCCCTCTCGAGCGACAGACCGTATCGCAAAGGCATGCCGCTCTGGGAAGTCATGGATTATCTGCAAAAAGAATCCGGGCGTCTCTTCGATCCGGATATCGTGGAGAAATTCCTGCCACTGATCAAAGACAAATAAAAATCGCACCAACGAAAGACGGCAACCACTTGGTGTGGTTGCCGTCTTTTTAATTATATGCTCCAGCCGCCATCGCGCTCCCGAAAAGCACACCTGCACTTGCGCCAGGTGCAAGTGTCGGGACTACCCTGGCACCGTGCGGCTTAAGCCGTATGATTTGCTAAGCAAATCAGGCAGGTGTAATGAGCGGAATCAACGACGACGAAGCGCCCGGCGGCGGTTGCACAAGTAAATACTATGCCACGGTTATTTATCCCAGAGCACCTTTACCAGCACGGCGCGCACGAGGACTCGCTTCTTGTAGCTGTTGGTCTTCTCATCGTACTCCTTACAAGTGATCAACGTCAGCCAGGGCTTTTCCTCATGCTTGAACGCAGACGTATCGTTCGGCGCCACCACCTGATTGCTCTGTATTTCGAAGATGTATTTCTGTCCGTACGCATGCACGATGATCTGATCGCCATACTTGAGCTTGTACAAGTTGACGAATGGACCCGGCAACCCACTCGAGTCATACACGTGACTCGTCAACAGGCTGTTGCCGCTCCAGGATGGGAAGGCGCTGCCTTCCAACCATCCGGCCTGCCTGCCCAACCAGGACACGTCCCAGGTCCCGTTCTTTTTCGGCACGCCTACGATCGGGATCTTGACACCCAGACTCGGGATCTCCAACATCACGTCGGTGGCCGCATACATCATACTATGCGGCTGGAACGGGAGTTGCGTCACCACCTCGGGCGCAAAACCCGTGGCCGGTAGCAAAGTCGATTGTCCAGATAATGGCTGTCGAGACCCTGTGGGCGTCGTACCCGATGATTGGATGTTGATGGCCACCGTGTCCGAGTCGTTGGACGTATTGCTGTTCGACCCCATGGTGCTGAGGCTGCCTGTATTATCGATGGGCGGATTACCCAGGCTGTTGACCATCGTGGTTATCGTAATCGTCACAACATCGCTGACGCCCACCGGACTATTCAACGTGACAACCACAGTATAGGGCGCAGGACCGGTTCCAATCGGCGGGGTGACGTTGACCAACGGAAGAGTGGTGCCGCTCACAGCCACCGCCGTGACATCGAACATGGCTGGCAGGCTGTCTGTAACCACCACACCCGTTGCCGCCGTGTTCCCTGCATTCGTAACTGTAAGCGTGAAGACCACCGTGTCACCAACCGAAGCCTGCGAGGGACTTCCGGCTTTGGAAAGTGCGGGATCGGCAACGAGGGCGACGGTGGGATTGACCGTTTGTGTATCATCATCATCTTCAGTAGTGGAGGAATTGCCCGGTGTTGAGTCAGCATCCGGCTCCGTGTGGCTCGTGATCTCTGCATAGTTGTCGTACGGACCACTGGAGAGCACGGTCGCCTGGTAGGTGAGGTTTACCGATGCACTATTTGCCAGGCTATTAATTGTCCAGGTCAAGCCTGTGGTGGAGGGATTGGCATCGTTGCGTGCATCGCCGCCTGTGATGGAGGCAGCGACATAGGTATATCCGCTAGGAATGACATCTGTAACATTGATATTCGTGGCAGCGCTTGGACCCGCGTTGGCAACTGTCAGAGTGAAGGTGACCGTGCTGCCGATGCTGGGCGAGGCATTCGAGACCTGCTTGGCCAATGAGAGGTCCACAACCGCGGCCGGATTTACCGTCTGTGTATCATCGTCGTCTTCCGTGGTTGAGCCATCGCCCGGCGTGGAGTCCACATCCGTTTCGGTATGCGAAGTGAGTTCGGCGTAATTGTCATAGGTGCCGCTTGCCAGGATGGTGGCCTGATAGGTCAGGTTGACGCTCGCGCCAGCCGCTAACGAATTGGTGGTCCAGGTCAAACCTGTCGAGGCCGGGTTGGTATCGTCCCGCGTGTCGCCGCCTGCAATGCTCGCAGCCACATAGGTATAACCATTCGGCACCACATCGGTAACGACGATGTTCGTGGCTACGCTCGGTCCGGCATTGGAGAGTGCCAATGTGAAGGTAATGGTATCACCGACGTTTGGAGCGGCGTTGGAAACCTGCTTATCCAGGCTGACATCGATCACGGCCACCGGGGTCACGGTCTGAGTATCATCGTCATCTTCGGTGGTCGAAGCGTTGCCCGGGGTCGAGTCAACATCGATCTCAGTATGACTCGTGATCTCAGCATAGTTGTCATAGATACCGGAAGCAAGGACTGTTACCTGGTAGATCAGATTTGCGCTGGCGCCGCTGGGCAGGCTGTTAATAGTCCACGTCAGCCCGCTGGTGGAAGGATTGGCATCGTTATTGGTCGTGCCGCCGGTGATGCTGGCAGGCACATAGGTATAGCCGCTTGGCACCACATCGGTGACAAGCATATTGTTCGCGGTGCTTGGCCCGGCATTGGTAACCACGAGTGTAAAGGTAATGACTTCACCTACATTTGGCGTGGCATTGTTGACCTGCTTATCCAGCGAAATATCAATCGTCGAGGTGGGCGTGACCGTTACCGTATCGTCATCATCCTCGCTCGTAGAGTTATTGCCCGGGGCGGAATCTACATCATTTTCCGTGTGCGAGGTGATCTCGGCGTAGTTGTCATAGGCGCCCGTGGCAAGCACGGTGGCTTGGTATGTGAGATTGAGGCTCGCGCCCGAGGCCAGTGAGTTGATCGTCCAGGTCAGGCCAGTCGTCGCGGGATTAGCATCGCTATTGGTATCAGCGCCAGTGATGCTTGCAGCCACATAGGTATAACCATTAGGGATGACATCCGTAACATTGACGTTGGTGGCCGTGCTAGGACCGGCATTGGCGATCACGAGCGTGAAAGTGATCGTGTTGCCGGCGTTCGGAGTGGCGTTGGATACTTGCTTATCCAGGCTGAGATCCACCACTGCAATGGGGACCACAGCTTGAGTATCATCATCATCTTCGGCGATACTACCATTGGCAGGTGTTGAGTCAACGTCACTCTCGGTGTGAGAGGTAATCTCGGCATAATTGTCATATGGACCAGTAGCTAATACGATGGCTTGGTAGGTAAGATTCACACTCGCGCCCGAAGCCAGACTATTGATTGTCCAAGTCAAACCCGTCGTGGATGGGTCCGTGTCGTTGTTGGAATCACCACCAGTGATGGACGCGGAGACATACGTATAACCACTTGGAATCACATCAGTAACTACGGTGTTCGTTGCCGTACTGGGTCCAGCGTTAGCGATTACCAACGTGAAGGTAACTGTTGAGCCCACGTTCAGGGTAGCGTTGGATACCTGTTTGTCTAGTGAAACATCAATGACAGGTGTGACGGTATTCGTATCGCCCGCAGTATTATTGCCGGGAGTCGGGTCTGTGGTACCGCCCGGAGGAGTCACAGTAACGGTATTGGTTACAGTCCCCGAGGACGCGGTCACATCGGCGGTGACCGTGATCTCATAGAACTCCCCACTGACAAGCGCAGGCAAGGCAAAGGAGCCGCTTTCGAGTTGCGCGACGGTTGGGGCAGTCACGCATTGGCCTGGTGTGGCAGAACATGCGACTGCTGTTTTGCTCAAGCCCGTTGCCGCCGGATCACTCAGTACAGCGCCTGTCACGCTGCTCGGTCCGTTGTTCGTTACACGGATCGTATAGGTTGTTGTTCCGCCCGCGTTGACAGAAGCCACTCCATCGGTTTTGGTAATTGCCAGATCTGTAATTGGGTTCACCGTATCTGTATCGCTGGCAGTGTTGTTGCCCGGTGTCGGGTCGGTAGTTCCAGTGGGTGGTGTCACTGTGGCTGTGTTCGTTACACTGCCGCTTGTTGCGGTTACGTCAGCAGTCACCGTGATTTCGTAAAACTCGCCACTTGCTAATGCAGGCAATGCAAATGCTCCACCTTCCAGTTGGGCAACTGTCGGAGCGGTCACACATTGTCCCGGTGTGGTAGAACATGCCACACCTGTCTTGCTCAAACCTGCAACGGCCGGATCGCTCAAGATTGCTCCGGTAACGCTGCTCGGTCCATTATTGGTCACACGAATAGTATATGTAGTTGTTCCACCCACATTGACAGAAGTGACTCCATCAGTCTTGGTCATAGACAAGTCAGCGATGGGATTCACAGTGTCGGTGTCACTGGCTGAGTTGTTAGTGTTGTCTGGGTCGGTGGTGCCTACGGGAGGCGTGGTGCTCGCTATGTTCGTGACGCCTCCGCTCGCTACGGTCACATCGGCAGTCACGGTGATTTCATAGAAAGCACCATTGATTAAATCAGGTAACACAAAAGTGCCATTTTCCAGCTCCACCACCGTTGGCGGCGTCACGCATTCTCCGGATGTGGCAGAACATGCAACGGCCGTCTTGCTGAGCCCAGCAGCAACGGGATCGCTGAGGATCGCGCCGGTCACAATACTCGGTCCGTTATTGGTCACACGAATTGTGTAGCTTGTTGTACCACCGGCATTGACACTTGATACACCGTCTGTCTTGGTGATTGCAAGATCTGCAATGGGATTGATCGTGTCAGTATCGCTGGCGCTGTTGTTGCCAGGTGTTGGGTCGGTTGTGCCTGCGGGAGGCGTGGTGGCCGCGGTGTTGGTGACAGTGCCATTGGTCGCAGTAACATTGACAGTCACGGTAATTTCATAGAAGTCACCACTCGCCAAATCAGGTAGCACGAAAGTGCCACTTTCCAATTGTGCCACCGTTGGCGGTGCCACGCATTGTCCTGGGGTCGCGGAACACGCTACAGCCGTCTTGTTCAAACCGACTACGGCCGGGTCACTCAGGATCGCAAGAGATACATTGCTCGGTCCGTTGTTTGTCACACGGATCGTATACGTTGTCGTGCCGCCGGCATTCACGGTAGTCACGCCATCGGTTTTGGTAATGGAAAGGTCGGCAATTGAGTTGACGCTATCGGTATCGCTGGCGGTGTTATTGCCAGGAGTCGGGTCAGTGGTTCCCGCGGGGGGAGTTGTGTTCGCAGTATTCGTAACGCTACCGCTTGTCGCCGTCACGGTTGCTGTGACGGTGATTTCATAAAACTGTCCTGAGGCAAGCGCGGGAAGTGCAAACGCCCCACCCTCGAGTTGAACAACTGTGGGAGCTGTCACGCATTGACCGGGAGTGGCAGAACATGCCACTCCCGTCTTGCTCAAACCTGCAACGGCCGGATCGCTCAATATGGCCCCTGTAACACTGCTAGACCCATTGTTCGTGACGCGAATGGTGTAGGTCGTCGTGCCACCTGCATTCACTGAGGTAATACCATCCGTCTTTGTAATTGCCAAATCTGCAACAGGATTGACTGTGTCTGTATCGTTCGCAACATTATCGTTCTGATTCGGATCGCTGGTGCCAGCTGGAGGAGTCACAGTTGCAGTATTCGTAACATTACCTGAAGTTGCAGTGACATTGGCTGTTACCGTGATTTCATAGAACTGTCCACTTGCCAAAGCGGGCAAAGCAAAAGTTCCGCTTTCCAATTGTGCAACGGTGGGCGCGGTCGCACATTGTCCCGGTGTTGCCGAACAAGCCACAGCGGTCTTACTCAAACCGGTCGCAGCAGGGTCGCTCAGAATGGCACCTGTGACACTACTGGGTCCATTATTCGTCACTCGAATTGTGTACGTGGTTGTTCCACCTGCATTGATGGAAGCGACTCCATCTGTTTTGGTGATAGATAGGTCAGCGATGGGATTCACTGTATCTGTGTCGCTAGCAGTGTTGTTGCCGGGGGTTGGATCAGTTGTGCTTGTGCCAGTTGCTACTGTCGCGGTGTTGGTGACAGATCCGCTCATCGCAGTAACGGTTGCAGTTACTGTTATTTCATAGAATTCACCACCCGCCAGATCGGGAAGTGCAGCTCCACTTTCAAGTACAGCAACCGTTGGAGCCGTGACACACTGTCCGGGCGTCGCGGAACATGCCACTGCCGTTTTGTTCAGGCCGGTCACGGCGGGGTCAATGAAGCTAGCACCAGTGACTCTGCTCGGTCCGTTGTTGGTGATTCGGATGGTGTAGGTGGTGCTGGATCCAGCATTAATACTGGTCACACCGTCAGTCTTAGTAATGGATAGATCAGTAATTTCATTAATTGTGTCAGTGTCGCTGGCGGCGTTGTTGGTGTTGTCCGGGTCAGTGGTGCCTGCGGGTGCAGCAACTGTCGCGGTGTTTGTAACACTTCCGCTTATTGCCGTGACATCAGCAGTCACCATAATTTCATAGAACTGTCCTGAGGCAAGCGCAGGTAAAGCAAATGCTCCACCTTCGAGTTGCGCGACTGTAGGAGCAGTCACACATTGTCCAGGGGTCGTGGAACAGGCTACTGCCGTCTTGCTTAAGCCTGCCACAGCAGGGTCACTTAGGATTGCACCAGTGACATTACTCGGTCCGTTATTGGTGACGCGGATGGTGTAGGTTGTCGTACCACCGGCATTGACACTTGCCACACCATCGGTCTTGGTGATCGCCAAATCCGCGATAGAATTAACAGTATCCATATCACTGGCAGTGTTATTGCCCGGTGTTGGATCAGTCGTTCCGGCGGGTGCGGTAGTTGTTGCGGTGTTGGTGACACTTCCGCTTATTGCCGTGACATCAGCGGCCACGATGATTTCATAAAACTCGCCGCTCGCTAGTGCGGGAAGTGCAAAAGCGCCGCCTTCGAGTTGCACGACGGTTGGAGCGGTCACGCATTGTCCAGGTGTCGCGGAGCATGCAACAGCGGTCTTACTCAATCCCGTTGCCGCAGGGTCACTTAATATCGCACCGGTGACATTGCTTGGTCCATTGTTGGTCACGCGGATGGTATATGTGGTCGTTCCACCCGCGCTGACAGAGGTGATGCTATCCGTCTTTGTGATTGCAAGGTCAGCAATTGGGTTGACCGTATCGCTGTCCGTGGCACAGCCTTCATCCGGTGTGTCGGTGCCGGTGCATTGTCCAACCGTGGTGGGGTTAAAAGGATTCGTATTGGTCGGGTCACCACCTCCAACGACTCGAGCCCTGTTCACCAATGTACCGCTTGCATTCGCATCCACATTAACGGTGAAGCTGAGAGTACTCGTACCACCGTTGCCGGCTATGGAGGCGGAACTCGAACAACTGACAACATTGCTCGCTGCCGTACAAGCCCAATCTGCAGCATTGGGGCCACCTTCGGTGATCGCGCCATCAGGAATGCTTAGCCCGGTCGGAAGAACATCCAAAATAGAGATCGTGCCGTTCGAGGCTATGTTGCCGGAGTTCGTGACTGTGAGCGTATAGTTCGTTGTGCCACCCGCGGTGACGGAGGTCGCGCTATTGGTCTTTGCCAGTCCGAGGTTGGGAGCGAATCCAGTATATGTCGCAGTAGACGTATCCTGTACCGGCAGGCCGGGGTTATTGTCGTCGGCTGTTGCAGTATTTGGATTGGCACCGTCAAGCGCGGTAATAGGACCGATGATACAGATCGCGAGTTGATTATCATTCGCATCCGCAATCGGCAAATTGAACGGTGCCACAAGTGCTGTCCCATCCCCGTCCACCCAGAAACAACCTGCGATGTTGACATTGGGATCGGTTACATCGACCGCAGTCAGCAGAACATCTCCGATGTTCTCAACGATGAAACGATAATACACACTACCGGGAAGAGTGATGCTCAAGGTGGGAGTCCATGGACCACTGTTGGATGGACCCACCGATTTCAAAAGGCTTATCGCTGGGGTAGGATTCTTCACCAACATATCGGCAGTGGACGTATTACCAGTGCCACCGTTGGCGGAATCGACCTGCACCGAGTTGGTCTTTAATCCCACAGTGGTTCCAGTCACCGTAACGCTAAAGGAACAACTAGCTCCTGCTACAAGTGAACCACCGCTGAGTGAGATGGTATCAGGCGCCGTAACAGTCAAAGTGCCGTTACATTGAGCAGAACTTGAGTTGGTCACGGTTAGGCCAGCCGGAAGAGTATCGGTAAAAGTAATACCTGTCAGCGTGGCGGCAGTATTCGGATTATTAATTGAGAACGTAAGTGTGGTGGTGTTGCCGGTAAATATCGGATTCGCTGTAAAGGCCTTGTTGATAACTGGCGGCGCGACTACTGTCAATGAGGATGTGCCATACCCAGTAGGTGTGGTGTTGGGCCCCGTACTGGTAGATGTAATGTTTCCACTGATGTTTGTATAAGCCCCTGCGGTGGTACCTTCCACACTGACAGAAAAACTACACGAGGCACTTGCTGAAAGTTGCAGACCGGTCAAACGGATCGTGGAGGTGCCGGCCGTGGCAGTAATTGTTGGAGCCGTTACAACAGAACCGGTGGTACAGGAAATGGCAGACAAGCCATTGGGCGTATCAATCACCAGGCCGGTTGGGAGTGTATCTGAAAAACTAATTGCACTCAGGGCCGTTGTGTTCGGATTGCCGAATGTAAAAGTTAGTGTGCTGGCGCTCCCCTGTGCAATTGTAGTGGGCGAGAAACTCTTTGAGAGCGTTGGCACAACCGGGCGCGGACACCCGGTAATGGTAATGCCGTCAAGGTACATCGTCCCTGTGGTGACAGAAGGATTGCCGCCATATTGCGCGCCGGCCGCATAGATCCTGAAATAGACGGTCGTATTGCCAGTAAGCGTTGTGGTGCCGGTAATACCGGTTTGCCAGGCATTCGATTTATCCCAGGCTCCCGAATTTAGAAGAGACCAGGTGGCGCCGTTGGTGCTGGTTAGCACATACCAATTCCCAGAATTCGACCAGTTTCCTTGTAAATTGTAGTTGGAGGTAATCCCGATACCGCCATAATTATTCGCATCAACCTGAAATTGAAAATATGGCGTTGTTACAGTGGCCTCGGTTCCGGCGGCCGGATTGCTTGACAACCACGCGCCACGGATGCCCCATGAGTTTCCGCTATTGCCTGTTGTGGATGGGACGGCCCATCCGGTAGGAAAGGTAGTGGTGTCTGCAATACCAGACGAACTCCCGCTTTGGGCGCCATAGGTGCCGGTTGCGGTTGTTACGTTCCCGGCCTGGGAGGACGCGCTAAATGGACCATTTTGAAGAGCTGTGCTGGCAGTGTAATTCTCCAAAGTCCAGGTAGCCATCGTAGAAGGACTTCCGCACGAAGTTGGTGGGGATGGTTGCGAACTGACTACCAGCGAGTCCGTGGCAAAACTACCCGTATCAATGGAGGTATCGATAAACAGGTTGTCCGACGTGTTGTTATAAGTTCCGTCAGTGGATGCTGTTACAGTAACTATAACTGTACAAGTACTGTACCCGGCAATCGTCCCACCTGTAAGCGAGATCAGGTTTGTACCAGATCCTCCCGTTACGGTTCCGCCGCATTGTGGGGTGGTCGCATTTGCCGTGAGTACAACATTGCCTGGCAACGTATCTGAAAAGTGCACTCCCGTGATCGGATCAGGACCTGGATTGTTTATGGTAAAAGTCAATGTCGAAGTCCCACCGGGATTGATCGTCTTGGGCGAAAACGATTTGATGATGCTGGCATTTATGATGTAGGCGTAACGCGTCGAAACATCATAATCAGAATTATAGTGATAACTACTTCCTGAGAAATCGTAAATCAACGTGCTCAGCGGCTGGGGATTGACAAATGGCGTGCCCGGCACTTGCAGGATTCTGACCGTATAGGTGATATCAACATCGCCGCCATTTTTATAATCGCTGCCGACGCAGGAACGGTAGTTGGGACTGCTCGGGTTGTTTTCCCATGTACAGGCATCGCCGTATAACTTATCGGTCGGATTTGGAGGATTCACCGAAGGCGGAGGCGGTGCTGAATAAACAGTATTAACCGCCAATACCTGGAATATGACGTTGGGAATATTGATGAACTCTTCCAGCTGGTTGTACCCCTGGGTGGCGGTCGAGCCATTGATCGTGATGTCGTAGGTCTGTCCGACCATCAACGTCATCGTACCGCCAGCGGGAATCGAAACGCCATCCAACTTGATATCCCTCACATAGTTGCGGCTTTGAGAAATCAGATGTTCCACATACAGCTCGCGCGGTGTGGGCGTGCTGATCGTCCCCGTTACGTTCCCGGCGTTAACTTCAATATGATATTCGCGAGTTGTATCGTAAGCATTTGAATCGCGATCAACTTCCACTTCATAATAAGCATCGGCACAGGCACCAGCATTTAATGTTCCCAGGTTAATATCTGGGTATAACGTTCCGCTGCGTATGTCAATATATGAATTATTACTATCCCATACCCAGGTTGTTGTTACATTCGTGGCGGCTTCGCTTCCCGTATTACACACCCTCACCCCCACCGGAAAATGATTCGGTCCGACATTGACGTTGTTACTGTCCAACCCGATCACATTCCAGGTCAGCGGCTCAACGGTCAGCGTTGTCAGTGCATAGGCAGTGGATTGTGGTTGAAGGACCATCCCCCCTAGCAAAACAAAAAACAAAGAAAGACGAACGAAAGAAACGAAACGGCTATTCACGGCTACCTCACCCAACTGACAATGTGATAGTTGTCCCATTGATGATCAACGGAACAACCAAGGCGCGGCCGGTTTCGCTACTTGCTCGCCAGAATCTTTACCTGAAAAAAATCAATGAGAACTCAGGAAAAGCGACCAATATGTCAGATTCGGGGTCCCAGCATCCGCAAAAGTCATGTGACTTAAGTACTATCCCCATTCTACAACTCACAAACGCATACGACAATACTTATGGTCTTCAATCTTGTAAGGCCATGCGACGGCCTGTCCAAATAACATCCACGTTCAAATTTTGAGAGAAAGAAGCAAGTACAGACGAAAAGGACGGCAGCCACTGTACAGTGGCTGCCGTCCTTTTGTTTGGATCGGTTGGGATTAGCGCTCCCACTGCACCTTTACCAGCACGGCGCGCACGATGACCCGCTTCCTGTAGGAGTCGGTCTTTTCGTCATACTCCTTACAGGTGATCAGCGTCAGCCAGGACTTCTCCTCATGCTTGAACGCAGACGTATCGTTCGGCGCCACCACCTGATTGCTCTGCACTTCGAAGAGGTATTTCTGTCCGTACGCATGCACGATGATCTGATCGCCATACTTGAGCTTGTACAAGTTGACGAATGGACCCGGCAACCCATTCGAGTCATACACGTGACTCGTCAACAGGCTGTTGCCGCTCCAGGACGGGAAGGCGCTGCCCTCCAACCATCCGGCCTGCCTGCCCAACCAGGACGCATCCCACGTCCCATTCTTTTTCGGCACGCCAACGATCGGGATCTTGACACCCAGGCTGGGGATCTCCAACATCACGTCTGTGGCCGCATACAGCAGATCGTGTGGCTGAACCGGGAGCTTTGTTTCCACATCCGGCGCGAAGCCGGTGACCGGTAATAGCAGTGCCTGATTGGACACCGCCGACGACCTCGGGTTCGACCTTGGGTTAGGAGCTCGTAGGGTAAGTGTTACGGAAGCTGAATTATTCGGAACAGCGTCAGTGGGTGCAGATGTAGTCAGCCTAGCCAAATTGATGAGAGGTGGATTACCCAGGCTGTTGACCGTGGTCGTAATGGAAATCGTCACCACATCGGTAGCCGCCAGGGGATCATTCAGGGTGACCACAACCGTATAGGGCGCAGGCCCCACGCCAATTGGAGGCGTGACATTCACAAGAGTCAAACCCGGCGCGCCGCTGACAGTGACCGCAGTCACATCAAACATGGCAGGTAACTCATCAGTCACCACCACATTGGGGGCAGGCACACTACCGGTATTGGTAACCGTGAGTGTAAACGTTACGGTGTCGCCAACTGTCGCGTCCGACGGCTCACCAGCCTTCGCCAGCGCAGGGTCTGCCACCAGCGTATTTTGTTGGAGAAAACCAAAGTCAAGCGTTGGATTGTAGGTGGTTCCTGAAGATTGGGTGACGATGGTATTGTTCAGGGCACCGGTACTGCCCGGTGTCAGGGCCACGACATTGCTTGATACAACTCCACCAGCTGTCCCCACGCCATTGTCGTTGTTATCCGTGTTCGCGTTCGGACTGGTCGAGTCTGCCGGGGATGCCGTGTCCACCGTGCTGACATATCCAGGCGGTGGCGTCACCCGCACGATGTAATCGCCCGCAGGCAAGCCTGAGAACAGATACGTGCCTCCCGCTCCTGTTGTCACACCTCCCGCCGCATCATCCGCCGTGCCAAACACTCCATCCGGTCCCACGTTGATCTCGGTCGTTCCATCACTGGCAAACAACTGCACCGTTGCACCTGACAGCGTCGTGTCACCGGCATCGTACGTGCCATTCCCGTTCACATCCACAAACACCAGGTTCCCTAATTGTCCACGATAGAACCCAAAGTCCACCGTCCGGTTGCTCTGCGCATCGGAGGCCTCGCCTGCCGGGTTGGTCGGGTCGGCATCCGCATCGTTGGTTGGTTCGTTCGATCCCGGTCCCAGTGTGACTGCACCACTGATGACTGCATTGGCAAATGTACCCCCAGCCTGTCGCGTCCCGTTGTCATCACTATCCACATCATTGTCCGGATCGGGTGCAGCCGTTTCGCTCACCACCCCTGCCCCGCTGACCGTCGTGCCACTGCTCCAGTAACCTGCTAGAACTCCTCCAGAACCGAATTGACTGCCCGGGATCACCACCACGTAGTCCCCGGCTGGCAGGTTGTCGAAGCGATAATAGCCACCGTTGGCAGTCGTTTGCGTCCCCAGCGCCGCACCAATCGGGTTGCCACTCGCGTCCGCGGCATACAACTGCACGGTCACACCATCCACCCCCACTTCCAATCCATTGATCGTCCCACTGTTGTCTGTGTCATACCAGACCCGGTTCCCCAGACTGTACGTTCCTTGATTTACTTGATTTACAGCAAGAGTAGCGGATGCAGCGTCGTTATTGGTGATACCGCCATCCGCTGTGAGCGCCCCACGGGGAATTGTATTAATATAAACCCCGGGACGAGTACTGAGGACATCCACCGAAACGACACAGGAATCACCGGGAGACCCCAGAGCTGCCAGGCCACCTCCCGTCAATTGAACGGTTTGCGATCCGGGCGCTGTAGTCAATGTGCCGCCGCAGGTATTGGTCGCATTGGCCGGATTGGCGATCTCTAATCCGTCAGGGAGCGTTCCTGGCAGATTGTCTGCCAAGCCCATATTGACCACCGGAACGTTACTTGTATTTCTGATCGTTATGGTAAGGGTCGATGGCTGATTTGACGAAACTTGCCCCGGGGTGAAGCTCTTGTTTATGCTCACCCCTGGCAGGTTGGTCAGGGAAGCCTCGGTGGGATCCGGGTTGCTGACACCATTGAAGGTGGTCACTGCCCCGGCCGGGATACGATTCGTCAGATTCCCATTGACCAGCATGATTACGCTCAAGGTCAATGTACAACTTGTATTCGGAGCTAAGATGCCGCCACTAAACGAGAAGGAGGTGTCCCCAGTATTGCCTGTCAAGGTCCCACCACAAGTACCTACATTCAAATTTGGAGGGTTGGCGATCTCGATGCCTGTACCCAGCAAAGTCATATCGTCGGTAAAAGCGATACCTAGCAGAGTAGTAGTATTTGGATTTATCAGCTGCACACTTAAGGTAGAGGACGCCCCGCCATGTACCAATACTGGGTTAAAGCCCTTGACCACACCAATCGTGAGATTTAGCGTTTGAAGTGTAGCAGTGGCATTGGACATAGCATTAATTGTCGTACCAGTGCCTTGAATCTCACCCGTTACATTTGTCGAAGGAATTGTATTGGTACGCGTGTTAGTATTAGACTGGGCAAGTATATCCACTGATATCGTACAAATCCCCGGAACACCTCCGACTTGAGCCGGAACGGTTCCCCCGCTCAAGGATATGCTCGATGCACCGGCATTTGCTGTGACTGTGCCACCACAAGTTGTGCTTGCATTTGGCGTGGGCGCGACACGAACAGCGTTTCCGCCTGTCCCCATGGTTGTAAGGTCATCCAGTGCAGAAACATTGACTAACGGTAATGCGTTCGTGTTCTGCAGAGTAATCGTCAGCGTGGAAATACCAGCCGGTACAACCTGATTGGGGGAAAAGGCCTTGGAAACTGTGAGGTCACTGATTGTGCGCACTGTCAGGTCATCGGTGATATCGTTAGCTGGCCGCCGGTTTTCACTATTGGTTATATTGATGGGCTGGATTGTATTCGTTACCGTACCTGAAGTACTGCTGGTAACGTAAACATCAATACGACACATTGTTCCTGCATTAATCGTTCCACCTGTCCACGAAATGGTTACCCCCCCGGTAGGAGCATTCAGGCTACCGCCAATACAGTTGGCACTCTTTGTTGCCGGCGTGGAGTTACTGATCGTTACACCCGGCGGCAGGTTGTCTGTGATGGAAAAGTTCGTCAGGTTGGTATCAGCAGGAGCAGTCAAATCAATTCGAAGACGTGTGTTCCCACCGGGGTCAATCGTACTGGGGTTAAATGATTTCACACCATTCAATCCGGTACCCGTCGAATAAGTGGAAACTGTAGCCGTGGCGGCAGTGATGTTCGTAAGACCAGGGTGATCTGGAGAATTCAGGTTACCGGCGGGGATAGTATTCGTGGATGACGACGTCGACGAGCCTGCTGGCGCTGTTACTTGAACCGTGATGACACAAGACCCTACAGGAGTAGGTGGAGTGATACTCGCGGGAATGGTACCGCCAGAGAGACTGATGAGTTGGGTGCCAGACGCAGCGGTCAATGTTCCACCGCAACTATTCGTTACAATTGCCGGGCTGGCGATCACAAAGACGCCGGGTAACGTGTCTGAAAAGTTTATATTTGTATAGGCTGTGCCGGTTGGGTTTTCAAGTGTGATGGTAAGCGTAGTCGTGCCGCCGGCCTGAAACTCGGCGGGGGAAAATGATTTATCAATATCCACCGGCTGTACATTGAGGTTCGACGATGCTGGTGTGTTATTTGTCACCCCCTGGTCGGTCTGAACGGAACCGGGAGCACCAGGACCGGCAGGAATAGTATTTGTAAATGTCCCGCTGGCGCCGGTCACATCCACTGCCACCACGCAATTCGGCGTGGGTGCAACGGTGGCGTTGCTGATTGCAATGGTGTTTGTGCCAGCCGCTGCCGTAAGAGCGTAACCACTACCACATCCCGTCACCGTTGCATTCACAGGGATGGCTAATACCAGACCTGCTGGAAGGGTATCCATATAAGATGTGCCGGTCAGATTGGTGTTACTATCATTATTATTGAGGGTAATCGTTAAACGGCTGACCTCGCCTACAAAAATCGTGTTGGGTGAAAACCCCTTACTTAAGGAGGGCGGAGTCACTCCTATCACGGTGATGGTGGCGCTGGCTGGTGTGGTATTGGTAATGTTTACAATCGTTCCACCATCATTCCCCTGAGATGTCAGATTGTTGGCCGGAATCGTATTGATCAGGTTGCCGGAGGTGACTGACGACACATTGATTTCCACATAACACTCACCTGGGTTGGCACCCACCTGAGGCGGAACCGTCCCACCGCTCAGGGACAGGCCCGTGGTTCCTGGCGTAGCTGTCACAGCGCCACCGCAGGTGTTCACCACTCCGGCAGGTGTCGCAATGAACAAACCAGGTTGAACACTGACAAGATTATCTGTCCAACCAGCGTTCGTCAATTGGAATGAATTCGGGTTAAATATGGTCACCCGCAGAACGGAAACACCACCCGCATCAATTTGAAGGGGTGTAAATTGTTTATTGATTTCAGCAGGCAGAGAAGCCGCGTAGGCAGCCCGCGGCTGTAGGAAGCTCCCCATCAACAGGCAAGCAAATAGGAAAAAACGAAAAAAAGCAACTAGACGAGTATTCACAATGACCTCTCTTGAAAATATACAAACAGTCGTTCCACACATTGTGGAACGATCGGATCGCGGTCGGTTTCGCTAGTTGCTCACCAGAATCTTCACCTGAACAATAAATGAATAAGAACTCAGGGACAGCGGCCAACAAGTTGGATTCAGGGTCAAAGCATCCGCAGGGGAACAATGATTGAGTGCTGCCTGGATTTTACAGCCTAACATATCGTCTGACAATGTTTGGGAATAGACTTCTCTCAGAAGAAACAACAATATGTCTAATCAAAAAAGCTGAAGCAGATAAAGAACCAGCCGATTCCCTGACAAGAGTTGACATGCCGTAAAACAGCCTTGGGTGAGCCCCTTGATTGACATGCCCACTCACTTCGATTATCCTTGCGCTCGTCCGGGCAGGCCCGGCGCGGCAGAGCCTGCCAAACCCCGCCAGGGCTGAGAAGCAGCAACGGTAAGGAAGTGTCTCTGGGTGCCGCCGGTCACCTGTCCGGATATTTTTATGAAATCCTCTCGCTGGCTCTTCATTCTTATCGCACTCGCCGTTGGTACTGGTCTGGGTCTGGCATACGGACGGTTTGTAGACCCGGTAGAGTATTTTGACCTTACCCCCGACACATTGCGCGCAGACTATAAGGCTGATTACGTGCTCATGGTAGCAGAAGCCTATCGCGCTGAGCAAGACCCCGGGCTGGCCGCGCGTCGCCTGGCCATCCTGGATTCGAAATCCCCGTCCTCCATCGCCTCGGAAGGCCTTGCCTATGCCCGTGCAAATGGATTTGCTGATTCAGATATTTCGCTGATTCAGGAACTTGTCACAGGCATGCAGGCCTGGAGCGGGATCAACCCATGAGACGCTTTCCCTGGGATGTCCTTCTCACGCTTCTCGTGGGACTTGGGCTTGGTCTGGCGTACGCATGGTTGAGCCCCCCTCTGCGCGTGAGCAACTCAGACCCGCTTGCCCTGCGTGGCGACTTCAAGGATCAGTTCCGGTCAGCCATCGCCGCAGCTTATGCCGCGACCGGGAATCTGCCGCGAAGCGAAGTACGCCTTTCACTACTGGGTGATGCGGATGCAGTGAAAGCTTTGAATTCACAGGCGCAGCGCATGATCGCCAGCGGCGAATTCACACAAGCCGATCAGCTCGCCGCGCTGGCCATGGCGCTCGAAAACGAGAACGTCCTCGCAGCTTTGCCAACGGGCACGTCCGATCCTGCCAGCACTGCCGTCCCTGAAACTTCGGAAACCTTTTTGCCGTCGCCGGAGGAGCTTCCCTTTCTGTTGACCGAGACCCCTGAAGCGTTGGATACCCCCGTTGCAGAGACACCAAACGTTGAAACTCAGCCTGCTCTCTCAAACCCTACACCCCGCCCCACAAGGACTCCGGTTCCCACCCTCGGTGCGCCTTTTGGGCTGATCGAACAGGATACAGTCTGCGATGCGGCGCTTTCCGAAGGATTGCTGCAAGTGTTCGTATTTAGCTCCAATCTCCGGCAGGTGACCGGCGCCAAAATCATCATCGCCTGGGAAAATGGCGAAGATCAATTCTTCACCGGCCTCAAGCCAGAGGTCGGAAATGGTTACGCGGATTTCATCATGTCACCGAACGTCACCTATAGCCTGAGGCTCGCGGCGGGCAGTGACATTGCCGAGGGACTCATCGCTCCTACCTGCCAGACCCCCAGTGGCGAGACATTCCTGGGAGGAATAAAACTGACTTTCCAGCAGCCATGAAGGATGGCGCTCGAATCAAAACAGCGACCAATCGTTGGAGTGGGCGCTGTCTTCTTAAAAAGTCTTATTAGGATTCACGGGAATGCCCATGGCACCATGAAGAACTTATCATGTCAGGGAATCGGATTGTTATTTGCCCAATCGTTTCCGAGGAATACTTCGATGTCAACAGGAGAGGCGGGATCAGGGTTGATTACAAATTGCGTGCTCGATGTGATGCCAAACATAGCCTGCAAGTACTTCAACGTATATAACTTGGGTGAATGCAATATGATGAAAGTGCGATCATAGGCCCGATCCGCCGCGCCCGCTTCTGTTACACCCATGCCTTGCAGGAGGAAGTAATTGGCTGTATTCACTTCCAGACCTGGTGAAAATGAACCGTTCAACAAACGGACGCGTGCACCGTCGGCTTTCATAAGGGCAGTGGGATCTCCCAGTACAGCCATAGGGCTGACCGGACCACCGAGCGTAAAAACTTCATCGCGCAAAATACGGATCTGATCTGGCAGGGGTTTCATGATGCTGGCATTCTCCCCGCCTAACACCACGTTATCTAGATTGACCATGGTGTAATCGATCACACCCTGTTTAATGCTATCCACAGGAATATCACGCGCCAGTACGCCCAACCGCAAAGCCGTATCAAAAGGCATGTTGGTCTGGATCCCTGCGGAAAACTCCTCATAGAACTGCTGTGCTTTCCCTAATAACACCGGGAAATTTTCGGGAGCCAACACCTTGTCACGGATCGCGAGAATTGCCTTGATCTGGCGCTTGGAGCGCGCCACATCGCCTTCCTTGTCCTTGCGATAGCGTACATAGGCGAGTGCCTTTTCGCCATTGAGATGACGCATCCCACAACACGTAAGTTTGATCTTATCCTTGCCTGATCCAACCGGATCCAAACGCAACTCTTGATCATTGTAGATATCAATGCCGCCGATCAGATCGATGAATTCTACGAAGGCGTGGAAATCAATTTGTGCATAATAATGGATGGGCACACCCAAAAACTGCTCAACCGTTTTGGAAGCCAGTGTGGGACCACCGCCAGGCAGTCTGTTGCCTTCGCCAGAGGAATAGGCTGTATTGATGCGGCTGTAGCCGAAACCAGGGATATTTACCCACATATCGCGCGGGATCGTCAGCATCCCGGCAGTCTTGCTCAGCGGATCAATGGTCAGGACGATCATTGTATCGGAGCGCGGCGCACCCAGGCCTGCCTCCCAGTCGCGATAATCCAGGCCGATCAGCAAAACATTGATCCGGCTGGCGCCATCCCAGGCAGGCGGCAGATCAGATTCAGGGATGCTTACAGGCGGAGGCGGAGGCGCAACTTCAGACGTCGCCACGGGAGTGCCTTCCTCGTTGAGCACCGGACCTTCGTTTCCAGCAGTGATCGTGCCGCAATTAGAAGGCACCGTTCCTGGCAGAGAGGTAATCGTCCAGCAGCTTACAATGCCGCGGATGAATAAAAATCCGCCTATGGCCATCACCAGCACAATACCCCAAAAGATGAACTGAGCTATGGAAAGAGGCCCGAGTTTTTTGTTGAAAGTTTCAAGTATGTTCATACGGGTTTGATGTACACCATATCCAATCCGAGCCGTTCGAGGCCTTCTTTGGCCCAGTGTTCGAGCAGGACCGAATCCTCCTCCATGACCTGCATCATGACCGGGATGGCGCGATGGTCACGAAGCTCTGCCAGCGCACGCAGCGCCAGGATTCGCGCCGATTGCTGCGATCCTTTTTCTTTGAGACATTCGATCAAGGCCGGGACTGCATCCTTTCCGATCTTGACCAGCGCGTTCATCGCCAGGTTCCCAGTCATCGAATCGGCGTCGCTCAAGGCCCGGATAAGGGGCCGGATCGCGCTTTCGTCTGGCCTGATCGCCAGCCCCAGCGCCGCGCACTGACGGATTTCCGGCGCCGGATCGTTCGATAGAAACGGGACCAGCCAATCGGTCTGGCAGAGAGGCGAACCCGCCAGCGTGCGAATCGCCCACCAACGGGAGTCCACATCAGGCGAACGGGACAAGGCCATCAGCGCGGGAATCGCATCCTGCCCCAGCTCGATCAAAGCAGTGACCGCCCTCTCGGCGCGCGCTTCATCGCCGCTCTGAAGATCTTCCAGCAAGTGTTGAATAGGTTTCACGTTATTTTGCGGGAGGGGGGACCGGCAATTTGTCTTCCGCCACGCCGACCCACTTATCGCCCTCTTCGATCAACATGACGGGAATGTCATCCACGATCGGATATTTACGCGCGCAGTCATTGCAGATGAACCAGGTATCCTTGTAAAACTTGAGTTCACCGCCGGTCGTGCGGACGCAGTGGGGACAACGCAGGATTTCGATTAGAGTTTCACTGACCATGATTTCTCCATTTTCTGCTAGCAGCGGGCAATTCTACCATGCGAGCCGGTGCCAGTCAGTTCATCTAGCAGTTGCGCGAAGTGTGCCGGATGAACCAATATCCGGATGAGCTTATGCACCAGGATTTCGGCACAAGTTCTTTTCTTTTGCCAGCTTTTCGGGGCTTTTCGATTCAGGACCAAATTGGCAGACGGCCTGCCAGGGCTCGTAGTGGGTCGTGAATTGATCCTGGAACAGCACCACGCCATCCTTCCAGACAGTACGCGTAACCGTCACATCCGCACCATTCGCGGCCCAATCGACCTGTTTCATTTCATTCTTTCTCAGTTCCGGGTTTTCCTCATACTTGGGCGATGGAGCAGACTTCACGTTCGTTGGACCTGTCGTTGTCCAATCCACAGTACGGCCATCCCTGGTTGAATAAAATTTCCAGGTGAGTGTCCGTGCATTGACATTCACGTAGGTCTCCATCAGGATCCAGTACGGCGTATCATTCTTGAATTTCAGGTCGACCAGCGGGAAATATACGGTGGCATCCAGTCCAGCCAGGCTTGGATCCACGCCTCCACTGGCGGTCATCTCATAATAGGATACGCGATAAGCATGGGAATATCTTTCCAAAATCGGCAGGCCAATGTTGAATACACTACGGAACAGGGTAGTGCTGACCTGGCATACTCCGCCGCCCACCCCTTTGATCGTGCGCCCACCATAGATGATCAGCGCTTCGGCGAAACCACTCTCCAGGCTCACATCGCCCATGGTCTGGCCCATCGAGAAGACTTCACCCGGTGCAATCATCACACCATGAAAGCGCGCCGACGCGGCCTGAATGTTTTGAATCCGTTCAGTGCTCGAACCATAAAAGTAGGAGGTCTCCGCCCAGATCAATTCGGTGATACCGAGCTGTTGACCGGTGGCAGTGGCCGGGACCCTCGGCTGTGTCTCGACGATCACCAGGGGGACGCTATGCTCCCCGCGCAGCAACGCGTCATTGATGGCTCGCAGGCTGGCATCCATATCCAGTGCACGGCCTACTTTCGAGTCTTCCATAGGATCCAGTTGCCGGGTATCGTCGTTAAAAATAAATTTGGCATCAGAGGGAGCACGATCCAGTTGCTGCTTGACAGGCATGAGCAGGTCGCGCAAACCTGTCGAATTCAACATCACCTGCACACCATTCGGTGTGCGCTGTACAGCCAACAGGTTCGCGAGGATTTGCTGGTTGTAGACGTAAGGACCCGGGTCGCTTTCGCGGGCATTGGGAATCGTGAGCGTAAGCGGCTGGCTCAGGACTTGCCGGGCGGCATCTGCCTGGGCGCTCACATCCAGGATCTGAGGCTGTATCTCCTGAATCACCAGGGGCACTTCCCCATCACTGAAGGTCTGCAACTGGCCGCCCAGATAGATGAGCGTAGCATCCATCTTCAACTCACGCCCGACCTGACCGGGTTGAGTCACTACCTCAGTTCCATTCAGACTCAGGCTGGCCTCCACTACGGGCTGGTTGACCTGCTCACCTATACGGCTCAAATATTGAACGGCCACACGCTGATCGAAGATGACCACCGGCGGGACTTGCATCCCCAAACCACTGGCCCGCATCTGGCCAGCCAACGCGCCGAACAGACCTCCCTTTCGGCCTACGCTGTATGCTGCTCCTGCACTGGAGGAGGGGTCAAAGACCATGCCTAACTCTGCCGGGCTTGCCACCCAAGCTTTTTCCTTATCCCGGAACAAGACCTTGCCCATGATGGGATATGACAAGGATTGCTGAAGCTTGACCGCCGCCTCATCGCGGCTCAGACCTGAAAGATCCACCCCCGCTACAGATACACCGGGAAAGATGCGCCCGGCATACAGGAGTTGAAAGCCCAGGGTCCAGGCGAGGATGAGGCTCAGGAATAATACAGATCCGCTGAAAAGCGCAGCAATCACTTGTGGAATAACAGGTGTTTTTTGATATGGATAAGAGATCGTAGCCATAATGGGAAATTATACCTTGTGAAATTCTTAATTAACGTAGTAACCGCTACGCGTCAGTCGTTCGACCAATGAGCGACTGCACCTGTCCTGACGGACCGTGTCAGGAAAGTCGCCACTACGAATGAATTCACGGCGCTTTGAAAACGCTCTTCGAAACTTAATTGTTCCCAGGCAATTTGAGCCCTGGAATCAACATGGGCGTCACTGACTTATAGTCCGCATACGCGCGCCCAAACTCATGCAGGAGCTTCCGTTCTTCAAAGTACATCCCTAACAGGAGATAGAGAGTGAAGGCCAGAGTAACGATGAATGAATTCAGGGAAACGGAGGGCGTAAGCCACAAAACCAGCAAGGCAAAGAAATACAGCGGATGCCGCACCAGGCGGTAAAAACCACCAGTCACTAATTTGCCTGGTTTCTCCTCTTCGAGCAATTGCCGTAATCCTGCAAAGGAAAGCACATCCGTTTGTAGCAGCGAAACCAACAGCAGAAGGGCGGCGAGTAGCTGTCCGACGCGCATGAAAATACTCCACGGAGCCGGGATTTGATAGAGATTCCGGTCGGGCAACGTGACCATAAGGTACAGAACCGGTCCAATGCTGACCACTGAAAAGACGTTATATAGCAGCCGATAGAATCTCATGAATCCGTCACCCAGCGCGCCGCCGAGCAAATCCTTGAACCATAAGGAGGCGGTTAGGGAATGAACAAATCCCCAGGCTGCGATGGAGAGAATTAACCAGAACATCCTGTAGCACGAAATTTATTTCGCTTCTCAATAGCGACATACTTCACAACGTCGCCTTATTTCTACCCAACCCCAAATGCAGGCAATTCAATGACCGTGCTGCCAACCCGCACGTTGTAAAAGGGCACCCAGGCCACACCGAACAAGTCGATGAACATATCGGTCTTCTTCGGGTTGACCGTGATTTCAGTAGCGTCGTTCACAACGCTGCCCCATTTGTCGTTGAGTTGGACGATCACTTCTTCGCGGCGCTTTACGAGCTCGGCGATCCGCTGCCTGTACTGGGAAATCGCATCAATCGATTCCTCCACGTCGGCTTTGGCCTGTTCGGTCATGCGGCGTTTGGTCAGTGAGGAGGATAATCTCGATGCCTTTCTTCTTCCACCAAACAGACCGGTGATGTTCTCAATGTGTGTACCCGCCTCCTCCAGCTTGCGGTTCGAGAGTTCCGCCTCATCTTCGCGCAGCTCCCGTTCCTCGCGGGCAAGTTTATCTTCCAGCATCTTGAGCTGGCGGTCGATCTGGGAGGTTTGTTTGGCAAGATCCTTGTCGCGCATCTCACGGGCCGCGTCAGCGCAGGCCCGCATAAAATCTGCCTGGCTCACATCAGGACCGGCAAAGACTTTGAGCACGACATTGGCGCGCGCCTGCACGGAGGAATTCCGCAGGACCCAATCGGCAAAATCCTTCTGGATGGCGGTCATCAGCTTGGAGTCGTTCAGTGGTGAGTCCACGGTCCCAAAGCGTGCGCCGGGAACAGTTAGACTCTCAATATTCTCCAGCGCCTGTCCATTGGACTGATGATCATCCCAGCGAACGGAACCGCGTTTCTCCAGTGTCGTCACGAGGGCGGCGTGCGAAAGTTCACTATCCACGCCGAGTTTGCGGTCGAGCACGCGCACTTTGGCCGACGCGATCAGTGCGGGACGATAGTAGACGCCTTCGATCATGGCGTCGGCGGGCATGGTCTTTTGCGCGGCACGGAAGGCGGCAGGCAGGCTGAGGTTTTGAGGCAGGTAATATTCCTTGATGCCTATAGGAAGAGGAGGCTTGGTAACCGATGATTGGGGAACGGGGATTGTAGATTGGAGATTGGTTGTAGCTGACTGGCCGCCGACGGCAGTCTGTGGTCTGCTGTCAATGGTCGTTGCGACGAAGGTCGGCGTATCCGATTCAGGTGAAGCAAAGGCCGGAGAAACAGGAGCAGCTTTCGGCTGAGACTGAAGCGAAGACTCCGCATTGGCAAGTCTATTGAGATCGGGAATCTGGGTCCTGGTCAGCGGGCCTGCCAGGAAGTTCATCGTCCAGCGCGTGTGGAAGACTTCAGGCTGCTTGGCATGGACGTTGTGCAGAATGAAGGCGCGCTTGCCCAGAGTCGAGATGAGTTTATCGAAGATGGCACGCGGCACCCCGCCGGCTGAGCTCTCGAGTCCATCGAGCAACCGGTTCTTATCCTGTTCGGTCTGGAGCTTACCGATGAACCAGGTGCCCGCATTCGAGAGCGCTTTGTAATCTACGTCCACGGGATTTTGGGTGGCAAGTAACAAGCCCAGGCCAAAGGCACGCGCCTGTTTCAACATGCGCAGCATCAGCGGCTTGGAGGAGGGATTGCGCTGTGGAGGCAGATAGCCGAAGATCTCATCCATGTAGAGCAGCGCACGCAGCGAGGTCGCGCCCTTTTGCATGCGCATCCAGGTCTCGATTGCCGAGAGCAGAAGAGTGACGAAGAACATACGCTCGGTGTCTGAGAGATGTGCCAGATAAAAGATACTGTGGCGCGGACGGCCATCCTGCGTGTATAGCATGGAGGCGATGTCGAGAGGCTGGCCTTCGCGCCAGGTTTCAAACCCGGGCGAGGCCAGGATGTTATTGAGCACCATCGCCAGTTCCATACGGTCTTTGGCGGGGAAAAACGAATCAAGCGGGAACGCGCCGAGTTTATTGAACGGCGGTGTTTGGGTCTGCAGGATCAGTTCGGTCAATTCAACATCTTTGCCCTGGCTCCAGGCATTCTCAAAGATATTCGAAAGCAGGATATGCTCGCGCGACCGGACCGGGTCTATATCTTCATAACCAACCAGCCCAAGCAACGCAGTCACGGTGCTGGAAATTCTCTCCCGCAAGATCTCACGATTCTCCTGCCAGGGCAGATCTGGCGCGGCCAGCGACGACAAAACACTGACCGGGATGCCAGCACTCGAGCCGGGCGTGAAGATAGCGAACTGCGCAGCATTGTTGAGTGCCAGGATTTTCTCCCGTGAAATGCCCCAATCGCTCAGACCTCTTCGCCAGGCTTCGGCGGCTTCCGCAGCAACCTGTTCCTGGGTCTTTTGCGTGCGACGCGCCAGGTCAGCGTCGATCCAGGGTTGAAAATCCCGCGGAGCCAGATCGGGAAAATGCAGCACCAGGTTCGTGAGGTCGCCCTTGGGATCGATGATGATGGCCGGAATGCCACTCAGCGCGGCTTCTTCGAGTAAAGCAATACACAGGCCGGTCTTGCCAGAACCAGTCATGCCGGTGACAACGGCATGTGTGGTTAAGTCTGAGGGGTCATAGTTCACTTGTTGCCCAGTAATAACTTGCTGGATGGGATCATACGCGCGTCCCAGGTAGAACTTCGAGTCGGTCATTCATCTCTCCTGCGCGAAAATGGAATGTTTTACCGCCTGTCTCACGCATGCTCCACATGCGTAACTTTACTTCTTGCTTAGATTGGTAGACCGATATTCCAACAAAAAGTAAAGGAAATAATGCGGCTCTATGTATTTTACTGTAAATACATGAGAAGAAACAAAAAAATTCCTGCGGAGCAAAACTCCGCAGGAAATCGATAGCAGATCGATCACGACCATTTAGTCATTATTACTGTTGCCGCCGTTTTCATTATTGTCATTCCCGCCTCCGCCGTTCCCGTTGTGATCATCATTGCTGTTATCATCATCGTCTGGATCGTCGTTCGTGTTGTCGTTACTGTTATCCTCATTTGTATTGTGGTTTGTATCCGAAATATCGTTATCCTCAGTCAAATTGTCGTCTACATTACTGTTGCCGTTACCGGAGGTTGAACCGGTACTGCCGATCGCGATTTTCGACGCCACAAAAACGCCGTCTTCTCCGAAATACCCCTCGGCTTTTACCAGCGCGCCAATCAGCGGCATACCCTTGATCTCCGCCTCACTCACATCCACCTCCGTACTGCCAATACGCCAAAGCTCCTGATTCATGGACATGAGGACGCCCGTGAGAGATTCGATCGTTGGCGTGGACTCGGGCGACGGGGTTGGCGTATCTTCCTCTTCCGATCCAGACCCCGAACCTGATCCTGAATTATCCGGTTTGGGCGTGGCTTGAGGTTCTTCCACTTCGATCTCAGGCTGATCATCGTCCTCTACTTCCGGCAGTGGTGCGCCAGCAGGCAGAGACTCGATTCGTTCAGCCAGGATGACTCCATTCCCGCCGGTTATGCCGTACACCCGCACCGCCGCGCCGACCTGCAGGGGTTGGACTGGCAACACGGTCTGGTCAGTCACGATGACCATAATGTCCTCAATCGACCAGCCATTCCCATTCTCACCTGAAATGATTCCTGCAAAGTCCACCTGGGCCGTGCGCTCGTTGGCGAACAGTTCGTGCAGTTCCTCCAGCCGTTCGTTTTCATGTTCAACCTGCAAGATTTCGTGCTCGTCTGAATCGAACGTGAAGGCCAACGTGAAATTTTCCCATGAACGTTTGACCGTATACAGGCTATCACCGGGTAATGCAATCGACGACGCACGGACAAGGCTTGTCCCACTAAAAAGGAACAAAACCAATAACGCCAGCGCCATTGCCCATTTCCGAATCGCCGGGAGCCACGGGAAGGGTCTGTGTGCACGTTCACGCAGCCTGGCGGAATGTTGAAGCAGCTTGGCCCGGTTGCGCCGCAGCACCTCTACAGAAGGCCCCGAGACAGTCATAGTTCGCGCATGGAAGTAAGCCTGCAAGATAGGGCGCAGTGCCTCGGCAAACTCGGGATATCGTTCCAAAACGGTTTCCACCTGCGCACCATTTTCCACTTCCTGCAGGCAGGTTTCCAGGACATCATAAATGCTATTCATATAACACCTCCCCCACTTGCCTCTGCAGGGCGGCCAGCGCCCGGAACTGCAGCGCCTTGATGGCATTGGCATTTTTCTTCATGTGAAGTGCAGTCTCCTCCAGCGAGAACCCCAGCCCAAAGCGCAAAGCCAGTACATGCTGTTGTTCCAGTGTCAGCTGGGCATAGGCCGCCCGCACTTCGCGGGTCTGTTCACGCAGATTCACCTGGGCGTGAACGCTGAGACTATCATCCGTCATGGATTCTGATAATGCCTCCGTTGGTCTGCGATAGTGGCGGCGCAGGTGGTCATTTACCGCGTTCGATGCAGTGGCGAACAGCCAGCCCTTGAGATTCGATTCTGGTCCCTGGCCTTTTCGAACGGCCTCCAGCAGGCGCACGAAAACTTCACTGGTGATATCTTCCGCTAATACATCATCATTAAAGCGATAGCGGACATAACGATAGACTTCCGGGAAATATTGATCATAGATGGCGCCAATGGTTTGAGGATCCAGTTTGCGCAATCCTTGCATGGTTTGGTTTTCCTGCAACATAGGTATGATGTTCGCGGCCACTCGTGGTTGTCCTGTAGTGATCGAAAGAACTATCTGATTGTGCATGGTCAGTATATCACTCGCGTCCATGGCGCTTTATTGCGCAATGATTTCATAAATAACCGCCTGGCCATCGCGGTACACTTCCTTCAGACCCGGGTCGTTACCTGCGGCTTGCATAAAACCGTCATGCTTCAAGTCTGTATGAACGTAGCCGGAACCAAAGGTATCGAAAATGATCTGTGAAGGATTTTTCACCTTTCCCTGCGTGATTTCAACCCAAAGCGTATACAGGTCTGAGTCATAGAGCTGTAGATAAGTCGGATCGAGACCAACCAGATAGGTGTTATGGGTGTTGTAATAGAACAAGCGCGGGAAATCATCCCAATCGGTCTGGAAGACGCGGGAACCAGAGGGAGTATTCTGCTCCAGCCAGACTGACGCGCCAGCATAAAGGTCATAGGGTTTGGATGTGCGGAGCGCATCACGCGCCCGAGGGACTGAACCAGCCATACTGAGAATGACCGCCACCAACAGCAGGGAGGGTGCGACCCAGTTCCGGGGAGAGAAAGTTGCGGAAACAGACTCAGGTTGCGCCTGGCCGCTCAATAGAGGCGCCCACGCGAAGGCCGCGAAGATCAGCGCAAAGGGTGGGAAATACTCCACAAAGCGGCGAGCCTGGAAGAGCATGAGTCCAAAGAACAGGGACAGGAACAGTCCGAGAGCGGTGCGCGATTCCATTTTGCGATTGGAAAGTCCCAGCGCCAGGATGCCGCTTGCAAACGCGATCAGCGCGGGCAGGGAATTTTCCAGCAGCGTCTTCGTTTCGTAGGGATACCATTCATTGCCCACCCGTACAGACGTGGCATCAGCCAGTTTGGGCAGCATGTGACGATATGAAAAGACGATGTTATCAGGAAAGTATGGATTCAAAATCAGCCCCAGCAGCAGGCCGGCCGTTACGTAAAGCACGGGTTTGAAATCGAGGTGCCGTTCGATCAATGCGATGGAAAGTACGTATAACACGGCCAGCGCCAGGATGAGTGGATACGCATCGTACACCCACACATAGATAAATGAGAGAACTGCCAGATGTTTGTGTTTACCTTCGAGTAGCCACGCGTAAGCCAGCGCCAGGATCGCTAGTGAAATGGACTGTGCGCGCGTGATGCTCATTCGATACAGGAACGCGTCTGAGATGCCGAGCAACGCCAGAGCCCACAACCAGGCAAACGGGACTCGCTGACGCTGAAACAAATACCAGATTGCCAGGAACGCCAGGCTGGCAAAAAAGACGGCTGCCCATTTTGCGCCCATCCGCAGATCGCCAAACGTGAATGGCATGAGCAGTACATGGAACAGAAAGTGATGATCGTAGAACTCACGCTCATTCAGAATGGTCAGTGGCAGCCAGGGGAAAGCGGGCTTGAGACCCTCGGTACGCATCAGCCAGGCGAGTTTGATGTGATAGTACCCGTCGTTGTCGGGCAGGTCGGGCGCGGCAAATTGAATGACTGCCATGCTAATCAGAAAAAGCAGGAAGAGACCGATGGGCAGAAGGTCTGAAAGGCTGAATTTGCGCATTGTATGCTCAGAAATGGACTGCCCATCCGGATATTTATCATGATACATCCGGAGGACAGTCCCTGGAATACCTTAGGCCACAGGGCTAACCGTTATTGCTTCCAGAGTTGTTGTCATTGTCGTCATCATCGCCGTTGTCGTTGCCACTGTCACTACAGTTTAAACTGTTTTAGATCTTTCATCATTTGAATCTGAAAGAAAATATAGATAAACTCTTAAGTCACCTTACGCAGTTTATGTTCCCGCAGGGTCTCCCCTGAAGGGGATAATAATGCGACCCTGCGGTGGCACCCTGTAAATACGGCGGTCTGAGACCGCCTTCGAGCAAGCGTGCGTAAGATGAGCTCTTAAATCAAAGGTCGCTGGAGAGGCCAAAAAGTTATGAGGTCATGGAACGAAAAAACTCCCGCAAGTATTGCGGGAAAGGTAAGAATACAAAAGAATTGTCAGGATTTGGGGTTATCCAGCCGGATTCCGTGGCCGCGCACGGTGTCAATATACTGATGGGTGGGGTCAAGCGCCGCGAGCCGATCGCGCAGTCGGCGGATCAAAGCATCCAGGGCCTGGTCAGAAACACCCAGCATCTGCTCATCGCCCCAAACAACCGACACCAGTTCCGGGCGGGTGACAACCTGACCGTTGCGCTCGTACAACAACCAAAGCAGCTTGAATTGCTGGGCCGATAGCGGCGGGACTAATTGTTGTTGATTTACCCAGACCCGGCGCGATTTCAGGTCCATCATTAAACGTCCATGAGGCGGTGCGTGGTCCAGGAGCGGTGTCGTGGCATCCGATACGATAAACATAAATTGCTGAGCCATCGCGACAGCGACCAGATCTCCATCCTGCAACACGACCGGGGCGGAGATGAGGGCGCCATTCAAATGTGTACCATTCTTACTGCCCAGATCTTCCAGGATCACGCCTTCCTGAGTGGGCGTGAGGCGAGCATGAAAGCGCGAGATCTGGCGGTCAGAAATTACCACATCACAGGTGGATTCGCGTCCCAGCACGATGGTCTGGTTCAACTGCCAGCGCTGACCCTTGAGCGGTCCCTCCTGCGCGATCAATAACGGGGAATCTTCCTTGGATTGTTTCATACGGGTTACGAGTATAATAATATAGCATAAACATGCGTTTCTGTGCAGAACCAACGCCGAAACCAGCCTGCACCCAACGCGATCCTTCTGTAGTTAAACTGCTGAAGGAACAATTGAAGTAAGGAGAAGAGTGCTCCCGCCCTTGAAAAACGGGGAGGTGTTGCGCGGCCGCTATAAGATCCGTGAACGGATCGGTCAGGGCGGCATGGGTTCCATTTATCTCGCCGATGACACCCGCCTGAAAGGCCGCGAATGCGCGTTGAAGGAAGTCGAATACGACCGCGCCCTCCCGGAAAACATACGTGATGAAGCTCGCGAGCAATTCCTGCGCGAAGCTACTGTACTTGCGCGTCTCGATCACCCCAACCTGCCCAAAGTTTCTGATATCTTTTCGAGTGGACCGCGTGATTATCTGGTCATGGACTATGTGCCCGGCAATGACCTGCGCGCGCTGATGCTGGAGGCACGCCGCAACAAGAGGTTCCTGTACGAAAAAGAAGTGATGGCCTGGGCAGACCAGATCGCGAATGCATTGAGTTTTCTGCACAGCCAGGAGCCTCCCATCGTTCACCGCGATATCAAACCCAGCAATCTCAAACTCATGCCGCACGGCCTGATCAAGCTGGTGGACTTCGGACTCGTGAAGATTCTTGCGCCCGAAGAAGTGACCATTACCATCATTCAAGGACAGGGCACCGCCCTCTACACACCCCTCGAGCAATATGGCGGCAGTGACGTGCATACTGACATCCGTTCGGATATCTACTCCTTCGGCGCGACCTTGTACCATTTATTGACCAACCAGCCACCCGCCGATGCACGCGCCCGCTTCCTCCAACCTGATAGTCTGCTTCCGTTACGACAGATCAATCCCGCGGTTTCGCCGAGTACTGAAAAAGCTATTCTGTGGGCCATGGCCCTGCACCCCGATGAACGCCCTGCTACCATCAATGACTTTCGACAGGCATTGTTCGGGTTTCATGAGCCGCCCACCCACCCCCTGACCCAGCGCTCGAGCCGGCGGCAGTCTACCTGGGAGTATCTTGCACATCCTCCCGAAGCCACTCTGGCATGGAGCGCAGCCGTTTTGCTGTTGGTCAGTCTGCTTGCGACCTTGGCGCGCTGAACCAAAACATCCAGGCGAGTGCAAGGATTGCCCCAATGATCTCTCCAGCAAAAGTTAATACCAATAATCCGCCCGCGCCAGCCGTTCCTGTAATCCATTCTGCCGCGCCAGGGAGGTCCAGCGCCAGATAGTTATAGCCCAGCAGCCCACCAATCAACATGCAAAATGCCCAGCGCAACCCCCAGCGCACCGAGATAATCTTGCTCACCGCCCAGAAGGCCAGGCCGGCCGTGCCGAAGAGTGCCAGCAAAGTCAGGAACCAGCCGCCTACACGCGGATAGCCCTCCGAGGTGATCCACGGAATCTGAGTGGGCACGGGGGTCGGAGTTGGTGGAATCGGCGTTATGGTTGGTAACGCGCTCGGCACCACCGTCACCACCACCACTCTTTCGGTGGATGCAATGAATTGCAAAACATTAGAAATGAGCGCCGGTTCACTGACTACACTGATTTCCACGCTGCCGGGCTTGTCGATCACAAAAGTGGCATGCGCGATCCCATCTGTCGTCGTTGCCTCCACCTGCCGCAGAATCCCACCACTTTCATCGCGCGTGGACATAGTGAACTGAACCACGGTCCCATCCGGAACGATATGATTATTGCGATCCATCACCGGACCTGCACGAACTGCAATCGTGTCGCCAATTTTATACGGCTCAGGGGAGGGAGTCGGCTGCGGGGTGAGTGTTCCCTCCAAAGGTTTGGCGGTCTCCACCTGTTCCAAAGCCAGGGGAATGACCTGCGCCGGGTCTGGCGAGGTCTCGACCAGCAGGTCGTATTCCACGGCTGGAATGGAAACCGGCGAGGCGCCCTGCAACGGCACCTGCTGGAAGAGTAGGCGCGCGGCCACATCCACAAAAGCGGGCTGCTTGCTGTACAAGGCATAATACGCCGTCAGCTTGGAAATATCCGTCGCATCGAGATAATAAGGCGCGGTGAACGAGAACAGGATGATGTTCCGGTTGCGGACCAGGTCGGGGCGTTCTGAAAAGAGGCGTCGCAGCAATGTCAGTTGACCGCCATTGACATCGGCCAGCGAGATCACGATCCAGGTGGCGCGTCCCAACACCTCTTCGATATCCGTTTCACTTTCTCCCTTCAGCATCGGGCCTAGCTCACTCAATGGGTACGAGTTCAGCCGGTTGGTGAGGATTTGTGCACTGCCGCTCTGCCCGTAGATCCGTACCACATTCTTGTGAAGATCATCCACCGCCAGTGTATCCCGAAAAGGGCAGCTACTGCACTGCTCATAGCTGGATGTGTCAGTGAGGAACACAATGCGGTCAGATAGGTTCGGCGACTGCGGCAACAGGGTGCCAAGCTCCTGCGGATCAACATTTATCAATGTGGCTGAGTTGCGGGCCACATCGAACATCACCTGTTGCGATGAACCGATCTTGGTAGTATCAAGTGTCTCGCTGCGCACATTGGAGACGTTAAATGTTCCATACATGCTTAGCTTCTTTTCCAGGATTCGCAGTACCGCAGTATCCACCCGTTGAGCAAAAACAAGGTCATTGCGATATTCCTGCGCGAAAAACTGGAGGATTTCCAGGGTGGCCGAATAGGTATCGCCAATATCAGGATCCGACTTGATATTACCCAGATATGATATATCGTTTCCAGCCAGAAATGCATCGCGCGCCACCAGGCGTGGAGAAAAATTCGCGGTGCCCTGCTGTGAGAAGAATTGACGCACTGCTTCGCTGCCCAGTGAATCACTCACGATCAAACCACCATCCGCCCGCCAGACCGTGAATTCTGGCAGCGCCAGGATCTTTGGCAGCGCAGAAGCATCGAAGCTTACCGGTCGAGTGGTTGCGCGGATATTTCCTTGAAAGGCCTGATAACGAATATGCGGTACCAGCAGTCCATCTACCAGGCCCGCGGGTTCAGCGGCATTTGTCACCGCAAAAAATGGCGATAGCTCAACCTGCTTTAACTGCTCCAGACCTTTGCGGACGGTCGCAACTTCCTCCTCCGGCAGGCGATCTGAACTCCCACGACCGGGAAAGTGCTTGGCCACTACCACCATGCGGTTTTTACTGCCCTCATGTAACCCTGAAACATAGGCACGTCCCATCACGCCCACCCAGTAGGGATGACCACCAAACACGCGCGTGCCCAGATCGCTGCGCGCCGCGGGATCTGGAGCTTCGACCACATCCAGGGAGGGCCCTAAGAACAGATTGAAACCCAAGGCACTCAATTCACTTCCTACTACCGAGCCAACCTGTCTCGCCAGTTCTGGCTTCCACGTCGCGCCGATGGCCATCGCGGCTGGCAAAGGCGTTAGCCCACTCAAGATCTGATCATGCGGCGGGCCATCCCCTTCCTGCGAAATCCCAATGAATAAAGGCACATACACACTGCGGGGCGACTGCTCATTCAATCCGAGAGCAGTGGCATCCCATTCGAGGCTCTGAAGATTGTTGATCAGTTGATGCACGCTGGTCAACGTATCGGGTGCCGCGACGAAATTATCATTGTCGGCCAGCAAAACCACGCCCCCAACATGTTGATTGACGATCAAATCATAGATCTGCGATTCGGAGCCGGTATTGGTGCCGCCAAAAGTGACCAGGAACAATTGTCCCACCCGCTCTTCCGGGGTCATCGAAAAAAGCACTCTTTCAGCGGCCGTGGTTTGGGAGCTTGGTTGGGCGGACGCGCCAGCCACGGGTCCAAGCAGCGAAGCGCAAAACGTCAGCAGGAGGAACCAGTGAAAAATGAACCTACTTTTCATGATTCGCCTGCACGGTCGTGGATCTCGCTTCCGCTTCGCGGCCAGCCGGAAATTGGCGTCTGACCCAACGGCTGAAACCCGCCTTCATTTTTTCTCATCCCGTACCTGCACCGCGCGCCCCGGATCGTCCGTGAAGATGCCGTCCACGCCCCAGCCAAACAGGCGGCGCATCTCCGCTTCTGCGTTCACCGTCCAGACGTGCACACGGCCCTTCAGACGATGCACACGCTGGATTTGTTGGCGTGTCACATCCACCAGGTTGGGATGCAGCGCGGCATACTTGCCAAACGCGAATCCGAACGAGCGTGCCCAGGCCCCCAACATGCCGTTCAAAGCCAGCAGGCCGCATGGCACCTCTGGAAGATAATTGCGGGCTTTCGATAGATTCGACCCATAAAAGGAGGAAAAGAGCACATGTTCTTGCAGGTTGAATTTTCTCACTAGGGTGCAAACCGACTCAACCAGATGATCGCGCGGTGTGTTGTAATTGGTTAACTCAACATTTATGAAGATTCGCTTCCCCAGGGCTTCGAATATTTCTTCGAGCATCGGAATTTTTTCCGTGCTGAAATGGCTCGAAAAGGTACTGCCGGCACTCAGCGCACGAAGTTCAGCCAGCGACATATCCTTGACCCGGCCGTGTGCGCCGGTGGTACGGTCCACCGTTGCATCATGGATCACCACCACATGTCCATCTGCTGAGAGCTTCGCATCGAGCTCAATGGCCTCTGCACCCTGATCCAATGCCAGTTCAAAGGCAGCCAGGGTGTTTTCAGGCGCATGGGCAGAGGCCCCGCGGTGGGCAAAGATGACAGGTTGAGAAAAAGATGTGAGCACGGCAGAAACGAACGGATCACTGATTCAGTATCGGCGCTGCGTAATCCGTAATTCGTACAGACGATAAAGGGCAAAATGTTAGGACTAGATGTCTACAAAATAAGCCTTGGCGGCGCGTTCGAGCAGGTCACGTGACATCATGGGCGGGATAGCCAGATAACCGGAGATGTCGAGGATTTGATCACATAGATCGCGTGGATGCGAAGCGCGCAGTTTCCGATTACGTTTGATATACCATTCCTGCAGCAGATAAGCCAGGCCCTGGTCACTGTATTCCACCTTCTTGTCCTGGGCGACACGCTTGAAGATCTCGCGATACTCTTCATAAGTCGGATCTCCAATCTCGATTTTGTGTCGCAGACGCCGCAGGAAGGCTTCATCCACCAAATCTTTTGGCGGGAGATTGGTCGAGAACACGATCAGCACGTCGAAGGGCACCTCAACTTTACGTCCATTGTGAAGCGTAAGGAAATCCACACGGTTTTCGAGTGGAACGATCCAACGGTTGAGCAGGTCGCGCGGGCGCACCTGTTGTCGTCCAAAGTCATCGATCAGCAAGATACCGCCGTTGGCCTTCACCTGGAACGGCGCTTCATAAAACTTATGTACATCGTCATACACGAGGTCCAGGCCCTCGAGGGTCAACTCGCCGCCCACCACAATGAACGGACGACGAATCTTCACCCAACGCGGGTCTTTCCGCGGACTGGCGCGCAGGTTGCCGGTGCCCGCGGCAGTCGCCACTCCATCTGCTTCCGGCGCCAGCTTGTGACTCACCGCGTCATACACCTTGATCACCTGCCCATCCAGGTACAACGCAAAGGGAATGTACATGGCCTGGGTCAGTACCAGGTTGCCAAAGGCACGCGCCACGCTCGTTTTGCCATTTCCAGGCGGGCCGTACATGAAGATGGAGGAGCCGGAATTCAGCGCCGGACCCAATCGTTGAAAGGTCGATTCGGAGATGACCAATTGCGAAAGCAACTGGCGCATCGTACGAGAGGTAACGGTTACCCGTCCCGCCTTCTGGCGACGCATTGCTTCGTTGTAGACCTCAAACGGCACAGGCGCCGGACCAGCATATTGGCTGCGCTCCAAAGCTTCACGGGCGCGGGTGATACCCGCACCAGTGATCCCGTAGGTATAGGCGCCCTCTCCCAGCCCACCCTGGGAGGATTTCACTTCGAGCGATTTCTCGCGCTTCAGGGCTTCCAGAAGCCCGTCGGTCACGCCCGCGAAAGGCAGCGCGATCAACTCCGCGATCTTGAAACCACTGATATAACCCTGGGAATACAGAATCTTCAACGTCAGGTCCTGCAACCATAATACAGAAAGGCCTGTGTCTTCCACGGAATTGATCGGCGGAGGAGAAAAAAGGGGCACGGCTGCTGTTCCAGCAGGTGCAGGTCGAACAAGAGGATTGGTCATAAAACCTCCCGAATCGGGGTCATTGATAGAATGAGATCATGCAGCACAAACAAATTATAGCACGCCCGACTCATTCTGGATTTGCCCAGACCGTTATCGTATATAATTTGCAACGCAATGAAACTTTCTGTCATTATCCCTGTTTACAATGAAGTTGGGAATATTAACGAAATTGTGAAGCGTGTGCAAGCCACCAAACTTGCGTCAGAAATCATCATCGTGGACGATGGCTCCAAGGATGGCACCGGTGAGATTTTGCAGAAACTGGACGGTAAGAGAAAGGTCCGTGTGATCCTGCAACGAAAGAATCAGGGCAAGGGCGCGGCGGTCGTGGTCGGCATGAAGGCGGCAACGGGAGATATTCTCCTGATCCAGGACGCCGATCTCGAATATGACCCGCGCGATTATCCGGCCCTGCTCAAACCTATCCAGGAAGGTCTGGCCGATGTAGTATATGGTTCGCGTTTTCTGGGCGCAGCGCACCGCGTGACCATGTTCTGGCACCAGCTCGCCAACCAACTGCTCACCTTGATGACCAACATCCTGTACGACTCGATCCTCACAGATATGGAAACCGGTTACAAGGTCTTCCGCCGCCACGTGGTCGAAGGTATGACGATCCGAGCCAAACGCTTCAACTTCGAGCCGGAATTCACGGCCAAGATCCTCAAACGCAAATACCGCATCTTCGAAGTGCCGATCACCTTCAACCCACGTGATTATGCAGAGGGGAAAAAGATCAAGCTGAAGGACGCCTTCGAAGCAGTGTGGGCCTTATTGAAATACAGGGTGATGGACTGATCCCGAGTCATAGGAGACTCTTCATTTTACCTGGCAGGGGCAATGGATGCAGCCTACTACTGTTTAATCGGCGTTTTCCTCGACCGTGATGGTGTACTCATAGATGTAATTTCCGGCGTCATAATCGGACCAGCCATCATTGATGTTTTGATCGAAGTTCACGGCAGCTTTTACCTTGTATTCACCAGCGGGCCAATCTGAGAGCAGCATACCAAAATCGAGGCAGTATTGTCCATCCGCCGTGGTATAAGCCAGCGGGTGCACCACGTCTTCTCCAAGTTTTCCCCCGTTAAAATAGATCTGCACCGTAATGTGTTCGAAGTTTTGTTGGAGGGTCGCCTCGTCCTTCGTGCACCAGCCATAGTTGAAATAGACGGGCTTGTCGTTCGTCACTTTGGCAGTGAAGGTGAGTGTGCCGGGTTGGGCATACTCTTCCCCCGTATATTTCTCGGCTGTGAGTTCCTGCAGAGAGACCCAGTCTCCCCCGCTTAGCACTTCGAGCACCGTATCGACATTCTCCTCCATTTTTGGCTCGGGAACCTGGATCAATCTTTGTAGATAGAGGCAGGACAGCAGAAACGGCATGGTCACTGCAAGAGCAATCAGGCTGAGTTTATTCGGTCGGATATTCATAAGGCACCTCCAGGTTGGCTTGGATTATAAACACATTACCCACCGTGAAAAGGCTTGCATTAATCTTACAAACTGTCCTGAACATCTCAACCGCCCTTTTCAAGAGCGCCATGGGGACATTTTGCACACGGGAGTATATAATTTAGGCAATGACCGATTGGCAGACCAAACTGCAAGCCGAATTTGACCAGGCGGAACGTGCGCGCGCAAAAGGAAATGAGGGGCAGGCCCGCGTCTGTGCCCGCCGCGCGGCCGGGATTGCCATTCGGGAATATCTAACCAGAAGAGGAACTCCTTCCCCGAGCACCAGCGCAATGGATTTGCTGAATCTCCTCAAGGAGGACCCGCTTCTTTCTCCCGACCTGAAACTGATCGTTGACCATTTGACCTTGCGCGTCACTGAAGAATTCAAACTCCCCGTGGATGTGGATTTGGTAGAAGAGGCAAGAAAGCTGTGCGAGAGACTTCTCTCTCCATGAAGTGTATAATAACGCCATGGCACGGACAGTTCTCGCAACCACTTCCCGGCGAGTGTCACGTTCACCTCGCAGAAAGCCGCGTTTGCCGCGCAGGGCAAGCCAGGCATTGGCGAACTTTCAACGGCGTGCACTGGCGTTGTTCCCGAACGAGATCAGTCAGATCATTCTTTATGGTTCCTATGCGCGTGGAGAAGCAACCCCTGACTCAGATGCCGACGTGATGGTCGTAGGCAAATGGCGTACCCCTAAAAATTACATTGGTGGACCTGGTGATATCCGCTGGCAGAAATTGGTGAATGCGGCTGTTGATTCGATGGTTACCGGCGGCCCTTTTATTTCGGTGATGGTGGTTGGCGAAGATCTGTTCAATAGTGGATTCCCAATTGCGGAAACAGCCAGACGAGAGGGAAAGTTATTATGGAAGACCAAGCCGATTTAAGCTCCCCTCAGACCTGGCTGGAACTCGCAAATGTCAAACTCGGCCATGCTCAAAAAATCTTCGATATTGGTTTATTCGATGATGCAATATCGCGCGTATTATGCTATGTTCTACGCAGCAAAAGCCGCACTGCTTTCCAAAGGTGTGGATTTGAGAAGACATGCTGCAGCCATCACCAAGTTTCGTGAGTTGTTTGTCATCACAGGTCAGGTGGATTCTGAATACCTGCATTACCTTGGGCAGGCACAATCTGCGCGCGAACGTAGTGATTACGCTCCATTTGCACCTGTGACACGCGAAGGGGCAAAGCAAATATTACAGGCGGCTGAAACCTTCATCGCAAAGATAAGAGAAATCCTGGTAGAGTAAGTTGGCATGGTCTTGACCTTGCGCGTCACCGAGGAATTCAAACTCCCTGTGGATGTGGATGTGGTGGCCGCGGCGCGGAAGTTATGTGATGAACTATTGAAATGAAATCAGGCCATGGGAGGTCTTGCCTTCATGGGCTGATTTTCCAGGGGCCAACTTACATGTGCCGGCTGCGCACAAAGAAATAGAAGGCGCGCGCAATCGTGATGATCACCAGCATCCCGGACATTACCCCACTAAACACCAGAAACATTCTCTGCCAATCGCGGAAACGCGAAGCCACCTCCTCCGGCGCGGGGAAACGAATCCGTTCGCGCAGGCGCTGAACTACATCTTTTGAAGGGCGGATGGGCTTCAATGTCCCAGCCAGGCGCTCTTCGATATCGAGGAGGATTTCATCGTGTTTGGGTTTCATAGTATGTCTTGCCATTTCTACTATTACTTTTTATTCGGTCGGATAGACGACCAGGCCAACAGTACCGGGTCCAAGATTGGCGGCAACCGAGATGGACAATTCGCCAATCATGGTCTCTTTGTGATTGAAGTGCTTCCTGGCATCTTCAAGCAGTTCCTCGCCAGATTTGGGGTCACGTGCATGGACAACTGCGAGATAGACAGGTTGGTCGCCATATTCTTCCTTTGCCATTTCAATCACACGATCTAAAGACGCTTTACGGGTGCGGACTCGTTCCGCCATGCTCAAGTCGCCATCCCGCAGCACTGCAATCGGTTTCACATTCAGCACCGAGGCCAGCGCGGCCTGCAAAGTTTTGACACGCCCGGACATTTTCGCATATTCCAGCGTATCCAGCGTCAGGATCACGCGAACTTTATACTTAATCTCTTCGAGGTACCTGACGATCTCCTCCACGTTTTTGCCTGCACGATCCAGCCTGCGGGCTTCGCGGCACATCAGGCCGATTCCCAGCGAACCAGAGGCCGAGTCGATGGGAAATACCTTGAAATCATCTTTTACTTCTTCTGCCGCAGAGACCGCCGAAGCATACGTACCCGAGAGTTTGGCGGTCACGTGAACGGAGAGGATCGTGTCACCTTTTTGTGCGATCCGGCGATAGAACTCGACGAACTGGTGAGGAGTGGGCTGCGACGTCTTGGGGATGCGCTTTTTTTCATCCACCAGTTTGTAAAACCCTTCGTTGTCCAGTTCCACACCCTGGAGGTAGGATCGCTCGCCAAACATGATGTTGACGGGGATAACATCAATGCCATATTCTGTTTTCCAGGTCGGCAGGATATCCGCCGCACCGTCGGTCACAATTCGCAACATGGCCTCTATTCTCCATCCAGATTGATGCTCTGATCGCCTAATTGATCGCGTAAAGCCAGCAAGGTACGATGATACAAACTCTTAACGGCACCTTCGCTGCGTCCCATGATCTGTCCGATCTCTGCGTTGGAGAGGTCTTCGACGAACTTCAGGATGAGGAGAGTCTGTCGTTCGGCCGGCAGACGCCGGATGAGCTTGAGAAGCGCATCCTGCTCCTGGGAGTGGACCAGATTGCGTTCGGGATGGTCACCCTTCGTTTGCAGGACCGGCAGGTCATCCAAAGGAATTTCCTGTCGGCGGCTACGGTCACGGTGCCAGTTTGCCACTAGGTTGTGGGCGATCCGATACAACCAGGCGGAAAAAGGAACGCCGCGATCCGTGTAGGTCTTGATGTGATTCATCGCCCGCTGAAACACACGCGCCGTCAAATCCTCCGCATCGTGAAGGTTGCCCGTCCGGTAATACACATAGTTGAAGATGCGATCCACGTAACGCTCATAGAGCAAACCAAAGGCATCCCGATCACCCTGTGAGGCCTGGGTCAGAACATCATCTTCGTTGAATTCAGACTCCTGCACGCGTCATTCCTACCGGCAGGGTTAACACAAATAACACCACCGGATTTGAGAAGTTGCACGAGAGTATAACATGCAACGATTTGATAAGACTTCTAAGGTCTCCTTCACTTGGGTTGGTATAATAAAAGATTGCGAACTCAAACCTCGTAGTAGGTCGCATTGACAATCCGACTTATGCAACAGTGCAAAACTGAAACATTTGTGCTAAAATAGACTTTCCAAGAGGAGTTCCATGGCATCCAATATCATTCGCGTGGTTGGTGCACGCGTCCATAACCTCAAAAACATCACAGTCGAGATCCCGCGTGATAAGTTTGTGGTCATCACCGGTTTGTCGGGTTCGGGCAAATCGTCACTGGCCTTCGATACCATCTTCGCCGAAGGGCAGCGCCGCTACGTAGAGTCACTCTCGGCTTATGCACGCCAGTTCATCGGCCAGATGGACAAGCCAGATGTAGATCATATCGATGGCCTCTCTCCGGCAGTATCCATCGACCAGAAGTCAACCAGTCACAATCCCCGCTCCACGGTGGGCACAGTGACTGAAATCTACGATTACATGCGTTTGTTGTTTGCACGGGCGGGCATACCACATTGCCCCATCTGCGGGCGTGAGGTAGTCAGGCAATCGGCGCAGGAAATCGTGGACCGCATCGGCCAGCTTCCCGATGGCACCCGAACGCTGATCCTTGCACCGCTGGTGCGCGCCCGCAAGGGAACCTATCAGGCAGTCTTTGAAGAAATCCGCAAGGCCGGTTTCACGCGCGCCCGCGTGGATGGCTCTGTCTACACCCTGGATGACGAGATCGAACTGGACCGCTACAGACAGCACACCATCGAAGCCGTAGTGGATCGTCTCGTCATTTCACAGAACGGCTCCAAGGAGGACAAGAGGGCCGCGCTCACCCGCCTGACCGACTCGGTTGAGACGGCGTTGAAGTTTGGTGAAGGCTACATCACGGTCAATCTCGTGGATAAGAAAGAGGATGTCCAGTTCTCCGAACATCTTGCCTGCCCCGAACATGGCACCAGCATCTCTGAAGTGGAGCCACGGACCTTCTCCTTCAACACGCCTCAGGGTGCCTGCCCGGACTGTCAGGGACTCGGCTCGAAGCTGGAGATCGACCCGGACCGCATCATCCCCGACCACGACCAGTCCCTGAACGAGGGAGCGATCGCCAGCATGGAGTGGAGTGGGCCGAAGGTGGAGGGCGGTTATTACTGGCAGAGTCTGGTCAATGCCGCGCGTGCCTATAAAATTGACCTGGATAAGCCCGTCAAGGATTTGTCGAAAGAACAGTTAAAGATTATTCTCTATGGCACGGGCGACCGGCAGATCCAGATGACCTACCAGAATGCCAATGGAAATGAATTCAGGTTCACGCGCGCCTTCGAAGGCGTGATCACAAATCTCGAACGACGATACAAGGAGACCAACTCCGAATACATCCGCGAAAAGATCTCGGAGTTTATGTCCGACCGTCCGTGTCCCTCCTGCGGCGGCAAGCGACTGAACCCGGCCGCGCTGGCGGTGACGGTGGATGACATCAACATCATCACGGCCACCTCCTGGCCCGTGCTGCAAACACTGGATTGGATCAAGAAAATCGGCGGTAAGAATTCGCCCCTCACGTCAAAACAAAAGGCAATTGCCGAACGCGTGCTGAGGGAAATCCATGAGCGGCTGACGTTCCTGGTGAATGTCGGTTTGGATTACCTTACACTGAACCGCTCCGCAGTAACGTTGTCGGGTGGCGAGGCCCAGCGTATCCGATTGGCAACACAGGTCGGTTCACGACTGGTAGGCGTGCTGTATGTGCTGGATGAGCCTTCTATCGGTCTGCATCCGCGGGATAACAGCAGGTTGCTTGATACACTCAAAGGCCTGCGCGACCTGGGCAACACGGTCCTGGTCGTGGAGCATGATAGCGAAACCATCCTTGAATCAGACTGGGTGATTGACCTTGGTCCCGCGGCCGGCGAGCATGGCGGTCAAGTGGTTGCGGAGGGAACACCCAAGCAGATTTTGGTGCACCCAAAGTCACTGACGGGGGCGTATCTCTCCGGCCGAAAGCAGGTTGAAATCCCGGAACAGAGACGGGAGGGAAATGGAAAGAGTCTCAAGATCGTTGGCGCGGCTGCGAACAATCTCAAGAGTATCGATGTCAGCATCCCACTGGGCAAATTGGTCTGTATCACCGGAGTGAGCGGCTCGGGCAAGTCCACGTTGATGAGTGATATTCTGTACAACGAACTTGCGGCGCAGTTGATGGGCGCACGGAACTCCGGCGGCCCTCATGAACGCATTGAGGGCGTCGAGCATCTCGACAAGATCATCAACATTGACCAGTCACCGATTGGGCGCACACCGCGCTCCAACCCCGGCACATACACCGGGCTGTTCGATGAGATCCGCAAGCTGTATGCCGAACTCCCCGAAAGCAAGGTGCGTGGCTACAAGCCGGGACGTTTCTCCTTTAACGTGCATGGCGGTCGCTGCGAAGCCTGCCAGGGACAGGGCGAGTTGCGTATCGAAATGCAGTTCCTGCCAGATGTGTATGTGCCCTGTGATGTATGCCACGGCAAGCGATTTAATCGCGAGACCCTGCAGGTGATGTTCAGGGATAAATATTCAATTTCCGACGTGCTGGATATGACGGTCGATCACGCCCTGGAGGAATTCAAGAACTACCCGCAGATGTTGAATAAACTCAAGCTGCTGCAGGAGGTGGGCCTGGGTTACGTGCGCGTTGGCCAGCCCGCCACGACCCTTTCAGGCGGCGAAGCGCAGCGCGTGAAACTATCCAAAGAATTGTCACGTCGTGCCACTGGACGCACCCTTTATGTGCTGGATGAGCCATCCGTGGGGCTGCACGCTGCCGATGTGCATAAGTTGATCGAGGTGTTGCAGCGGCTGGTCGATTCAGGCAACTCGGTGCTGATCATCGAACATAATCTCGATATCATCAAGGTCGCGGACTGGGTCATCGACCTAGGCCCGGAAGGTGGCGACCGGGGCGGTGAGTTGATCGCTGAAGGCACCCCCGAACAGGTGATGAAGATCAAAGGTTCTTACACGGGGAAATATTTGAAGGAACACATGAAATAAACAGGCACCGAAATATTTCTCACGAGAATATTTCATTATCTGGCCCACAGCCTGGCCAAGCCAATTTGCTTGCCCTATTTCACCAGGGAAAGCTCTGCCACCAGTGGAAAATGGTCGGAACCACCGCCATTGGTCACGGTACGGGCACTGTTGGCGGTGAAATCCTGGCTGTAAAAGATATGGTCGATGCGCCAGAGTGGTCCCTTCGGGAGGGGTAAATCCATAAAAGTGTATGGAGGGGCCGGGTAACTGAAGCCTAGTCCCTGCCCTACTTCCTGGTAAGCATTCTGCAAATGGCGGCTGATCGCTAGGTATGTTATGGATTGATCAGTGGCATTGAAATCGCCGCCTACAATGAATGGGCCTGTTGTGGCAGCAATATCCGTGGCTAGTCGGGAAATCTGCCTGTCATGCCATTCAGGTGGAAACAGGAATGGGGGAAGTGGGTGCACGTTCCACACAGCGATAGACGCCATGGGCATTTCAATGACTACTTTCTGGGCCCGTCCTCTATCGAACTCGGAACTGATGTGCTTCACCAGAAAGCGACTTAAAATCGCCTGATTAAACCCAATTTCGTTCTGATTCACTGAACCCACTTGATCCACTACATCTACACCTTGTTGAGGATAAAGATTCTGCAGTTCATCCAGGAGCGACTCTACTGCCGCTGGATGAAGTTCCTGAATAAGCAAAATATCTGGCTCTTCCTGGTAAATGATCTCGACAACGCCACTGGTCTCTTGGATATAGTGCAAGTTGAAGCTCATCACCTTCAGGGAAAGGCTGTTGGGTGGAGGAACTGTCTGGCGGTTAGGCAAAAAGAGTGGAACAAAGGTGAAACCAATGGCTACTGCCGGGATCGCAAGCGTTAATGCGAGCCATGTACGGCGAGCTAAACCTGCCATGATGGACATCAACAGGACAAAGATGATCAGCCAGGGCGTGACGTAGGAAACCGCTCTTATCAGATTTAAGGAGTCGCCTGACAGCCAGCGTATTGGGTACAACAGAGTCAAACCCAGGCCGGTAAGCCACATGGCTGACCAGAAAACATTACGACATGCAGCGAACAACCGTTTGGAAAATGAGGCTGTTAAGTTCTTGAGCATACGGTCACTGAAGGATAGAGCGTGCTTCGACATGTTTGGTATAAATCAATTATATGCCAGCCTTCTTGCAGGATGACAATCCCAAAAGAGTCACAGCAACAAAAATATTTCTGTCTTATTTTTGACTGTCAGCATGTGTTTTACTACCTAATGGCCTGTTTCTCATGGAGAAACTGAACTTTTTCTCAAGCGTTTCCTCGGTGTGGCCGCAGGAAATGTGAGCCTGTTTTGGGTAATTGCATCAATTTTGTGCTCCTGTGGGTTTGGTCACGCCCACACAGGCTCCATTTTTCAGGTAGAATTATCGCCACGTACGAGGTGGAACTACATTCCATCTGTGTGCGTTTAACCCAACAAGGAAAAAACATGCTCAATCGAACACCACCCAGCCACACAAAGAACACCCTCAACGCGTATCGCAAACGGCGACAGTTCTTCAAGGGACCATTCCTCATATACAGCATCGCGGCGCTGCTGCTGATCGGTGGGATTGCACTGGTGATCAGTGCAACTCGCAGCGGAAATAATCCCATTGGTGCGCTCTTCCCCACCGACACTCTTACACCCACATTGACTCCTGTACCGACCAACACAGTGGAGCCGTCGGTCACTCCAACGTTCACATTGTCGCCCACTATCACAATCACCCCCACCCCTACTGGTCCCATCGCATATACCATCAAGGAAGGCGACACTTTACAGGGCATCGCCGAACAGTTCAATTTGGGACCAGATGGTGTCCTGCTTCTGCTTGACTTTAACGCTGAAATCATGCAAAGTGGTGGTGTGTATTTTGTCGGTCAAACAATTCAGGTGCCTCCTGCCGGAACCGTACGCAATACTGCTACACCCCTCCCGTCCAGTCTTGGGCGCGGTGCACGGATCGATTACCAGGTACTGCCGGGCGATACACTGGCAGGTATCGCGGCCAAATTCAACAGCCTCGAAGAGGAGATCATTACCCTCAACAACCTCGAGAATCCCAATGACCTCCAGGCCGGGCAAGCTCTGAAAATTCCGGTCAACCTTGTCACGGCGACTGCCACGCTGCCTGCCACGTCCACACCGGTCACCCCCACGATCGCCGGACAGCCAACCCAGGCCGCCGTTACCGGAACGGTTTCTGCCCCCGCAGCCTGTGCGCCTACTGAAAACGCGACGTTCGTCACCGAGCTGCAGACCTTGATCAACAAGGCCCGCACCGACAGCGGCCTGAGCGCGTTGACAGTCAATGAGAACTTGACCGCAACCGCCAAAGCCCATGCAATTGACATGGTCTGCAACAATTATTTCAGCCACCTTGGTTTATCCGGGTCCACACCGGAAACCCGTGTCCAGGCACAGGGATACAGCGCTTCTCTCGTGCTCGAGAACCTGTATGCCCTGCATCCTGCCTACGGCATCAACGCTCAGACAGCATTCAATTGGTGGATGAACAATGACAGCGCCAGCCGCGCCAACATCCTCAACCCCAATGTGACCGAGTTTGGCATCTCCTACCAGGTCTCAGAGAAAAGCCTGTTCGGTGGCTACTTCGTGGTCTTGTTCGCAAAACCATGATGAAGATGTTTCGGGCGCCGTTGAGCTGCGCCCGAGCTAACCTCATGGCAAAACCATAGACAAATCAGTGACCTTCATGTAAAATACGCCGTCGCTGCAAAATAATAAAGAAAGGCAAGAAGTACCTTGGCTAACATTAAGTCGCAAATCAAACGAAACAAGCAGAACGAAAAGCGTCGTATCAGCAATCGCAATGTGCGTGGTGCGTCGCGTACCGCTGTCAACCAGGCACGCGCTTCTTTGGCGAAGAATGCTCCCGAAACCAAAGAAGATGTCCTCAAGGCCATTAGCGCGCTCGACAAAGCCGCGGAGAAAGGCGTGATCCATAAGAACGCTGCCGCCCGCCGCAAAGGCCGCCTGATGAAGAAACTTGCTTCGTTCCAGCCCGCCGGGACCTCGGCGGAAACACCCAAAACCAAGTAAGAGCAAGTTTCAGTACGGCACAAACAACGGGAGTCTCCACGGGCTCCCGTTTTTGTTATCTTCGTAGTCTGCTCCAGCCGCCGTCCTCGGCGGCGTCCGCTTTGGGGATATATCGCCACAACATTTTTCGACACTGTACGAAGAACGGCGGCTGGAGCAAATATCCATTTGATATAATCTCAACACCATGTTTGATCAAGAACAACAACTCATCGAAGACAAAATCAAAGAGTTCTGCACAGCACAAGGCATCGCTCTGGCTGAGCTGAAATGGCAACCCATCCCGTTCGCGGGTGAATGGGGTACCTCCACCTCATTTTTCCAGACTGCGGCCAATGAAGCCCGCGCGGGCAAAGGGAACAAGGTCCCGGTGCCGCAAAAGGCTCAGGAGATCGCCGAGCAGATCAAGGCCATCCTTCGACTAGACGCTCAGGATGGAAGCGTGCAGGGGATCAGCCGCGTCGAAGCCATCAAGGGTTATCTCAACCTGTATTTCACCCCATCGGAATATACGCGTCGGGTGGTAGATGCCGTCCTTACTTCAGGCAAGGATTTCGGACGAGGCGGCCCGAAAAACGAGCGGGTTATGGTCGAATATGCCCAACCAAACATGCTTCATTCCTTTCATATTGGGCATTCACGAACGACACTGCTGGGTGAATCGCTGGCGCGGATCGCGGAGTTTGCCGGTTTTGATACGATCCGGGCGACTTATCCCGGTGACATGGGTCTGGGCGTCATCACGGTCCTGTGGGCGTACGACAAATTCCACAAGGGACAGGAACCACAGGGCGTTCACGAACGCGGGCAGTGGCTGTTAAAAATTTACATCGAAGCGACCGCGCTATTAGAGAAGAAAGAAAACGAGACGCCCGAAGAGACGGCCCGGCGCGAAGCCTATGATGCCGAGCGACGAGAGATGCTCCGCAACTGGGAGGCGCACGATACGCATGTGCGGGAGTTGTGGAGTGTCCTCAGGGAGTGGGCGCTTGAGGAGTTTCGGGACGTCCTGCGCATGATGGATGTCAACATGGACGTCTGGTTCTTCGAAAGTGAAGCCAACGAGCTGGGCAAGGAGATCGTCGATGAATTGATTGCCAAAGGCATCGCAGAAGACGAACGGCCAAAAGGTGGACCGGTCATTGTCAAGATCGACGAAAAGCTGGGATTGACCAAAGAGAAGTATCGCACGATGGTCATCCTGCGCAGTGATGGCAGTGCTTTGTATAGTACGAACGATCTGGCGCTGGCAAAACAGAAGTTTGAAAAGTATCACGTGGATCGCTCGATCTATGTGGTGGACTTCCGGCAGGAACTACACTTCCAGCAGGTGTTCAAGATTTTGGAAATCTGGGGCTTCCCACAGGCGGCAAAATGTTATCACCTGTCCTATGGATATGTGACTTTGCCGGAGGGAGCCATGTCCGCGCGTCGGGGACGTGTCGTGTTGTTCAAGGAAGTTTATGATGAAGCGGTGAAACGGGTACTGGCTGTGGAATCTGAACGAAGCGGCAACGTCCCTGAAGAGGAACGAGTAAAAATCGCAGAACAGATCGGCCTGGGCGCGTTGGTGTATTCCATACTTTCAGTGGATAACCACAAACACATTGTCTTCGATATCAACGAAGCATTATCGTTTGATGGGCGCACAGGTCCCTATATACAAAACGCGCATGTGCGAGCCAATTCAATCCTAAAGAAGTCAAAAGTCGAAAGCGACGTCCTGAGCCAGTCGAAGGGTCAAACGTCAGACGTTGGACGTTCAACGTTCGACTATGAACTTACCAGGCACGAGATCGAACTCATCGAACAGATTTCACGTTTCCCTGCTACGGTACAGCAGGCCGCGAATGAGTATCGTCCGCTGGTGATGGCGGCCTATGCCTATGATCTGGCAAACGCGTTCCATTCGTTTTATCATGCCGTGCCGGTCCTGCAAAGTGAGGACGTGGACATAAAGGATGCCCGCCTGCGACTGGTCGCGGCGGCCAAGCAAACGCTTGCCAATGCGCTGCGTCTGCTCGATATCCAGGCGCCAGATGTGATGTAAGATGATGAGACAGGTACACATGTAAACACAGAAACAGACTGAACTCTGGAAATGGTTTGGTCTGTTTTATTTTTTGCAGCGAATCGACCGAACCATCTGCTTTGAGAAGCAAAGACAGATAGGGAAAAGTCAGACGTATCACAATCAGAACAACTGAACGATACTTGAGCTCTAGGCAGATTCTGTTTCTTAATATGTTTATGAACCGCGTTGGGTAAAGCGCAGTGGCTCAAAACCAAAGCCGGGACATTGCGGACAGTGTCCTCAACGCGGAGAGATATAGGAGAAAAACCTATGGCGATCAAAACGCTCATCATGGGCGCGGCGGGACGTGACTTCCATAACTTCAACACGTTTTTCCGTGGCAACAAGGATTATGAAGTTGTGGCTTTTACCGCGACCCAGATCCCGGATATTGAAGGACGCCTCTATCCTCCCGAATTGGCTGGTGCGTTGTACCCGAGCGGAATCCCCATCCGCGCCGAGGAGGAGCTCATCGATCTGATCAAAGGGCACGGCGTGGAGCAGGTGATCTTCGCCTACAGCGATGTGCCGCATCAGTATGTGATGCACAAGGCCAGCCTGGTCAACGCCGCCGGCGCGGACTTCCGCCTGATGGGCACGCGGCTCACCCAGGTCAGGTCGAGCAAGCCGGTTGTGTCGGTCTGCGCGGTTCGGACGGGATCAGGCAAGAGCCAGACCACGAGGCGGGTGTCCTTGATCCTGCGCGACATGGGGTATAAAGTTGCGGCGATCCGCCACCCCATGCCTTATGGAAATCTGGTCCGACAGGAAGTGCAGCGTTTCGCAGATTATGATGACCTGGACGAGCACGAGACTACCATTGAGGAACGTGAGGAATACGAGCCCCATCTTGACAATGGTGTGATCGTATACGCGGGTGTGGATTATGAAAAGATCCTGCGCCAGGCTGAACAGGAAGTGGACATTGTGCTGTGGGACGGCGGCAACAACGATTTTCCGTTTTATGTATCTGACCTGCAAATTGTCGTCGCTGACCCACACCGCCCTGGTCATGAGAATTCCTATTATCCCGGTGAGACGAACGCGCGGCTGGCGGATGTGTTCGTCATCAACAAAGTTGACACCGCGGACCCGGAAAACGTGATCAAAGTGCGCGAGTCACTGCGCAGGCTAAACCCGCAGGCCATTCAGATCGAAGCCGCCTCTCCCCTCTTTGTCGATGACCCTGAAGCGATCCGCGGCAAACGTGTGCTGGTGGTGGAAGATGGCCCTACACTCACGCACGGCGAAATGGCGTATGGCGCCGGGTATGTGGCAGCGCGGCGTTTCGGCGCAAAGGAGATCGTAGACCCGCGCCCCTTTGCGGTGAGGTCCATTGCCGCGACGTATGAGAAATACCCGAAGACAGGACCCATCCTCCCGGCGATGGGATACGGTGAAGCGCAGATGAAAGATCTGGAGGACACGATCAACCAGTCGGATGTGGATATGGTGGTGGTGGGTACACCAATTGACTTGACCCGCGTGATCAAATTACGGAAACCTCATCAACGCGTGCGATATGAATTGCAGGAGATTGGCCAGCCAACATTGAAAGATATATTGTTACAGAAGTTTGGAAAATAATCCGTAGGGGTACAGCATGACGGTGTATGAACTTATTGCCGAAGGGGTCCGTTGTGCCCTTACGAGATGAAGCTTGGCAATGAATAGTTCCGATGTTGGATAGCTTCATCATATTGTAATTGGGAGTCGGGTGATAGAATCCACCTGACTCCTGTTTTTGTTTCGCTATTATTGGTCCCCTGTCATGAGAAAAACAAACGTTACTTCCCACATCAATACATGGCTGAAAAGCATTCCCATTCAAGACCCGGTGGATCGCCAGATGGCGGCGCTTCTGCAAGTCATCCTGCTCGGTTTCATGACCATCTTCCTCCTGGCCGGGCTGGTTAATCTACTCCTCCCTGGCAGAACCGTTCCATCTCAGACTATCATCATCCAAATCTTCATCGCTCTTCTCACCATCGGGTTTCCACTGTTCATCCTCCGGCGGGGTGCCTTTCGTATTTCGGTCTTTGTGATTATTGCTCTTCTTCTCATCATCGAATCCTATGCAATTCTGGCAGCGGACCTGCGCAGCGTCGCTGAAACCCTTACCTTTTTTACATTTGCTATCCTCCTGGCGGGTTTGCTGATGGGCCAAAGGACTCTGGTCTTCACTTTTGCAGTCAGTACCGGAGCAATTCTGCTCAGCATCCTCCGTGAACAGGACGCTGCACTCCGATTGGATCGAATCACCATCGCAGGAAATTTCATCCTGCTCAATGGATTGATGAGTCTGGTTCTGGGGCGGTTCGGTATTACTCTCCGCATGGCGTTGCAGGCCGCCCTGGAACGCGAGACCGAACTGAAGAATGAAATCCGCGTCCGCAGGCAGACGGAGGCAACTTTACAGCAGTTTACCAAGCGACTTGAAATCCTCCACGAGATCGATCGTTCACTGCTCTCTGCCCAATCAGTGCATGATATTGCCAAAGGCGCCCTCACGCGAGTGCGGCAATTGATTCCCTGCCCGCGTGCCAGCGTCACCTTGTTCGACTTGGAAAAAAACGAAGCCTCATTCCTTGCCGCGGATTTCGACGGCATGGAAACCATTCCCCATACTCCGATCCCGCTGGAGGAGTATGGGCTGAATGTCCTCGAAGAACTGCAACAGAACCGACCCTGGTTCACGGATGATATGTTGAAGGACCCGCAGGCTACTGAGCTGGATAAGAAACTGGTGAACCAATACGGCATCCATGCCTGGCTCTCCCTCCCGCTTCTCTACCGGGGAAGGCTGATCGGCGCACTCAATCTGGGGCGCGGCGTCGGACAGCGCTTCACGCACCGCGATGCAGAAATTGCCCACGATATTGCCAACCAGCTTGCGGTCGCCCTGCAACAAACACGCCTGTATAACGCCCTTCAGGAAGAGTTGACCGAACACGAAAAATTGATCTCCCAATTGGAGACCAGCAATGCCGAGTTGGAACGTTTCACCTATACCGTTTCACATGACCTCAGGAATCCACTGGTCACCATCAAAGGATTTCTGGGAATGCTCGAAAAGGACCTGCGCGAGAATCGGCCGGATAGGATTCAGGACGACTTCAGACGGATTGCAGGCGCAGCAGACAAAATGGATGTGCTGCTTTCAGAGCTTCTGGAGCTTTCACGGATCGGGCGCATCGTCAACCCTCCCGAGGAAGTGGACCTCACCGCTTTGACTCAGGAGGCGCTCGAAACCCTGGATGCCCGTCTTCGATCGAGCCGCGTCACCATGAACATCTCACCAGAACTCCCATGCGTGTATGGGGATCGAATCAGATTGCGAGAAGTGCTCGAAAACCTGATCGATAACGCTGCGAAATATATGGGCAGCCAGCCCAACCCGATCATTGAGATTGGTATGCGCTCTCAGGGAGAGAGTCCGATCTTCTTCGTAAAAGATAACGGCATGGGAATCGAAGCCAGCTATCACGACAGAATCTTCAGCCTGTTCGAGAAACTCAATCCAACGCTTGAAGGCTCAGGCATTGGGCTGGCATTGGTCAAACGCATCGTAGAGATGCATGGTGGACAGATCTGGGTTGAATCGGAAGGACTGGATAAAGGCTCCACCTTCTGCTTCACGATTCCATTAGCTGGAGTCAGGGGTTGATCGCCGCCGTAGGGGTCTATGCTGTGACTGCTGGATTTTCAAATATCCGCTGGCTAATCAAGTATCGAAAATTGCGCCCAGGTGTTTTCCAATAAAACTGATAAAATTACTCAATCTTGCCTGAGGAGAGATTCCGAAGAATGGACACCAACACATTCTACGCAGTGACCTCTGCCACCTGTTTTACACTGGTTGGGCTGTGGTGGTCGGTGGTGAAGGATAAGGCAGACTGGTTCAAGGACGAAGCGAAGAAACGCCTGGCTGGCGGTGTGTTCGCTTCGTTTTTGATTCCGGCAGTCATGAGTCTCGCGGCACAGATTGGCGGGGATAGCCCCTTGATCTGGCGTGCGGTGTTTGTGATTGCCTCCGGGGCAGGACTTTTCTATTCCAGCAGACTGATCAAACTGACTCGGGAGTCAAACCCGACCGGCTCCTTTAGTCGAAACAGTTGGGTTGTCCCGACCCTCTATGTGTTCATCCTGTTCTTTGCACTCTTTGCCGGGTTCGCCAGGCTGGTTGGATTGCAAGCCCTGCAACTGGAGGCGCTGCTGCTGTCCGGCTTGATCCTATGCGCGCATATGCTGGCATGGGAATTCTCGACATCCGCGTAAGGCCAACCGGCATCTTGCTCTACATTATTTTTTGAGGAGAAAACTATGGCTACCAAACAAAAGGAAATGGAAGGCGAAGTCTATTATCCATCCAATGAAGTTATCGAGAAGGCACGGCTAAAAGACTGGGACGCGCTAACGGAAAGCGCCAGCCAAGATCTCAAAGGTTTCTGGGAAAATGAAGCCAATGAACTAGAGTGGTTCAAGAAGTGGGATAGAGTGTTGGATGATTCCAATAAGCCATTTTTCAAGTGGTTCACAGGTGCCAAGGTAAACATCGTCCACAATTGTATCGACCGGCATCTGAATTCCTATCGTAAAAACAAACTGGCGCTCATCTGGGAGTCAGAGGATGGAAAATTGGAGCGCACGTTCTCCTATCACGCACTCAACCGAGAAGTCAGCCGTATGGCGAATATCATCAAAGCAATGGGAGTGAACAAAGGCGACCGCGTTACGATTTACATGGGGCGCGTCCCTGAGATTGCTTTTGCCATGCTGGCCTGCGCCAAGATCGGCGCGATCCACTCGGTGGTGTTTGGCGGTTTCTCAGTAGATTCCTTGCAAGGCCGCATTGAAGATAGTCAATCAAAACTGGTCATCACCATGGACGGCAGCTACAACAACGGCAAGGTCGTTGAACTCAAACGCACCGTGGATGAAGCGCTCAGACGCTGCCCGTCAGTGGAGAATGTGATCGTCGTCAAGCGCATCGGACACGACATCCCGATGGAGGCGGGACGCGATCACTGGTATCACGACATGCTGGCGCTCCCCATCGCAAACGGCAAATGTCCCACCGAGGTGATGGACGCGGAGGATCCGCTCTACATCCTGTACACGTCCGGCTCCACCGGCAAGCCCAAGGCTGTCGTGCATGTGCATGGCGGCTATATGGTCGGAATCTACAGCACGCTCAAATATGTCTTCGATATTCAGGATGAAGACCGCTGGTGGTGCGCGGCGGACCCCGGCTGGGTCACGGGGCATTCTTACATCGTTTACGGTCCCCTGCTCATGGGCGCGACCTCCTTTATGTTCGAGGGCGGACCGATGTTCCCATACCCCAACCGCTGGTGGCAATGCGTTGAAAGATATGGCATCACCATTCTCTATACCGCCCCCACCGCTATCCGCGGACTCATGCGGTTTGGCGAGGCCTGGCCCAACAAACACGATCTTTCGTCCTTGAGGCTGCTCGGCACTGTCGGTGAGCCGATCAACCCCGAAGCCTGGAAGTGGTATCACCGGGTGATCGGCAAGGACAGATGTCCAATCATGGATACCTGGTGGCAGACCGAGACCGGCATGTTCATGATCACGCCGACTCCCACCGTTCCGCTCAAGCCCGGATCGGGTACGCGCCCATTCTTTGGACAGGAGGCGGAGGTAGTTGACGATCAAGGGAATCCTGCTCCTGACGACACAGAGGGTTATCTCATTGTGAAGAATCCCTGGCCTGCAATGTTACGAACCATCTATGGCGACCCTGATCGCTATGTGAATCAATATTGGAGCAAGTATCCCGGCAGATATTTGACTGGTGACTCCGCCAAGCGTGACAAGGATGGTTACTTTTGGATCATCGGCCGTGTGGACGATGTGATCAAGGTGTCTGGCCATCGTTTGGGAACCGCCGAAGTTGAATCCGCATTGGTGAGTCATCCCGCAGTGGCAGAAGCTGCTGCCATTGGTTTGCCTCATGAGGTCAAAGGGCAGGGCATTCACACCTTTGTGTTATTGCGCTCGGGTTTTACAGCCACCCCGGAGTTGGCCGAAGCCTTACGTCAACACGTCGCTACTCACATGGGACCCATTGCGCGTCCTGAAGACGTGAAGTTCGTGGACAAACTGCCCAAGACGCGTTCCGGTAAGATCATGCGGCGCGTGTTGAAGGCCAGAGCCCAGGGGTTGCCGGAAGGAGATGTCTCGACGCTGGAAGAGTAGAAGATTAGAGAATTGGAGATGCCCCGTGACGGATATTTTCCCGTGCGGGGTTTTTTCATTTCGTGAGCATAGCGTTTTTTCTTTGGATTCTATGATTTTCATCATCCACGCTTCATGTATAATCCTAGTCCAGGATGACATCGAACCCTCCCTCCGGAACCGTCACGTTTCTCTTCACCGACATTGAAGGCAGCACTTCATGTTGGGAACTGTATCCTGAATGGATGGCGCACGCCTTTGCGCGGCAGGAAGCCATCCTCCGTGGAGCTGCAGCAGCGCATGGCGGTTATGTCTACAAGATGATCGGCGACGCCTTTCAGATTGCCTTCGAGACCGCATCGAATGCCTTGGCCGCCGCGATCGATGCGCAACGCGCCTTGCAGGCCGAGGCCTGGGGTGACCACGGTCCGTTGAAGGTACGCATGGCACTGCACACAGGCGTTACCGAAGAGCGCGAAGATGACTATGTGGGGCCCATCCTCAACCGTCTGGGGCGGCTGCTTAGTGTAAGCCATGGAGGGCAGATCCTGCTTAGTCAGGCCACCTATGAACTGATATCTGATTTCCTGCCAGAGGATGTTGACCTGCTTGATCTGGGAACACACCGGTTGAAGGATTTGATCCGGCCCGAGCATATTTATCAGGTCACAGCCCCCGACTTGCCCTCCGAGTTTCGCCCCATACAATCCCTTGATTTCTTCCAGCACAACCTTCCGCTGCAACTGACAAGTTTCATTGGCCGCGAAAGAGAGATTACGCAAGTGAAACGTCTGGTGCTGGGTGATCGTTTCGTCACGCTCACCGGGCCGGGTGGAACCGGTAAGACGCGGCTGGCCCTGCAGATTGCCGCCGAATTATTGGAGCTGTTTCCAGATGGTGTATGGCTGGTGGAGCTGGCAGCCATTAGCGACTCGACGTTGGTTCCAAACTCGGTCGCGGCTGTGTTGGGAATCCGCGAGTCATCTGGCCGCCCCATTCTTAACCTGCTGATTGAGTATCTTCGCAACAAGGAAATGCTGCTCATCCTGGATAATTGTGAACATCTCCTTTCTGCCTGCGCGCAGTTGGCAACCACATTATTGCAGGTGTGCCCGAATCTGTGTCTTCTCGTCACCAGCCGTGAATCGCTCGAGATTCCCGGTGAGGTGCCCTTCCGGGTACCTTCGCTCTCCGCTCCCGATGCCCGCCGGATCCCTCCCATCGAAAAATTGATCCAATACGAATCGGTACGGTTGTTCGTTGAACGGGCAGAGATCATTCAACCGGACTTTGCGTTAACATACGCCAATGCGTCGCCGGTCGCGCAGATTTGCCATCGGTTGGATGGGATACCATTGGCAATCGAACTGGCGGTGGCCCGGGTGAAGATGATGCCAGTGGAGCAGGTGGCCGCACGTCTCGATGACCGCTTTCGGCTGCTCACAGGCGGAAGCCGGACAGCCCTGCCTCGCCACCAGACTCTGCGCGCCCTGATCGATTGGAGTCACGATCTGCTCTCAGAAGCCGAGCGTACCCTCTTCCAGCGGCTTTCAGTCTTTGCCGGTGGCTGGACGTTGGAAGCGGCAGAAGCCATTTGTATCGGGGAGGGCCTCGAACAATACGACATCCTGGACCTCCTGACGCAGCTAGTGAACAAATCCCTGGTGATTCCCGACCACGAGTCGGATAAGGAGATGCGCTACCGTCTGCTGGAAACGATCCGGCAATATGCGCGTGAGAAACTACTTGAGGCGGGCGGTGGCGAAAAGGTGCGGGAACGTCACCTGGATTACGCGCTGCAACTTGTTGAGCGGGCAGAGCCAGAACTGCGCGGACCCAATCAAGTCATGTGGTTGAATCGGTTGGAGAAGGAAGTCGATAACGTCCGTGCCGCGCTGGAGTGGGCAGTCGAAGCGCATGTGCTGGCCGGGCTGCGCATGTCCAGCGCGTTGTTGTGGTTCTGGCATATCCGCAGCCGAAAAAGCGAAGGGATCGACTGGTTGGAACGCGTGCTGTCAGCCAACCCTCGGGAAGGTGATGATGCAACGCCCGCTCTGGATCGGGCCCTGATTCGCGGCAAAGCCCTGAATGCAGCTGGTTCCCTGTTGGTGATGCACGGCAACCCGCAACGTGGGGGTGATTTATCAAACGAAAGCCTGGCACTTCATCGGGACCTGGGCCCGGTTGGCCGTCCTGGCGTCGCGCATGCCCTTTGGAATCTGGCGCAGGGCGCCGCCCACCGTGAAAATATCGAAGAGGCGCAGAAAATATCAGAGCAGGCCTTGGCCTTGTATCGGGAACTGAATGATAAATTTGGAATCGCACAATGTCTGGATAACTTGGGCAGTCATCGCCTTCTGCAAGGCGATTACGAACAGGCAAAAATGCTTTGGGAGGAAGATCTTGTCCTGCGACGGGAACTGGGAGACAAGGATGGAATCGGCTGGATTTTGACCTGCCTGGGAGAACTGGCATTTTGGGAGGGTGATCTGGAAAAGTCGATGTCCTTATACGTTGAAAGCCGGAACGCATTTCGTGAGGTGGGGAACCAGTGGGCTGTCAGCATGACGATCTCAGGGATGGGCAGCATTGTACTGGCGCAGGGTGAGTTCGACCAGGCGGCCAGATTCTATGAGGAGGCCCTGGCATTCGGCAGGGAAATGGGGGACCTCAACGCCATGGCCGGCAGACGGTACGATCTGGCCCGGGTAGCCTGGTCACGAGGTGATTATGACCAGGCTGAGAAATTTTATGAGGAGAGCCTGGAATTTGTCCGGCGTGAGATGCACAATCAAGGCGCGGTCGCCGGGATCCTGTACGAGTTGGGGGAAGTTGCCTGGGCCAAAGGCAATCTCGACCTGGCAACCAAACGACACGAAGAAGCGCTGGCCATTGGTCGCGAGATTGGGGCCAAATTCACAATCGCCGCTGCACTAAAAGGCCTCGGAAAAGTTGCATGTGCCCGGGTTGACTACCAAAAATCGGAATCCCTCCACAAGGAGGCGTTATCCTTGTTGCAGAGAACTGGCAATCGCTGGAGCACACTCTACACCCTGGAAGACTTCACCACCCTGACGATCATGCGAGGGGATATGGAACCGGCTGTCAGGTTGCTGGGGGCAACAGCCGCCTTTTATGACCAGATTCGATTCCTCATGTCGCCCATTGAGCGCGAACAGCATGAAAGGAATCTGGAAGCCGTACGCGCGGCACTGTCCAGCGAGGTTTTCGAAGCGGGCTGGGCAGAAGGCCAGGCGATGACGCTGGAGCAGGCAATCGCCTATGCGCTCGAAGTATAATGAGACCCATGACCACAAGAAGAGATCATGAATACGAAGCAAATGTCCTGAAATGGCGGGCAGAGAAGTATGATGCGCTGGTCCGTGAAAATGGCTGGCTGGCGCTGGCGGGGTTATTCTGGCTCAATGAGGGCAGGAACCTCATTGGATCAAACCCCATGTGCGAAGTCGTCCTGCCGGAGCGGGCGCCCACCTTCCTGGGAGTCGTCCACTTGCAGGGAAAGACCGCGCGCTTCACGGCAGCCGAGGGAGTCCGGATCAAGATCAACGGCCGGTTGGCGCAAAAGACCATTCTAAAGTCCACGAGGGAGCCGAAGCCCAGTTTCGTCACCTGGAATGATGATCTGCGTCTCGCCCTGCATATGCACACCGACAAACCCGCCATCCGGATCTGGGATAATCAACGTCCCCAGCGCTTCTCCCTTCCGCCATTGAAATGGTTCCCGATCAATAAAGAGTTTCGCATCCACGCCAAATATACGCCCTATCCGAATGCACAACAAAGCCATAGCGAAGATACCTTTGGCGAAGTCGTGGATGATCGTATTGATGGGTTTGTCACTTTTAAATTCAATGACATCAAATATAAACTGGATGTGACCGAAACGAGGAGCCACGCGCTGTTCATCAAATTCCGCGATGAAACCAGCGGCCGTGAAACCTACCCCCCTAGCCGCTATTATTACACCGAACCGGTTGGTCCGGATGGCAAGGTCGTGGTGGACTTCAATTATTCATACAGCCCACCGTGCGCCTTCACGGAATATGCCACCTGTATCTTTGCTCCACCACAGAACAGGCTGCCCTTCCGTGTGGAGGCGGGAGAGATTTATAAAGGAGAGGCTCCGTCCTGAGTGGACGCTGAGCCTGTCGAAGCGTCAGTCGAAGGACAAGTCTACATGCGCTCCCCGATGCCAATGTGCGTTTCGGGAGCGTGAGAAACCGTAACAAAACTGTAAACACATCCTGACGGCGTCTGGATATAATCAAAACATGGCAAACGAAGAATACATCAACAGTGTAAACAAGTGGCGGCAGGAAGTAAACAACAATTTGCGGCGTGAAAACGGCTGGCTGGCTTTGGCCGGTCTGTTCTGGCTTCGACGGGGGGAGAACATCATCGGCTCCAGCCGTGAATGTGACATCCGCCTGCCGGCTCGCACGCCCGGGCGTATTGGCACCTTTGAATTCGACGGTAACAACGTGACCCTGAATGTGGAAATCGATCTGCCGATCGAAGTGAACGGTGTAGCGGCGAAGACCGCCTTGCTGGATGCAGACCAGGAGGATGTGCCCAGCTTCATCACGTTCAACGAAATACGGATGGTAGTCGTCCGTCGCTCAAAAGGCGTTGGCATCCGCATTTGGGATAACACGCGCGAAGAACGCCGTACCTTTCCACCCCGCGAGTGGTATCCTGTAAAAGAGGAGTATCGCGTCCCTGCCACCTATACGCGTTTCAGCATTCCCAAGATCGTCAAAATGCCGGATATCCTGGGAGCCATTCTTGATGAGCCTTTACAGGGCTTTGTGTCCTTTGAATTAAAGGGGCGGAAACATGAATTGCTGGTGGAGGAACTTCCAGACGGCCGGCTGTTCATCCAATTCATGGACGAGACCAACGGCAGCCCGACCTACCCCTCTGGCCGTTATCATTACACTGATGTACACGAGGATGGCAGGGTGTTTATTGATTTCAATAAAGCCTACAGTCCGCCCTGTGCGTTTACTGATTACGCCACCTGCACCTTTCCGCCGCAGGAGAACCATCTGAAGGTTGCCGTCGAGGCGGGAGAGATCTATCCCGGCCATCATTCTTAGATATGGGATCGGGAGCTTGCTCCTGTCAGCGCTCCAGAGTCAAAAAAGCCGCCTCAAAGGTTTGTGAGGCGACTTTTTGATTCTTAGTACTACACCAAAGACCTACCCACCCGCCAGGCGGATGAGGCCGTCGGGAACCCAAAAATTTCCATAACCCAGAAAGCCCAGGGCCAGTGAAGCAATCAAAATCCCGACCCCAAACCAAATCAGGATACGATCTCTGGTCTTGCGTTCAAGGACATCAATCCAGGTGCGCGGACCGACACCAAAGGCGCGCAAGTCCATGGCGTCGATGATATCTTCACTTCCGATAATGGCATGGATGGTGACAGGAACCAGGATGGGGCCAAGTTTTCGCACCTGCTCGATCAAACCTCCGCTAATCTTTTCGAGTTCATACCCACGGGCGCGTTGAGCATCGACCGTCAATTGGAAATCGCGCCCAAACGTTGGGATGAAGCGCATGGTCAGATCCATGGCATAGGCAAACTTATCGGAAAGACCAAGACCCTTGAACGTGATGCCGTATAGCTTTGGATCGAGCGAATATGGAATCAGAATCGTCATAATGGCCATGCTTGACACGCGCACGAGCTGGCTGACCGCGTACATCGTTCGTTCCACTGTTACGTCCAGTCTGGGGGTCCAGCCGAGGATGGAGAAGGATGCCTCCAACCGATAAATGAGATGTTCCGCGGTGTAATGTTCAATCCCGCCGCGTCCGGTCAGGAATGTCAATATTGCATAGAAAAATACAAACCCAACGATAAAAATAAAGGCGCGCCGTATCTCATGCCACTTCACCCCGGATGTAAACAAAACGAAAAGAGCCAGCACGAAAAACGGAAGCAAAAAGCGCAGATCCCAAAATGCCAATAGGGAAAAGAGAAAACATACATAGAAAATGATCCAGGCACGCGGATCGAACCGCTGGAGCAATGAATTCTCACGTTTGCGATAACGCCAGGGAACTAACATAGCCAAATCCGCTCGTCGGGGGTCTGAGACCCCCGACGAACAATTAAAGGTTTATCTTCCAGACTGTCTCTGGACAGACGAATAGGCGACGACCAGCAATGGCACCAGGATCGCCGCAAAGATCAGGTTAGGGCCAGCCGCAGGCAGGAACTCACCTACGATAGCGGCGGCAAAACTATAACCATTGATCCAAATATCTGAAATGGCAGCATATCCGATGCCCAGGAGATTTCCCAGCATTCCCCATGTCACCGCAGCGGCAATATCTACATTCTTTCCAAATGCAAAGCGGACGATCAGCACCAGCACAAAACCGATCAGGACCGAAATGCCGGCGGTTAGCGCGATAGGCTGATCACCAAAAACATTGTTAGCCGGATCGAAAAACACCAAATTGGTCTCGCCGCGGTTCATAAAGTAGATCAGGGTAGCCAGCGCTGCCAGAGCACCGCTGATCCATAGCACAGTATCCATGCTCTTTTTTCGGTCAGCGAACAGGGCGGGGATTCCGGCAATGAAGCCGATCAAGCCATTCCCAACACTCCACTGGGGATACAGACCGAAGCCGGTGATGGCGTCTCCAAACGTGTTGCCGACGATGCCGGTGAAGAATCCCACCACCGGTCCAAAGGCATAGCCAAAGAACATCGGGATCGCGATGGCGGGGCGTAATGCAACCTGACTCAGGGATGGCACGAGAAATACAGTCACGTTGAAGAACCAGGATAATACGGCATAGAGTGCCGCGCCGATTGCCATCCATACCACCTGGCGGGTGCCCACTTCCCAGGCCGGGCTGTCTTTGGTGAAGCTATAAACGGCATAGACCGCAAGCAACCCGATGAACATGAAACCCAAACGTAAACCAAGCGTGGCTTGGTCGGTCTGGAAACGGGATATTCCAAGTACGTTGCCCAGAAACAGGATCAGGAACAACATAATTGCCAAGATCCCGACCAGGGAGTAGAGAACACTGCGTAAGTTCGTAGTCATCTTCTTCTCCTCTTTTGAACTAGATATGCGCCAACGCTTCAGCCCGCATGAACCGGCCCGTCGTGCTGAGTCGCTTGAGGTTGAGAGCCAGCAATGAGGTGGGCACGAGGCGGTTGGCTTTGAGTCGGTCGAAGTCGCGTAACACCTCCTGCGGCTTTCCATCGGCAACCAGTCGCCCATCATTGATCATCAGCACACGATTGGCGTAGATGACTGCCAGGTCAACATCGTGCGTAATGAACAGGATGGCCTCGAACGAAGGCAATTGCAGGATCGAATCCATGAAGTTCATGTAGTTCTGATAATCCTGCCCGGCGGTCGGCTCATCCATCACCAGGATACGGGACTGCATCGCCAGGATCGCCGCAATGCTCACGCGCTTCTGCTGGCCAAACGACATGGCCAGCGGTGGGTCTTGCTCCCTGTCAGTAAGGTTCACGATTTGTAACGCCTCTTTCACCTCCGTTTCAATCCGTTCCTTGGGATGTTTCAAATTCGTCGGACCAAACGCCAGTTCCTCGCGCACCGTCGGCGCAAACAACATGTGACTCGGGCTCTGGAACACATAACCCAGCGTGCTGGCCACCTGCGCGACACTTGCCGCCCGGGTATCCCGTCCATTTACCAGCACACGGCCCGACTTCGGCTTGAGCAAACCGATCGCGTGTTTTACGAACGTGGTCTTTCCGGCACCATTTGGACCCAGCACGGCAATCACATCGCCGCGCTTGATCTCAAGATTAAGACCATGCAGGACTTCGACATCGGACTCGTATCCAAAGGCGACATCCTCAAACCTGACCAAGGCACCATCTTCGCTGGATGCAGACGCTTCGTTCGCCCCTCTGCCTGCCGCGCCGGGCAGAATCTGAATCTCCACGGGAGGCGGATCCTGCTTCGCGCGCGCGAGGATGTCTTCTGCCGAAAGTTTCACTTCGCGATAGTTCACCACCTGAAATAACCCCGCCATATCGCCCAGGTAACGGACTTCCCCGTCGCTCATGAACATCACACGTTCCGGCTGGATGCGCAACACGTCCTCCACGCGATGCTCCACCATCAGGATCGTCATCCCCTGATCGGCCAGGAACCGGGCGGTATCCAGCGCGTCCTGGGCGGAAGCAGGGTCGAGGCTGGCCAACGGCTCATCGAGCAGCAGAATGGACGGCCGCATGGCCAGCACGCCTGCCAGAGCCAATTTCTGTTTTTCGCCGCCGGAAAGTGTAAACGTCTCACGTTCGCGCAGGTCGAAGATTTTCAAAAACCTCAGCGCTTCGTCTGCCCGTTGAAGGATTTCCTCACGAGGCACATTGAGATTTTCCAGCCCAAATGCCACCTCATTCAGTACCTTGGTGCCGAGTATCTGGCGTTCGGGGTCCTGCAGCACGGTGCCGATCTTCTGTGAGATTTGCGAAAGTTTCCAGGGTGCGGTCTCCTCACCAAAGAGGAGCACACGACCGGTCATTTCCCCCTTGTAGGAACGTGGGATCAGCCCGTTGATACAGCGCAGGAGGGTCGTCTTGCCACAACCGCTGGCGCCCGCGATCAACAGGACTTCACCGGCTTTGGCTTCGAATGAAATATCATGGATGGCCGTCCCCTGGCGGTCACGATATCGAAAGGATAGGTTTTCAACGATAAGGGGGACGGAGATCATCGGCGGTTATTCTCAATTCTTCGATTCAGAATGTCAAGCAGCGAGGTGTTTCGAGACTAACGAATACGCGGTGTGAGCTCAGGTACGAAATGATTTCCTTACGCCACCCGCGATTGCTTCAGCTTCCTTTTCAGGATAAAGAACGGCGGCAGGTGGAAATGCGGCAGGCGGTCACCAGACCAGGTTGCTTTTGGAGCCATGACCAGACCGCATAGCAGGATCAGGTTGCGGTCGTAATTGACGCGCCAGCCTGCGAAGTTTTTCCAGGCTTGATCACGATCCGGTTTGAGTGGAAGTCCTGCTGCGGCAAGTTGATCGAGCACAGAGTCAAACTCGCCCCGCTCCACACAGATGGAATTCTCAGGGTAATGCGGGTCTTGTGGATTGGGAATGTCGAAGTAATTGGCAATGCGACGAAACGCAAGGAAGCCCGCCCGGATACACAAAGCAGCTGACACTTCATAAGGAATTTCAACCGCGGACAGAGTGATCGAAGCCGCGTCAAGAACCGCACCTGCCGCGGTGACCCAGGAGTTCTCGGCACGCGGCGAACGGAAAAAGACTAATGCCGGGAGCGTGGTATGACTCTCTTCGATGTCTGCAAACCAGGCCTCCCAGATCTTCCAATAATCCGATAACTTCTCCAGGCCTTGATTGCGGTGAAAACGGAGCAGCATCTCCGCCGCCGAGGGCGGACTACCCGCGCGCACTTCCAGCATGTTGACCACCTGCTCGCGCCGTGAGAAGGCTGCATACATGGTCGGCAGGTAGGCGATCAGCAGACCGACCAGCATGAGCCCGACCATGGCCTCCGTGAATACGAGCATGGTGACTATCGGCGTCTTGGAAATCTCGAACCCCAGCGTGAAAAGAGAGGAACCGCTCAGGCGCAACGCTGCAAAGACATCCCCGATACCCAGCGCCCAATACATGGCGGCGTATCCAATCAAAACGAGCAGATACCAGACCGGGAGCAGCAGCATAATCGCAATCGGCGCATAATACGCCATGATGGCATCGCGCCGTTCATAGGTTTTCAGAAGATGCAGGATGAACTCAAATATGCGTCGTAACAACCCGAAGACGATGCGGTTCAATTGACTGCGTGCAGAGCGCGGCAGCACAAACGTAGAAAGCGCGGAAGAAAGAGTAAAGATGACAGTAATTAAACCTGCGGCAAAGGCAAGAATCTGAACAAGGGTTTCCGATTCAAACATGAGCGGGATTATAAAGCATAAGCCCCGAGTAGTTTTCGATCAGATGCTATACTTAAACTGTGGCTGAACTGTTTACTTTCACCAGCCCTGAATTCCCTGAAAACCTGAAATGGCAAGCGGTTTCCTTTTTGCGCGTCCAGTGGCCAGATGGTTTTACGGGTGAAAACCGCTTGCGCGATTGGGTGACGCGGGAGGATGATCATCCGATCCATATCGTGCTCGTTGAGAAGGATATTCTGATCAGTCACACCAATGTGGTGTGGAAGTATCTGGATCATGATGGGGTAACCTACAAGGCTTATGGCCTGACCGGTGTGTTCACCTATCCATCCTTCCGCAGGCAAGGCTGCGGAGGCCAGGTCGTTGGGGCTGGGACGGGTTATATTTCGAAAAGTAATGCAGACATCGCGATGCTCTACTGCGATGAGAGCTTGAAGGATTTTTATGCCCGTTATGGCTGGATACACTTGCATCGGTCAGTCTCGTACATCGAGGAGAACGCTCAGCTGGTGCGTGTGGATGATGAGATTCTGATGATGTTGTTCATCTCTCCGAAAGGTCAACGCGGCAGGGCAGCATTTGAAACCAGACCCATTTATCTTCACTCCGACTATACATGGTAAAAACCACTGGAGAGCCCAAATCCACGTTTGAACAGAGGTGGCTCCCTCAGGCGAAGCACCATCAAGACATCTCTCACATGGTTATGAAGCTTGACAGGCGTGCTTCTATGAGAGGAGATTTGTCAAGGGTGGGTCGAAAGACAATCCTTGCAGATCGTCCTTGGATAGGTCGCTTCTTGGAGCCATTCGCAGACAAATTGCGAAAAGTCTGTGAATGGTTTATTTTTTTGAACGATTCATTTTCAGCGATGCGCCACAGGCTGGATTCATTTCTTCTGACATTCGGTTGGCAGCTTTCCGGAAGTGGGGAGGTATTGCCTCAGACCAGCTTCTATCCGTGCCGGTTGTAGACCGGACACCCAATATTGTATTCGCTCGAGGCGAGCAAAGCTTTTCAGGAGCGACCCCATCTATACTTCGGTTCCCAGAAAGGGAAACCCGCACGCCGAACGGGTCGCTCACACCAACTCAGCAGCAAAGAACCAGATGTAGAGCCACGTTGTGAATTACGTTGGTTTCAACTGGGCCCCTTCCGGCAAGAGCCCATATTCCAGATAGCGCCAGAGGGCGATGAGCAGTTTACGGGCCAGGGCCACAATCCCGATGCGCCTCACGCGGCTACCGCCTTTGGCAAAGCGTTGGCGATACCAGCAGCTCAATTGGCTGTCGGGCTGGTTTCGTAACCAGGACCAGGCAATCTCAATGGCCATCGCACGCACCGGACGGTTGCCTGCCTTGCTAATCCCGCGCTCCCGGCTGCTTTCCCCACTTTCATACGGGGTGGGAGTCAGGCCAGACAAAGAGCCCAATTCGCGCCGATTACGAAAAGCACGCCAAGCGAAGAACTCCATCACATACACCCAGGCTGAGTTTATGCCAATCCCTTTCAGCCGCAACAAGCGCCGGACTTGCTCGATGGCGGGCTCTGGGGAGGTGGACAAGATTTCCTTGCGAACTTCTTCAATTTGGTGCATTTGTGCCCGCACGAATTGCAGACGTTCGTATTCTCGCACCAGCAGCGCCTGCAAGCCTGGTGGAATGGAGGAACCATCCCACAACCTCACCGCATCCAATTGCTCCAGGAAGTCAGTCTTCACTTCCAGCTCTACTCCCTGGCTGGCCAAGACGCCCTTCATCCGATTGATGTGATGCGTCTGCTCGCGCTTCAGGGCAAGCAGTTCTCGATGCAGTTGGCGCTGATCTTCCTCTGCCCTGCTCGGCACGTGCACCACACTCCACACTTTCGGCTCCCCTTGATGATAGCGGATGAGCATATTCAGCAGCTTGCCGACATCCAGCCGATCCGTCTTGACTCGCCGAAAGCGCCGGTTCACCTCGATGCTCGCCGAGTCCACCACCGCATTGCTCACCCCATTTGCCTCCAGATAACGATGCAGCCAAAATCCATCTCGTCCAGCTTCGTAGCAACTGCACACCTCTGTCTCCTTCGGCAAGCCAAATCGCACTTTGGCTTGCTCGATCTCGCGTTGCAGCCCATCTACCTTGCGAGCCTTGATGCTCCGCAACCGTGGCGCCTGTCCCAATCCAATGGTGAAACCAAGTTTCCATTCTGCTTGGCTCAACTCGAGCGCCAGATAGAGCTTGCCAGTTTTCGTAGTATTATTCGTTTGTCGGGTCGTTTTTGGAACCATAAGTTCCTCCTTTCTTCCTCATGCGGAGCTTACCACACCCTCCCGGTGTCCTTCGGGAGAAACGACCCGCTTGCTTTATCCATCCATATTATCTATACTGATTTTGTAGGAACGCAACCATCAATTTTCGTATATGTGGAAAAGGAGGTCCTCTATGGAAGAAGCCCTGATCTCACCGCAAGAGTCCGCTCCACAGGTCATCGGAAAGGGATTCGCTGTGCGCGCCGGAGCCTATATCCTTGATGTAGTCTTCACCTGGATCATCACTCTGGTACTCTCCCTTGTCGTAGGCTTTCTCTTGGGAATTATATTGGCCCTCGCTGGACGAGAGATCAACTTTGCACAGGAACAATTCCGAGTGTTGGATCTGCTGATCGGCCTCGTCACGTTCACGCTCTATTTTATGATCTTTGAATGGCTATATGGCGCAACACCAGGAAAAGTGATACTGGGTATGCGAGTGGTCTTGGAAGACGGCAGACCCTGTACCTTAGGTGCAGCTCTTATTCGTGGCCTGTTACGATATATCGATGGTCTCTTTTTCGGTATTCCTGCCTATGCAACCATGAAAGAGCCTCTTCTGCAGCGAATCGGCGATAAAGCGGCAAAAACGGTTGTGGTTGGCGCCAAAGACACTTTCATTCAGCATACTCCTGAATGGTGGTGGCTCGTGATCGCGGCGGGAATATATCTTGGTATTGAGATCATTGCTTCATTCATCCAAACGATCAGCTTGCTGCGTTAGAAGTAATGAATAATAAACAGCTAGAACGCGTGCGCCGCATTTGTTCTGCTCTACCAGAAACAACCGAGCGACTCTCGCACGGTGAACCGACCTTCTTCGTGAAAGGGAAGGTGTTCGTCATGTTCGCGGACAATCACCACAACGACGGCCACTTGGCCATCTGGATTCCGGTACCTTCGGGCTTCCAGGAGGCTTTCATCGAAGCCGAACCTGAGACGTACTTCAAGCCGCCGTATGTGGGTGTGCGCGGCTGGGTTGGCGTCGAACTGGATCGCATCAGCGACAAGGATTTGACGTTTCATATCCAGACCGCCTGGGAACTGATCGCGCCGAAGCGATTGGTATCGATGACCAGACAAAAGTCGTGATTTCAGCGACGGCCATACGTCCTAGCCGGGAGTTGATGCGTATGAACTTATCCATTCTCATTCGAGCGCTTGTCTATGCTTCGCTCTTTATTGGCTTGTTGCTCATTTACGTACCTACACGTCTCCTGGCATGGTCAGGTATCGTCCGTCCTGCCGGGATGGAAGTGCCACAGGTCATCGGGATGATCGTGGGAACCATGGGTGCAGTTATCGCATTCTGGTGCATCTTGACATTCTCTTCCCTTGGAAGAGGAACGCCGGCGCCCTTCGACCCACCCCAGCGGTTGGTCAGGCAGGGTCCTTATCGTTTCGTGCGAAATCCCATGTACATCGGTGCCGGACTGGCTCTGGCAGGGGCCGCGCTTTTCTACCAGTCGCTTTTCCTGTTGAGTTATGCCGGAATCTTCCTGCTTACCTCGCACCTTTTTGTGTTGTTCTATGAGGAGCCCACCTTACTCAGGACGTTCGGAAGCGAATACGCGGAGTACTGCCGCCAGGTAAAACGCTGGTGGCCGACGTTTCGCTTCCGGGAAGGTGAAAACAAATGAAAGCAGCTTTTGCTCTGCTCGCGAATCACGTGATCCATAACCTTGTCCGGAAACTTTCCTGGGAGATGCACCAGAAATATCGAACAGGGACGCGCCACGCCTCCCTGCCGCCGCATGTTTCACTCAAACAGCCGTTCGGTATCAAAGATCTGCCCGCGCTGGAAGAGTACATGGCGGAACTGGCGGGTTCCATCCGGCCGTTGGAAGTGACGCTGACCGACCTTCAGGTCATACCGGTGTCAGCTGCAGGAACGGCCTATGGCCTGCTTTGGATCGACGTTGAGGAAACACCAGAGCTGCGCAATTTGCATAACCGGTTAAATGACGAGTTGAACCAGCGCTTTGGGCATACGCCCGCAGACTTCGACGGAGAGCAATATCAATTTCATATGACGGTCATGATGGGTGGCCAGCCCGTGGATGTATATCGCAAGTTCTACAGTGAAATTCCAGATCCTGGAATCAACCTGCGATTTACGGCCAGAGAACTGGCGATGTTCGTATACGACGAACCGATGGGTCCCACTGGCGAGTATCTTTGCTACAAAATTTTCCCGATCGGAACATGAAATTTTCGAGGAGCCTCTACGGCATGTCACCCTGAGCCCTTCGTCTTCGCTCAGGATGACTCCCCGAAGGGTCTTCCGGGATTTGCGCCAGTTGGCGCAAATTCCCGGGGATTCTTCGTTCGTGGCGCCTCAGCGCCACTCACTCAGAATGACGTTGTGTTTCTGATGCTATACACTCCCCATAACTATTGCAAGCAATTCCCAGGAAAACTATAATCACCTTAACGAAAACATCAGCGATCAGGAGAAAATGAAATGAGCTACGATTTCGATATACAGGATTATCTGTTTGATCTGCGTGGGTATATCTTCCTCAGGAAGGCTGTATCACCCGACCTGGTGGAGCGGCTGAACCGGGCGATCGATCCCTATCTCGATATGGAGTACCTGGAGTGGCGGGGGAATGTCCAGCGATTCGATAACAATGCGAATGCCGGGATGGAGCTGCAGAACATCATCGAGGGCGGCGAGCCGTTCGAGGAGCTGATCGACCATCCCGCCTGGCACGACCGCCTGCTGCGATATTGCGGCGAAAAGGGCAGTTATGTGGAAGGTTTGTATATCGACGAATGCTTCGCCTCCATCCGCCGGACGGGAGGGTTCTTCCCCGTCCATTCCGGGAACCATGACGGCGTGGTGCGCAATCAATATCGCTTCGTCAACAATCAGTTCCGTTGCGGCCAGGTAAATATCCTGCTGGCGCTCACCGACATCGGTCCCGGCGATGGGGGCACCATGGTCATCCCTGGCAGCCACAAGTCAAATTTTGCCCACCCCGATATGTTGAAAGAGAAAGAGTGGGATGATCGCGGACAGATGGATGCGATGGAGGGCGCAGTCGAAGTATCACTCAACGCGGGCGATGCGCTGATGTTCGTAGATGCGCTGTCGCATGGCGCTTCCTCGCGCACCAACCCTGGCGAGAGACGGGTGGTCATCTACCGATACGGACCCACCTGGGGCAACACCCGATATGGTTACACCTACTCACAGGAGCTGCTGAACCGGTTGACCCCCGAACGCTGCAAAATCCTGCAGCCCATCCCACCGCGCCTGCGGGCTTAGCTCCATTGCACGGCGCGTAAAATGATCTCCTGGTTTTGAATATTCGCAAATTCGTACACTTGCACCTGGTGCGAGCGCAGGTGTTCGAGTTCCAAGATACGAACATGTTGAGCAACTTTGAAATGACCAGAGAGTCTGGAGATTTTTCTGGCTGTGCTTGAGAAAATCACCCTGGCCAGGTTTTATGACATTTGACACATGAAATCGAATTGGGGATGCGATATGATTTTTTCAGATAATCACAGGAGAAAACATGACAGGATTGAAATTCGGTCTGGCGCTGCCATACGTCTCTGCGCGTGAAGCGGCGGAACTATGCCAGCTGGCTGAAGAAACCGGTTGGGATGGATGCTTTATGGGCGACGCGATCTGGTGTCAGGACCCGATGATCGCGCTGGCGGCTGCCGCGATGGTCACCCGGCGAATCCGACTGGGAACGATGATCATCCCCATGCCACTGCGACGGCCGTGGAAAGTGGCCAGTGAATCGCTGGCATTGGATCATCTCTCAGATGGGCGCCTGATCCTGGGTCTGGGCGCGGGTGCGGTGTGGATGGGCTGGCACAGTTTTCCGGATGAAGTGACGAACACGAAGGCCCGCGTCGAAATGCTGGATGAAAGTATCGACATCCTGACTTTGCTCTACCAGCGCAAACAATTCGATTACGATGGCAAGCACTATCACCTGAAACTGACCGAAATGGATTTGCAGCACTACCCACCAAAGCCGGTGCAGCAGCCGCGCATTCCACTCTGGGTGCCGGGGCTGTGGCCTCACAAGAAATCCATGCAGCGCGCCATGAAGTGTGATGGCGTGCTCGTAGAAAAGCGGAATGCAGAGGGACAATGGGAAGCGGCGAATCCGGCAGATATTCGTGAGATGAAAGCCTACATCACCGCCTACCGCACGCTGACGACTCCGTTTGACATCGTGGTGATCGGCAAAACATCCGGCTTGAGCCAGGCCCAGGCGCAGGAACAGCTTCTGGCGTGGGAAGAAGCGGGGATCACGTGGTGGGTGGAGGATATGTTCAGTGAATCGGCGGGAGGGGCTAAGGAGCGCATCCGCCAGGGGACACCAAAGCTGAGACCCTAAGGGTCTTTTCTGCAGAGATGCGATGTAGCATTTGCAGGAAATCTGTGCTTGAGGCGCCCATTTTGATGGCAAAGGAGACCCTTAGGGTCTTTTCCTCAAAAAGATGTTGAGGATGTATACTTGTTTCAGAAAGATCCTCACAATTGCGAGGTGGCTGAAATGAATCTTAGAGTTATAGGTGCAGGCCTGCCGCGCACAGGTACACATTCTCTCAAGCTCGCACTGGAACATCTGCTTGGCGGAGACTGCTATCATATGCGCGAGATTCCCGGGCATCCCTTTGACCTGGGCCCTGGTTGGGACCAAGCGCTGACAGGGGGAACGCCGGATTGGGATGTATTGTTAAGTGGGTATATTGCTACGGTGGATTGGCCGGCTTCCATGTTTTGGCGGGAATTGGGCGAGGCCAATCCTGATGCAC
>DASTOH010000030.1:0-9164 GCA_035720235.1 Anaerolineales bacterium | reverse complement strand
GGCGGCGTTGTTTTTATTGCAGTGGGTATTTTAGATGGAGGAGCCGTCCACCTCTCAGGGCTTTCTCAGAGTAGATAACTCAACCGAGTCATGTCATCCTCCCGAAGGACACCGCTTCGGGACGGTGTGAGCGAAGCGAAGGATCTCTACTCTGGAAAGTGCGAGACTCTTCGGTCGCGTAGGAGCGCTCCCTCAGAGTGACATGGCTTTGAGATGACTTGTAGATATGCTTCTACAAATTCAGTAAAAACCACCCAGCTCTCTTATCCTCCATGCTAGCAACTGATCAAAATGCCGTTTATGTAGCCGTCGTCATCGCGATCCTCGGCTTTATGATTGGCTTTGCAAAAGGGGGTTTTAGTGGTTTGGGAGCATTGCTTACGCCTATTTTAGCGTTGGTGTTGCCTGTGGCATTGGCCGTTGGAGTGCTCCTGCCCATGTTGATGGTCGGCGATGTATTTGCGATTTCCATGTATTGGAAAGAGTGGGACTTGGATCTGGTCAAGCGGATGCTACCGGCCGGAATCGTAGGCGCCTTAGCCGGTACGTTCCTGCTTTCCGCGGTGTCGCCAGACGGCTTGCGAATGATCCTGGGAATCTTTGTGTTGGGATTGGTGGCCTATAAGTTCGTCAGCGATCGGATTCAGGCGCTACGGTATCAGCCGAGACCCTGGCATGCTCCGGCAGCAGGCTTATTGTCGGGAGTAGCCTCTGGTATGTTCAATTACGGTGGTCCGGCATTTAGTTCGTACCTGTTACTGCAAAAGTTAAAGGCGAGACCGTTTATCGCCACGACGGCAATCTATTTCGCGTTGCTCAATCTCATCAAAGTGCCGGGCTTTCTCTATACAGGTGTCCTCGACCTGCCGTTACTGCTTTCCCTATGGTGGGTGTTCCCGTTTATTCCGGTCGGTATCTGGGTCGCCCGGATGATGCTCACACGTCTCAGCCCGTCAGCGTTTGAATGGATCATCGTCGTCCTGTTGATCTTATCCAGCCTGTGGTTGCTCTGGCAGAGTCGCTAAACTTTGTTACCCTGGTCAAAACAGGATCTTTTTAATTACCTAATGTGCGACTCCCTCTTTCGCTTTTGCGGGACGCAGACTGCGAAGCGCGCAGAGAAACGCAGATTTTTTCTTCTTGAATCAGCGAAATCAGCGTTTTCACTTGCACCGGGCGCACACTTGCCCCGGGCGCAAGTGCCGGGGAGTGCAGGTGTCAGCGTCCAGAACATGGGTTGAGGAAAAGAGTTGCACAATGGGTTTTTAATTACAAATTCGCACCCCGGCAGCATACGTGATTTGCTCGGCAAATCAGGCGGACGTTCGAATGAGCGGATCAAAAAATTCTGCAAGCAACAGGGCTGTTGCTTGCAGAATTTGATCTCAGATCAACTACTTCACGCGTACAGTAACAGGAGCGCTGGTCGTCACTGCACCATCATCATCATAAGCCCTGGCGGTTAAAGTAAAGGTGCCACGGGCGGACGGACTCCAGAAAAAGCTATAGGGGGTGGATGGGTCGGTACCCAGCAGGGTGCTGCCGACGTAAAGCTCCACCTTTACAACGGTGCCATCCGAATCGCCTGCATTTACCCTGATTATAGTGCCCGATGAACGGCTAACCGTTGCGTTATTGGCGGGTGAAGTGATCGTCACAGTGGGCGGCACGTTGGTGGGTGCTGGTACGACATTCACAGTCACGGGTTGGCTCGTAGTGATACCCCCATCGAAGTCATAAGCCTTTGCCGTAAGAACAAAGGTCCCGGTAACCAGTGGCTTCCAGTCAAAACTGTAGGGTACGGCCCCGTCCGTGTTGATCAGCGTACTTCCTGCGTAGAACTCGACGAAGTTCACGGATCCATCAGGATCTGCGGCAGTGGCGCTGATGGTCACCGTGGCGCCTTTGTTTACCGTTGAATTGTCGGCCGGCGACGTCAATGAAACAGTCGGCGGTTGATTGCCGAGAAAATTACTCTCACAGGTGAAATTATCGCCGTCATTATCGTCGCTGTTGCTGCCGTCTGAGCAGGTCGTGTTGCCCCAGATGACGCCGCTCAGGTTGGTGGTGCCGAACCGACGCTCGGCGCCGAGCAGATTCGCATCCCGCAGATCGGCATTGTTCAAGGACACGTATGAAAGAGTGGTGAAGCTTAGATCTGCACCGCGTAAATCAGTATTCTGCATGTCCACATCGAATAATTCGGTACCTGTAAAGATGGCATTTTGCAGAATCGAGCCTACTACGTCGAATTTATTCAAATAGGCATTGCTAAAATTGGCGCCGCTGAGATTAGCGTCACGAAAGAAGGCGAAATAGAGATTCGCACCGCGCAAGTCCGCATTGATGAAACTCCCTCCGGGAGCATAGCCATCATCCAGATTGGTATTCCGCAGGCTTGCGTTATCAAATGTGGCTGCAACCAGATTCGTGGTAAACAGGCTGGCGTTATCGAGAATGGCGCCATTGAGATTTGCGTTGGCGAGATCTGCGCCACTGAGATCTGCCCCGCTGAGATCTGCGTTGCTGAGATTTGCGCCGCTGAGTTTTGCACTAAATAAATTGACGCCAGCCATCTGCCTCCCGCTGAGATCACAGTTCCTGAGATCAGCCATTGGCACCAGATTCGGAGGATCTGTACAATCGGCGCCAACCGGCCCGTCCGCCGAGGCATACGACTCAGGTTGGGTCAACGTCAGAAGCATGATAACGACTAGCACGGCTGTGGAAAACTTTTTCATTTTGATACTCCTTGGTAAGACGAAGGGGGATGCTCAAATGTCATATAAAGTTTTTTCATGAATGTATCGCATCACCTCCAGGAGCCTTTGTTTGCAAGCAGCTCCTCTATGGAGGCATACGCATGGAGCTGGAGGTTAGATCTCTCCGCAAGTTCTGTGTTTTTGCGAGATGTGCACTCCGCTCGAGCGCACGTGAGCCCCCTTGAAGTAGCGGAACACCCCCTCCCGCGGAGGGGTGTCTCGCCTCCCACTCGCTGCACTCACCTGCACTTGCGCCACACCTGTCCCTGACGGTCCGGGGTCAGGGAGGTGCAAGTGTCGGGGACTCTAGTGGCGCAGCAAGACGGGACGGTGGGAGTCACTCTTGCTGCAAAATAACCGGGATCCAGAGTTCCTGATGCTGCGTCCCCCGCCAACTTGTGTTCGAAAATAGTGAATCGAACGGCCTGATCGACTGCCTATAGTCTGCAGAATACCACGCGAGACAGCCATTTCAAAAGCGAACGAAGCGAGTGCAAGTCTCATGTCCACACCTCATCGTGCGTGAGACCTATGGTCATGTTTCAGCGGAGGTAAAATGAAAGTAACTGGCTCTGTTCAACTGCCCTGCTGCGGGTGGCGTCCGCACCTTGCGGGCACACCTGGATGTGATCGACGCGGGTGTTACTCGCTCTGGTGCGACTGCCACCGCAATCATCCTTGATTGATGATTTCAAGCGGATGAAGGAAGGTACGCTGCTTTCGACGCCCAATCCTGATTCCCCGGCAGGGTCAGGGACATATGAGCGAGCCAAAGGAAAACATCATGACGAAACAACTTACAAAACAAACCATCGGCGTGGGCGTGGCAGGAACGGGCTCTATCGGTCCAGCACATATCGAAGGCTTGCGTCGCAACACCATCCAGGTCCTTGGCCTTTTGGGAAGCACCAAAGAGAAAACGGAACAGAAAGATGGAAGAGCTATATTTGTTATTGGCGATTCGACGGTCGGTGGAGTTTTTCTTAGGAACTCCGAGGCGCTCATACACTTGGCGCAGAGAAATAGATTTATACTCTTGTCAAAGAAAACTCGTCCAGTAGCAGAGAATCGAAGATATCTTCCGCCACCCAATGCAGAGGCTGCGGGGAGTAAAATGCAAAATCGAATGCGAGAAGAAGTTATCCTGAAATTTCAGGGTTAGAGTATTGAAAAGATTGGCCGAAAATCAGAGTTTACTGAATAAAACTTAAATGAAAGGAATATACATGCAAAAAATTCTCAAGCTCGGAATGATTGGCGCAGGTTTCGTTGCGAAGTTCCATGCCCGCGCCATCATGCAAGTGCGAAACATCGAAATTGCCGGCGTTGTTTCCAGAACTGCGGCTTCAGCCCAGTCTTTCTCGAAGATGATCAAAGAACACGGGCTCGGCGAGGGAACGGTTTATTCCGATGTCGCTGAAATGGCCAAACATGTGGATGCAATTGCCATCTATTCGCCTAATTTCACGCGCGTCGAGATCATGGAGCAAATCGTCGACGCCGTCAAGAAAGGCGCGGCATTGAAAGGACTGATCTGCGAAAAGCCATTGGCTCGCAACGTGAAGGAAGCGCGACGTATCATTGAGCTTACGAATGAAGCCAAACTTAAAACGGCTTACTTCGAAAATCAAATTTTCATGAAGCCGATTCGCACGCAATTGCAGCAACTCGCGCCGCAGCAGAAAACCATGGGCCCGCTCGTGCTCGTCCGCTCTGCCGAAGAACATGGTGGCCCGCACGAGCCGTGGTTCTGGGATCCCGTGCGGCAGGGTGGTGGCGTTCTGTCGGACATGGGTTGTCACAGCATTGCTGCCGGATGGCACTGTCTCACACCGCCCGGCAAGCCGCTGACCTTCTTGCAACCGATCTCCATCTCCGCAGATTGCTCGTTGTTGAAATGGGGACAAAAATACTGGCGCGAAAAACTGATGCAAAAAACGGGCGTAGACTACAGCAAAACGCCGGCAGAAGATTTCGCCACTGGCATCGTGACGTTCAAAAACCCCGAAACCGGCCAGACCGTCAAAGCGCAATTTACCGATTCGTGGATGTTTGAAAAACAGGGTCTGCGTTTGTTCATGGACGGTATGGGCCCCGGTTATGCGTTTGAAGTGAATACACTCAATTCCACTTTGCAAATTTTTATCGGCGACGCCGCTGCCGAAGCCGTGGCTGATGCCGAGTCGGCATTGGAGAAAGCAACCGCGTCGCGCGGCCTGCTCGCGGTGCAATACAACGAAGCGGATTTATACGGCTACACTGACGAAAACGAGGATGCCGCCAACGCGTTTCTTGCAGGTCAAGATGGCATGCTGCCGTTGAGCTACGGCCTCGAAATCACCAAGCTCTGCATGGCCGGCTACATGGCCGCCGAGCGCAAGCAGACGATCGATCTCACCGATCCGGCGGTGCAACAAGAACTCGAAACCTACGTGCCGCTTATTCAACAAGGCAAAGGCGCGGAGGTGCTGTATTCAAAGTGAAACGTAAAAGGTCTTTATATCAATGGAGTACTGTCTCAGGGCATGGGCTGGCAGGTTCCGCGCTTACCCGGCCTTGGTGATGTCGATTGGGCAAGTTCTTTCCCGCACTCACGGCTGCACACTAGGATATTGTGGCCAGCATCGAGCATGAGGACCGCGTTTTTGAAGGTGACGAGGAACTGGTCAAGCGAGGCTTTTATCTCTCGCGTGAGATTCTCAAACCTTATATCCACTAGCCAGTGAGGATTCGCTTCAGCTTTCACCCCTCCCACGCGTTGGGAAGGGGTGAATCCATCCATACATTCATACGGCAAAGGACATGGGTGCCTATGAAAAGATACAATGGTAGCGAGTTCGTGTGTACAATAACCAGACCTGATTCACATCCATCACACGGAGAAAACGATGACAAACCCCATTGCTCTACAACTATATACGCTGCGCGATCTCCTAGCACAGGATTATGAAGGCACAATTCGCAAAGTCGCCGACCTGGGCTACCTCGGTGTGGAAACCGCGAATATGTTTGGCGACTCACCCGCTTCGGCCGCCCAATTATTTGATGAGCTGGGCCTGACTGTGACCAGCGCCCACAGCCTGCTGCCGCTCGGCGACCAGAAGCAGGAGGTCATTGACACTATGGGCGCGCTGAATTGCAAACGCCTGATTCTGCCCTGGCAGCCGACGGAACTGTTTCAGTCCGTCGATGGGATCAAGAAGGTCTGCGATTCGCTCAACGAGGCCTCCGCGGTGGCAAAAGCCCATGGCATTCAAGTGGGTTATCATAACCATTGGTTTGAGTACGAGCGAGTGGAGGACCGCATCCCTGCCGACGTCATGCTCGAACACCTTTCCCCTGACGTATTCCTTGAAGTCGACGTGTATTGGGTACAAACCGCCGGACAAAGCCCGGTAGATGTGGTCCGCCGCCTGGGTTCGCGCGCGCCTCTCCTGCACATCAAGGATGGAACCTGTCAGATCGAAGCGCCAATGACGGCCCTTGGCGAGGGTGTGGTTGATATTCCGGGCGTGATCGCAGCCGGGACTGGATCGACCGAGTGGTTGATCGTGGAACTCGATCACTGTGCGACCGATATGCTGGAAGCGGTCGATAAGAGTTATCAATACTTGATCGGAAAGCGATTAGCGCGTGGAAACAAAAACTAGAATGGCCATTGTGGGATGCGGCAACATCAGCGACACCTATTTCAAAAATTGTCTGGAATTTGGCCTAGATATCGTGGCCTGTACCGATATGGATATGAGTCGCGCTGAAGCGAAAGCGGCACAATTTGGGGTGACCGCCCGGCCTCTCAACAAAGTCTTCGCTGACTCTTCGATTGAGCTGATCATCAACCTGACGCCTCCGAGCACCCATGCGGAGATCAGTCGCGCAGCCCTGGACGCAGGGAAACACGTTTATTCTGAAAAACCGCTGGCCACCAACCGCAAGGATGGCGCGCAATTGCTGGAGCTGGCGCGGCGGAAAGGCCTGCGAGTCGGTTGTGCGCCGGACACCTTCCTGGGCGCGGGTCTGCAAACGTGTCGCAAGTTGCTGGACGACGGCCTGATCGGCGAACCCGTCGCGGCGGTGGCCTTTATGACCGGGCGTGGCATGGAGATGTGGCACCCGAATCCAGATTTCTTTTACCAGCCGGGCGCTGGGCCGATGTTTGATATCGGGCCTTATTATCTGACGACCCTGGTGAGTATGCTTGGCCCGGTTCGACGACTGACCGGCTCGACTCGCATTTCATTTCCGGAACGGTTGATCACGAGTCAGCCGCTGGCTGGCACAAAGATCAAGGTGAATACGCCAACCCACGTGACCGGCGTTCTCGATTTTGTGGGTGGTCCGGTGGCTACGGTGATCACGAGTTTCGATGTATGGGCGGCCAACTTGCCGCGCCTCGAAATCTATGGTGCAGAAGGATCGCTAAGCCTGCCGGATCCGAATACATTTGGCGGCCCCGTGCGAGTGAAGTCAGCGAAGGATGAAGAGTGGCAAGAGGCACCGCTGATGAACGGCCGCACAGAAGAGAGTCGCGGCCTGGGCGTCCGCGATATGGCGGCGGCCATTCGCGAGGGCCGCTCCCACCGCGCCAGCGCTGAGATGGCATATCATGTTCTCGATCTGATGCAATCGTTCGAGGAGGCCTCTACCTCGGGCCAGCATATCGAAATTCAATCGCGTTGTGAAAGACCCGTGGCGCTTTAACACCTTCGGGCCTCTCGAACCCGAAAAAAAACAAGTTTATGGAGGCTTTATGACTTCACCCGTCCGTGTGGCCCTTATTGGAGCAGGAGGCATGGCACGCTATCACATTCGCCGAATGCTCGAGATGCAATCCACGACTCGCATCGTTGCTCTGTGTGAACCATCCGAGGCGATGGCGCTGGAGGCTGCCAAAGTTTTTGTCGAGGCCGGACTGCCCCCGCCCCCCAATCAACCAGACTGGCAAAAGTTAATCGCTGAGTACGGTGCTGAGCTCGAGGCCGTCTTTATCATTACCCCGCATGCCCTTCATCATGATCAAACCAAGGCTTGCCTCGAAGCAGGCATTGACGTTTTGCTCGAAAAACCAATGGTGATGACGGCTGCCGAAGCGCACAGTTTGATCGAAACTCGTGACCGCACCCAGCGATTATTGGTTGTGGCTTTTCAAGGCAGTCTGTCACCGCAGGTGCGATTGGCCTCCCGATTGTTACGAGCGAACGAATTTGGTCGCATCCTCAGTATCAGTGGCGTCCTTTGGCAGAACTGGGGTCCCATCACTGTTAACACCTGGCGGCAAGAGCCCGCCCTCTCGGGCGGTGGCTTCCTGTTCGACACGGGCGCACACTTGCTCAATACCATTGCCGATCTCGCCGGTGAAGACTTTAGCGAAGTGGCCGCCTGGTTCGTTCACAATGGCCGTCCGGTAGAAACGTTAGCGGTGGTGATGGGGCGCCTGGCCTCAGGTGGATTGGTCACGTTTCATGCCTGTGGCGAGGCGATCCCTTCGTGTGCTTCTGAGATTCGGGTGTTCTGCGAAAAGGCGATTTTGCATACAGGAATGTGGGGCGAGACTTTGGCTGTTCAATATACTGGCGATCAGCCCCCGACACCTATTCCTGTGCCGCCGTCACGGGGTGTATGGGAACAGTTTCTGGCGGTGCGCAGCCGTCAGATCCCCAATCCATCGCCGCCCGAAGTTGGACTCCGAATGGCAAAACTATGGGACGCGATTCGGGCGAGCGCGGCAAACAATGGAGTGCCAGTAAAGTGTGAGGTAAACCTATGACGCTCAAAGTTACAATCTGGAATGAATATCGACACGAACAGTCGCACGAAGAAGTTCGTAAAGTTTATCCAAACGGCTTGCATGCACCGATCGCTGAGCACCTGCGGCACTCGGAAGGGATGACGGTGCGCGTGGCGACTTTGGATGAACCCGAACACGGTCTCACCGACTCAGTGCTGGCCGACACCGATGTGCTAACCTGGTGGGGGCACATGGCTCATAACGAAGTGAGCGATGAGATCGTCACGCGTGTTCAAGAACGGGTGCTGGATGGAATGGGGTTGATCGTTTTGCACTCCGGCCATTTCTCAAAAATCTTTCAACGGCTGATGGGCACCACGTGCAATCTCATCTGGCGTGAGGCCGCGGAGCGTGAACGCGTCTGGGTGGTCGAACCAGGCCACCTGATTGCCGCCGGGTTGGGCCCCTACTTTGAAATTCCACGCGAAGAAATGTATGGCGAACGATTTGATATCCCTGCGCCAGATACATTGGTCTTCCTGAGTTGGTTTCAAGGCGGTGAAGTGTTTCGCAGTGGCTGTTGCTATCATCGCGGTTTGGGAAAAATTTTCTACTTCCGTCCGGGTCATGAAACGTATCCCACCTATTATCAAAAGGAAGTGTTACAGGTGATT
>DASTOH010000029.1:0-11456 GCA_035720235.1 Anaerolineales bacterium | reverse complement strand
CAGCGGTCACGCCATCGAATTTGTAGACGTGGGCATGCCCAACGGCAACTTCGACTTCAACAGCATCCAGGCAGATATCAACGACCAGCCGCTTTCCGTCTCCAGTGATTTTCAGGGTTCGGGCGGCGATGGCTTTGCGGTGGAAATGGGCTCGAACGCGATTCCACCGGGGGAGACAGGAACAGTTCACGTCTACGTCGGACGCGTCTCAGGAGTCCTGTATCCGGATGACGACGATTCAAACTACGCCAGCGCCGTGTTCGCGCCGCTGTCCTTTCAGTCCAATGTGATCACTGGCAATACCGATATCACGGTCACATTTCACCTGCCGCCCGGCGTTAAACCGGAGGAGCCGCGCTGGCACTCGGTGCCCTCCGGCTTTCCATCCGAACCGGAGACAGCGTTCGACGATCAGGGACGCGTGACCTATACCTGGCGCAATTCCAACGCAGACGCGTCAAGACAATACGAGTTTGGCGCGTCGTTCCCGAAAAGTTATGTCCCGGCTGATAGCATTGTGACGGTCCAATTGCCTTCCATTTCGATCTCAGGCGATGCGATCGTCGGCGTATTGTGCCTCGGTTTTTTTGGTTTCATGTTTCTTGGTATTCCCATCCTCGGCGTCATTGCAGGCAACCGCCGAAAACTTCAATACATGTCACCCAGAATTTCGATTGAGGGACATGGCATCAAACGCGGGCTGACCGCCGTGGAAGCCGCAATCCTCATGCAGCAGCCACTCGATAAAGTGATGACGATGATCCTGTTTGGCGCGGTCAAGAAGAATGTGGCAGAGGTGGTCACACGTGACCCGCTGGAGCTGAAGATCGCTTCCCCCCTACCGGATGAACTGCATGACTATGAACGAAGCTTTCTGAACGCCTTCAAAGAAAAAAACAAAGCGGAGCGCCGAAAACTTTTGCAGGAAATGACCGTTAAACTCGTCCGTTCGGTCTCGGAAAAAATGCGAGGCTTCAGCCGTCGCGAAACCCTGGATTACTACAAGAACATCATGGAAAAAGCCTGGGCTCAGGTGCAGGCCGCCAATACGCCAGAGGTGCAAAGCAAAATGTTCGAAGAAGCGCTCGAGTGGACCATGCTTGACCGTGACTACGATGACCGGACGCGCCGCGTCTTCACCCGCCCGATTTTTCTTCCCATGTGGTGGCATCGCTATGATCCGAGCTGGCGCGGGGGTGGCTCTGTACCCGCGCGAACGTCCACTCCTTCATCTGGTGGAGGGTCATCTGCCCTGCCCGGCGCGGATTTTGCCGCCTCGGTGGTCACTGGCGTGCAAACCTTCTCGCAAAATGTCATTGGCAACGTGAACGAGTTCACCAGCCGTGTCACGAACTTGACCAACCCACCCCCTCCGCCTCCGAGGAGCAGCGGTGGTCGTGCAGGCGGCAGTGGGCGTTCGTGTGCCTGTGCGTGCGCCTGCGCCGGTTGCGCCTGCGCCTGCGCGGGTGGAGGGCGCTGACGGAAGCCCAAGAAAACGGAATCCAACGTCCCCCGACGTTGAAAGATCATGAAAAACAGCATTTTCAAACGAGCGCCTCACAATCCACCTCACTGGTTCCTTCCGAACACATTCTACATGCTCACAGCCTGTACGTATCAAAGGGAGCGCTTGATGTGGTCTGCCAGGCGAAAATCGGAATGGCTAGAAGCATTTCTCAAATCTGCACAGATTTACAAATGGACAGTTATCGCGTGGGTGATCTTGCATGACCACTACCATGCCATCGTCAAGTCGCCAGAAAAAGCGGAGAATTTGTCGAAATTCGTAGCCAGTTACCACAAATTCACAGCACGCAAGTGGAACGATGAAGACAACGCCAACGGACGAAAGGTCTGGTGGAATTATTGGGATACCTGTCTGCTTTCGGAAAATGATTATTACACCCGATTGAGGTACGTTTTTTGGAATCCGGTGAAGCACGGGTTAATTGATCGGACGGAAGCTTATGAGTTCAGCAACTACCAGCAGTTTTTGACGAATTGGCAGGCAGAATTTGATTTTGCGGATATGCATGAGGTGAATGATGACCTTGAACCTTAAAGGTATCCAATCTGGGCTTCAACGTCTCCTGACGTCAAACAGAAAACTCCAAAGTCTGGGGGCTTTGGAGTCCGATGGGAGGTTGTACCACTACCTCCGCGAAGACCAGGATGAAAAATCCCGCATCCACCTCCGGGTGGACCCGGATGGCAATGGCACATTGATCGTCAATGCCAGTAGCGTGATGCATCTGAATCCAACGGCCACGTTCATGGCATGGCTGAAACTGGAAAGAAAGACGAAAGAGGAAAGCATACGCGCCTTGCGCGCACGTTATTCGGTCAGCAGACAGCAAGCTGAATCCGACCTTTCATCCTTCCTCGTTCAATTTGAAGAATTAATTCGCCCAGATGGCGCCTGCCCTATTCATGAACTCGACCTTGAAATGAACATGCCGTTCAGCGCGCGTCCCACTGCACCCTACCGCATGGATTTGGCGATCACGTATCGCTGTAACAATGATTGTGCGCACTGCTACAACGCCCGCGAACGGAACTTCCCTGAACTCAGCACGGAGCAGTGGTTCAAGGTTCTGGATAAGCTTTGGGCTTTGGGTGTTCCACATGTCGTCTTCACCGGTGGCGAAGCGACATTACGAAACGATCTGCCAGAGTTGATTCACCACGCCGAATCGAATGGACAGATTACCGGACTCAATACGAATGCCCGGCGATTGGCTGATGAAAAATTTGTGCAAAAACTTGTAGAGTCCGGACTGGATCACGTGCAGATCACGGTTGAGTCCTGTAACGAACAGATCCACGATGCAATGATGCGCGCCAGAGGCGCCTTCAAACAAACGATCACCGGGCTCAAAAACGCGCTGCAAAGCAATCTCTACGTAATGACCAACACTACAATGCTCCGCACCAATGCCTATACGATTCCAGACACGCTGGATTTTCTCGCAGAAATGGGTGTACCTACTATCGGGTTGAATGCACTGATCTATTCTGGCAGCGGCATCACGGTTGGAACAGGCCTCAAGGAAAGTGAACTGCAGCCCATTCTTGATATCGCCACACGCAAAACAAACGAGCACGGACAACGACTCATATGGTACACACCCACGCAATACTGTGAGTTCGACCCCACCGCGAACAACCTGGGTGTCAAAGGCTGCACGGCCGCCTTGTACAGCATGTGCATCGAGTCGAATGGGAATGTGTTGCCCTGCCAATCGTATTACCGTCCCCTGGGCAACATCCTCACCGACGCATGGGACTCGATCTGGAACCACAAGCTGTCAGTGCAGTTGCGCGAAAGGCAAAACCTACCGACCCGATGCGGGAATTGTCCGATCGTTGGGGAGTGCGGCGGTGGATGCCCACTCAAATTTGAGAATCCTGAACTGCCTTCTTTGGAGACTACTGCATGAATGAACTTGACTGGGTGAAGGAATTTCCCGCTGCGATCACCGTCTGTGACGAGGATGGGATCATCCTTGAAATGAACGATAAAGCCGCCAAATCCTACGAAGCGGAGGGCGGTCGCAAATTAATCGGCTCCAACGTACTTGCTTGCCATCCCGAACCTGCACGTATCAAGACCGAACATTTGCTGGCGGCACGCCAGAAAAACGTATACACCATCGAAAAGAACGGCGTCAAAAAATTGATCTACCAATCGCCGTGGTATCGTAATGGCCAATACGCGGGCTTCGTGGAACTCGCGCTCGAAACTCCCTTTGAATTGCCGCACTTCATCCGCTCCTGACCTGGAGAGATATCATGAAAATCTTCAATCGTCTCGCTGACCGCTTTTCAAAAGTCACTCCCCTGCCCGAAGGCCTGCATCATATGCAAGCCGCGCCTGAAAATGAAAAGCCTTATCGTATTCATCTTCGCCTCCGCAAGGATGGCTCCGGCATCCTGATCGTCAACGCGGCGACAGTCCTGCACCTCAATCCCACGGCAGCAGAGTATGCTTATCATTTTATCAAAGGGACCGTCCCCGAAGAAGCCGCAAAACAAATTTCTGCGCGCTATCGCGTCAGTAAAGGGATCGCTCTCGAAGATTATCGTGACTTTGTGGACCGCATCCAAACATTGGTCTCCACACCGGATCTGGATCCCATCTCCTATCTGAATCTTGACCGGCTTCCGCCCCACTCGGCTGAACTCGGTGCGCCACTCCGCCTGGATTGCGCCCTCACCTACCGACTCCCTGCTCATACCAAGGCAGAATACGCGCCAGTCAAACGCGTGGACCGTGAACTCACCACCGAGGAATGGCAGATGATTCTCGATAAGGCCTGGCGCGCGGGCGTCCCACATGTCACGTTCACGGGTGGCGAACCCACCTTGCGCGAAGACCTTCCGACACTCATCGCGCACGCCGAAAAGAATGGACAGGTCTGCGGTCTGCTCACGGATGGTCTGAAGCTCGCCTATCCGGAATACCGGCAGACCCTGCTGCAAACCGGACTCGACCATCTGCTCTTCCTGCTTCAACCTGACAACCAAAAATCCTGGAACGCCCTCGAATCCATCATGCCTGAAGATCTGTTTGTCACCGTACATATTACAGTTAACGAGAAGAATGCAAAAAACATGGATACCACACTCGAAAGGCTGGCTAGGATGGAGGTGAAGAACATATCCATCAGCACCGCCGACATGTCTTTGAAAACTGAAATGGAAGAATTGGCAAAAAAAGTCACCGATTTACAGTTCACATTGAAATTTGATCTGCCGGTTCCGTATTCAGAAGAAAACCCGATCGCATTCGAAACTGTACAGGATGAAACGCCCACTGGCGCTGGTAAAGCCTGGCTATATGTTGAACCCGACGGTGATGTGCTCCCGGCCCAAGGCATGGCTGCGCACGTGTCGGGAAACCTCCTTAAAGAGGATTGGGAAAAGATCTATCATTAAAGGATGAACTGGCACGCTCGCTATCTGCAACAAGCCTCGTGGACGCGCGACCTGCGCGTCTATCTCTTTGAGAAGGCGGGATTGAACCAGGCGCGCCGCGTGCTTGAAGTCGGATGTGGCACTGGCGCCATCCTGCAGGAACTTGCCACTCCGTCGGCGCCTCACGGCCTGGACATCGACCCCGTGGCGCTCGCCCAATGCCATATCCACGCCCCGGACGCGATTCTGACGCGCGGCGATGGGCTGTCACTGCCTGTTGCGGATCAAACCTTCGATATCGTCTACTGCCATTATTTCCTGTTGTGGGTCAAGGATCCGTTGCAGGCAATTCTCGAAATGAAGCGCGCGGCACGGGCCGGCGGCTACCTGTTGGCGTTGGCAGAACCGGATTACTACGCAAGGATCGATGAACCCGCCGAATTGAAAATCCTGGGTGAATGGCAACGGGAGGCGTTGAAGAAACAGGGGGCAGATCCCGGTTTTGGGTCGCGGCTCGCAGAGACATTTTTTCAGGCGGGAATCAGGCTCATCGAAACCGGATCAATTCAAGGCCAGAAAAATGACCCGACTGCTGAAGAGCGGGAAATGGAATGGGCTGTGATCCGTGCTGATTTGGCAGGATTCGTTCCAGACTCGGAAATCCAAAAAATGAGGCGCCTGGATGAACAGGCCTGGGCCCGCGGCGAGCGCGTACTGCATGTGCCGACATATTTCGTATGGGGACAAAGCTAGCTTCCCAAACCATGCTACACTTGCGTGATGCGCCAGCAAAATTCAAATCCTATGACCTTAACTCGCAATCAAAAAACTGTATTAATAATCTCAACGCTGCTTATCTGGACGTTGGCCTGCCGCGCCGCTACCAGATTGATCATTCCCGATACTCCTACACCAGTTCCTCCCACGTCGACCCTCACCGCCATTCCTACTCTTCCTCCCACCCTAACTCTCTCCCCTACACCAACGGCCCTCGTTTATGAAGCCAGTTGTCCGCTGGTGCCAAGTAAGATCCTCGAAGAATCGATTTCCACCGATCGATTCATCCATGGAAATGAAGCAGTATCAGAAGAGGAAATAACATATGTGGTCCACTACACCGTGGTGGGTGATCAACTCAAAACTCCACTCTTTTTTGAAGTTGGGGATGCTCTAGAGGATGAACAGGAGGATCGTGTCACTCATGAAGCCATCTGGACTTTGTTCACGCATCTCATTCCGGCAAAACAACGCGAAGTTTTGAACGGCTTTGCGATCTTCACAGATGGCAAGGAAAACTATCTCGCGGCCGTGAATCAGGCTGACCGAAATCCGTACAAATGGGAACTAAACGTAGATATTGCCGATTCGACTGTTAAGACCGAGCTCGCCTACACGCTGTTGCACGAATATGGTCATCTACTTACACTTACGGGCGAGCAGGTAGAGGTCAGTGTGAACCTGTATCATCATCCCAATGACTCAGATATGTACCAACAGGAGGTCGAGGCCTGTCCACAATACTTTACCGGCGAAGGATGCAGTAATCCCGGATCCTATATTAACGAATTCTTCAACCGTTTCTGGACAGACTTCTATGCCGAATGGCTGGAAATCGACGAGGAGGAAAACGAAAGGACGCGGGAAAACATGCTTGATAATTTCTATGATATCTATCAAGACCAGTTCCTTACCGACTACGCGCCCACCAGTCCGGCGGAGGATATAGCAGAGTCCTTCACCTTCTTCATCCTTTCGCCCAAGCCCGAACTTAGCTCCATTGCCAGCGAAAAAATTCTGTTCTTTTATGAATACCCTGAATTGCAGGAATTGCGGATGCAAATCCTGAAAAATATCTGCGCGGAATTTCAAGAATGATACAGAGCACGTCTTCACCTCAACCATCCGCATGGAAAGTGTGGGCCGTGCTCGGCGCGCTGCTCCTGATATGCTGTTTAGGTGTCTTATGTTATTGGATGGCTTTGTTTGTGGTCGTCGATAGGAACATCAGTTTGGTTCCCACGGCCACCCTTAATCCCACGTGCGAAACCGCGAATTGTTTGAATGCCTGCATTCGCCGTCTCCCCGATTTTGAGATCGCCCCCCTTGGCAACCGTTGGTCTGAGCTTTCCAAGAAGGAGGGCGGCTATGAACTTGCCCGCTACCGCCTGGATGAACAAACCAGTGAACTCAAACAAGTAGCTCAGCCGACGGTACCAGAATATTTGGGACCCTACCAAACCGATACGCAATTACATCAACGTATCTGGAATTACTTCACCGGGATCTTTCCAAATGATACGGAGCTACACGTTTCATACATGGCGGTTTATATGGATAGTTCAGAAGACCGCTACCAAGCCAGTATCTGGAACCTGGACGGTAAATGGCGCCTATACATCAACCTGGTCGAATTCAATGATCCAGAATCGGTCGTAGACACCCTTGCGCACGAATACGGGCATATGCTCACACTCAATGGAAACCAAGTGACTGCGCTCCCAGATGAATACGGGCTTGAGAGGGAACAGACTGACTTTGATAAAATGCGTGCAAAGTGTAACGGTCAGTTTTTCTCTGGATATGAATGTGCCATCGAGAAGTCATACTTGAACGAATTTGGGAATCGCTTCTGGGTGGGAGACGTGTATGATACCTGGGTACAGGTATTCCTACTATCGGAAAAAGATCAATCAGCGATTGACGAGTTTTACACAAAATACTCCGACCAATTTGTCACCGATTATGCTGCCACCAATCCACACGAAGATATCGCCGAATCGTGGACGGAGTTTATCATGCGGCCCAAACCGACCGGCACATCCATCGCAGATCAAAAAATTCTATTCTTTTACGAATTCCCCGAACTTGTGCAGCTACGAAGCGAGGTTATTTACAACGTGTGCCAGTATGCAATAACCCAAAAATAGGAGCCTTAGCATGAACCGCCCCATTCCCGATTCCTACTGGGTTGAACCCGATCGCCTGCTGGCAGGGGAGTATCCGGCGCAATTCGAAGGCGAAGTCACCCGCAAGCGCATCGACGCGCTGATCGAAGCCGGTTTCGATACCTTCATCGACCTGACGCGACCCAATGAAACCGTTGCCTACCTGCGTATTCTTTTGGAGGAGGCGAAACTCCGCCAGGTCGAAGTCACGCACCACCGCTTCCCCATCGGGGACTTTGGCCTGCCGACGCCGCAACAAATGAAGTCGATCCTGGATACGATCGATGCGTCCCTGCAAGCCGGGAGAAAGATCTACCTGCACTGCTGGGGAGGGATTGGGAGGACAGGCACAACGGTAGGCTGTTATCTGGTGAGGCGGGGCAGCTCCGGCGAAGAGGCGCTCCGTCAACTCGCTGAGTGGTGGCGTACTGTTCCCAAGAGTCACATCCATCCTCATTCCCCCGAAACCCACGAACAAGCGACCTTCATTCGCAACTGGTCAAAATACGAGAACAAGTCCCAGGCCCCGTAGCCGCCTGACCGTCCTTACAACATGTTAAGACCGTCTTAAGTGCAGGTAGTGGAGAGGCAAAAGGCAGTATAATCTTTTGCGGAGACATCTTACGATTTGGAAACCACACACATTGAAGAACAAGCCCAGCCCGAGGAAGCGCAGCCGGAACAAAAGGAGGACTGGAAACGCTTCGCGCTGGACATACTCGAAACGATCGTCCTGGCAGTTATCCTGTATTTTGGCATCAATGCCGTTTCGGCACGCGTACGCGTGGATGGCTTCAGCATGAATCCAACCCTTCAGAATGGCGAATACATCCTGGTGAACCGGCTGGCCTACAAGACTGGTCAACCTGAAAGAGGCGATATCATCGTCTTCAGTTATCCTGCCGATGAAGGGCAGGATCTGATCAAACGTGTCATCGGCCTGCCCGGTGAGACTGTAACAATAGGCGACGGGGTTGTGACCATCAATGGCCAGGAACTACAGGAACCCTACATCGCCCAGGACCCGGTGTACTTCGGTGAATGGAAGGTCCCCGAAGGCTATTTATTCGTGCTGGGCGATAACCGCAATGACTCCAGAGACTCACATCAATGGGGCTTACTGCCGCTCGAAAATGTTATCGGCAAGTCGGTGCTGATCTACTGGCCGCCTGCCGAATGGAAGATCATCAATCATACGGAAGAATCATTCGCAGTCAAATGAAAGGTGAGGACGACATGAGCGAAAAAAGTTCGGCACCCATTCCCTCTTCACTGCCATGCAATGAATGCCCCGCCGGTATCATGCATGTACGTCACATCACCTACTTCACCTGGCTTGGGGATGAACTGGTCATGGTGCCTAAATTTCCTGCCTGGGTCTGCGATATTTGTGGCAGGCGCGAATATGATGAACGTGCCATCTCATGGTTGAGCATGCTTCTCAATCCGGAAGCCGGACGCCCCACCCGCCGCGTCAAACGTCCATCACGGCCTGATCCCCGGAAACGAAACGCCCCGCCTCCCATGTTGGAATAATTTGCTTTTGGGATAGAAGTCCATGGAAGCTGCACCACGAACTTATCGTTTCCTGCCCGCCGATGTGTACACGGCTGGGTATCGAGTTGTTGGAAAAATCATGGTCGCTACGAACGGTATTATGGGGGTCCTGAATGACATTACGAAATCCCACCTTGAAATCCACGATGCCCGCCTGGCGCGCATCCACATGCCCACCAAACTGGTGGACCATTTTGAAGTGGTGCGCCTGGTGAAAACTCATATCTTTGCTGTCTGCACCACACGCCGCGAAGATATCGGTCCCCATGCCATTGTGCGCGGCGGCTATTCGAATGTCAGCCATGTTCCGTCACGGCTGACCACAAGCATCTATGAACTCGAAGGGAAGCTGGAAGTAGCCGGACGCTTTGATTTCGTGACCCTGATCTCTGACAAAACGCGCAACTTCGTCCCGATTTTCGATGCCATCCTGACCGCCATCCTGATTCCCAACCTCAAGGTCGAAAGCCCCGGCATCCTCTTCAACCGCGAAAAGATCGACATGCTGGCCATGCTCAATCAACGAGCCAAAGAGGAAAAACCACAGGCCGCCAGCCCGCAGCCCCACACGCCTTGATAGCTCCTATAAATGCTTGACCGATGCCGGGCGGGATGATAAAATCCCGCCCGCTTCAATTGTGCCGCCCCCATCGTCTAGGGGCCCAGGACGCGACCCTTTCAAGGTCAAAACCGGGGTTCGAATCCCCGTGGGGGCACAAGTTGCCAGAAACCGCCAACACATGATGTTGAGCGGTTTTTGGTTGTGTTAAGGGTGATTCCAGGGAAAAAGTGAGTGCTTTGGCCATCTTATAGACCCAGAAGTAATTAAGATTGGTGTTTAGCGGTTCGAATCTCTTTACTAATAGAAATGCCCAAGGTTACTTTTGTAAATGGGGATTTTCATTAGTACTTTGCTGATTGGTTTTAGAGAGTTTTTACAGCGCGAGAATAAGCTCTTTCCGAGTATGTCAAAAATAAGGTCATATGTCATATTGGCGGATTTGAGCGCCACCATTCCATCTTCAGGAATACACAGATACTCGGCATATGCTCCCATGCTTTGGCCGCGATACCCAAAGACCTGGTCGCCTTTTCTGAATCGTTTTACATCCTTTCCGACTGCTTCAACTTCTCCGGCAAACTCACTCCCCAGGATGTTCCCCCCATCTTTTCAAGCTATGGATGGATGATTCCAAATTGTCAATCATTCAAATTAGGCATGCTCCTGGAAACCTTTAATGAAACGAATGCGGGTACAATCGCGGCAGGACTTTGTCAGGTATGCAGCCTCGCCCCTCGTTCGACCGTGCACTTCTGATCCCGATTGCAATTGGCCTCGTTTCGATCCTTGGAATTGGGTGGATCTTTTTGACAAGCGCTCTCGGCCAGTCACTCATCCCTCCGACGGCGATTCCATCCAGCTTTAGCTCCCTGGAGGCGGGGACGCTGACTCCTTCTCCCTCGGTGACCCCCACCCAGGACGAGACTCCTCCCACCGCCACTGGGACCAGTCCCGTTGCTTACCCCGGACCACCTGCTGAAACACTTCCTTCCACCAGCACCTTGATCACGGAAAGCTTACCGACTCCCACACCAAACCAAATTCAGCCACTCCCGGCCGGAACATATGATGATATGGATCCCAATATTGCGTATGATCCGTACTGGACTGTTTTGAAGAATCCGGGAACTGCGAACGCGTACAAAGGCACCCTCCATGTCTCAGCGGGCATTGGGAATGAAGCATCCTTCCGCTTTACAGGGGAACGATTCCGTTTGGGCTATCAGCGCGGGAAGAATTTCGGGACGGTGAAGGTACTCATCGACGATCAGCCCTATAGCTTCCACGAGCAAGACTTCGGCCTCTTGTGGCGTTCCCCGCAACTGTCTCCCGGCGATCATTTTGTGCGGATCATCCATGAAAGCGGAGAATCCATTAATTTGGATTATATAGAGATCCTGGACGAAAGTTAGGTGGCTTCGGCAGGAACCCATTGATCATGATCGGGTAGGATGTCTTCCGCCTAACTACCGATT